>NZ_JAOVTJ010000010.1:0-1396 GCF_027736965.1 Campylobacter sp. JMF_11 EL3
GTTGTAAGATAATTTCTTACTAAGTTAAAAAATAATAACTGGCTCGGAGCTTCGGCTTCCGAGCTTTTTTTGTTTGTAAGGATAATTATGTTAGACATTATTTATCTATCTCTGCATAATCGATATGCGGAAGCAATCTAGCTACCAAACCAGGAAACGCACCAGTTATCCTAAATCCGTTGCTTTTTAGCAAATTTTTGCCCAAATTCATCTCGTCTAATATACCCAAATACCCCAAAAGCGTAGTCATCGTATCGATACTAGAACCATTATTATCTATATAAATATCCTCTTTAATATCATCGTCTAATATCATAAAAACAAGTCCGCCCTGTGAATTTGCGAGTTTTTCTACCTCTTTGCTCTCTTCGATTACGGGGACTTTGTGGTCGCTTTGTATGACGATAATGGTATTTTTGCTAAATTCCGAAGCGCGGATTTTATCGATAAATTTACCAAGCAACATATCTGTGCATTTGACTGCGCGTAGCATTTGTATATCATGCTTTTCATACGATATATTTTCGCAAGCTTTCGGTATAAAGCCGTTTGGCACATGGGTTGAAACTGTTAAAATGTTTTGGAAAAATTTCTTTTTGCTTTTTGATAGGCGCACGAAATCCTCCCATGCTATCTCAAACATCTCGTCATCATCTACGCCCCACTCATTTAGCCTTGTAGCACTTTGCGCGATTAACTCTTCGTTGCCTTTGGTTTCATCGAATTTGCCCGCTTCTAGATACTCATCTGTTTTTTGAAAATCCAGTGGCGCACCCTTCATAAAGTATGTATGATACCCCTGATCTTTTAGAATTTCGCTAGCACATTTTATGTTTGGATAAAATGCGTTTTTATCAGGATTTGAGAAGTTAAAAATATATGGCAGGGCGCAGTTTGCCGCAAACATACCCTCTATGGTGATTTGTGCGCCATGGCTTTGCCCGACATTGCTAAAATTGATTTTATGCGTTAAATTTGAAATATAAGGCGTAAGATCTGGGAAAATTTGCGGATTTGTGTAGCTTTGGTTAAAGCTTTCTAAAAAAATATAAACAATATTTTTATTTTTGATTGCAATTTTTGGATTTGGGACTTTTAGGTATGGATAGACTGCGTGTTTGAGTGCGATAACAGGCGGATTTAATAACATATAAAGTTTATAGCACGCCACAACCATAGGATTTAGGGCAAAAGCTGTCATAAAACACACCCAAAACAAAATGGCAAATTTGAAATTTTTCACGAGAGTTTTTGAGTATTTTTGATACAAAATCACACAAAACAGCATTACAGCTATAATTACCAAAGCCACTGTGATAATCTGCTTTGTAAATGTCGCGATAGGGGCGCCAACAATGCTAATTTTAAATAAATTTAATGAAAAATATGTAAGCGA
>NZ_JAOVTJ010000011.1:0-1328 GCF_027736965.1 Campylobacter sp. JMF_11 EL3
GGCTTACCAAGGCTATGACGCATAACTGGTCTGAGAGGATGATCAGTCACACTGGAACTGAGACACGGTCCAGACTCCTACGGGAGGCAGCAGTAGGGAATATTGCTCAATGGGGGAAACCCTGAAGCAGCAACGCCGCGTGGAGGATGACACTTTTCGGAGCGTAAACTCCTTTTGTTAGGGAAGAACACTGACGGTACCTAACGAATAAGCACCGGCTAACTCCGTGCCAGCAGCCGCGGTAATACGGAGGGTGCAAGCGTTACTCGGAATCACTGGGCGTAAAGGACGCGTAGGCGGATTATCAAGTCTCTTGTGAAATCTAACGGCTTAACCGTTAAACTGCTTGGGAAACTGGTAATCTAGAGTAAGGGAGAGGTAGATGGAATTCTTGGTGTAGGGGTAAAATCCGTAGAGATCAAGAAGAATACCCATTGCGAAGGCGATCTACTGGAACTTAACTGACGCTAATGCGTGAAAGCGTGGGGAGCAAACAGGATTAGATACCCTGGTAGTCCACGCCCTAAACGATGTATACTGGTTGTTGCTATGCTAGTCATGGCAGTAATCCACCTAACGGATTAAGTATACCGCCTGGGGAGTACGGTCGCAAGATTAAAACTCAAAGGAATAGACGGGGACCCGCACAAGCGGTGGAGCATGTGGTTTAATTCGAAGATACGCGAAGAACCTTACCTAGGCTTGATATCCAACAAATCTCTTAGAGATAAGAGAGTGCTAGCTTGCTAGAATGTTGAGACAGGTGCTGCACGGCTGTCGTCAGCTCGTGTCGTGAGATGTTGGGTTAAGTCCCGCAACGAGCGCAACCCACGTATTTAGTTGCTAACGGTTCGGCCGAGCACTCTAAATAGACTGCCTTCGTAAGGAGGAGGAAGGTGTGGACGACGTCAAGTCATCATGGCCCTTATGCCTAGGGCGACACACGTGCTACAATGGCATATACAATGAGACGCAATATCGCGAGATGGAGCAAATCTATAAAATATGTCCCAGTTCGGATTGTTCTCTGCAACTCGAGAGCATGAAGCCGGAATCGCTAGTAATCGTAGATCAGCCATGCTACGGTGAATACGTTCCCGGGTCTTGTACTCACCGCCCGTCACACCATGGGAGTTGATTTCACTCGAAGCCGGAATGCTAAACTAGCTACCGTCCACAGTGGAATCAGCGACTGGGGTGAAGTCGTAACAAGGTAACCGTAGGAGAACCTGCGGTTGGATCACCTCCTTTCTAGAGTACAAATGAATATTCTCTCACAAGATATTCATCATAAACTCAATCGTCCTTGTTTAGGTTTGAGGGATTGA
>NZ_JAOVTJ010000001.1:0-693590 GCF_027736965.1 Campylobacter sp. JMF_11 EL3
AGCGAATAAGAATTTAGAATTTATAAATTCTGCAAAATTCTCAAATTTCCAAATTTAAGCTATGGGTTAAATTTTAAATTTAGCCCGTAGCTTGAAATTTGAATTTTAAAATTTCACATATTTTGTTATTGTAAGGAGCTATGCAATGGGCGTGGTAATCCAATGTGGCGGTTTTTGTAGCCGAAATTCTATATCTTTATATCGGAATTTCGCTTTGTCTTTTAGCCACTGGCGGCGGACGCTTTGCGATTGTTAAAGACTGAATTTATAATTTATTTTGACATTTCTTATTTGTATAAATTAAAAATATGATATAATATAAAATCAATCAAATTTCATACAAAAGGATTTAAAATGGCTACAAGTTTAATACAATTAAGAGTAGATGAAAAATTAAAAAAACAAGCAGATGAGTTGTTTGCTGATTTGGGACTTGATACCACGACGGCTCTTAGAATATTTTTAAAACAAGCCTTAAAAGTAGGCGGTTTGCCGTTTAAGGTTTTGAAAGAGAAACAAGATGGCTATTCGCTAGATGAAGCCCCGAGTATCAAAGAAATAAGAGCCGAAATTCAAAAAATGCCAATATCGGAGCAAGAAGCATTAAGAGCAGAAGTTAGAGCTCAAATGTTTGGTGAATAAAATGTATAAAATCAGACTTGTAAAAAAAGCAGACAAACAACTTACAAAAATTAAAATTGGCGATAAAAAAAGTGCAGAGCGAATTGTGATATTTTTGGAAGAGCTTGAAAAAATAGAAAATCCATTTGCGTTGAAAACTGTGGCAAAATGGAAGGATACGAAAATCGCTGGAAATGGTATGTAGGAATTCATTACCGAGTAATCGGCGAAAAGCACGATGATATACTGATAATCGAAGTTATCGAAATCACAACAAGAGAAAATGCGTATAAGTAAATTTGTATCGATAAATTGACTTATGTATAGTATGTTAAATTTGTGATTTTAAAGATTAAATTTGTTAGAATAATGGTAATAAGAATTTGAAAGGAATTTTTTATGGATAAAATTGATAATTTTTTGGAACAAATTAAAGAAGATATATGTATATTGCAAGACAATTTTAAAGATAAAGATCCAAGAATTAATGATGAAGCATACGCATTTAATTATTGGATTTTATCTAGAATATATTCAATGGATGAAGAGCTGGTTGGCTCTAATATAACAGAAGGAAATGATAAAAATATTGATTGTTTTGTTTTTTATAAAAATAATAAAGAGTTATATATTGTTCAAAATAAATATTATGCAAAAAATGATCCAATTAAGCGAAATGATGTTTCTGATTTTCTTATTACCCCTTTAACACAATTGTTAGACGGAAAATATAAATCAAAAGAATTGCAAGAAGCATTCAATTCTATCGTTGATGATGAAGATGCAAAAAATTTTCTTGCATTTCAACGCTGCAAATGATAAGAAAAATACTGATAGCCAAAAGAATATTGATAGTTTTAATATTACTACTCACCCAAAAATAAAAGCTCACATAAATGCAAAATATCATACTATAAGTGATATTTATGATCTTTACTATGGAAAAAATTATAAAAACAATACAAAATTTACTTATAATTTAAAAACATTCAATAAAGGCACTTTTGCCGCATTAAAAGAAGAATATGGTATAGGAAATGGTATATGTGAACCATATTATATTATAGCCCCTATTACAGAAATTTATAAAATGTATAAAGAAGCTGGCGATTATCCATTATTTGAAGAAAATATTAGAGAATATTTAGGCGTAGGTTCAAAAACATCCGTTAATAATGGAATTATACGCACACTTCAAGATCCAGAAGAAAGAAAAAATTTTTTATATTACAATAATGGAATAACTATAACTTGTTCGGAAATAAAAACTGATAAAATGGAAAAATCTAAAAGAATTTTGCCATTAATCCAACCGCAAATTGTTAATGGGTGTCAAACGGTAAATTCAATAGTGCAAGTATTAGATAATTATAATGAAGAAGAAATAGAAAATGAATTTTCATCAACTTACATTATGGTTAAAGCATTGGTTATACCTAATTTGGAAGATGAAGTAAATAATAATTTTGCTAAAAATGTTGTTAGATATACAAATAGACAAAATGCAGTTTCCGATAAAGCTTTTGCCACAAATCATGATAAATTTTATAGATTACAGGACGAATTTAAAAAACGAGGATTTGTTCTGCTTGTTAAACCAAGTGATAAAATAAAATACAAAGATTTTTTAAAGAACAACAAAGATAAATTAATAAATAAAGCTAAAAAATATGCAGATGAAGTAGGTTATATAAATTTTAAATTTGCAGATTTATCAATTGATTTAGAAAAATTATTACAAGTTTATCTTGCTTTGCGAGAAGATGGATACAAAGCGTATGTATATAAGCCAGAAATTTTAAAACAAAGTAGCGAAATTTATAATAAATATTCTATTAATATTGATAGCGATTTATCTATTGATAATATGATTAAATTATACTTATTTTATAAAAAAGCCGAATTTGATCAAAAACAAAATGGTTTAGAAAAAACACCTATACCGTATTATGTAATAGGATTTTTAAATTATTTTCTTTCAAAGCAAAGTGTTTCATATAAAGATTTTTTTGAACAGGATGTAGAAATAATTAATATAGCTTATGATTGTTTAGCTTCAATAACAAGCGAATACAAAGAAGAATGTCGCAAAGCAGGCATTGAATATAATAATATGATAAAAACTGCAATAAAAATAGATGTTTTAGAAAAAGTTATATCGACTGGCGAAAGGTTTGGTAAAAGATTTCCGAAAATAGAAAAATGAAATTTTTTAAATAAATAAATATTTTTTAAATTTTCCATTTTTGATTGTGTATAATATACACAATCAAGAAGTTCTGCTTTGATATTAATTTTTTAAAAAAATTAAAAATAAATATAAGGCAAATTTTTCTTATATTTAACCATATTTAAAATGAGTAGGGTGGGGCATCCTTGCCCACCGAAAAATTTGGCAACCTTAATGGTGGGCGAAACGCCCACCCTACATTTAAATTTAATAAGTAAAATATCTACATTTCTTAGAAAAAGCATAAATTCATAGTAGTTTAAGTAATTTTTTTGTAAAATCAATCTCTTTTTTATTTAATAAATTTTTTGATGAAAGGAATTTACTGTGCCAACCATAAATCAATTGGTCAGAAAAGAGCGCAAAAAAGTGACTGTAAAGTCAAAATCACCTGCGCTAAAAGAGTGTCCTCAAAGACGCGGAGTTTGCACCAGAGTTTATACAACAACTCCTAAAAAACCAAACTCAGCTTTGAGAAAAGTTGCCAAAGTAAGGCTAACAAGCGGTTTTGAAGTCATCAGCTATATCGGCGGTGAAGGTCATAACCTACAAGAACACAGCATTGTTCTAGTTCGCGGCGGTCGTGTAAAAGACTTACCGGGTGTTAAATATCACATTGTTCGTGGTGCGCTTGATACCGCAGGTGTCGCAAAAAGAACAGTTTCTAGATCTAAATACGGTGCTAAACGCCCTAAAAAATAGTTTAGCTAAGACAGATTTAACCCTTAGTTTTGGTTAAATTTGAGTAAAATTTTCAAATTTGAAGGAATAATAAAATGAGAAGAAGAAAAGCTCCCGTAAGGGAAGTTATGCCTGACCCAATTTATGGCAACAAAGTAATCACTAAATTTATTAATTCACTTATGTATGACGGCAAAAAAAGCGTTGCAACTGAGATTATGTATGGTGCGCTTGATTTGATCGACAAAAAAGGCGGCGAAGCCAAAGGTATCGATGTTTTTAACGACGCTATCGAAAATGTAAAACCACTTATGGAAGTTAAATCTCGCCGCGTGGGTGGTGCAACTTATCAAGTTCCAATCGAAGTTCGCCCAGCTCGCCAACAAGCTTTGGCAATCCGCTGGATAATCACTTTTGCTAGAAAAAGAAGCGAAAGAACTATGATCGAGCGATTAGCTTACGAGCTACTTGATGCAGCGAATTCAAAAGGTTCTTCATTTAAGAAAAAAGAAGATACTTACAAAATGGCAGAAGCTAATAAAGCATTTGCTCACTATCGCTGGTAGGAGAAAACTATGGCAAGAAAAACTCCACTTAATCGTGTTAGAAATATCGGAATTGCCGCTCATATCGACGCTGGTAAAACTACAACAAGCGAAAGAATTCTATTTTTCACAGGTATGAGCCACAAAATCGGCGAGGTGCATGAGGGTGCTGCTACTATGGACTGGATGGAGCAAGAGAGAGAAAGAGGTATTACTATTACTTCTGCTGCGACTACTTGCTTTTGGAACGATCACCAAATCAATCTAATCGACACCCCGGGACACGTTGATTTTACTATCGAAGTTGAACGCTCTATGCGTGTTCTAGACGGCGCTGTTTCTGTATTTTGTTCAGTCGGTGGCGTGCAACCACAAAGTGAGACTGTTTGGAGACAAGCGAACAAATACCAAGTTCCAAGAATTATTTTCGTAAATAAAATGGACCGCGTAGGCGCAAATTTCTTCAATGTCGAGCAGCAAGTCCGCGATAGATTAAAAGCTACACCAGTTCCGATTCAAATTCCAATCGGCGCAGAAGACAACTTCAAAGGCGTAGTTGATTTAATCACTATGAAAGCCCTTACTTGGGACGATGCAAAAGGTCCAAGCGCACCAGAAGTAGGCGAAATTCCAGCTGAATTAAAAGAAAAAGCACAAGAATATCGCGACAAAATGATCGAAGCAGTTGCTGAGACTGATGAAGCTTTAATGGAAAAATATTTCGCAGGCGAAGAGCTAAGCGAGGCAGAGATTAAAGCTGGTATCAAAAAAGGCTGCCTAAGCCTAGCATTTTTCCCTATGATGTGCGGAACAGCTTTCAAAAACAAAGGTGTTCAACCACTACTTGACGCTGTCGTAGCCTATCTACCAGCTCCAAACGAAGTTCCAGCTATCAAAGGCGTTTATGAGGACGGAAGCGAAGCAGAAGTTCTATCTACTGACGACGGCGAATTCGCAGGTCTTGGATTTAAGATTATGACTGACCCATTTGTCGGCCAGCTAACTTTCGTTAGAATTTACCGCGGTATGTTAGAGAGCGGAAGCTATGTAATCAACTCTGGTAAAAACAAAAAAGAGCGTATCGGTCGTTTGCTTAGAATGCACTCAAACAAACGCGAGGAAGTCAAAGAGCTTTACGCTGGCGAAATCGGCGCGATTGTCGGCCTAAAAGATACACTTACTGGTGATACACTAGCTAGCGAAAAAGACAAAGTTATCTTAGAGCGTATGGAATTCCCAGATCCAGTTATCAGCGTCGCAGTTGAGCCAAAAACAAAAGCAGACCAAGAGAAAATGGGTATCGCACTTCAAAAACTTGCACAAGAAGATCCAAGCTTCCGTGTAGCAACTGACGAAGAGAGCGGTCAAACAATCATTAGCGGTATGGGTGAGCTTCACCTTGAAATCATTGTCGATCGTATGCTTCGCGAATTTAAAGTCGATGCAGAGGTTGGCCAACCACAAGTTGCTTACCGCGAGACTATCCGCAAATCTGTCGAGCAAGAATACAAATATGCTAAACAATCAGGCGGTCGCGGTCAATACGGCCATGTATATTTGCGCTTAGAGCCATTAGAGCCAGGTAGCGGATATGAGTTTGTTAATGATATCAAAGGTGGTGCGATTCCAAAAGAATATATCCCAGCTGTCGATAAAGGTTGCCAAGAAGCTATGCAAAGTGGTGTTTTGGCTGGATACCCTGTCGAAGATGTCAAAGTTACAGTATTTGACGGAAGCTACCACGAAGTCGATAGCTCTGAAATGGCGTTTAAACTAGCCGCTTCAATGGGCTTTAAAGAGGGCGCACGCAAAGCTGGCGCAGTTATCTTAGAGCCTATGATGAAAGTCGAAGTAGAAACTCCTGAGGAGTATATGGGCGATGTAATCGGCGATCTAAACAAACGCCGCGGCCAAGTAAATAACATGGGCGAACGCGGTGGAAATAAAATCATCGACGCTTTCTGCCCACTTTCAGAGATGTTTGGTTACTCTACTGACCTTCGTTCTCAAACACAAGGTAGAGCTACTTACTCAATGGAATTTGACCACTACGATGAAGTTCCAAAAAATGTAAGCGAAGAGATTATCAAAAAACGCAACGGCTAAAATTTAGCCCGTTTGATACTTCACACAGGGATTTGGCGAATTTGCCAAATCCCTTTTTTTTATTTCTGGAAATTTACCCTTTGAAATTTTAAACTCGTAGATTGACTTCGTTGCTTTGCTCCTTGCAATGATAATACTGCGTGAAATTTGCAAATTTAAACAAAAAACAGGTAAAATTCGGCGAATTTTAAAAAAAGGAAATTTTATGAGTTTTAAATTTAACGAGCCAGATATAAAAGCCCTAGATAGCGTTTTAAAGCCGTTTAGTAGCGTAGGAAAAGAGTGGATGCTAGTTAGTAGTGGCACTAGCGAAAAATATCCGCAGTATAACACAATGACCGCTTCATGGGGCGGTTTTGGCTATCTTTGGGAAAAGCCAGTGGCGCACATTTACATCCGCCCGCAACGCCACACCTTCAAATTCAGCGAAAAAGGCGAGCTTATGAGCCTTTCGTTTTTTGAGCCTGGACACAAAAAGGCTCTGGCATATTGTGGCAAAATCAGTGGAAAAGACGAGGACAAGGCTGCAAATTGCGGGCTAAATTCGGTTTTGTTAGAGCGGGATTTAATCGGTTTTGAAGAGGCAAATTTGATATTAAAATGCAAAAAACTCTACACTTCGTATTTTAAAGAAGAGAATTTCGTAAGCTCGCAAGAGCCTGAAATGTGGTACTCTAACAAGGATTTTCATAGAATTTACATTTGCGAAATTTTGGGATTTTACACAAAATAAATTTTAAAATTTAAAGCTAAAAGTGGCGAGATTTCGCCACTTTGGTTAAAATTGCGCCACTAAATTTCGCGGCGCAGTATTTAAAAAGGCGCGCAAAATTTTAAAATTTCGCGGCGCAGTATCCCACAAACCAGATAAATTTACGCCAAATTTGGCTTTATTTGCTCCACCCACGCGCTAATTCTAGAATCCGTCAAATCGCTTTGGTTGTCGTTATCTAGGGCAAGGCCCACGAATTTGCCCTCTTTGACAGCGTTGCTAGCGTCAAACTCATACCCCTCAGTGCTCACCGCACCCACGATTACGGCGCCTTTTGCGACGAAATTTTCGTATAATTCCGCCATTGCGTTGCAGTAGGCGTCCGAGTAGCTAGCGCTATCGCCCATGCCAAAGATCGCCACGGTTTTGCCCGTAACTTCAAGAGCGCTAAAATCGAAGCTCGCCCAATCGTCCTGCAACTCGCCGTCGTTCCAAGTCGAGCTTCCTACGATGAGCGAGCTGTATTTGTCAAGCTCGCTAGGGGCGATGTCGGCGACATTTATGACCTCGTTTTCAATGCCAAGTTGCGCTGAAATCGCCTTTGCAGCGTCCTCTGTGTTGCCCATAGAGCTACCAAAAATAATTCCTACCATGTTTTATCCTTTCAAAAAAATTTTATTATTTATGCTGTAAGGGACGAGTTTGAGAGTGAAATCCGGCGCGAAAGAGTGGGATTTGACCTCGATATGACGGCGAAAATGCTCGCTTCTAGGATAGACTAGATATAGCGTGTCTAGATTTAGGTGCGAATTTTGCGAGATTGCAAGGGCGATGTCGCTTTGAATACCTGCGCCGTTTGTGTCGCCAACCTGCCTAAAAAATGGCAAAATTCCAAGGCGAAATTCACCCCTTTGTATGACGATAACCTCGCCATTTAGCGAGATTTGGCAGTTTTTGTTTTTGTATGAAATTTTGTCAAACACGAAATTTTTAAAACCGCTTGAAGCGTCGAAATTAATGCCAAATTCGCCGTTGTTTTGGAGTAGGGCGATGATTTTGGCGACTTTGAGTTTTGGCAAACTCGCGCAAAGTGGAGCCTTTTTGCCCTGTAAAAATGAGTAAATGATTAAATTTGAAGTAAGGCAAAATTTGGTTGTTTTTTTGAAATTTAGGCTGTTTTTGGCGAGTGAAAATTTGATAAATTTATCAAAAATTTGGCGAATTTTGGTGCAATTACGGCTAAATTTATGCGGGATTTGATAAGCACTACCAAGATTTGCGTTATACAGCGTCAAAAAAATTTGGCAAACCTGCTCTTTGCAAAACGGCTTAAAAATATCTGGCACGAAATCTTTGTTTCCAGCAAAGCCGAAAATTTCGCTATTTGGTGTGAAATTTTTCATCGCTAACCTTTTATATTTTGATATTTGATATTATTATAGTGGATTGTAGATTAAATTTAACTGATACCAAATATCATAAAAGCAAAAATTTCACACTAAATTTTGAAATTTCACGCAAATTTTAGAGTTTGACGACCTTGCTTCCAAAACCCCCTTCGTTCGGGGCTCCGTCGCGGAAATCTTTCACGCTTGGGTGGGATTTGAGAAACTCTTTTACGGCGTAGGCTAGTTTGCCAGTGCCGATTCCATGCTTTACGATAACCTCGTCAAAGCCCATTACAAGGCTTTGGCTGATGAATTTATCAAGGCGCGTTATCGCCTCATCGGCGCGCAGTCCGTGCAAATCTAGCACGAGCGAGGCTTCGCGCGGTTTTTCGACCTTTATGCTGATTTTATTTGGCGCTGGGGCTGGCTGATTTCCGCTTAGTTTTAGCATATCGCGTGGCACACGAAGCCTTATTCCGTCGCTTTCAATCATCGCCATAGTTTTGTTTAGGCTTACGATTTCGCCCTTAATTTTACCGTATTTTACGCGATCGCCGACCTTGAAATCCACAGGCTCGCTGGCACTAAATTCCGGTTTAGAAATCGCCTTAACTAGCTCGTTTGCGTGGTTTATAGCGCGTTGCTTTTCTTTGGTATCGTTTAGCCTGATAGTGCGTTTGGCCTCGTTTATAGCGTGGTAATACTCGTTTTCTAGCCTAGAAATCGTGGCGGCTAGCTCGTTTTGCGCGTTTTCTTTTTGCTCTTTTAGCGTGGCAGTAAGGGCGTCTAGTTTGCGTTCTTTTTGCTCGGTGGCGATTAGTTTTTGCTTTAATTCTAGCTCTAAATTTATCGCTTTTGAGATTGCTTCGTTTAAATTCTCTTTATTTTCGCCGTAATTTTGGCGCGCGGCTGCGACTAAATTTTGCGCTATACCATATCGAAGTGCCGTCTCAAAAGCGTATGATTTGCCGATAATTCCCTTTAAAAACTCGTATTTTGGGACGCTGTTTTTCTCATCATACAGCGCGGCGATTAGCTCGACATTGGCGTCTTTTGCCAAAAGCATTGCGAGGCGTTTGTGGTGGGTGGTGATGATCATTTTGATATCGTTTTGCATGAGGCGCTCTATCATCGCGCTATACAGGCTCGCAGCCTCCTCGAAATCGGTGCCAAGCTCGATTTCATCGACACCTACAATCATCTCCTTGCGCCCAAAAAGCTTGCTAAATGCGACCATACGCCCAGCAAATGTGGAGATATCGTTTTTGGCATTTTGCGGATCTTCCATGATTAGCTCAAATTCCTTAAACGAGCCAATCTTGCTCTTTTGGGCGCAAATTCGCATAGGAAGCAGGTATTTGCCTAGCAGGCACGCACTCATTATGCTTTTTAAAAGCATTGACTTTCCGCCGGCATTTACGCCAGTAATCAGCAAAATTTTTCCCCTAAATTCCACGCTGATTTTTTTAGGATTTTTTAGCGCAGGGTGTGCAAATTCGCTAATTACTATATCTTTTGAACTATCAGCTAGCACGATTTCATAGTCATTGACTCTCATCATTTGCGCTCTTGCGATAAGTCCGTCGATTTCATCGAAAGCCGAGTTTATAAATTTCAAAAAGAGCAAATTTTTGGTGAAATTTGAACTAATCGTTTTACAATGCTCGAAAATGATTTCTTCTTTTTTGTCCAAAATCGCACTTTGAGCTGATTTGAGCGCGGTTACAGCATCGGGTGCGACATAAAAATACCCGTTTGCTGAGCGTGCTAGCACTGCGCCTTTTAGCGCGTGGTTAAATCCGCCACGCACCAAAAGCGTCTCGCTGTCGTTGATATAGTGAATCTGCGTGTCGGCTAGGTAGGGCGAAATGGATTTTGTATAGATTAGCTTTTTTAGGGTTTGATTAATCTCTTCGCGCTTGATTTTGTATGCCTCATTTAGCGCGATGAAACGCTCATCGACGCTGTCTTTGAAGGCGCCGTTTTCGTCAAAATAGTCTTTTATGGCTTTTATGCTATCTGGAATTTCGATTTTATCGAGGTATGCGCGCAGTTTTCCTTCGAAGTTTTGTCTTTTTAGATACAAAAAATATCGGATAATCTTGCTAAATTCGTAAATTTCGCTTATGTGAAGCACGGCGTGTTTGCCAAGGCGCATTAGCGCGTCATCGAGATTTGCGATAGTTTCGCAAGGATTTATGTCAAATTTGGCGAATTCATTTATTTTTTCGAAATTTATCTTGCTATCGCCGTGCAAAAATAGTGGTTTTTCGCGCGCCAAATATGAGTTAAATTTCGCCAAATACTCGCTTAAATCGAGTTTTTTAAACAGCTCGTCTATGTTCATAATTCGCACTCTTTAATCTCGTAAATTTTGCCGTTGTATGGGTGTGGGGCGTCTTTTTTGGCGATGAAGGAATTTAGCGAAAACGAGTAGGTAAAATGCGCGCTCTCCACGCTCTCGCCACGGCATTTCACGCTTTTTCCAGCGTTAAAGGCATTTACGATTTGCTGGGAATTTTTAGCAAAATTTGCGCTAAAATTTTCGTAAAAATATGCGCTACCTCCCACGCATAAAATAATTGCAGTAAGCAAAATTTTAAATTTTGCATTTAAAATTTTATTATCCACGAAAAAAATCGCCACTATGAATAAAAAAGCAAAAATAAAAATCAAAAATCGCACAACTTTTCCTTAAAATTCTCCACGCAACTGATATGTGATATCACCTGCGCCAAAGCCGATTACTAGGCCGTCATTGATGATATGGCGCACGCCAAAAATATCGCTGAATTCGATCTTTTCGCCGTTTCTAAATACTCTCTCGGCAAAAAGCGGATTAAGAGCTTTAAACTCTTCTTTTAAATCCACTCCGTTCGGGTTCTCGCCGGCTGCATACACAGGCAAAATCACCAAATCCACACCCTCGCCAAAGCACTCTTTAAACCCGGCTAAATTTGCCTTTAACCTGCTGTATCTATGTGGCTGAAAAATCGCCGTAATCTTGCTAATGCCTAGCAAGGCGGCGTATTCTTTCGCACTTTTTAGCGTAGCGGCGATCTCTGTGGGGTGATGACCATAGTCGTCGATTAGGACAAAATTTGGATTAGCGCAGAGTATGTCGAAACGCTTTTTAATGCCTTTGTAGTTTAATAAATTTTGGCGTATGTTTTCTAGCCCTGTCTCGCACGCAGCGGCTAAAATCGCAAGCGATGCGTCGATTGCGATATGCTCGCCAATCCCAAAAACCTCGAATCTGCCAAGCTCTTTGAGATTGAAGCTAAGATAGGGTTGATTATCGCGTAAAACCATTTTGAGATCCGTAATATCGCGCGAAGGGTAGAGTTTGATCGCGCTTAAATTTAACGAGCCTAAAAATTCGTCCTCGGCGTTGATAACGCGAATTTTAGCCCTTTCTAAAAATCCGCGATATGCGGCGTGAAATTTGTCTAAATCATTATCATAATAATCCATGTGTTCTGGCTCGGCGTTGGTTACCACGGCGACATAAGGGTTGGAGTTAAGAAAGCTAGAATCGCTCTCGTCGGCTTCGAAAATGATATTTTCGCTGTTTTCGTATTTCATATTTGAGCCAAACTGCTTGCTGATTGCGCCGATGATTACTGAGCCCTCGATTAGTGATGAAGCGATTGCGCTTGTTGTGCTTTTGCCATGCGCTCCTGCTACGGCAAATACATGCTTGTCTTTTAGCACATAAGGCAAGGCTTCTTTGCGTGATAGGCATTTGATACCGCGCCTTTTGGCTTCGACTAGCTCGATATTATCCTCTTTGATAGCGGCTGAATACACCACGACCTCTTGGTCTTTTATCGCCTCTGCGCTGTGCGGGGTGTTGATATCCATACCGCTTTCGCGTAGTTTTATCGTAGTGGGGCTTTCTGAAATATCAGAGCCTGAAATCGTGTAGTTTCGCTCCTGCAAAAATCTAGCTAGTGCGCTAATTCCTATACCGCCAATGCCTATGAAATGAACTTTTTTCACTATTTTTCCTTTTAAATTTATATATTCGTGCGCCCGTTGATTGCCTTCATAAGCGAAAGCATGTCTATATTATCCAAACTTACGCCAGTTGGCACGCCTTGGGCAAGCTTGCTAAAACGCAAATTTAAATCAGAGAGTTTATCCTCGACATAGAGCATAATCCCGTCTGAATTTATACTAGGCGTTAGCGCAAAAATCAGCTCATTTGCGCCATTTTGGATTATCATGGCGCGAAGTTTGTCGATGATTTCTTCGCTAGCGTCTTCTAAGACAAAATATTTGCCATTAAAAATTTTATTACTCTCAAAGATAAAAATATCTTTCGGGCTCTCTACAATGGCGATTTTCTCGCTCTCTCGCTCCTCATCGGCGCAGTATTCGCAGATCTCGTCCTCGCAAATCGCACCGCAAATTTCGCATTTTTTCAGTCCCCGCACAGCTTCTTCGATATTGTGAGCTAAATTTAGCCCCAAAGTTGAGTTTTGTACGCTGACATAATACGCAAAACGCAAAGCCGACTTTTTGCCCACGCCCGGGAGCTTTTCGAAGCTAGCAACTAGCTCTTCAAATTTATCATTTGCACTCATTTTTTACTGCCTGGATTGTTGAAAATTATAGAAAAATAATGTGTATTATCTGAATAATTATAAGTAAAGCTAAATTTGTGAAGTTCGCAAATTTTATCTATGATATACAGCCCAAGCCCCATGCCAGTGGCCTTTTCGTTTTTGTTGCGAATAAAGGCTTGTTTGTAGTGCTCGAAGGATTTTTCAAGCGCGGCTCCGTGGTTGGCTACACTGATTTTATTTTCGTCGCAAATCACGCTGACATGGTGATCGCTCGAATATTTTAGGCCATTGTCGATTAAATTTTTAATCGCCAAGGCAAAAAGCCCAAAATCGACATTGATAATAGCGTCATCTTCGATATTTTCAGCCACAAGGCTATCCCATTTATCTAGCATTGACATATCGCGAACCTGCTCTAAAATCAGGCTGAAATGGTATTTTTGGTAATTTAGCGTGTAGCTTTTCGATAGAAGTTGCTCGATTTTTGCAAATTCATTAATCAAAATTTCAAGCCGCTCAAAAACAGCCACAAGGCGCGTCTTTTGCGTCTCGTCATCGAGCATTTCAGTGATTAGTCTGCCCTTGCCAATCGGGGTTTTTAGCTCGTGCATTATGGTGCGTAAAAACAGCTGTCGAGAGCGGATAAGCTCTTGAATTTTAATAATCGCGTTGTTAAATTCATGCGCTACTTGGCCGATTTCGTCCTCACGGCGAATTTGTTTTAAATCAATCTCCAAATTTCCAAGTGAGAATTGTTTTATGTTTTTGCTAAGCTTTTTTAGTGGCGCAAAACTGCGTAAAATTGACAAATACAGCGAAAACAAAACCACAATAGTAATCAAAAATCCCACCCAGAGCGGATCGTTTAAATTTTTGGTGCCAATGCTCTCAAAAACCACGACCATTGAGTTGTTTTTGATATTTAAAAACAGAGTGTTGTTATACTCGATCGAGCTAATCTCGCCTATGGCAGTTTCTTGCGCGAAGTATTTTTTGCCTGAAATTAGGACATTTTGGACTAAATTTTTATCCTTGACAAGCTCCAAGCCAAAATTTGAAAAATAGCTTTCGATATCTTGTGGCGGGTTGTTTCGTTTGTAGGATTCTAGCAGGTAATTTACGGCGTTGATTTGGTTTGCTTGCATGCTACCTAGGGCTTTGTTCATTTGAATTCGCCCAAATGTGATAAACAGCACGCAAACCAAAATTATCGCAGTTACGAAAAATATCGTAATTTTCGTGATTAAAGAGTGCTTCATCCGATGAGCTTATATCCGATTCCGCGAACTGAAAAAATATGTTTTGGTGATTTTGAGTTGTCTCCGATTTTGGTGCGAAGGCGACCGATGATGACATCAAGGCTCTTTGAGTCTTTGTCTTTTAGGCTCTTGCAGTGATATACTAGCTGCTCGCGAGAAACAGAAAAGCTGTGTTGTTTGATGAGATATTCTAAAATTTCATATTCAGCCGGAGTTAGCACGAGTGCCTCTTCGCCAAAGTAAATTTCATGGCGTTTTTCATCTATGCGAAATACGCTATCAGCGACGGTTTCTTCTTTTTCGATTGTTTTTTTGTAACGGCGAATTAGGCTCATAATGCGCGCGTGCATTTCCTTTGGATCGTAAGGTTTAGGTAGATAATCATCTGCTCCGATTTGCAGTCCCACGACCTTGTCGCTGACATCAGATCTGGCCGAGCTAATGATGATTGGAATATCGTATTTTTCGCGGATTTCTTTGCATACTTCCAGTCCGTCCATGCCAGGAAGAGTTAAATCCAAAATTAGCAAATCATAGTTTTTGATTCCGGCACTTAGTCCGATATATGGGTCTTCGAAATTTGTAACATTGATATTAAATTTAGCCAAATATTCACTTAGCAAAGTAGCAAATTCGCTATCGTCTTCGATCATAAGCACATTTACCATGACGCGTCCTTTATAAAAATTTTGAAATTTTGCATTATATTGTAAAATAGTTAAATCTTAACTTGCATTTTAGCAAATTTAGATAAAATTGAGCCTTTTTAGTTTAGGAGAGATAATGGAAGAAGATTATTATGATATTTTAGGCGTGGCACGCGACGCGGACGCTGAAACGATAAAAAAGGCATTTCGCAAACTAGCCTTGCAGCACCACCCAGACCGCAACCAAGGTAACAAAGAGAGCGAAGAGCAGTTTAAGAAAATAAACGAAGCTTACCAAGTCCTAGGCGATGAAGAAAAACGCAAAATGTATGATAGATACGGTAAAGAGGGCTTATCTGGCGGATTTGGCGGTGGCGGTAGCGCAGGAGATGCCTTTGGGTTTGGTTCGATGTTTAGTGACTTTTTCGAGCAAGCCTTTGGTGGTGGCGGTAGCAGAGCCAAACGAAGCGTTGATCCGTATGGCATAGATACAGAATTAGCCGTTACTTTGGAATTTAAAGAAGCTCTACGCGGTGTGCATAAAGATGTCAAATACAAAATCAAAAAACCATGCCCTACCTGCGACGCAACCGGCTCAAAAGACAAGAAAAAACACACCTGCCAAACATGCGGTGGTTCTGGGCGAATCATGGCAAGGCGCGGATATATGAGTTTTATTCAGACATGTTCTGCGTGCGGTGGAAGTGGCGAAAGCATAAAAGAAAAATGCAAAGATTGCGGTGGCAAGGCATATATCGAGGAGGAAATCAGCGTCAAATTTGACATACCAGCAGGAATTGATGATGGACAAAGAATCCGCCTAGGGGGCAAAGGAAATGTCTCTAAGACAGGCGAGGTCGGCGATGTGTATGTGCTAGTAAGAGTGCGCGCTGATAGCCATTTCGAGCGCGACGGCGATGATTTGTATATCGAAGTGCCTGTCTTTTTCACCCAAGCGATTTTGGGCGAGAGTATCGAAGTGCCGACGCTTGATGGCAAGACCGAGTTAAAATTAAAAGTAGGAAGCAAAGACAAAGATAGATTTGTAATCCATGGCGAGGGTGCGCCAAATATCAGAACGAAGCAAAAAGGCGATTTAATCGTGCAAATCAGCGTCCAAACTCCAAAGAAACTAAACGACAAACAAACCGAGCTTTTGCGCGAGTTGCAAACTAGCTTTGGCGAAAATGACGAGGGAATTTTAAGCAAAATCAAAAATTTCTTTAAATAATGAAATTTATGGAGAATTTATGCAAAGGCTAAACGAGGTAAAAATCGGCGCAAGTGTCAAGGTGGTCAAAATCCACGGAGACGGCGCACTTAGGCGCCGTATTATGGATATGGGGATTACAAAAGGCATTGAGATAAAGCTAAAAAAAGCAGCCCCCTTAGGCGATCCTTTGGAGCTAGGCGTGAGAGGATACGAGCTCTCGCTACGCAAGGCCGACGCGTCATTGATAGAGGTCGAAAATTTATAAAATTTGCAAATTTAAAGAGTAAAAATGATAAAAATCGCACTTGTAGGAAATCCAAATTGCGGCAAAACGACATTTTTTAACGCCCTAACTGGCGCAAATGCCTTTGTCGGCAACTGGCCGGGCGTAACGGTCGAGAAAAAAGAGGGCTGTTTAATCGGCAAAGAAAATATCATAATCACCGATTTGCCGGGCATTTACTCGCTCTCGCCATACACGCCAGAAGAGATTGTGGCGCGCAACTACCTTTTGCACGAAAATCCAGATGTGATTTTAAATATCATCGACGGCACGAATTTAGAGCGAAATTTATACCTTAGCACGCAACTTTTGGAGCTTGAAATTCCAATGGTAATCGCTGTGAATATGACCGATATTTTGCGCAAAAGAGGCGATAAAATTGATTTAAAACTTCTTAGCAAAACCCTTGGCGCGCCGTGTGTGGAGATTTCTGCGCTTAAAAATATCGGCACGAATTTATGCGTGGAGCTAGCAATCGAGGCTAGCAAAAACCCTGCCCCGCACCCAAAACACGATTTTTGTGGCCCAGCCGAACACGCGCTAGCGCATATCGAAGACGCTGTTTTAAAGGGCGAAAAGGGCGATAGGTGGTATGCGGTTAAAATTTTCGAGCGCGATGAGAGCGTGCTAAAAGAGCTAAAAATCGAAAAAGCCAAATTTGGCCTAATCGAGGAAAAAATCAAATCCTGTGAAACCGAGCTCGATGACGATAGCGTGGGGATTATCGCAAACGAGCGATACAACTATATCGCGCGCGTAAAAGACGCCTGTTTTATCAAAAACACAGATTTTGTCGCCAATGCTAGCGAAAATATCGACAAGGTTTTGACGCATAGAATTTTCGCTTTGCCGATTTTTGCGGTGATTATGTTTATCGTGTATTACACTTCGGTTACGGGCGTGGGCGGGCTGATGACGGACACCGTAAATGACGGGATTTTTGGCGACGGATTTTTCGTAGGAAGTAGCGAAAAATACGAGCAAGCGCTTAGCGAGCATTTGCAAAGCAAAATTTGCACGAGCGAATTTGTGGGCGCGCTAGATATGATAAATCCTGAATTTAGCGCAGCCTCAGAAAATCTCAAAACTGCTTGCAATGAAGGCGATTTTGGCGCATTTAGCGAAAATTTTGACGCACTAAGCGGTGAAATTTCGCAAATTTCAAACGAAAATTTAAAAGAGCAAATTTCACTAGCTAGTGCGAATTTAGAGGCCCAAATTTTACCAAATCCTAGCGAGTATGGGCTGTATCTACGCGGTCTGCCTGTGGTAATGGACGAGTTTTTGGAGCGCATAAACTGCGCACAGTGGCTAAAAAGCCTCATCATCGACGGCGTTATTAGTGGCGTGGGAGCGGTGCTTGGCTTCGTGCCACAAATGGCGGTGCTTTTTATCTTTTTAGCGTTTTTGGAGGCGTGCGGATATATGACGCGCGTGGCTTTTGTCTTAGACCGCGCATTTCGCAAATTTGGGCTTAGCGGCAAGTCCTTTATCCCTATGCTAATCGGCACGGGCTGTGGCGTGCCTGGCGTGCTAGCCACGCGCACAATCGAGAGCGAAAAAGACCGCAAAATGGGCATTATGACGACCACATTTATGCCGTGTTCGGCGAAAATGCCGATGATTGCGCTCATTTCCGCTGCGCTTTTTGGCGGAGTGTGGTGGGTGGCACCTAGTGCGTATTTTCTGGGGATTTGCGCGATTGTGATTTCAGGGCTAATGCTTAAAAAAACGCCGATGTTTGCGGGCAAACCTGCGCCTTTTGTCTTGGAGCTTCCGCCATATCACATGCCAACCCTCAAAAATATTTACCGAAGCGTCAAAGAGCGCGTTAGCTCGTTTATCAAAAATGCTGGAACGATAATTTTCATCTCATCGGTGCTGATTTGGTGCGGATCGAGGTTTGGCTTCGCCGAGGGGGGCTTTGTCTTTGACATAGAGCTTGATTTAAACGATAGCTTTATCGGTAAAATCGGCGCGTTTGTGGCGCCAATATTTGCGCCACTGGGCTTTGGCGACGCAAAATCTGCAATCGCTACGCTTATGGGCTTAGTAGCCAAAGAAGAGGTTGTGGCGGTCTTTGGGATACTCGATTTTTCGGGGCTTGACACGCTTAGCGGATATGCGTTTTTGGCTTTTAACCTGCTTTGCGCGCCTTGCATAGCGGCAATGGCGACAATCGCAAAAGAGATGAGAAGTGCGCGCTGGACGGCGTTTGCGCTTGTGTATCAGACGCTGTTTTCTTACGCGGTCGCGCTTATGATTTATCAATTCGGCAGATTTTTTAGTGGCGCGCAAGGCGCGGGAGTGTGGCTTTTCGTGGCGTGCGCGTGCGCTGCGCTGATGATTTTAATGCTAGCAAAACCTTATAAAGAGAAAATTTGATATGCAAACTTTAACACAAAATATCGGAACAATCGCGGTTTTAGTGGTGCTTGGCGGGCTTTTGTTTTTGGCGGCAAGAAGCTTTGTGAAAAACAAAAATTCCTGCAACAAATGCGAGGGCTGCGGCTGCAACAACCCGCAAGAGTGCAAAAAAGACGAGTGAGGGTGATTTTGCCTTTGCAAGGCGCGCTTGGCGCGAACCTATGAACCCTGCGCCGATTTGCCGTTGCGCGGTAATCAAAGCGCAAATTTTGCCAAATCTGTCATTGCGAGAATTTTTGCGAAGCAAAAATTCGTGGCAATCTACGATTTTAAAATTCCAAAACGCAAATTTCGTGTTATTGCGAAATTTTAGTAATAAAATTGAAGCGATAAACTCGCTAATTGCTACCATAGAAGCAAAATCAGAGCTACAAGCTCACATACTAAAATCAAATTTCACACTTAAAAAACTTGGCTTAATCGCAGAACAGAGTAAGAAGTGTGAGTGAGGGAGAGATGATTAAAAATGCAAATTTAAATTTTACTAGTTGCTTGAATTTCAAAATTCAGAAGTAAGTTTAAATTTGTGAATTTAAAAATTTTAGTATCACAGATACTGACCGAGATTTTATAAAAAGGATTGAATTTGGAAAACAGAAATTTTAAAAACGATATTTTTAATAAAAATAAGAATTTGAGGGATTACGATAAAGAGCCGTTGATTTTGCGTGATTATAGCAAAGGAATAAAATTACACGGTGTTTTAAATTTAATATTTTTCTTTATTGCTTTTCTTTTCATTTCGGCAATACAAAGTCATATTGAATTTGGCGAATTTGATGAATTGATAAAAAAAATTTTTATTTTATGTTTTATTTTTGTAGGATTTTTAACTATCTCCTATATGATAACTATAAATTCAAAAGAACGCTATGTCTCACTAACATCTGACATGAAAGCAATATATTATGATAATGATTTACAAATACGCAAAATTTACAGCTTGTTGGGAAATAAAGAATTTTCATCGTTTTTATATCAAATAAATAGGCTTAAAAATATTTTTGGCTTTATATTGATAGGAATTTTTTTATTTACATTAGATGCAGAAATTATTTTTATTTTTATATTTGTTTCATTTTTAGCGGTCATATATGATATTTTATTTCGTATGTTTGTTTATAGAAAATCTAATAAAAATCTTACGAATTTTTGGAAATATTCGCAAAAATTTGTAATTGATATAGGTTGGATTGACGATATAAGATTTGTTACCGCTGGTGCAACAATTTGCTTTTTTAATCAAAAAGACCATGATTTGTTAAAAGAATATTTTCTTTCACTTTTTCATATAAATTTAGATACAGATATAAAAGGTATTGAAGCTATAAAAATTTTCTAATTTTGCACGCGTAGATTGCTTCGCTTTCTACGAAAGCTCGCAATGACAAATCAGAGATTAGTGAATTTCCCTGGATTGCTTCGCTACGCTCGCAATGACAACAGGGGTGCAAATTATCTATTTTTCACCAGCTTAATTCGCTCTTTGAAATCAGGCATAATCCCAGCTATGAAGTCGTAAAATTCGCGCCTGTGGTGCGCAAAGATGAGGTGAGTTAGCTCGTGAAGCACGACATAATGGACAAAGCGCAAATCTTTTTCGACCAATTTTAGCGACAAATTTATATAGCCCTTCGCGCTGTTGCAGCTGCCCCAGCGCGTCTTCATATCGCGCACGACTAGGCGATTGACGCTCTTTTGCACGAACGGCAAATAGAGTTTAATCAAATCTTTGTATAAATTTAACGCCAAAAATTTTTTAAATTTCGCAAATTCTATCTCGTTTGCGCAGTAAATTTTACTCTCCAAAACGGTGATTTTGCCGTTAAATTTCGCCAAATTTTGCGCCAAAATTTCGTTTGGCGTGGCTGGCGTGGCTGGCGTGGCTGGCGTGGCTGGCGTGGCTGGCGTGGCTGGCGTGGCTGGCGTGGCTGGCGTGGCGGACTGGGCGTTCGTGGAGTTCGTGGAGTTCGTGGCGTTCGTGGCGTTCGTGGCGTTCGTGGCGTTCGTGGCGTTCGTGGCGTTCGTGTTTGGCGTGGCGCTAGGCGCAGTATCACTTACAAAATTTGCGTCAAATTTTAGCGCACTATCACTCGCGCCACTCTCACTAAATTTCGGCGCAGTATTCCACAAATCCGCAAATTTCTCGCCAAATTTCAGCTCATAAATTTGCCCTAAAATTTCACTCTCGTTTTCTTTCAACGCCAAATTTTCGTATTTTTCTAAGGTTTTTTCAATCCATGCTTTGTGCGAGGCGATAAACTCTCTGGCTCGCTCCACGCTCCAAAACCACGGCACGCTAGCGCGCACAGCGCAATCAGGGCTAATGCGAATCCTAGCGTATTTTACGCGCTTGAAACTAGCCAAAACGCAAATTTTGCCCAAATTTAGACTAATCGTTTGCTCTGCCATTTTTTGCTAATCCACCGCCAAGTATTCGCCCCGCCTCTGAGCCACTCATCGCACAAAAACCCAATCCAAACGCCCAAAATCCCGATTCCAAGCGAAATGCCTAAAAAATACCCCACCGGAAGCGACACGCCCCACATAAAAATTAGCCCCATTAAAAACGGAAATCTCGCATCCCCGCTGGCGCGTAGAGCATTTACGAAAACGATATTAAAGGTGCGCCCAAGCTCCAAGATTATCGTTAGATAAAACAGCGGCCGCATGATTTCTTTGTGCGCCCCGCCCAGATTTAGCGCGCTCATGATTAGTTCGCGCGCGAAAAATACAACTGCGATAAAAAACGCCGTGACGATTAGACCGATTTTTAGCGCGTGAAAGGTGTGCGAATACGCGCGTTCTGGCTCTTTTGCGCCCACTAGGCGACCGACGATGACCTCGTTTGCCATGCTAATGGCACTTCCGCCAAAGAAAATAAAGCTTGAAATCTGAAAATAAATCGTCTGCACCGTAAGACTTGCCTCGCCCATACTCGCCACAAAGGCAAAAGCGACTAGATATTGCGTGATCCAAAGCAGATTTTCCCCCGCACTTGGCAGCCCCACGGATAAAATTTTGCGTAAAATTTCAAATTTTATTTTTAAAAACATTGAAAAGTAAAATTTCAGTTTTATGATTTTGACGGCAATTAGCGCGAAAAGTATCACGCCCACAATTCGCCCGATAATCGTGCTAATTCCCACGCCAAAAAGCCCATAAAATGGCAGTCCAAAGGGCTGGAAAAGTGCGATAAAATTACCCACTAGCGTGATGATATTCATCGTTACTGAGATGATGATTATGTAGTTTGCATAGCCATACACGCGGATTATCGCGCTAAAAACTATCGCCACAGCGTCGATTGCAAAGACAATGCTAATGATTTTTAGATAAATCGTGCTATCAGCGAGAAGTTCGCTTGGCACTTGTAAGGCACGGAGCAAAAGCGTGGCGCACGAAAATACAAAAACCCCGCTAAGTCCGCCGATTAGGGCGTTAAAGGTAATGCTAGTATGTATTGCGCGCAGGGCTAAAATTTTATTCCTTGCCCCCAGAGCTTGGGCGACCACGACCGAGCAACCCACAGCCAAAAACCCAAAAACCGTGATAAAAAGCAAAAATACCTGATTGCCAGCGCCCAGCGCGCCCACGAGCCTGACATCGACAAGGCTTATCATGTAGGTGTTAATCAGCGCGGTAACTAGGCGCAAAAACATATCCGCATAGATTGCTAGGCTTAGTTTTGTTAGTGAAATTTCCTTCATTAATTCTCTTTTTTTAAAATAAGAAGCGCATTTTAGCGAAAAATTCATAGATTAAATTTAGAAATTATTCAAATTTAATATTTTTTTTACTACAATCGACAAATTTTATCTATAAAGGCAAATTTTGGCATTAGTTGATTTGATTGATGTAGTTAAAAAATTCGGTTCAAACACTGTCCTTGACGGCGTGAATTTCAGCCTGAGCTCTGGCGAGAGAGTCGCAATCATCGGCAAAAACGGCGGCGGAAAATCTACGCTGATGAAAATCATCGCTGGTGAGTATGAAATCGACGGCGGTCGCGTCATCACGCAAAACGGCATAAATATCCAAATGCTAGAACAAAGCCCGAAATTTGACGATAATCTCTCTGTCAAAGACGCCCTAAAACGCGAACTCAAAGAAATCTACGATGCCATTGATGAATACAACCAAATTTTAGAACAAATCTCAAACGACCCCCAAAATGAAGCACTTCTAACCCGCCAAAATGAGCTAAATAAATTTATCGACGCCAAAGACGGCTGGAATATCGACAATAAAATCGAGCGAATTTTGGAGCATTTTGGGCTTAAAATTTATGAAAACCGCTCGGCTTGCACGCTAAGCGGGGGCGAAATTCGCCGCGTCGCCCTTGGTGCGTTGGTGCTAAAAAAGCCAGATATTTTGCTACTTGATGAGCCGACAAACCACCTTGATGTCTATATGGTGAGATTTTTGGAGGATATGCTTTTAAATTCGAAGCAAACCATACTTTTCATCTCGCACGATCGCTATTTCATCGACAAACTTGCGACCAGAAGTATCGAGATAGAGGAGGGCAAACTAAGCTTTTTTGATGGCGGATACGAAAACTATCTAAGGCGCAAACAAGAAATTTTAGCTAGCTTGCAAAAATCCCACGAAACGCTTTTAAAACAGCTAAAATATGAAGAAGAGTGGCTTCATCGTGGCGTAAAAGCTAGGCTCAAACGCGACGAGGGTCGCAAAGCCCGCGTGCTAGCCATGAGAGAAGAAGCCAAAAAAAATCCGGGCGTGATAAGGCGCGTGAAATTGGAGCTTGAACGCGCTAGTAGGAATTTCAACGGCACAGGTGGCGAGAACCGCAAAAAAATGCTTTTCGAGTGCAAAAATGTAAGCAAAATTTTAAACGGCAAGGACCTATTTAAGGGCTTTTCGGCTAGGGTTTTGCAAGGCGAGAGGATTGGCATAGTCGGCGCAAACGGCGCAGGTAAATCCACGCTAATAAAAATGCTGATTGGCAAAACCCGCATTGACGGGGGCGAAATCAAAAGAGGCGATATTAAAATCGGCTATTTCGATCAGGCTAGGTCTGAAATTTCAGGCGATAAGAGTTTGATTGAGATTTTTTGCCCAAACGGCGGAGATCACATTATGGTGCGCGGACATTATATGCATGTTTATGGCTATCTTAAAAATTTCTTATTCCCAAAAGAATTTTTGGATAAACCAGTAAGCGTGCTAAGCGGCGGCGAAAAAAACCGCGTCGCCCTTGCCAAGCTTTTTACCGAGCAATACGACTGCCTTATTTTAGACGAGCCGACAAACGACCTAGATATCGCTACAATCAACATTTTGGAAGATTATTTGCTAAGTTTTGAGGGGGCTGTCATCATTGTAAGCCACGATAGATATTTCATCGACAAAATCACAAACAAGCTCTGGGCGTTTGAAAAGGGCAAAATCGAGCAGATTTACATACCATACAGCGAGTATTTGGAGTATGAAGACGAGATAAAAGACCTTGAAATTTATGAAAGCGAAGTCGCTTCTAGCGTGGGAAATACTGCGCCCGAAATCAAAGAAAATAAAAAAGAAAAAACCGCCACGACTAAACTTAGTTATAAACAAAATAAAATTTTAGAAGAATACCCAGCCAAAATCGAAGAGCTTGAAGCTCGCATTAAGGAGCTAAATCATGCGCTTTCGACCCCTGAAATTTACCAGCAAATCGGGCTTCAACCGCTTTTTGAAGAGCTCGAAGAGAAAAAGGGCGCACTAAATCAAATGGAAAACGAATATTTCGAGGTGCTCTCGCTGGCTGAAAATTTAAAATAGGAAAATTTATGCTTTATTTTTTGATAATCATTTATATAATTTACACGATTTATAAAATTTCATTAGCCCTTTTACAGCTAAATTTCATCAAGGAAAACGCCAAAAAACCAGCCGTGATTTTAAGCGAAGCAGACTATCAAAAGGCTGGAATTGTTAGCATTACAAATCTGAAATTTGAAATTTTTAGCCTTGCGTTTGGGCTTTTGGTCGCGATTTTTTGGATTTGTTATGGTGCGGGTGCGTTGCAGGAATTTATCTATGCTAAATTTGGAGTGGGCGGCGCAAATTTGGAGGGCGGCGCGAGTATCTTTATCCAAAGCGTTTTTGTTTTGGCTTTCATTATACTTGGCGGGGTGATTGATTTGCCGTTTGAAATTTACGCCACTTTTGTCAAAGACAAAAAATTAGGATTTTCCACAATCACGCCTAAAATTTTCATCGCTGATAAGCTAAAAGCCCTTGCGCTAACGCTAATTTTTGGCTTTTTAGTGGTTTTTGCGCTAGTTTTTTGCGTGCAAAATTTGGGGCAGTTTTGGTGGATTTATGGATTTGTTTTTTCTTTTGGATTGATTTTGCTTATAAATTTAATCTACCCGACTATCATTGCGCCACTTTTTAACAAAATGTCGCCACTAGCTGAGGGCGAGTTAAAATCGCAAATCGAGATTTTACTCGCAAAATGCGGTTTTAAAAGTAGCGGGGTTTTCGTCATCGACGCAGGCAAGCGCGATAATCGCTTAAATGCGTATTTTGGCGGACTTGGGGCGAGCAAAAAGGTCGTGCTTTTTGACACCCTGATAAAAAAGCTAAGCCAGAGTGAAATTTTGGCAGTTTTGGGACACGAACTAGGCCATTTCAAACACGGCGACATACTCAAAAATATCGCGCTTGGGGCGTTTATGCTGATTGTGATTTTTGGCGTGTTTGGAAATCTGGCTACAAATGGGGTTTTTGACGCGCTAAATTTGGTGCGCGACGGCGGTGCGACGCTGATTTTTATCATGCTGTTTTTGCCGATTTTACAGAGTTTTTTAGAGCCAGTGATGTCGAAATTTAGCCGTATGCACGAGTTTGGCGCGGACAGGTTCGGCGCAGATAATGCGAGTAAAAATGATATGATTAGCGCACTTAAAAAACTTGGTAGCGAAAACAAAACTTTTCCGATTTCTCACCCGCTTTACAGCGCGATTTACCACTCGCACCCGAGCCTGTATGAGCGTATCAAGGAGCTAGAATGAAAATTTTCGAGGCGTTAAAATGGGCGCACGGCAGGACAAATTCTAGGTATGTTTCAAGGGAGCTTTTGAAATTTAGCGAAAATTTAAGCAACGAAGAGTTTGTAATGCTTTTTAACCACGCTATGCGAAATGAGGAAAAATTTCGCCAAAGTGTCGAAATTTACGCTTCTGGCGTGCCGCTTGAATACATCACAAACAAGTGCAAATTTTTCGATTTTGAGTTTTTCGTCGATGAGCGGGTGCTGATACCGCGCTTTGAGACTGAAATTTTGGTCGATAAGGCTTTTAGCGTGGCTCATCTTTTCAAAACTCCGCGCATTTGTGAGGTCGGCACTGGAAGTGGAATAATCTCGATTTGCCTTAAAAAATTTTTCCCAGACGCGCAAATTACTGCCACTGATATCAGTGAAAGTGCGCTTGAAGTAGCGCGCAAAAACGCCCAAAATTTGGGTGTGGATATTGAATTTGTGCATTGCGAATACCTAAGCGGGGTGCAGGGGGATTTCGATATCGTAGTATCAAATCCGCCATATATCGCCTCCTCGTATAAGCTCGATGAGCGGGTGCTAAAAGAGCCAAATTTGGCGCTAATCGGTGGCGAGAGGGGCGATGAGAAGCTAAAAAAACTAATCTTTTTAAGCGAAAATCGCACGAAATATCTGCTTTGCGAAATGGGGTATGACCAAAAGCAAAGCATGCAAGAAACGCTAAGCGAGCATGGATTTGCCTTTGAATTTTACAAAGATTTAGCTGGGTTTGATCGCGGCTTTGTCGCAAGGAAAATGAATTAATGCAGGGCTCGAAACTTCATAGATTGCTTTGCTACAAGGCGTTTGGTTACAGGTATATCGACGCTGGAATCCTTGCTAGTGGCGAGAGATTTTTTAGCGATATTGATAGCCTTTCGCATAGCGTGCAAAACTGCGCGCTGTGCGAACTATCCAAAACACGCACCCACGCTATGGTGCCTTATGGCGATAAAAACGCCAAAATAATGGTAATCTCTCAGTGCCCAACGCACGCAGAAGATGAGAGCGGTGAGCCATTTAACGGGAATTTGGGCGAGAAATTTAGGGCTAGTTTAAAGGAACTTTGTGGTTTGGAAATCGGCGAAATTTACGCGTCGTATCTGATAAAATGCGCCCTAAATTTAAATAAAAAACTCACCTCTGAAATCATACTCAAATGCGCTCCCTACGCTATCGACGAGATTAAAATAATCCGCCCCAAAGTCGTGCTATGCCTTGGCGAGCTGTGCGCTAAAATTTTGCTTAAAAACAACAACCTCCCAGATATCAGGCTGATTCACGGCACGCCATTTCGCGAGGGCGGGATTACCTTTATACCGACATTTGATCTAAATTTTCTAAGCCAAAACCCAAGCCAAATTCCACTTTTTCACGATGATTTGCGCAAGATAAAGGAATTTTTGTGAGAGCGATTTTTGCGCTTTTAATCGCTGTTTTTTGCCTGGCGCACGATGACGAAAATATTTCGCTAAAAGATCTAAATTTTACGATAAGCGATGATGAAAATTCTAGCACCCAGATTTTGTTTGAGAGCGAGGATTTTATCCAAAAAAGCCTAGATGAGGGATACACGCTCTGGGATCCAGACAGCGAGAAAGGCGAGGTGTATAATCTCGTGGCAAATGCGATGAGTGCGACGATTGAAAACTCGCAAAATTCGGGCTTTAAAGTGGGTGTTTTAATGGCGCAAAATATCCTTGGCTCGCGCGCAGATAGCATTGCAAATGCGCTTTTGGCATTTGTGAGTGAGAGAAATTTGCAGGCGAATTTGCGCTTTTATTACATAGGAAATGAGAGCGAAGAGGGCATTATAGCCTCACTTGAAGCTATGGAGCGCGATAATGTCGCCCTCATAATCGCTCCCTTAAATAGATCTGGCGTGGATATGGTAGATGAAAACTTGCAGTATAGTAGTATGGTTTTTGTGCCGACGCTAAATCAAAATTTAAGCGGGTTCGTGTCGAATAATATATATTTTGGCGGTATTGATTATAGCGAGCAAATGCAGTATCTGTTGGGGCGTTTCGCTGAAAATTTATACGCTATCGGCGATGAGAGCGCGCTGTCGCAGGTGCTAAACGATATGGCGTTTGATAGTCGCAATATCGAGGAGTTTTACACGATTAAAAGCAACCGAAATGCGGTCTTTGATTTTGAGGGCGAACTGCCACAAAATGCGAATTTTATCCTAAATTTGCCTAGTTCTAAAATACTCTCAGTAATCGGCGAAATTTCGCACAAAAAGCTAAACACGCAAAACCTGCTTGCCACGCAAGTGGGCTTTGACGGCGAGATTATCGGCGCGCTTCCAAGCGCGATTGGCGGGAAATTTTACCTTGCAAACTCCATTTCGCCGGTTTCAAACTCGCTTCTTCATCGCGCGCTTAGCCTTGGCGTGGATTTGCGCTACGAGTGGATTGCATACAGCGCGCTTAGCGGGTTTGACTATTTTTATTCAAATTTTGCATTAAACCGCTATGAGCGAGCATTTAGCGAGGAATTTTACGATAACGGCCTTAGGTTTGATACCAAAATTTACGAGGTCGGCGAGGGTAAATTTCAAAAATTAAATTAAAATTTCAAATTTTTTTAGAAAGGAATTGCATGAAAAAGTATTTCAAAACACTTTTTTTAGGGCTTTCGTTTTTGTTTTTGCTCGCTGGTTGTGCGAGTAATCAACCCGCGTTAAACCAACCTACGCTAGATCAAATCAAATCTCGCGGAACTATCCTAGTGGGCGCCACTGGGGATTATAAACCACTAAGTGTGCGCGAGCAAAACGGCACGCTATGGGGATTTGACATCGATATCGCAAAAGCTATCGCCGAGAAGCTTGGCGTGGAGCCTGAGTTCGTCGCTACTAGCTGGCCGACACTTAGCGATGATACGCAAGCAGAGCGCTTTGATATCGCTACTACCGGCATTACGATTAACGAAACACGCAAAAAAACTATGCTAATGAGCGATGGCTACCTTGCTAGCGGTAAGACGATTTTGTGCCGCAAGGGCGACGCAGCGAAATTTACAAGCTTAGAGAGTATCGATAAAAAGGGCGTTCGCGTGATGATAAATCCTGGCGGAACGAACGAGAAATTTGCGAGGGCAAATTTTAAAAACGCTAAAATCATCGTCCATAAGAAAAACGCCGAAATCCCAGCGCAAATCGCAAAAGGCGCAGCCGATGTGATGATCACAGAGACCACCGAAGCGCCGTATTATGTGGCAAACAACCCTAAACTAGCCGCTCCGCTGCTAGAAAGTCCATTTACGCGCGATGAAATCGGGGCTTTGATGTCGCAAAACAAGGGCGATTTGCAAAGCTTCGTAAATAAGGTAATCGCTGAAATGAAGGCAAACGGCGAGTTGAAAAAAATCACTGAAAAATATGGATTAGTTTATTCGTATTAAAATTTTAAAATTTCGGTTGTGAGGACTGCTTTTGCTTTTCGCAACCGCTTCTAAAATTCCACGCTGAGGCAATCTTGGATACTGCGCCGAAATTTTAGTTGCAGTGTGGTAAGTTGCCTAGCGAAAATTTTGGTAACATTATGGTGGGCAAGGATGCCCACATTACAAACTACGAACTCAAAAATTCAATGTTATCAAAATTTTCTAATTCCAAATAATTTTCACCGGCTGCATTAAAAATTTCAAGTTCTCGCACTTGGTTATCAGCAACATGCAATAAAAAGTCAGTAGGGTAATGGTTTTTACTATTTACATACATTTCCACAACTATTCTAGTTTGAAATTTGTTTATATCAAGCGGTGCAACATTTTCATCTTTTTCAAATATATATGCCAAAAAACCATCGTATTTTTCTATACATTTTAGCGAAAGAGCATTTAAATGTGCAATAAGTTCATCTTTATAGGCAATATCTTTTTTTAACATTACATTTAATATTCTATTTAAAATATCGGGAAACTTATCGTTGTTTATAAAATTATTTTGTTTCTGGCACATAGTAAGTTCTTATATTGATAACTCAGTGATTATTTTTAGTGCATTTGCTGTGTTATTTTTCAATCCAATCTCATCAATTTCTCTGACACTCCTTAATTTTGCATCGCAACAATATTCTTCCACATCATAAAACAAATTTTGCATAATATCATAGTATTTATCAAAAAATTCATTATCCTTATGTAGTAACTTAAAAAAATAAGTCTGATAGGTATCGGCATTTATTTTACTATCAACAAAATCTTTCATTAAAGCTAAAAAATTATTATATATCATAAACTACCCCTATTTATAACATTTTTCAATTGACTATCATTTAATTTCCAACCGCTTAAAAATTCTCCATTATTATCTATAATTACATTTAAACCAGCACCGTAGGGTGGGTATCCTTGCCCACAGAATTTTATATTTTTATCAAATTTCATCATTTTTAATCCTTTATTTAACCTTTGTGGTGGGCAAGGCGCTCACCCTACGATACTTATTTCTTTTTCCTTTCTTCTTTGATTTGTTTAATCCACTCATCTTGGAATTTCTCAGCTTCTTTAAATTCGTCTTGTTTTTCTTTTTCTTGTTCTTTTTCAAATTCGGCATAATCTTGGAGTTTGCCACCACATTTAGGGCAAATCATATCTTTTGTGTCGGAAAAATTATAAACTTTTTTGCATTTTTTGCAACGAGTGAATTCGGGATATTTTGTTTTGCATTTGAAACCAAAAAATACAAAAAACAAACCTACAATTAAATAAAATAAAGATAATTCACTAGATGGCTCACGCCAACCGCTCATTTTTGTATGGGTTTTAAAACCAAGTGATGAAAATATTCCAAGAATTAATAATATTATTCCGCCAAATATCATTTGAAATTTCATTTAGATTTTTTATCCTTATTTGTTTCAATCTCAATTAGCGCCGTAGCACCGTATGGTGGGTATCCTTGCCCACCGAATTTTATATTTTTATCAAATTTTATTTTAGCCCCTTTAATTTTTTAAAATTTCGGTAGATAAAAGCAAGTTTTTATATTTTAAATTTGCAAAATTTAGCCCTGCTAAACCTCACAACCCCTTGAAAAACTCCACGATTTCGTCTCTAAATTTCACTGGTTTGCCGTTTTGCAGGTATGCGACTCTGACATCTTGGGCGAAGATTAACTCGTCAAATTCGCGCCCATTTATATCTTTTAGTTTGTAGATTTTTTGCGTCAGCACTGCGCTTGCGTTTTTTAGCTCTTTGAGCGTGGTTTTGATTTCTAGTTCGTCGCCTAGCACCGCAGAGCGCAGGAATTTCGCCTGCAAATCGCTCACCACGAAATGCGAGTGCTCGCCAAAAAACCTCACGCCCGCGCGCATTAGCGCCTCGCTTCTAGCCCGCTCGCAAAATTTTATGTAGTTTGCGTGATAGACGATACCCTGCGCGTCGGTATCGTCGTAATAAATCCTAAATTTCATTGCCTCTGCCTATGCGCAAGTTTGGCACCATTTTTAGGAAAAACAGCACCGTTTGCGCGATTATCATTAGCTTGGCGCACCACTCGCTGGCTTTGTGGATTTGGGCGAATTCGGCTGTTTGCGTGCCTGCTTCGCCTAGCTTTTGCGCGTCAAGGATAAATTCCGTGAAATACAGCACGAAAAGTGTCGCTAAAATGAGGTTTATGAGCGCTAACATAAGGGTTGAAAATTTGAGATTAAACGGCTGGGATTTGTTGTTGTTGAAATTTACCATTTCAAAAATTAGGCAAATTATCGAAAACGGCATTAAAATGGCGTTGTATTTGACAAAAATCGCACTCATCATCTGACCGCTTTGGAAGTGGCTAAGCACGCCCTCGCCAATGAGGCTTTGCGGGTAAAAAATCGTCGGAGCAGTGAGTGCGCCAAGGCTAAGCTCGATACCGATGAGCGCGCCAAGAGCGAGGATATAAATCGAAAAAATCGCTTTCATAAAAATCCTTAAATTTGTAAATTTCGTAAATTTTGTAATTTCGCGCCATTATACCCTAAAATTTGTCTTTATTTGGAAATTTTGTGTAAATTCGGCTGAAATTTAGCCGAATTTCTCAAATTTTATCATTATTTAAGCAATGTTTAAATAAAATATTCTTTCTTTTTCGTGGTTGGATAGCTCAGTCGGTAGAGCAGCAGACTGAAAATCTGCGTGTCGGCAGTTCGATTCTGCCTCTAACCACCACTTTTATTCAAATTTAAATCCCAAAATCAGTGAAATTTAGAAAGTGGTATTTCGGACACTTTCACACAAATCGCAAGATAAACCAAAAATTTAGCTGTTTTTATAATAAAATCGAAAAGATAAATTTGAAGCCAAGGGCGAATTTTGTGCCGAAATTTGCGAATTTGCCAGGCAGGGTTACAGAGGCGATAGCGAAATTTTATGACGAGCCAAAATTTGCGGGTGAGTTTTTGCAAATTTTAGATAATGCCTGCAAAAACGGCGAAATTTCACGCGCGTGCAAAGATGAAATTTATCGTAGATTTTTAGCCGAGGAATTTTAGGCTAAATTTGAAAATTTGGGAAAATTTGCGCAAATTTCATGCAAATTTTAAACTAAATTTGTCAAATTTAACTCCAAAATTCACGCTAAATTTTCCCCAAATTCACCCGAATTTTACCCTGCAAATTCCTCGTTTAAAAACTCCCCAGTATAAGAGTGCGTTTTTTTGTAGTTTTTCGCCAGCTGTTTTGGTGAGCCTTGCGCTACGATTTTTCCGCCACCATCGCCACCCTCTGGCCCCATGTCGATGAGATAGTCGCAGTTTTTGATGATGTCCATATTATGCTCGATGACAAAGACCGAATTGCCCAAATCCACGAGGTGATGAAGCACCTGCACCAGCCTATCGACATCGGCGAAGTGCAGACCTGTGGTCGGCTCATCGAGGATATAAAGTGTGTTGCCAGTGTCTGTGCGACTAAGCTCTTTTGCGAGTTTGACGCGCTGAGCCTCGCCCCCGCTTAGCGTGGTCGCAGGCTGACCTAGCGCGATATAGCCTAGGCCTACATCTTGGAGGGTTTTTAGCTTTTGGTGTATTTTTGGCACAGCTTTGAAAAACTCCAACGCCTCGTCGATACTCATCGCCAAAACCTCGGCGATATTTTTGTTTTTGTAGTAAATTTCAAGCGTCTGGGCGTTGTAGCGCGAACCACCGCATGCGTCGCAAACTACGCTAATATCGGGCAAAAAGTGCATTTCGATTTTGATTTCGCCCTCTCCTGCGCATTTTTCGCAACGCCCGCCCTTGACATTGAAGCTAAATCGCCCGATTTTATACCCCCTCATCATCGCCTCTTTTGTCTGCGCAAAGAGCGCGCGGATCTCGTCCATGACGCCAGTGTAAGTGGCTGGATTGGAGCGTGGGGTGCGACCAATTGGGCTTTGGTCTAGGTAGATGACCTTGTCTAAATTTTGCAGACCTGAAATTTTGGCATTTTTTATAATTTTTACATTTCTGGCGCGGTTAAGTTCCTCCAATGCTGCTGGCAGGATTGTTTGAAGCACGAGTGAGCTTTTGCCACTGCCACTAACTCCGGTAATTCCGACTAAATTTCGCAAAGGAAATTTTGCGCTTAGGCCGTGGATATTGTTGATTTCGACATTTTTTATACTTAGCCACTCTTTTTGCGGGCGGTTTTTTTGGTAATCAATCGTTTTGTGATTGTTCATATACAGCGCGGTTTGCGTGTCGCTTTTAAGCAGATTTTCCACGCTTCCGCTAAATACGACCTCGCCGCCGTATTTACCAGCCCCTGGTCCGATATCTACGACGAAATCCGCTTGTTGTATGGTTTTTTTGTCGTGTTCGACGACGATTACGGAATTTCCCTTTTGCTGTAAATTTCTAAGTGTATTGATTAACTTTTGTGTATCGCGCTCGTGAAGCCCGATACTAGGCTCATCTAGGACATACATTACCCCGCTTAGTCCGCTTCCAATCTGGCTTGCGATGCGGATTCGTTGCGCTTCGCCACCGCTGATTGTGCGCGCATCGCGCCCGAGGGTCAGGTATCCAAGACCTACATCGTTTAAGAAAAATAGCCTTTCGTTGATTTCTTTTAAAATCGGTGCTGCGATTTGCGCCTCTTGCGGGCTAAAATGGGCGAAATTTTTCTCATCGCCAAAGAATTTGACATTTTCTTCTATGCTTGTCTTCACCACTTCGCCAAGGCCTTTGCTAGCGACTTTTACAGCTAAGCTTTGGGGTTTTAGACGCAGTCCGCCACAAGCAGAGCAGGTTTTTTCGCTCATATATTCGTCTAAATCGTTTTCGTTTTTTAGCAAATCATAGGCGTATTTGATTGCGCCCTCGAATTTACGCATTAGTTTGTGTGATTTCCAATAAAACGGCACTTCTTTCGCGCTTCCGTATAAAATGAGCTGTTTTTGCGCCTCGTCAAGCTCGGCGTATGGGACATCTGTGGGGATATCGTTTGAGGCGCAAAATCCGAGCAAAAATTTATAATAATAGCTTTTGTTAAACCCCGACATTACCTTAATCGCGCCGTTTTCGATAGAATTTGCCTCGTTTATGATTTTAGCTAAATCTAGGCTAAATTTAATTCCAAGCCCGTCGCACTCCTCGCACGCACCTTTTGGGCTGTTGAAGCTAAAAGTTAGCGGTTCGAGTGGAGTAAATGAAATTTTACAATCAAAGCACGCCATGTGCTCGCTGTAATGGATATGATCGTGCGCAAGCCCGAATTCATCGGCATTTGCGATATCTATTTCGACTTCGCCAAAGCTAAGTTTTAAGGAATTTTCGATGTCGCTTGCGATTCTAGTGGCGTTTTCTTCGCTGATACTCACACGGTCGATGACGACTTTGATTGTGTGTTTTTTGGTTTTGGCTAGTTCGATTTCTTCGTCAAGCCTAACCAAAACGCCGTCAATCTGGGCTCTGACATAGCCTTTGTTTCGCATATCTTCGATCAAATCGGCAAAAGTGCCCTTTTTTTCGCGCACGAGCGGGGCAGAAATTGAAATTTTCGCGCCGTTTGGGAGTTTCATAACCTCGGCGATGATATCAGATGAGCTCATTTTTGAGATTGGTTTGCCGCATTGGTGGCAGTGTTGCACGCCCGTTCTAGCGTAAAGCAAGCGCAAATAATCGTAAATTTCAGTTATCGTGCCCACGGTCGAGCGCGGGTTTTTGGAAGTGGTTTTTTGATCTATCGCGATCGCTGGGGTTAGGCCGTCGATTTTGTCGATATCTGGCTTGCCAACCCTGTCTAAAAACTGCCTAGCATACGCCGAAAGGCTCTCTACATAGCGTCTTTGCCCCTCGGCATAGAGTGTATCAAAAGCCAGCGTGGATTTGCCAGAGCCCGAAAGCCCCGTAAAAACGACTAATTTATTTTTTGGAATTTTCAAATTTATATTTTTTAGGTTGTGTTCTCTTGCGCCGATAATTGTGATTTTATCGTTCATTTTAGCCTCTTTTTTGTGAAAATTAACCTTTAATTATATCTTAAAATTCTTTGAAAGAGTTTGCAAAAACGCTTAAATTTCAGCCATGTTTGATATAATTTTGAAAAATCAAAATTTAATGGATAAAAATGAAAAAAGTTTTAATCATAGCAAGTGGCGATTTCGCGCGCCATTTTTTAAATAGAATTTACAAATCCAAAGATGTTATCCACGAATACTTTATCATCGCAAAAGACAGCTCCTGCGTGCCTGAGGGGATTTTGGGTATGCAAAATTTCAGCGTGGAGATTTTCGATCCTACAAGCATAGAAAGGCTAAAATTAGTAGTAAATCAGGGCGAATTCGATAGGTGCATAATGATAATGGACATTGAATTTGACGCTAGGGTGAGCCTGAATAATCTCAAAGAAATTGCGCCGAATTTGGAAATTTATCTCGCTGATTTTTGGGATTTGGTGCAAGAGTATAAAGAAGAAAAGCATATTAAAATTTTAAATGTTTTATCGCTAAATTCATCTCGTTTTATGGGTTGTTTGCCAGATAGCCCGGTTTTTGCGCAGTATGTAGGACTTGGCAGGGGCGAGATAATGGAGGTAAAAATCCCTGTGGGAAGCTCGTTTGCGTATCGCAAGGTAGGCACTCTAAGTTCGAAGCGATACAAAATCCCGATGATTTATCGCCACAACACCTACATAATCACCACGAAAAGCACGGTGATTTATCCAAACGATACGATTTTGGTCGTGGGCGAGCCAAGTGCCTTGCGCGCGGTTTTTGCGCAGGTCAAACAGCAAAACGGCCAGTTTCCATCGCCATTTGGGATAAATATTTATGCGCTAATTGATATGAAGGAAATGAACGAGAGCTCGATTTATAAGACGCTAAGAGCGGTGGAGTATCTAGATAGCAGGCTCCAAAATCACAAAATTTGCATTAGGGTGGTAAATCCCAAAATTGCGCCTAGTTTCGAGGAGATTAAGGCCAAAAGCGATGATGAAAAATTTGAAATTTTAATTGATTATAAAGAGAAAAATATATCGAATTTAAACGGCGATGTGAGCGAAAATAAGGCTGGTTTGGTCGTGTGTGTGAGGGAGATTTTCGAAAAAAATAAAGCCTATTTGCAAAGTCTTGGCGTGCCGATTTTAAGCCTAGGGCAGAGCGAGTTAGAGGCGATAAAACGCAGTGTGGTGGTAAATGGCGGAGTGAATATGGACGAGGAGTCAAGCGTGGTTTTTGATATCAGCTCGCAGCTTGGTATGAATATTCACCTGTATATTTTTAACGAAAACGGCGGCAAAGGTGGCGAGTTTGTGCAAAATTATCTAAATTTGTCAAAGCTTTTCTCAAAAGAGCTCATAATCCACGATGATATGAGCAAAAACCCATTAATCGAGCTTAGCGGAGAGAGTGATTTCTTGCAGTTTGTGCCATTTAGTGATAAAATTTTAGCTCCGAAATCGACAGCAATTTTCAAAAAAGACCTTGACAAAATGTATTTCAAACTAAGCCACAATCACCAAATTTTCCTTCCATGCGATATGGGGTAAAAAAATGCAAAATTTATGCTACAATAAGGCAAATAAAGGGGTTAGAATATGAAAATTGATATTGATTTGAAAGAGAAAAGTTACAGCGTTTTTATCGACGAATTAGCCAAAATTTCACTTCCTGGCAAGGTCGCAATCATCACAAACCCCAAGGTTAGCGGGCTTTGGCTCTCGTATTTGTTGGAGAGATTGGAGTGCGAGCAGAAATTTATCATCACAATTCCTGATGGCGAAGAGTATAAAAATCTATCCAGCGTCGAGCAAATTTTAGAGCAACTTTTTAGCTCCAAACTAGATCGCAAAAGCACGCTAATAGCACTTGGCGGTGGCGTGATTAGCGATATTACGGGATTTTGCGCGAGTATTTATGAAAGAGGGATAAATTTTATAAATATCCCAACCACGCTTTTAGCCCAAGTAGATGCTAGCGTGGGCGGGAAAACAGGCGTGAATAACCGCTTCGGCAAAAATTTAATCGGCTCATTTTATCAACCACGCGCCGTGTATTGTGAGAGTAAATTTCTCTCAACCCTGCCAGCGCGCGAATTTGGCGCAGGTGTGGCAGAAGCTGTGAAAATGGCGGTAACATTTGATAAAGAGCTGTTTGAGTATTTTTGCGAGCATGATTTGAAGAGCGATAGCGAAGTGGCCCATATCATCGCAAAATGCGTGGAAATAAAAGCCGGTGTCGTGGCGAGAGATGAGCGCGAAAACGGCGTGAGAGCGGTGCTAAACTACGGACACACCTTCGCGCATGTGATTGAGAATTTGACGAATTATTCTGTGTATTTACACGGTGAGGCTGTGGCGATTGGCATGGTTATGGCAAATGATTTGGCTGTAAGACTTGGCAAACTAAGCGCAAATGAGGCGGAGAAAATTCGCGCGCTGCTCGCTAAATTTGGACTTCCGCTAAGCTACAAAATCCAAAATGTAGATAAATTTTACGAAATGTTTTATCTGGATAAAAAAAGTGCCTCAGGCAAGATAAAATTCATCATGCCAAAGGGAATTGGTGATTTTTTCGTATCTGATGATATCGATGAAAATCTCGTAAAATCGACATTAAGAGCGTTTCAATGAATAGATTTTTAACTCTTTTTTTATTTTTTGTTTTTGCTTTTGGCGAGGGAAATTTAAGCGAAAATTTAGCAGAGCAAAATTTAAGCTTATCAGAGCAAAACAGCTCCGCCACTAGATTAAATAAAGAATATGTTTATTCGAGCGAAAGTGCCGATGTAGCGATGATTGCTCCGCTTGGCGAGCAGATTAGGGCGATTGATGAGGAGATCAAAAACAATCTTTGGGTTAGCAGATTTGCGAATTTCATCGGTTACCAAGAGCTTTTAAAACAGCAAAAAATCTTGCAAGATGAGCAAAAATCCCTAAGCGACGCGGACGAGATCAACGAAATAGGCAAAAAACTTCGCGCTGTAAATGAGCAACTCTCGCTTTTAAAAGAGTATGAAAAAAGCCCATTTTTGGACATTGTCGCTATGCCAGAGACCCCAGAACCAGAGCGTGTGAGCAATCCTTTTTCGATAATCACGGGCTTTTCGACGATTCGAAATCTGCAAGAGCAAAAATTAGAGCAAAAACGAAAAATCGAAAATTTAAAGGTTTTGATAGAAAAACTCGAAACCAAAGCCGAATTATACGCCAAAGTGGAGAAAATTTCCCCAGATGATAAACTCATCAAAGATTACGAAAATTTAAAATATGAAATCGGTGAATTTAGCTCTGCTTACGAGCTTGCAGGCACTACTTATGATGTGTATGAGAAAAAAATCAACTCCCAAATCACCGCGCTAACTGCCGATATCACGGCGCAAATCAAGCGCGCTGGAAATATCCTTATATGGATTGGTATAGTTTTGGCGTTGGCGTTTTTAGCCAAATTTATCGCCAAACGATATGTCATAAATGACGAAAATTTCTACCTTGTAAATAAAATCATAAATGTCATAAATTTCACCATTATCGTGCTGATTTTGCTATTTTCGTATATTGATAATATGACGCATTTTGTTACCGTGCTGGGCTTTGCTTCGGCTGGTTTGGCGATTGCGATGAAGGATATGTTTATGAGCTCGCTTGGCTGGCTTGTAATCGTATTTGGCGGCACATTTAGGGTAGGGGATCGCGTCAAAGTCTGCAAAAATGGCGTCGTGTATGTGGGCGATATCATCGATATTTCCGTGCTTAGAATGACAATTTTCGAAGATGTTACGATGACTACATGGCGAGAAAACAAACGCGCCGGCAGGGTTGTATTTATACCGAATAACTACATTTTTACAGATTTGCTGGCTAATTATACGCACTCTGGGTTAAAGACCGTTTGGGACGGCATCGATATCTTACTCACATTTGATAGCAATCACAAAAAAGCTATGTATATCATAAAAAACATAGTCAGGAAGTATTCGAAAGGCTACACCGATATCGCCAAAAAGCAAATGTCAAAACTCCGCTCTCAATACAGCATAAAAAACCCAAATGTGGAGCCTAGAATTTTTAGCTTTTTTGAGCCTTATGGTATCCAAATTTCGGTTTGGTATATGACGAATTCATACGCTACTTTGGGGCTTAGAAGCAATATTTCAAGTGAAATTTTAGAAAGCTTACAAAAAGAAGATGATATCAAAATCGCTTACCCGGCTTACACGCTTTACAACGGCAAAACTTATGGCGCAAACAAAGCGCCAAATTTCGAGTCAAACGAGCCACCTATGGGGGAAGTATAGGTGAGGGTGTATTTTAAGACCTTTGGGTGTCGCACGAACATTTACGATACTGAATTAATCAAAAAAATGGTGCAAAACGCGCAGATTGTGGGCAATGAGAGCGAAGCAGATATCGTTGTGGTAAATTCATGCACCGTTACAAACGGCGCAGATAGCGATGTCAGAGGCTATATCTCGCGTATGAATAGGGCTGGAAAAAGGGTGATTTTAACAGGCTGTGGAGCCAAATCTCAGGGGCAAAATTTGCTAGCAAAAAATCAAATTTTTGGCGTTTTTGGTATGAGCCAAAAAGCCAAAATCGATGAGTATTTGCGCGCAGATACGAAATTTTACGATATCGGAGATTTGGAATATAAAGAAAGTAGCGTGCTTGGCGATTTTGAGAATCACACGAAAGCCTTTATCAAAATCCAAGAGGGTTGCGATTTTTCGTGTGCTTACTGCATAATCCCCTCTGTAAGGGGGCGCGCGCGCTCTATCGATGAGAATTTGATTATAAATGAGGCGCGAAATTTAGCCCAAAATGGTTTTAGTGAAATCGTCCTAACTGGCACGAATATCGGAAGTTATGGCAAGGATAGTGCCACATCTCTTGGGGCTTTGTTGCAAAGGCTTGGCAGCCTTTCAGGCATAAAGCGCATTAGGCTAGGTTCAATCGAGCCAAGTCAGATTGATGAGAGTTTTCGCGAAATTTTGGGCGAGAGCTTTTTGGAGCGACATTTGCATATCGCTTTGCAGCACACTTCGCAGACTATGCTTAGCATTATGCGTCGCAGAAACACGGCGTTTAGGGATTTGGAGCTGTTTTTGGAGCTAGGCGAGAGGGGTTTTGCACTAGGCACTGATTTCATCGTCGCTCACCCTGGCGAGAGCGAGGAAGTATGGGGCGAGGCGGTTGAGAATTTCAAAAAATTCCCGCTTACGCACCTGCACGCCTTTATTTTCTCTCCACGCCGGGGCACAGCTTCTGCTTCGATGAGTGGGAGGATTAATGGCGAAGTGGCGAAAGCTAGGCTTAAAATGCTTAAAAATATCGTAGCGTTAAATAATTTCGAGTTTCGCAAAGCTCACAAATCGCCACTTTCGGTGCTAGTAGAGCGCAAAAACGGCGAATTTTTCGAAGGATACGATGAGTTTTATAATAAAATTTTGATAAAAAGCGAAAAAGATTTATCTAAAAAATGGGTAAGGATAGAAGATTATGAAGTCAAATTTGAGTCAAATGTGGCAGAAATTTAAGGCAAACAAGCTAAATTTAATCCTTGTGTTTTTGGGATTGCTTATCGTTTTGCTTAGTATTGTGTATTTCAAAGATGACGCGCAATACATCAGCGAGCGCGAATTTAGCGAGCTTATGCAAAGGGATTTGATCAAGCGAGCCCATATCGAGGACGGCGCGCTAAATTTCATTTACGAGGGCAAAAGATACCGCATTTTAGCCGATATCGTCGATCTTAAAGAGCTGGCAAATCACGCAGTTATCAGCAAATCGCACGGCAATAGTGGCGAAATGACAATCAGCGCGATTTTGGTGATTTTCACTTTTGCATTTTTTCTTTTTGTCTATTATTTCGAAACCGTGCTTTCGCGCCGTAAAAAAGGGCAAAATTTAGCTTCGCAAGCCCAAAATACTGCGCCGCAAAATTTCGCACCAAACTCATTTGAACCAGTTAAAAGCGATGTGAAATTTAGCGATATCGCAGGTATTAGCGAGGTCAAAGACGAGCTAATCCAAATCGTAGATTTTCTAAAAAATCCGCTCAAATACCAAAAATTTGGCATAAAACTTCCAAAAGGCGTTTTGATGATTGGGGCTCCTGGTGTGGGAAAAACGCTAATTGCAAAGGCCGTAGCCGGCGAGGCTGGCGTGCCGTTTTTTTACCAAAGTGGGGCGAGTTTTGCTGAGATGTTTGTCGGAGTGGGCGCAAAGCGCGTCAGGGAGCTCTTTGCTAAGGCAAAATCCTGCGCGCCTGCGATTATTTTCATCGACGAAATCGACGCTGTGGGCGGTAAAAGGGGCGTTGGGCGAAATGACGAGAGAGAGGCTACGCTCAATCAGCTTCTAACAGAAATGGACGGATTTGAAGAAAATAGCGGTGTAATGGTTATCGCCGCGACGAATAAAATTGATTTGATCGACGAGGCTCTGCTTCGCTCTGGCAGGTTTGATAGGCGCATTTTTATCTCGCTACCAAACTACAAAGACAGGATTGAAATTTTAAAAATTTATCTTGCGGATAAAAAATTTGATTTAAATATAACCAAAGTAAGTCGCCTTTGCGTGGGATTTAGCGGGGCAGGCGTGGCGACATTTGTCAATGAGGCTGCTATGAAGGCATTAGAGAGAGGAAGCGATAAAATCGAGCTAATAGACTTCGAAAATGTGCGCACAAAGGTCTTTTATGGCGTGCAAAAAAGCCAAATTTTAACCGAAAACGAAAAAGAAATCCAAGCCTTTTATCAGGCTGCAAAGGCGCTAATCGCGTATTGGTATTCGATGAATTTCGATAAAATCGAGCTTTTAAACGATAAATTTTTAAACGATGATTTCGAAATCCGCTCTAAAACCCAAATGCTAAATCAAATCAAAGTCTTACTCAGTGGCACAGCAGCCCTTGCGATACACAAAAACGACGCTTTTACGAACGGCTCAAACGATGTCAAAGAGGCCACCGAGCTGGCGCAAAAAATGGTCTATGAATACGCTATGGGGGATAGTTTCGTGCCAAATCCAGCCAGCGTCAATGAGATACTAAATTCGTGCTTTGAGGATGTGGGCGAGACGCTTCGCACTATGCAAGAGGCGCTAAATTTGATAGCGAAGCAAATTTTTGTTTATGAGTATATCACTCACTCTGGCGTGCGCTCGATCTTGCAACCAGAACTTGATGAGGACGAGGAAAATTTGGGCGAAGAGCAGGGAGAAAATCACAGCGAAATTCAGAGTGAAACACCTGCGCCTAGAAGTGATAGATTAAATTTCGATGATTAGGAAAAATATGCAAAAAAAGGTAAAAATAGGAATTTTAACCATTAGCGATCGCGCTTCAAGCGGGGTTTATGAGGATAGGGGCGGTCCTGAGATTAGGCGCATAATGAGCGAGTGGATAGAGGGCGAGGTGGAATTTGACTACCGCATAATCGCCGATGAGCGCGCGTTAATCGAGAAAAGTTTGCGAGAAATGTGTGGTAATGGGTGCGACGCCGTATTTACCACAGGTGGCACAGGTCCAGCCCCGCGCGATGTCACGCCAGAAGCTACCGAGGCAGTGTGCGAAAAAATGCTACCAGGTTTTGGCGAGTTAATGCGCGCTGTGAGCCTAAAATATGTCCCAACCGCCATTTTATCGAGGCAAACGGCCGGCATTTACAAAAACTCTCTTATCGTAAATTTGCCGGGCAATCCAAAGGCGATTTTGCAGTGTTTAGAGCCGATTTTCCCGGCGATTCCATACTGCATAGATTTAATCGGTGGCGCTTATATCGAGACTACGGAGAAAATCACGGCCTTTCGCCCAAAAAAGAGCTAAAATGCAAATTGAGAAAAACGATATTTTAAATTTTGCCAAATATTTCACCAAAATCGCCCACACAAGGGGGCGTTTGCGAATTCGCGTAAGTCCCAAGATTAGGGAGATTAGTGGGGTTAGCGAGGCGGAATTGAAGGCGAAAATCGCTAGTATTAGCGGGATAAAAGAGTATAAATTTAACCCGCTAATTGGCTCTTTGACGATTTTTTACGACAGCGAAATTTTTAAGCCCCAGCTGTGGGAGGAGTTTTTATCTGGGCAGATTTCGACTGAGTTAATTTCGCTTGTAAATTCTAAGGCTAATGATATTTGCTCTTAAAATTTTCATAATTAAATGAAAATCGTTTTTATAAATTCAGCTAATTTTATACAAAAATATTCTATTATTTCACACAAAAAATTTGATAAATTTATCGTTTAAAACGCCTTGAAAATTTGATTTTAAGGCGTTTTTGCGTAAAATCAAATTTTACTTTTTCTAATTATGATAGCAAAAATCATAAGTATGTAAATTTCAAAATTTTAAAAGGAGAAATTATGCCGATTAGATTTTTTTTAGGTTTAGTTTTTGGTGGGGCTAGTGTCTATGCGCTCACAAATCGCAAAAAAATCGCACAAGGTCTTAGCGAGCTTGCCAAAAGCGAGGGCGCAAAAAAGCTAAAAGATAAGGTAAAAAGTGCGAGCGAGGGCGTCAAAACCACGCTAAATAGGGCAGGCGATGAGATTAGCGAGAAATTTAAAAACGCAAAAGGCGAACTAGAAAAAACTGCTAATGAGCCGAAAAAATCCGCGAACAAAAAAAGCAACGAAAAATCAGTCGAAAAACCAGCGAAAAAACCGCGGGCGAAAAAATCAACCACCCCTAAACCACGCGCCAAACGCGCAGACACCTCGACTGAGACGCAAATTTAAGGTTAGAGTATGAATACCAAACTAACTTTGTCGCGCTCGCCAATCGATAACGCCCTAAGTGGCGCGCTAGCTGGGGCGATTGCTGGGGCTGCGAGCGAGATTGCAAATGTCAAAAAAGGCAAAAACAAAAAGCAGGCCATGCGCGACGGGCTAAATTCGGCGCTTCGTGGAGGCATCATCGCAGGCGGGGCGATTTATAGCGCAAACAAACTTGTCCAGGGCGAGTATTTGGGGGCGCTTGTGGGCGCAGTTTTGGCGACATGCGCGCTAGAAATGAGCGAAAATTTAATCACAAAGGAAGCAAAATGAGCAAAAAAAAGATTTCTAAAAAAGAGTTAAAACAAATTTTAAAATATTGCGAAAGTAGCGCAAATGGCGAGCTTGGCGAGCTATCAAAATGGATAAATAGCGCACTTGGTGGCAAAAAATCAAAAAGCCTTTCAAAATTTGCTGGGCTAAATCAATTAGGTAAAAGCAAATTTTTTAAGAAAAATTCATTTCTAAATGGTGCAATTTTGGGCGCTGCGGTCGTGTATTTTTTCACTAACGAAAATGCGCAAACAAACCTTTTTAAATTTATCGCAAAGGGCTCGGAGCTCTTTGAAATGGGGATTGAGGAGATGAAGGAGCGTTTTTTGGACGCAAAAGCGCAAATGAGCGAAAATGAAATTTGAGATAAAACACGAGTGTGCGGGGCGAATCAGGCTTAAAATTTGCGCTTTTAAAAATTTAAATGAGGGAGAATTTTTAAAAGAAATTTCAAAATTTAGTGGCGTTAAAGAGTGCAGATTTAACGCTAAAATCGGTGCTTTGGTTATAAATTATGACAAAAATTTTACTAGCTCAGCTTTCAAAAATACTGCCCGCAAAGGTAAGGGCGAGAGTGAGGGCTTCCACAATAGCGCAAACTCCCGCAAGAGCGCAAATACTGGAACTCGCGACGAGCTGATAAAGCACCTAGCGAATTTAGACTTGGCCAAATTTAAGCGCGCCAAAAAGCGCGAACGCTCACATGCCCCTAGCAAAAACGCTTTGATTGTCTCAGCCGCTGCGCTTGGGGCGAATTTTTTCTTTCGAAATTCGGCGTTTGTGCGACTTTTTAGCTTGATTGCTTGTTTGCCGCTGCTTAAAGAGGGGGCAAAAGAGAGTCTAGCGCATGGACTAACTTCTAAAACGCTTGAAGCTTTGGCTGTGGGGATTTCCTTTGGCAGGGCTGATACTTTCGCGGCAAATAGCACAAATACAATGCTGGCCCTTGGCGAGTATATGGAAGAAAGCACCGTTTATAAAAGCGATGATTTGATAAAAGAGCTAGCCAAGCCTGATATTAGCGAGGCGTGGGTTGAGGTAGAGCAAAACGGCGAAAAAATCGAGATGAAAATCCCAGCCAGCAAGCTTAAAACAGGCGATATCGTCGTGGTAAGATCTGGCGATATCATCGGCGTAGATGGCCATATTTTAAGCGGAGAAGCACTCATCAATCAATCCTCCATGACAGGCGAAGCCTTGCCGGCGCGCAAAAGCAGGGGCGATATGGTGCTTAGTGGGACGATAGTCGCCGAGGGGGCGATTAGGATTTATGCCCAAAGCGTGGGCGATGAAACATCTGCGCACAGTATCAAAAAATACATCGCAAACGCACTCAAAGAGCGCTCGCAAATCGGCGCGCGTGCGATGAGGCTGGGCGATAAGCTAGTGCCTATTACCTTTGGGCTAGCTGGGGTTTCGTATCTGATAAATCGAAATTTCACTAGCGTTGCCTCTGTTTTGCAGGCTGATTATTCCTGTGCGCTCAAACTCCCAACGCCAGTTGCCTTTAAATCGAGCATTTCAAAGGCTGGCAAGGCTGGAATTCTCATAAAAGGGGCGAAAGCCTTAGAGAGCCTTGGAGCTAGCGATACCTTTGTCTTCGATAAAACAGGCACGCTCACACACGGGAATTTAGAGGTCGTAAAAATCATATCCTTTGATAAAAATTTCAGCGATAAAGACATTTTAAATTTGACAGCGAGCGCAGAGGAGCACTATTTCCACCCAGTCGCCCAGGCTATCGTAGAGGCAGCCAAAAAGCGCGGATTTATCCATGTCAGCCACGATGAGGTCGAATTTGTCGTAGCGCACGGGGTGAAGACAAACATAGAGGGCAAAATTTTAATCATCGGCTCGAAGCATTTTTTACAAGATGATGAGATGATAGATTTCTCGCCGTTTAAAAAACGGATTGAAAACTTAGAAAATCGCGGTCTTTCGCTACTTTTCATCGCATTTGACGGCAAACTTTTGGGCGTGATTGGACTGCGTGATAGGCTTCGTGATAATGCTAAATTTGTGATTTCCCAGCTTCGCAAAATAGGGGTCAAACAAATCATAATGCTAAGTGGCGATGTGAAGCGAAAAGCCGATGAAGTGGCGCGCGAGTTGGGGCTTGACGCGGCGTATGGGGAGCTTTTGCCGACGCAAAAAACCGAGATTATCAAAGATTTGCAATCGCGCGGGCATAAGGTTACATTTATAGGCGACGGCATAAACGACGCTCCTAGCCTAATGGCGGCAGATGTGGGGATAGGTATGCCTAGCTCAGCGCACATCGCAAAGGCAAGCGCGCAAATTTTGCTTTTGAAAAACGATATCGAGGGCGTGGCGAAAATCAAAGCCGCAGCAGATGATACGCTAAGGCTGATTAGGCGGAATTTTAACGCCACCGTTGGGGTAAATTCGGCGATTTTGCTTTTGGCTACGCTTGGGATTTTAAGCCCGATATCCACGGCGATTTTGCATAACGGCACGACGATTGCTCTGCTTTTAAATTCGATAAAAGGGGCTAAATTTGAAAAATAAGGATAAAATTTTAGATTTGCAATTTCAGCGAAAACTAGCCAAAAATAGCCTTGCAGTGAGTATGGGAATCTGCGCGTTTAGCGGGTTTAAAAAGGGCAAGGCGTGGCGCAAAATCCACAAAATAAGCGGAATTAGTATGCTTGGCTTTGCGATTTGGCACGCAAGTCTGTATGGCACGAGATACAGCGAGTATTTAAGCGGACGCAAAAATTTCAAAAACTCTAAAAAAGGCAAAAACTTTGGTAAAATAGCGCAAAATTTACCAAAGGAAAATAATGAAATTTAAAATAGACGCAAAAGACGGCGCAGCGCGCGCCTGCACCCTAGAAATGGCGCACGGCGTGGTGCAAACGCCGATTTTTATGCCTGTTGGCACAGTGGGTGCTATCAAAGGCCTAGACGCGCACGATGCGAGCGAAATACTAGGCGCAAAGATAATTCTAGCAAACACCTATCACATGTATCTAAGACCAGGAGCTGGGGTCGTAGAAGAGTTTGGTGGGTTGCATGGATTTAGCAAATTTGGCGGAAATTTTCTAACAGATAGTGGCGGTTTTCAGGCATTTTCACTGCGTGCAAATACCAAAAACGACGAAAACGGCATAAAATTTAAAAGCCATATTGACGGAAGCACACATTATTTCACACCCCGCTCTGTGATACAGACGCAATACGCGCTAAATTCGGACATTATGATGATTTTAGATGATTTGGTCGATTTGCCACGCAATCCAAACGAGCTTGAAAGCGAGGCTAAAATCAGACTTAAAAAGCGCATTGATTTGAGCGTGAAACGCACGATAAAATGGGCAAAGGAAGCGGTGGAATTTCACTGCGAAAATAAATCGCGCGGATCTCACACTCACCAAAATATCTTTGGCATTATCCAAGGCGGCACGGATTATGAGGCGCGAAAAGAGTGCGCGCTCGCACTTTGCGAAATGGGCTTCGACGGGCTTGCAATCGGCGGATTGAGCGTAGGCGAGACAAACGAGCTAATGTATGATACGGTCGAGGGGGTAATGCCTTTTATTGATGAAAACAGACCGCGCTATTTAATGGGCGTGGGCACGCCGGAGGATTTGGTCGAAAATGTCGCGCGTGGCGTGGATATGTTTGATTGCGTAATGCCTACGCGAAATGCGCGCAATGGCACGATATTTACAAGCAGGGGTAAATTTAGCATTAAAAACGCCTGTTTCGTCCATGACCATGGACCACTTGATGATGAGTGCGATTGCTACACTTGCAAAAACTTTTCGCGCGGGTATTTAAACCACCTATTTCGCGCGCACGAGCTGACATTTTACCGCCTTGCAAGTATTCATAATCTGCATTATTATTTAAATTTGGTAAAACAAATGCGAGAAGCGATAATGCGGGGCGAATTTGCTAAATTTAGGCTAAATTTTTATGCCAAAAGAGCCAAATAAAACGCCTAAACAAGGCGTTTTATCAGCAAAAACGAAAGTATATAAAGTGGCGCGATAACCGCACAGATTGCGACATACTGCCACCAAATCAAATCAGGGTTAATAAAGCCAAAAAATCTGTTTAGCACATTTGCGCTAAATACAGCCACGAAATCCACAATCAGGGCTAAAATAAAGAGTTTGACCCCTGTTTTTTTGCTTAGGTAGAAAAATGCCTTGGCTTTGTAAAAATATCCGCAAAACCCCAGCACACCTAGCGCGCACAGCACGCCAAGGCCGTATTTTTGCAGTCCAAAGAAATTTTCCATTTCTGCAAGTGCGACAATCAAAGTTAGGATAAAAAATAGATTAAATGAGTTGATTTGGCGTTTGGCGTATAGATCGTGCGTGGCGACTGCAAGGCCGTTAAACGCCAAATTTAGCGGTATTAAATAGGCAAGTAACCAGATAAAAACTATGGCTAAATCTACGCAAATTCCAACCGAAGCTGAATTTACAAAGCCTAAATTTGCGCTATTAGCGAGCAAAAATGAGATTATTTCGCCTTTGAAAAACATTAATCCCCCAGCGAAAATCAGTGGCAAAATGCACGAGAGAATTCCGTGTTTGCGTATGAAATTTGAATAAATTTTGCTCTCTAAATTTTCGTTTTGTTTAGGCTCGATTTCGACGAATTCGAAATTTACCTCTTTTTTGAGAAATGAAGTCTCGTCCTGTGGCTCTGGGCTTACGCCGTCTTTTATGTATTTGATAAAAACTGCCTTGTCTTTTTCGGCGATGAAGCTTACAAAATCGCCGATTTTTAAATTTTCGTCGTGGAAATCAAAGGTAGAGTAGGTGTATCTTTTGCCGTCATCACCCAAGATTACAGATTTGTTTAGAATTTGTCCTGCAAGTTTCATAAAAACCCCGTGAAAGTGAAATTTCACGGAATTTTATAAATTTAAAGTAAATAAATATTTAAAATTTATTCCACGGTTACACTTTTTGCCAAATTTCGTGGCATATCCACATCGTTGCCAAGGCGCACAGAAATTTCAAGGGCTAGAAGTTGTAAGATTATCATCATTTCGAAAAATTCAGCCATTGGGCTGGTTTGGTCGCTGGTTTTGATAAAATCATCTGCTAGGTCAAATTCTTTTGGACTAATGGCTAAAATATATGAATCCCTAGCGGCAAGCTCTTCGACATTGCTTTTGGTTTTCTCATACAGCAGGGATTGTGGCATTAGCGCGATTGTGAAAAGATGCTCGTCTGCTAGCGCGATTGGGCCGTGTTTCATCTCGCCACTTGGGTATCCTTCGGCGTGTAGGTATGAAATTTCTTTTAGTTTGAGCGCGCCTTCAAGTGCAAGCGGATAGAAAATATCCCGCCCGATAAAGAAAAATCCATGTCCGTGCAAATAATGCTTGCTGAGGCGGTAAATTCGCTCTTGTAGGCGTGGATTGATTTTTAAAATTTGCGGAATTTTAAGCATTGTTGAAATTTGCTCGTTTTGCTCGTCCTCACTGATAGTTTTACGCAACCTTGCAGCATAGACGCTTAGCATCCATAGCACCATAACTTGCGTTGCAAAGGCTTTTGTGCTCGCCACACCCTTTTCGATACCGGCGCGAGTTAGGATTACACTGCCTGCCATGCGCACGATTGAGCTGTTATCGACATTGCAGATTGCTAGGGTTTTTAATCCTACTTCTTTGGCGATTTTTAGGGCTTCAAGAGTGTCTGCTGTCTCGCCACTTTGGCTAATTACGATAAAAAGCGCGTTTGGGTTTAAAAACGGCTCTTTGTAGCGAAATTCGCTAGCGATTTCGATTTTGGTGCGAATTTTGGCTAGTCTTTCGAAAAGATACGCGCTAACTAGCGCAGCATGATAGCTCGTGCCACACGCACAAATCATAATCTCATCTACACCCTTAAACAAATCAGGCGAAATTTCATCAAATTTAATATCCCCAGCCTTTATCACGCGCCCCATCATGGTCTCTGTGATGACTTGGGATTGCTCATAAATCTCTTTTTCCATGAAAAATCTATAACCCTCTTTTTGCGCGTAACCCTTGTCTTTCGGAAGTTCGCCGTAGTTTGGAGAGATTTTTTTGCCGTTTTGATATACGCTGATTTCATCGCTATTAGCCACGCCATATACGCCGTCATCTAGGTAGGTAACCTTGCTAGCTAGTCCGATTAATGGCGCGTCTGATGAGCTAAACAAAACTTCACCACTCTCGCCAAATCCCACGATTAGTGGGGCTGCGTTTTTGGCGAAAAATATCTTCCCTGGTGCTGCTTTTGTGATTAAAAGTGTCGCATAAGCCCCATGCAAGCGCGCAATCGTAGCCTCGTAAGCCTTAAATGCGTCGGCGTGAATTTTATAGTATTTTTCAAACAAATGCACGATGACCTCAGTGTCTGTTTGGCTTAAAAACACCACGCCCTCGCTGCTAAGCTCATCTTTTAGCTCTTGGTAATTTTCGATAATTCCATTATGCACCACAAAGCTAAATTCGCCAAAATGCGGGTGAGCGTTTAGCTCGGTCGGTTTGCCGTGCGTCGCCCACCTAGTATGCCCGATTGACACTCCAAAACACTCGCTGCTAAAATCAGCCATTTTTTCATCTAAATTTTTTAGTTTTCCAACAGCCTTAAAATATGTAATATTCGCATTTTCCATGCCCTCCATAATAGCGATTCCAGCGCTATCATAGCCTCTGTATTCAAGCTCTCTTAGACCATTTAGGACGATATTTTTTTTCTCTTTATTTCCGATATATCCTACGATTCCGCACATTTTTAAATTTTATTCCTTTCAGCAAAATTCGCAAAATTATAGTAATTTTTCGTAAATCGTTAGAAAATTTTTAAAAAATTAGCTAGATTAAATTTTAAAACTATATAATTACGATTTAAATTTTAGGAAGTTTTATGGAAATATTAAAAAAAATAGAAAATAATGAAAGATTAAATTTCGATGAAGCGACCAAATTGTGGGACTTAGACCTTTTCGACCTAGCTAAATTTGCAAACGCAATCCGCGAGCAAAAAAACGGCAAAAAGGTGTTTTTCAACTCAAATCGTCATATAAATCCTTCAAATTTGTGCGCTGATACCTGTAAATTTTGCGCTTTTTCGGCTCATCGCAAAAACGAGAAGCAATCTTACACAATGAGCAAAGATGAAATTTTGGGCATAGTGGCTGATACTGTGGCGCGAGGCACCAAAGAGGTGCATATCGTAAGCTCGCATAATCCAAATTTAAAGCCTGAGTGGTTTTTCGATTTATTTAGCTCGATAAAAGCCAAATTTCCAAATTTGCATATCAAAGCAATGACCGCAGCTGAGGTGGATTTTTTCTGGCGAAAATGGAAAATGCCTTACGAAGAAACGCTAAAAAATATGATTGCTAGTGGCGTAGATAGCATGCCTGGTGGCGGTGCTGAGATATTTGACGAGGGCGTGAGGGAGCAGATTTGCAAAGGAAAGGTAAGCTCGGCAAACTGGCTTGAAATTCACAGAATTTGGCATAAAATGGGTCGCCAAAGCAACGCAACTATGCTTTTTGGCCATATTGAAAATTTCGCTCACCGCACAGATCACATTTTGCGAATTCGCGCTTTGCAAGATGAGGCCCTTAAAAACGGCAATGGTGGCGGATTTAACGCGTTTATCCCGCTTGTGTATCAAAGAGAAAATAACTATTTGCAGACGCCTAAGGCTATGGGTTCGGCTGAGGTTTTAAAAACAATCGCAATCGCTCGAATTTTGCTAGATAATGTTACGCATATCAAGGCGTATTGGGCGACTTCGACGCTAAATTTAGCCTTAGTGGCGCAAGAATTTGGCGCAGATGATATCGACGGCACGATAGAGAACGAAAGTATCCAAAGCAGCGCAGGCGCGCAGAGCAAAAAGGGTGTGAATAAAAAAGATTTTATCGATTTAATTCAAACTGCCGGATTAATCCCAGTCGAGCGCGATAGTTTGTATAACGAACTTCAAATTTATGCGAGTTAAAAATGGAAATTTTACTAAGTAGCCTGAATTTATATATCATCGGTATCGGTGTTATACTTTTTATCAGTGTTTATGCTAGTAAAATTTCAGAAAAAATCGGGCTTCCGCTTCTGCTTGTGTTTTTGGGTTTTGGTATGCTACTTGGTAGTGAGGGCATTGTGGGCATCGAATTTGACAATCCGCATTTGGCACAAGCTGTGGGGACAATCGCCCTTGTTTTCATACTTTATAGTGGCGGATTAAATACCAAATTTGAACACATTAAAAGCGTTATGGTAAGCGGGGTTTTGCTTGCGACCATTGGTGTTTTGCTGACTGCTTTGATAATGGCGGTTTTTATACATTTGGTTTTGGGTTTTGCGCCACTTCATGCACTTTTACTTGGCTCGATTATATCTTCGACGGACGCAGCGGCTGTGTTTATGATTTTGCGAAGCCAAAAAATCAAGCTCAAAAATGGCTTAAATGAACTTTTGGAGCTAGAAAGCGGTAGCAACGACCCTATGGCGATTTTTTTGACAATCGCTATTTTAAATTTGATAGTTTTAGCCCAAGATACAACGATAGAAAAAATGATAATGCACTTTTTCTTGCAGTTTGCAGTGGGCGGAGTTTTGGGCATTGCGTTTGGGTATTTGTTCCCTAGAATTTGCATAAATTTACGCCTTATGCAAACAGGACTTTACCCGCTAATTAGCATTGCGTGGTTGCTTATAATGTTTGGGCTAAGCTCGCATTTGGGCGGTAATGGATATTTAAGCGTCTATATGGCTGGGGTTTTGGCGAACAAATACGCATTTCCAAACAAAGAAAATATCATAGCATTTCACGAAGTGATTGCGTGGATGATGCAAATCGTCGTATTTTTGACCCTTGGGCTTTTGGTTTTTCCATCAGACCTGCCTCAAATCGCGCACAATGCGATTATTTTGTCGCTGGTTTTGATTTTTATAGCTAGACCAGCTAGCGTTTTTATCTCACTTATCAAAAGCAAATACTCCAAATTTGAAAAATTTTATATTTCGTGGGTAGGGCTAAGGGGTGCAGTTCCTATCATACTTGCGACATATCCTTATGTTTATCATTTAGAGGAATCTCATATTATTTTTAATATCGTTTTCTTTATGGTTTTAATCTCGGTTTTAATCCAAGGAACGACTATAAATTTTGCAGCAAAAAAACTAAATATCACTGAAAAGGACGGCGATGACTTCGTTATTTAAGTTAGAAGAGAACAAAACTTCTATCAAGCAAGAGTTGAATGCGGGAATTACCACATTTTTGGCTATGATTTACATAGTGCCTGTAAATGCTATCATTATGAGCCAAACAGGCATGCCATACGAGGCGCTAGTTACTGCAACTGCGTTAATTACGATATTAGCGACGCTTTTTAATGGCTTTTTTGCAAATACGCCTGTCGCACTTAGTGTGGGTATGGGCTTAAATGCGTATTTTACATTTGGGCTTTGTATGGGGGCGCAAATTCCATGGCAAACAGCCCTTGGAATCGTATTTTTGAGCGGATTTTTATTTACTGTTCTTTCATTTACAAATTTCCGAATTTGGGTTATTAAATCAATTCCGCTTGATTTGCGTCGCGCCATAAGTGCCGGTATTGGCGCATTTATCTGCTTTATCGGGCTTAAACAAATGGGCATTATCGTAGCCGATCAAGCTACCCTTGTCGCTCTTGGCAATTTACGCGATCCGCTTGTTTTGCTTGGTCTTGGCGGACTTACTATCATGATTTTGCTTTTTGTTTTGCAGGTAAAAGCTTCGTTTATTTTGGCGATTTTGATTACCTCTGTGATTGCGTGGGTGTTTGGAATCTCGCCTAAACCAGAGGGTATCGTCTCGCTTCCTGCTTCAATTTCGCCGATTTTTGGACAGCTTGATATCATGGGCGCGCTAAAACTCGCGTTTTTGCCATTTATCATCACATTTTTTGTAACTCACCTTTTCGATAGTATCGGCACGCTAACTGGTGTCGGAAATAGGGCAAAAATTTTTAGCGACGAAGATCCTGAGGGCATGAAAAAACTAGCGCGAAATTTAACTGCCGATGCTGTTGGCTCAGTAGGTGGCGCGATAGTGGGCACTAGCACGGTTACAGCATTTGCAGAAAGCGCAAGTGGTGTCGAGGCTGGTGGTCGCACTGGTCTAACTGCTGTGTTTGCGGCGGTTTGCTTTATTTTGACGCTATTTATGCTTCCGCTTTTTAAAGCGATTCCAAGCAACGCAATTTATCCAGTTTTGGTAATGGTTGGAATTTTGATGTTTAGCGAGCTTGGCAAGCTTGATTACAGCGATATTGGAATTTTAATTCCGGCGTTTTTTATCGTTATGCTTATGCCTTTTACATATTCGATTACAAATGGTCTAAGCTTCGGATTTATTAGCTATTTGCTTGTGCGCTTGGTGCAAAGAAGGTTTAGCGATATAAATTTGGGCGTTTTGGTGCTAGCAGGAATTAGCGCGCTGGTATTTATTTTGCATTAATAAGGAGAAAATATGAAATTTTACAGCTTCGAAGAACTTGATAAAGATAGTAGAATCATCGCCAAGCAGGTGCGCGATAGCTTCGCGCCTGACGCGATTGTAGCGATTGCGCGTGGCGGGCTGACATTTGGTCATGCGCTAGCAAACGCACTTGATATGAGGACGATTTTTTCGATTAACTCAATCCACTACGCAGATACGCAAAAGCTCGATACAATCGATGTTTTCAATATCCCTGATTTGGAACTTTATAAAAGAATTTTGCTAGTCGATGATATCATCGATAGTGGCGATAGTATGGTCGAAATCAAGCGTGTTTTGGAGGAAAAATACCCTAATGCTGAGATTAAAACAGCGGTGATTTTTTACAAAAGTAAGGCGCTAATCCAGCCTGATTTTAAAATCAAAGAGACCGATGAGTGGATTAACTTTTTCTGGGAAAATTACAAAATAGAAGAGTAAATTTTAAAATTTAGAAGTGGGCTGTGAAGAATTTTAATTTTTTGATTTTATATTTTTGTGCGGTTTTAGCAATGTGCATTATGTATGCGCCACAGCCCCTGCAACCGCATTTCGAGCAAATTTTAGAAATTTCAAAATTTAAAGCCTCGCTTTTTACCACTGCGATTTTAGCCCCGCTTGCATTTGCTTCGATAATTTATGGCTATATTTTAGAAAAAGTTTCGATTAAAAATGTCCTAGTGGGGGTGTTTTTTGTATTTGGCGCGAGCGAAATTTGCTTTGCTTTTGCAGATAGTTATGAAATTTTGCTTACTATTCGCATAATCCAAGGCTTCATCGTCCCAGCGGCCCTGACTGGGATAATGAGCTACATCTCCCAAAGCGCAAACAAACAAAACCTAGCCAGCGCAATCGGCGCGTATGTGGGTATGACGATAGCTGGGGGATTTATCGGGCGATTTTTGAGCGGATTTTTTACCGATTTGTTTGGGTGGAGATTTTTCTTTTTTGTGCTTGGGGTGCTTGCATTTGGCGTGAGCGCGCTACTTTATAAAATTTTGCCTGTGATTAAAATCAGCCTTGTAAAGCCTAAAATTCGCAACATAGCCCAAATTTTATCAATTCCGCGAAATATTTATATTTTTTGCGCGATTTTTGGCATGTGCTTTGTCTTTCAAGCTACGCTAAATGTTTTGCCATTTGAGCTAAAAAGGCTTCTTGGCGAATTTAACGGCTCGAAAATCGGCTTTATGTATTTTGGCTATATCGTGGGGGTTTTTATTTCCTTTAATGTCGCGCGAATTGCAAATTTTTGCAATGGTCCGACAAATGCGATTATGGCAGGGTTTTTGATATATTTCATCGCGCTTTTGCTTTTGCATGTGGAGAGTTTCGGCGTGATTTTTGGTTCGATGATAGTGTTTTATTTCGGCTCGTTTATGGCGCACTCGGTCGCCACTGCGCATGTTAATAAAAAGGCCACCGCTCACAAGGGCATTACAAACGGACTTTACATTAGTTTTTATTATTGTGGCGGGGCTTTGGGGAGTTTCGTGCCGGGGTTTTTGTATGATAGCTTTGGCTGGGGAGCTTTTTTAAGCGCGCTTTGCGTGGTGGTTATGGCGTCGATATTTTTTATATGGAAACTAAAACGATATGAGCTTAGAAAAATTCATTAAAAACGAAATTTTAATCCTAGCGATTTTGTTTTGTGCTGACGCGCTTTTTTTGATTTACGCCATATCAAATTTAAGCATAAGCTACTACGAGGCTGAAATTTTTTATAACCAAAACAGCCTAACTTCGCTCATAGCAAATGTTTCGTGCAAAATTTTCTCTCAAAATGATTACGCGCTAAGGGCGCCTTTTTTGATTTTGCATTTCATAAACTGCGCCTTGATTTATAAAAATTCAAAATTTACCCTAAAACGCAGATTTGATAGACTTGTAGCAACTGCGCTATTTATGGGGCTTCCTGCCTCGATGAGTAGCGCGATTTTGCTAAATCCAGCCGGTATTATTATCTTTGCTACGCTTTTGGCATACTATTTTGCCAAAATCAAAAACTGGGGCGCACTTATCGCTGTTTTGGTGCTTAGCGCCTTTATCGATAGGGCGTTTTTTATGCTTTATATCGGTTTTGGAATTTGGGCTTTGAGATCTGGGAAGCGAGAAATTTTCGTGCTAAATTTAGCGCTTTTTGTATTTAGCATAATCTTTTACGATATCGGCACGCAGGGCAAACCGCGCGGGTATTTCCTAGACGCTCTTGGCGTATTTGCGGGGGCGTTTTCGCCTTTTGTTTTTTTGTTTTTTGTCTATGCGATTTATCGAATTTGGATTAAAGAAAACAAAGATTTGCTTTGGTATATCGCTACTAGCGCATTTTGTTTGGCACTGATTTTTTCGCTTAGACAGCGTGTGGCTATGGAAATGATGCTACCATACTGCGTGATTGCGACGCCACTAATCGTGCGGGTCGTGTTTAATTCATACAGAGTGAGGCTCCCTCGATTTCGCTCTTTTCACAAATTTGCGCTTGGCGTGAGTTTGTTTAGCCTAGTTTTTAGCTATTTTTCTGTGATTTTTAGCGACGCGATGTATGTGGTGTTTTTCCAAAATCGCCCTAGCAAACATTTCATTTATAAATTTGATGTGGCAAAAAATTTAGCTAATGAGTTAAAAAAGCGCGGGGTTGCAAGCGTGCTTTGCGATGATGAGCAAATGCAGCTACGGCTTAAATTTTATGGTATAAACAAAGGTTTTGACGCCATAATAGAGGAAAAAAATGAAAGAAATTTCGATCAAAGTATTGATATTTATAAACTAGGCGTTCAAATTGCGAAATTTTATGTTAAAATATAGCGAATTTTTATGAAAGGTAAAAATTATGAGAAAAGGTTTCACATTAATTGAACTTATTTTTATTGTAGTTATAGTTGGGATACTTGCAGCGGTTGCAGTTCCCCAAACAGAGCGAAATGCCCTAGTCGAAGCGAGCGATCAGCTCGTATCACACATACGCTATACGCAACAATTAGCGATGTATGATAATAAATTTGACGCAAATGACGCTGATTGGTATAAAAGAGCATGGAGGATCCAGTTCCATAATGCTGCTGTGGCTGGTCATGCTACTGGGTGGAGATATACTATTTTTACAGATACTTCTGCTGCTGGTGCTGATGGTAGTTTGTCTGGTAATCCAAATTGTGGTGGTCCAGATTTTGTTTGTGTTGCCAGAGATCCGCAAAATCCAGCTAGACTTCTAACCTCTGGTTTTGCTAATCAAGCTTTTAATAGTAGAGGCGATTTGATGAATAATAAGCTAAATTTACAGGGCAAATACGGCATTACAAATATCGCTTTTGCTGGCGGTTGTGCTAATGTGCAAACAATTTCATTTGATCATATCGGACGCCCAATGGGGCAAGTAAGTAATTCTGCGACGCCGTATGATAGAGTGTTTGTTACTAATTGCACGATCACGCTTACAAACGATGCTGGCGATAGCTCTGTTATAACTATACGCCCAGAAACTGGCTATGTTTCATATCAGCTAGCCGAAGCTGGTTCGACGGCTCAATAGACAAATTAATCAAGGAAAAAGATGAAAAAATACATACTAACGCCTATTTATTATGTCAATGATGTCCCACATATCGGGCATGCTTATACTACGATTATCTGCGATACTATGGCTAGATTTTATCGCTTGCAAGGGCATGAAGTTATCTTCAAAACTGGCACCGACGAACATGGTCAAAAAATCGAAGAAGCTGCCGCAAAACGGGGCAAAACACCGCAACAATACGCAGATGAAATCAGTGCGAAATTCAGAGAATTATGGGATAAATTCGAAATTTCTTACGATATGTATTCAAGAACGACAGATAAAAACCACGAAATAGGCGTGCAAAATGTATTTCGCAAAATGTATGAAAACGGCGATATTTACAAGGGCGAATACGAGGGGAATTACTGCGTTAGTTGCGAGAGTTTTTTCCCGTCAAATCAGCTAATAGACGGCGAATACTGCCCTGATTGTGGCAAAAAAACTAGAATTTTAAAAGAAGAAAGCTATTTTTTCAAACTCAGCGCTTATGGCGATAGGCTCTTAAAATGGTATGAGAGCGATAAGTGTATTTTGCCTTTGGGTAAGAAAAATGAGGTTATAAGCTTCGTAAAAAGTGGCTTAAAAGACCTTTCTATCACACGCACAGGCTTTGATTGGGGAATTAAAATTCCAAGCGAGCTAAAAGATGATAAACATGTGATTTATGTTTGGTTGGACGCTTTAATGGATTATCTCACTTCCATAGGTTATGGTGTAGATAACGCTAAAATGGACTTTTGGGGCGACACGCTTCATATAGTCGGCAAGGATATTTTGAGATTTCACGCTGTGTATTGGCCGGCGTTTTTGATGAGCCTAAATTTGCCTATGCCACGCACTATCGCAGCGCACGGCTGGTGGACTAGGGACGGACGCAAAATGAGCAAAAGCTTAGGCAATGTCGTAAATCCTGCCGAGGTGGCTGAGGCTTATGGTTTGGAGCAGTTTAGATACTTTTTGCTCCGCGAAGTGCCGTTTGGTCAAGATGGCGATTTTTCGCAAAAAGCTATCATTAGTCGCATAAATTCAGAACTTGCAAACGAACTTGGAAATTTATTAAACCGCATTATCGGTATGAGCGCGAAGTATTCGGCAAATATCATAAATTCCAAAGATGTCTTAAAATACTACACAGACGAGATAAATGAGGCAAATGCTTTGATAAGCTCGGCGATTGCTCAACTTGAAGAAGTCGCGACAAATCGCTATTTAGAGGAGCTTTGGAAGGCTCTTGCGTTGGCAAATGGCGCGATTGCAAAATATGAGCCGTGGAATTTGATAAAAAATGGCGAGAGCGAAAAGGCAAATGCGCTTGTGGCGCTTGTAGCCAATATTTTGGCCAAAGTTGCTGTGCTTTTAAGCCCAGCTATGCCAAAAACTGCGGATAAAATCGCCTCTGCGCTGGGATTTAAAATTTCAACTGAAATTTACGAAAAACTCTGTCTTCGTGGCGAGTTATTGGATTATAGCGCGAGTGCGTGCGAGCCGCTGTTTGCGAAGGTAGAAAGCGAGCTTATGAGCAGACCAGAGGCAAGTGTCGGGCCTAAAAAAGATGAAAACGCTGAGGCGCAGATTAAAATCGATGATTTTGCAAAATGCGTGATTAAAGTAGGCAAGGTCTTGGAGTGCGAAAATATCGAGGGTAGCGATAAATTGCTAAGATTTATGATTGATTTAGGCGAGGAAGCTCCGCGCCAAATCATCAGCGGTATCGCTAAATTTTATAATCCAAAAGAAGTAATTGGCAAACAAGTCTGCGTCCTAGCAAACCTAAAACCAGCCAAAATTTTCGGCCACATTAGCCAAGGTATGATTTTAAGCGCGGAAGACGGCAAACTCACGCTTCTTGGCACACATGGCGAAGTAAAAAACGGCGCGCGAGTAGGGTAAGTTTGTGCTGTTTATCTCCCAAATTTCGGCACAAATTTTGCTAAAATTTAGCGCGAATTTACGCATTTTGGCGATTAAACAATGACAAATTTAGCCAATCTAGTCCGCATTGTAAATGGAAAAATGCTAAACCGCCCGAGTGTTTCGGCGGTGGAGAGTTTTTCTATTTGTGCGCATAAAATTCACAAAAAAGCAGCCTTCGTAGCGGTAAATGCGAGCGCAAAAGATGTCGAGACGGCTATTGCAAACGGCGCTTATGCTGTGATTTTTGATAGTGATTTTAAGGTTAGCAACGACGAGGTCGCCTTTATCAAGGTCGAAAATTTAAATGTCGCCTTGCTTAGAATGATTAAATTTTTAGGCGATATTTGGCGTCATCAATTCGTGCTAATTGATGAAATCCAAGCCTCGATTTTGCGCTTCATCAGCGTGCCAAAAAACCTGATTTTTGCCCCAAACACGCTTCACGAGCTTTTTATTCATCTAATCAGCCACGAGCAAAAGCACATTTATTTCACCAAAAATAGTGAATTTTTACAGCTTTTGGAGATTAGCTATCAAAAAATCGAAAAAGATGAAAATTTAAGCGAAACTTACAGCGGGTCGATATTTTATTCGAGTTTTATTTATGATGAAATTTATTATTCAAATTTAGTTTTTCCGCAAATTTTCCTGCCAGATTTGTGTGGAATTTTGAAATTTTTGGGGCGCAAAAATATCGAATTTAGACTTCAAAATTTCAGCGCTCTAAGCCATTTTGAGCCGATTTTCGTGGATAAATTTTTAAATATCACCCCTTTTGGCGAGAGTTACCGCGCCTTTATCATCGAAAGCGATAAAGAGCTTTTTGTGCGCGCGGCGCAGTATTTGCGGGCTAAATTTAGGGATAAAATTTTAATTTGCGCGAGCTGGGACGATGAGTTTGGCGAAACCGCAATCGATTTTAGATTTTCAAAACTAGAAATGCTAAAAACAATCCCAGAGTTTCACTATGCCCTGATTTACGGCAACCGCGCCGATATAGTGAGTTTTTTGAGCCAAAAACCGCGCGAGAAAAATCTGTTTTTTTAAATTTAGGAGGCGTGAATGAAAAGTGTAGAAAATATAGAAAATCTCATTACAAGCAATCCTTGGATTCACAAACTCCACAAGGCTGGGCTTTTGCGCATTATCGCTGAGCCTTGCGATATAGATTTAGAAATCGCTCATATCAGCTATATCGAGGTGAAAAAGCCAAATTCGCAAGCTCTGCTTTTTTTAAATCCGACAAATTCATCTGGGGCGAAATTTGCGCCGGTGCTGACAAATGTTTTTGGGAGTTTCGAGGCGCTAAATTTGATTTTAGGCCGTGAAGTAGAGGAAATCGCAGGCGAAATTGAAGCGCTTTTGAAGCCAAAAAAACCAAAGAATTTTAAAGAAAAAATAGATTTTCTCTCATATCTCGTTTCGCTTCGCAAGGTTTTTACAAAAAGAAAAAAAGTGCAGGGCGAGTGTCAGCAGGTCGTGCATACTGGCGCGGATGTCGATTTGAGCTCGCTTCCTATCCTAAAAACTTGGAAAAACGACGGCGGAGCGTTTATCACTATGGGGCAGGTTTATACGAAAGATTTAAACGGAGATACTCAAAATTTGGGCATGTATCGCTTGCAAGTCTATGATAAAAACCGCCTTGGCATGCACTGGCAAATCCACAAAGACGGCGCGCATTTATATCACGAATACGCGCGCGCTGGGCGCAAAATGCCAGTATCAGTGGCGATCGGTGGCGATCCGCTGTATATCTGGTGCGGTCAAGCGCCACTGCCAAAGGGCGTTTTCGAGCTTTTGCTTTATGGATTTATCCGCAAAGAGCCAGCCTGCCTAGTCAAGTCTATCACAAACGATATTTATGTCCCGCATGATGCGGATTTCGTGATAGAGGGCTTCGTGGAGCCTGGCGAGATGTGCGATGAGGGGCCATTTGGCGATCATACGGGCTTTTATACGCCGATTTTGCCGTTTCCGGTGATGAGAGTGGAGGCTATCACGCACAAGACAAATCCGATTTTTGCCGCCACGGTCGTGGGCAAACCGCCACTAGAAGATAAATTTATGGGATACGCCACGGAGCGCATTTTCTTGCCACTTTTTCGCACGAGCGCGCCTGATTTGATTGATTATCGTATGCCTGAAAATGGGGTTTTCCATAACCTAATTTTGGCTAAATTTCACTCTCGCTACCCAGCGCACGCTAAACAGCTTATGCACGCATTTTGGGGTGTGGGGCAGATGAGCTTCGTAAAACACGCGATTTTTGTGGGTGAAGATGCGCCAAATTTGGGCGATTACAGGGCGCTAACAAAATTTATCCTTGATAGGATTTCGCCTAGATCGCTCACATTTAGCGAGGGTGTGTGCGATCAGCTAGATCACGCTAGCCCAAATGCGTGCTTTGGCGGTAAGCTTGGCGTTGATGTTTCGCAGCCTAGCGCGAGTCCTGCGCCACAGGTGCTTAGCGATGAGGATTTGTTGGAGAGCTTTCATAGTATCAAAAAAGATGTAGTCTCCCTAGCGCAGCACTTTACCGAGTGCAAAAATCCCTTTGTGCTTGTGAATTTGAAAAAATCTTCGAGTGTGAGGGAGACCTTTGAACTGCTTTGCAAGGAAGCTGGGGCGAATTTTAAAATTTTGATTTTCACAGATGAGAAAAACGACCCAAACAACCTGTATATGAGCCTTTGGCGTGTGGTGAATAATATCGACGCTCTGCGCGATGTTTTTATAAATGGCGAGCATATCGGAATCGACGCTACTAGCAAGGGCGCACAGGACGGGTATGATAGGCAGTGGCCGGGCGAGACGCTGTGTTCGCGCGAAGTGCTAGAAACTCTGGTAGCTAGGGGGCTTATCGAGCGCGACGAAGAGTTTTGGCATAAATTTGAGATAGTTTAAATTTGGAGATTGGAAATGTTTGAGAGCATACAGGGATTTTTTAATTCACAGATTACTTCGCTTTTGTTAGAAGCGACGCGAGATACGCTGTATATGACCTTCGTATCGACATTTTTGGCGTTTTTGCTAGGTAGCGTGCTGGCTATCGTGCTGGTACTCACGCGCGCTGGCGGGCTATACGAAAACCGCTCGCTATACGCGGTGCTTGATATCGTGGTGAATATCTTGCGAAGTTTCCCGTTTATTATCCTGCTAATCGTGCTGTTTCCATTTACGAAAATGCTCGTAGGCACGAGTATCGGCACCACGGCGGCGATTGTGCCTCTAACAATCGGTTCTGCGCCATTTATCGCGCGTCTAATCGAAAATGCGTTAGTCGAGGTCGATCCCGGTGTAATCGAGGCTGCGAAGAGCTTCGGGGCGAGTAAGTCACAGATAATCTTCCGTGTGATGTTCGTCGAGGCACTGCCTGCGATAATAAACGCGATTACGCTTACTTTGATTGTGATTATCGGATTTACGGCTATGGCTGGCACGGTTGGTGGCGGCGGACTAGGCGATGTGGCGATTAGGTATGGATTTCAGCGTTTTCGCCCTGATATTATGGCTTATACGGTCGTGATTTTGATAGTAGTCGTGCAGATTATCCAAAGCGTGGGAAATCTGCTATATAAAATCACGAAAAAATAAGGAAATTGCGTTAAGTTTGCTTGTAGAATTTGAGTGAATTTGAAATTGTGAATTTGATTTGTGCTAAATTTGCCCGCAGAATTTGTATTTAAAATTTGCTCGTTGGATTTGAATTTGTGCGTAAATTTAGGTTGATTTGAGAGAAATTTGTGCTGTTTTCATACGCTGTCTTGGCGGGCTGTTCATTTCCGCGCCAAATTTCAAAATTTGATTTAAATTTTAGCTATTTAACTTAAAATTTGAAATTTAGCGCAAATTTGCTTTCAATTTTATCTAAAATTTATAATCCTTTGGGTAAAATCGTATTTCTTATTTTTTGTGGCCCATTCGTCTAGCGGTTAGGACACTGGCCTCTCACGCCGGTAACAGGAGTTCGAGTCTCCTATGGGTCACCAGTTTTAATTTTTAATCATTTCTTCATATTTATGATTAGTTCCTAAACAATAATATTCACGCACTTGTTCTTTTTGCTTTTATATTATAATCATTTTGTTAATTTACAAATTTAAATTTACTTGTTACATAGGTTTAAATTTGATATTTTAAAATATTGGGCAAAGAGAGATGCTTGATTATTTGGGTATAAATTTAGTTTGAAAGTAGTAGTATTTCAAATATTGATAAGGACAACTGTTTTGAAAAAACTAGATAATGAAAAAAATAATATCAGAGGCAAGTTTTTGATTAACTTTTTACTTGCTCATCCGGTGATTTCTGCAATGGTATTTTTTCTACCAAGCGATATTTTAAGTAAAAGTGAATTATGCGCTAATTTTGTGAGTTTTATGAAGCATATTTTTCCGAATATAGAAATATTTGCAAATGTTAGCAAAATGCCACAAGTTACAGAATTTTATGTAAGTGCATTATGGATATGGCTTATTGCATTTTCGCTTTATTTGTGTTCTATATTTTTTTCTATTAATTTAAAATCAGAGCGCATATCAAGCATGATTGAGCCAAAGGATATTTTTATTGTTTTAATAGGCTTAATTTTTGGTTATATGCTACTAAATATTTATTTTACGGCATGGGTTGCACAGGAGCCATTTGGAGTGAGAGATTATGTGTTGCAACTAAATTCTAAATTGAGTAACTATTTTTGGATAATGATTTTTTCGCTGTTTTTTCCTATTGGAATATTTTGTATTTTTATTGGTTTGTTTATGGGAATAATAATTCTATTAAATTTTAAAAATAGTAAAAATTTTAAGAAGTAGAGTATTGGCTATGGTTGTGTTGAAATCATTTCAAATTCACCCATTAACAAAATTAAACAAAAATCACATAAAAATCACATTTTTTCCAAATTTTAAGCAATATTATTTGTAAATATTACATAAATTCAAATTAAATTTATGTAACATTATATACAATTTTACAAACAATTTTTTTTGTTTTGAATTCTTTTTCGAGGAGGCAAAAATGCTTTGGTTTTTCTTTTGTGTAGCGCTTCTGATTGGAGCGTTTTTTACATACGGAAAATTCGTAGAAAGTGTTTTTGGTGCCAGTGCTGAGCGCAAAACTCCTGTGCATGACATGGCCGATGGCGTGGATTATGTCAAAATGTCAGATTGGAAAATCTATCTGATCCAAATCCTAAACATCGCCGGTCTTGGACCTGTATTTGGTCCGATTATGGGTGCGCTTTATGGTCCTGTGGCTATGCTATGGATCGTCATCGGAACGATTGTAGCAGGTGCTGTGCATGACTACTTTTCTGGTATGTTGAGCGTGCGCGCAAACGGTGCTTCTATCCCTACCGTCGTAGGTGTGCAGTTAGGAAACTGGGCGAAACATTTTATGAATATTTTCGCTCTTGTATTGCTCGTGCTCGTTGGTGTTGTTTTCACAACTGGTCCTGCTGGCCTTCTTAAAGGCATTACAGGTATGGAAGCTGGTATTTGGGTAATCATCATTTTTGCTTACTACTTTATCGCGACACTATTTTCAATCGATAAAATCATCGGTAGATTCTATCCGATATTCGGTGCTTTGCTGATTTTCATGTCAGTTGGTCTTACTGTCGGATTTATCGTTAGTGGCAGAAGCTTCTATCCAGAGGGTCTAAATTTCTTCGTAAATATGGATCCAAAAGACCTTCCACTATGGCCATTGCTTTTCGTTACTATTAGTTGTGGTGCGCTTTCAGGCTTCCACGCTACACAATCACCGCTTATGGCTAGATGTATCCAAAACGAAAAATCAGGTAGAATGGTTTTCTACGGCGCAATGATTGGCGAGGGTATTATTGGTCTTATTTGGTGCACACTTGGTCTAAGCTTCTATGAGACCAGAGAGGCTCTTGCAGCAGCTGGTAACCCAGCACAAGTAGTCCATGAGATCTCAAAAACACTTCTTGGACCTGTTGGTGGTATCATTGCGGTTCTTGGTGTCGTTATTTTGCCTATCACATCTGGCGATACTGCGTTCCGTGCGGCTCGTTTGATTATCGCTGATTTTTTCAAAATGCCACAAAGAGATATCGTAAAACGACTTTTCATTGCCGTTCCGCTATTTGCTATCGGTATCGGTCTATCTCAAATCGACTTTGGTATCATTTGGAGATATTTTGGTTGGGCGAACCAAACAACTGCGACTATCATGCTATGGGCAGCGTCAGCTTACCTATATCGCAGAGGTAAATTCTTCTGGGTTACTTTGATCCCAGCGATTTTTATGTCAAATGTCGTAATCGCTTACCTTGTAAATGCGAAAATCGGCTTTAACATGCCTATGACTATCGCGACAGCGGCTGGTATCATCGGCACTATCGTTATCTTGCTACTATTTTTCAGACTCAAAAAAGTTAGCGAAGAATAATCCATAAGGGGCAAATTTTGCCCCTTTTTTAAATTTTATCCATTTTTTAAAATTTGTTCTACTGCACGAGTGAAATCTGCCAAATCGAAGCTTTGCATTAAAATTTGAGCGTTTTTGTAGCTAAATAGTATCCTACCATACCCCCTACGGTCGAATACACTCTCGTAAGTCGTGGTAAAACGCTAATCCCAGCACTTGAATCGCTCTATCTCTGGGCGCAAGCGCAAATGAAGAGCGAGTGAAATTTAGGCTAAATTTACAAATTTAGCCTATCTAAATTTTTCCCAAATTTTAGATAATCCATAATTAATTTATCAAATTTATCCCTTGTTGATTTCGGCGAAAGTATTACAAAATCAGGAAACCAACGCCTTGCTAGTGGCATTAGCATATCATCGCTACTTATGGTAAATTCGACCACTCGCCATAAATTTTCCAAAATTTCATCGGTGATTTTTTGTGAAGCAAAAAATGTCTTTTTCTCGAAAAATTTAACCACTTTTGGCGAGATAGCCACTCGTGCCAAAAACGGCTCGGCTCTGTATCCGTCAAAAAATGTTTCTAAATTTTGTATAAAATTTTCTGTGTATTTGTCGGTATAAAAAGTGTTTTTAAGCAACCTAATCTCATCTATAAAATTTACTCTTAAAACCTCGAAACCGCTGTTTTTATCGCAATCCCTGAGCGTTGCGACAGACCAATTTCCCTTTGAATAAATAAGCTTTAAAATTTTTACATTTTTTAAAATTTCATTATCGTATTTTAAATTTGTATATTTTTTAAATTTAATCGCTTGTTGAAGTTTGGCAAAAATATCTAAATTCGGCGTTTTTTCGTGTGGCGAGCCTTTTATTAAAAAAATTTCGCTTAGCTCTTTTTCGAGTTTTTCATCGACTTTTTTGTGCGCTGAGGGCAAAAATTTACTAAATCCGGGATTTATGATATGGAGCAAATCTATGAGTTTTTCGCTTTCGTTTTGGTATTTGTTGGGGCTGATAAAGGTTTTGAAAAATTCTGTATTTTTGCAGATATAGCTTCCTTTGGCGAGTTTTGCGATAAATTCTTCGCCAAAAATCTCTCGCAGATCTTTTACATATCTTCTGGCTGTGCGGGTTGAAATGCCTGTTTGTAGGGCATAATCCTCGATGATTATCTCTTTTCCGCTAACGAAATCTTTAAGCAATTCCAAAATTTCAAAAACTTTTTTATTTGCCATGAAAAATCCAAATTTAAAAATTAAAAAGAGCGGAAAAATCCGCTCTTTTATTTTACCATAAACCTAGAACTTTCCACCAAATTCCGCCTATTACCGTCCAAATAAACAGATTTATTAGAGTTGTGATAAATCCTAGCCTCCACCACTCGTTTTGGGTGTTATAACCTGCACCAAAGATTATCGGTCCAGGAGCACCGCCGTAGTGGGTGATTGGCATCATGAGATTGCTTGCATAAGCAAACACAAGCGCTACGAAAACAGCAGGAGCTCCCGCTGCGATAGCAACTGCACCAAAAGCCGCATACATCGCAGTAATGTGTGCTGTTAAACTAGCAAATAAATAGTGCGAATAAACATAGATTAAAAGCAAAATTCCCATTATCAAAATCCAGTTTATATCGCCCATACCGCCTGCGACGGTGTCTGAAAACCACTTGATAAAGCCAAGTTTATTTAAACCGCCTGCAAGTGCGATTAGCGCACCCATCCACATTAGCGTATCCCATGCGCCTTTTTCGCCGATGACATCGTTCCACTCTAAAATTTTTAAAGCAACCATAACACAAACCGCTATCATACCGACATTGGTCGCATTTATACCTGTTAGGGTGCCGGTTGCCCATAAAAGCAATGAGCCGATAAAAACGCCTAGCATACATTTTTCACTTTTTTGCATAGGTCCGATTTTTGCAAGTTCGGCTTTTGCGATTTCCTTGCCTTGCGGAAACGCCTTTATTTCAGGCGGATAAATTTTATAAAGCACAAAGGGGATTATTATAAGCGAACAAATCGCAGGAACTATCGCACCAAGTGCCCACAATGTCCAGCTAATCTCCACACCAAATGAGCTTAACGCTAAGCTTGCAATCAGCGGGTTTCCTGCCATAGAGGTTAGAAACATACCATTTGTAATGGTGTTTCCTTGCCAAAGCGTTTGCATAAAATATGCTCCCGCCTTTTTTCTGCTTCCCTCATCAGGCTCAGAACCTAACGCCTTAGCTAATGAATTTACAATCGGAAATAAAATTCCACCAGCCCTAGCACCGCTACTTGGCATAGCAGGGCTGATAACCGCATCACTTATGACGATGGAGTAACCTAGCTTTAAGGTGCTATCTCCCAAAAGCGAGATGATTTTATAAGCAATGCGCCTACCAAGCCCTGTTTTAATAAATCCGCGCGCTATCATATACGCGCTTACGATCAACCAAATAGTCGAATTCCCAAAACCAGCCAATGCTTCTGCTGGTTTCATCGTTTTAGTTAAAATCGTAACCGTAACACCGATAAAGGCAACCGCTCCGATTGGAAGCGGTTGTAAGATAAGACCTAAAATTGTGGCAAAAACTATGGCAAAAAGATGCCATGCTTGATCGCTCACAGCCTCAGGGTGCGGACAAAACCATATAAGTATTCCGACGACAATGACTAGAATTCCTTTTGTAAGCTTATTCATAGCTTATCCTTTTTAATTTATCCGAAGTATTTTTTACTATCTTCGATAACTCTATCTACAAAAGTAGCACTCAATCCGACATATTTTTCAGGTTGCATGATTTCTTCTAAATCTGCTCTTGTGAAATATTTACTAACCTCTTCGCGCTCTAAAAGATCGTCGATTACTGGTTTGCCGTCTGTGAAGGCTTTCATACAAACTTCATAAACGATTTCGTGCGCAGTTAAACGACCAAGCTTTTCGCCTAGGTGTAGCATTACGGCTTCGCTTAGCATTGCGCCTTTTAGTGCATTAAGATTTCTTTTCATATTTTGTGGATAAACAAGTAAATTTTCTAAAATGTCGTTGATTTTTTCAAGCGCACCTGCGATTAAAATAGAGCTTTTTGGAATTGCGTCCCACTCGACCGCCTCGCAACCCCAGTCGCGCTCGTTTTCGCACTCCATAGCCTCTACCATTAAAGGAGCTTGTGCGCGGACAATTTTAGTTAGAGCGATTACGCCTTCGCAAACTTGCGGATTTCGTTTGTGTGGCATAGTAGAGCTTCCTACTTTTCCCATGAAAAACGGCTCTTCAACCTCGCAAATTTCAGTTCTTTGAAGACTTAAAATTTCTCTTGCGATGCGTCCGATTGTCCCTGCGATTATCGCTAGCGTAGATACATACTCAGCCATGTGATCTCTGCTTGGGTGCCATGAAATCACAGGGATATTTAAGCCCAAATCCTCCATCATAAGCTTTTGCATTTCTAAGCCTTTGCCCTCTTGGCTTGCCATAGTGCCGACTGCACCGCTTAATTGACCAACTAAAACTCTTGGAGTAATCTCTTTTAATCTATCAAGGCTTCTGCGAATTTCTTGCGCCCACATTGCAGTTTTAAAACCAAATGTAATAGGCAAAGCGTGTATTACATGCGTTCTACCAGCCATAACTGTGTTTTTGTGCTCGGCTGAAATTCTCAATGCCTCTTTGTAGGTTTTTTCCAAAAGTTTTTTGATAAGCGGCAAAGCTTCTTTGATTTGCAAAACCATACCATTATCCATAATATCTTGGCTTGTCGCACCCCAATGCACAAATTCGCCACTATCGTCATCAAAGACCTTTTTAAATTCTTTTAGCAAAGGAACGATTGTGATAGAGCTTTTGTAGTTTTCACCTATCGCGTCCAAATCTAAAAGCTCGGCTTTGGCAAATTTTGTGATTTGCTCGGCGCGTCTTGGCTCGATAATGCCTAGTTTTGCTTGCGCTCTTGCAAGAGCAGCTTCGGTATCTAGCCATTTTTGCGCTTTGTTTTCGTCGCTGAAAATCTTTCTCATCTCTTCGCTGACGAACATAACTCTAAAAACTCTACTATCTACTACACCTGATGCCATTTTGCACTCCTTAAAAAGAAATTTGTTTTTCTAATTTTCTTGGCAAAATTTTACTGAATAAAAATGTCAGAAATTGTCCGTTTGGATTTTAAAAAATTTGCGTTAGTGAAATTTTGATTTAAAAAAGTGCGCTGTTTTAGGAATTTTCTGAAATTTGGCTAAATTTGATTTATTTAAATTTAAGCCCAAATTTAGGGAATAATTTTAAAAATAGTGTCAAAATTCGTCCGTTTAAATTTAAAAAAAGCCAAATTTTGATTTGGCTAAATTTTAGCGAATTTTACCAGCTTTGGATTTGCGATTTTTTGGTAATCTTTCGCGTCTAAAATCACCGAGTGATCGAGCAAGCCTGCGTTAAATGCGATTTCGTCATATCGCGTAAAAAGCGCAGGGTCGCAGACTAAAACTAGCTTTTCGTGGAAGCTAAACGGCGGCACAGAGCCAAAAACGCAATCACTTAGCTCCAACCCCTCTGCTGGCGATACTAGGCTAGCGCGATTTCGCTCAAACGCCCTTGCTAGCGCACTTAAATCCGCTTGCATATCGGCTGGAAGCACGGCTAGGGCATAGATTTTTTCTCCGCCACCTTTTAGGGTGCAAATTAGAGCCTTTGCGCCCTGTCCAAGCTCGGTGCCTCTTGCTTTGGCAACCTCTGCGCTAGTGCCTACGCTATCGTGAGTTACTACGCGAAATTTCGCCCCGTTAGCCTCTAAAATTTCAACGATTTTATTAAAAATTTTCTCGCTCATTTTCAATCCTTTTTAAATTTTAAAAGCTCAATTTTACCAAAATTTCATAGAGTTTTTGATACTATCGCACGCAAAATTTTAAAGGAAAAATATGAATTATGATGTGATAGTTATAGGCGGCGGACACGCTGGAATCGAGGCTGCGCTAGCAAGCGCGAAAATGGGCGTGCGCACACTTTTGATTACGATTTTAGTCGAGCAATTAGGCGCTGCAAGCTGTAATCCTGCAATCGGAGGCCTAGCTAAGGGGCATTTGGTCAAAGAACTCGACGCTCTTGGGGGTCAAATGGGGCGCACCACCGATGAGTGCGGTATTCAATTTCGCATACTAAACGAGAGCAAAGGCCCAGCTGTGCGTGGTTCGCGCGCGCAAATCGATATGGATAAATACCGCATTTATATGCGAAATTTGCTTTTAAACACGCCAAATTTGGAGCTCACGCAAGAAATCGCAACCGAGATTTTAAGCGAAAATCGTGATGATGAAATCATCGTGCGAGGCGTGAAAACCCACCTTGGCAACGAATACACCGCCAAAAAGGTCGTTATCACCACTGGCACATTTTTAAACGGCCTTGTGCATGTGGGCGAAAGCACCATAGAAGCGGGGCGCGTGGGCGAATTACCATCGAAAAATCTCTCAAATTCGCTCAAATCTTTCGGGCTAAAAATGGGCAGGCTCAAAACCGGCACCTGCCCTAGAATTGATGCAAAAACAATTGATTTTAGCGTCTTGGAGCGTCAAGACGGCGACGAAAATCCAAAGCCATTTAGCTTCCGCACCGAAAATTTCGCGCCAAATCAGCTTCCATGCTACATCGCCTACACAAACGAAAAAACCCACGAGATAATCAGCTCAAATTTCGCCCGCGCGCCGATGTTTACTGGGCAAATTTCAAGCACGGGACCAAGGTATTGCCCTAGCATAGAAACCAAAATTTATGAATTCCCAGATAGAGAGCGCCACCATGTCTTCGTCGAGCCCCAGACTGCGCAGGCTAGCGAGTATTATGTCAATGGCCTTTCGACTTCGCTTCCTTATGATGTGCAAGTAGCATTTATCCGCTCGATTAAGGGCTTTGAAAATGCCAAAATCGTGCGCCCAGGATACGCTATCGAATACGATTATGTCGATCCTACCGAACTCAAACACTCTTTGGAGTGCAAAAAGGTCTCGGGGCTGTATCTTGGCGGACAGATTAATGGCACCACAGGCTACGAGGAGGCTGGGGCGCAGGGGCTTATGGCAGGCATTAATGCTGGTCTTGCTGTGCGCGCCAAAGAGCCGCTAATCTTGCGCCGTGATGAGGCCTACATCGGCGTGCTGATTGATGATTTGGTCACCAAAGGCACGAAAGAGCCATACCGCATGTTCACTTCGCGCGCCGAGTTTAGACTACTTTTGCGCGAGGATAACGCGATTTTGCGCCTTGGCAAATACGGGCATGAAATAGGGCTGATTGATGATGAAATTTATAGCAAAATTTGCAAGATTGAGGGCGAGACGAGGGCTGGCGTGGAGTTTTTAGAGGCCAAAGAACTCACACCAAACAAGGCAAATTTGGCGTTTTTAGCAGAACTTGGTGAAGAGCCGATAAGCCAAAATGTAAGCCTGCAAAAAATCGTAGCCAGAAAGAGCTTTACAAAAGAGAAATTAAAGTCGCTTGATCCGATTTTTGCGGGATTTTGCGATGAGAGTTTGGAGCAAATTTTAGTCGAGTGCAAATACAAACACTACATCGCCGAACAGCGCGCCAGTATCGATAAAATGAAGGATATGCTAAGTGTGAAAATCCCTGCGGACTTCGATTTTCGCGCGGTTAGCGGGCTTAGCAACGAAGTAGTCGAAAAGCTAGAAAAATTTGCTCCGCCGACGCTGTTTGCTGCAAGTGAGATTTCAGGTGTAACACCTGCCGCGATTGATATTTTGCACATTTATATCAAAATGCGTGGGAAAAAATAAAGGAAATGCGAAGCATTTCCGTAAAATAAAACCAGCTAAATTTAAAGCGAAGCTTTAAATTTAGCCACTTCTAAGGTTTTGCAGGGGTGGGGGTTGGTAAGGGGGAAGGGGAGCGACCTCGCAATTCAAGCCCCCTTCCCCCTTACAAAAAATTTCTAAATAAATTTTAAAATTTTAAAAATCGTTCAATGTCAAATTTAAGTAGAATTTTGAATTTAAATTTTACTGGATTGCTTCGAAAACTTCGTTTTCTCGCAATGACAGCAAATTTAGCGTAAGGAATTTTAAAGTCGTAGATTGCCACGAATTTTGCTAACGCAAAATTCTCGCAATGACATATTATACAAATTTTGCCTAATTTGTCATTGCGAGGAAAGGCGTAGCCTTGACGAAGCAATCTACGACTTTAAAATTTAAAGTGCGCAAATTTCGTGTCATTGCGAGTAAATTTCTGGGCAGTGTTTGGGGGTTGCGCTAGCGAAATGTGAAATTTTAAAATTTCAAATTTACCAAATTTAAAATTTATAAAATTTTTTGTGCTTAAATTCCGCGATTAAACAAATTTAAGGACAAAATTTTGAAACACTACAAAGGTTTTGGCAAGCAAATTTTGCTAATGATTATCTTTAACGCCGTTTATAGTGGCGCTGGAATCGCGATTTTGGCGTTTATCAACAAATATTTGCTAGGCGAGGGCGAGAAAACGACCTCGCTAATTTTTATGTTTTTTGGGCTTTTGGTGCTGTTTTTGGCTCTATCAGTCGCTTCGCGCGCCGTGCTTTGCGTGATTGAGAACAACTTCGTCTTCAACCTGCGCTCAAAGGTCATCAAACAGATAATCGATACCAAATTTGAACGCATAGAGGCCGCGTCAAAGGCGAATTTGCTGGCGTCGCTGAGCTCTGATATTTCGCGCCTGACTGACGGATTTATGCGCATTAGCGAGCTAATCCAGGGCGGTATGACGGTCGTGTTCGCTGGAATTTATACGATTTACATTTCGCCGAAAATGTTTTTGTTTTTGTTCGTGTGGATTGGCGCGCTGATGATTTTAAACCAGCTAATCATGCGCAAAGTAATGCAAAATTTCGACGCTTACCGCAAAAACGAGGACGAGCTTTACAAGAACTATTCTAAGGCAATCGAGGGGCACAAGGAGCTCTCGCTAAACATAAAAAAAGCGCGCTATCTTTACGAAAATGAGTTTATCCCAAACGCAAACAATCTGCGCCAAACCTCGCTAAAAGCGCAGGTTTATCAGGCGTTTGCGGGGAATTTTATGAGTGTGATGATGCTAGGCGCTGTGGGCGTGGTGCTGTTTTGGGGGCTAAACGGTGGCGCGCAAGCTCTCGCAAACGCCGTAACAATCGCACTTACGATATTATTTTTGCGCGCGCCACTGATGATGCTCGTTTTCTCTTTCCCGAGCATTTTGCGCGCCAAAATCGCTTACCAAAAAATCGAGGAATTAGGGCTAGATCCGCATGTGGCGGGATTTGAAATCCAAAATTTGCCTGCGTGGGAAAAACTCGAATTAAAAAATGTAAGCTTTACCTATAAAAACGGCAAATTTGGCGTGAAAAACCTAAATTTAGCCATAAATTCGGGCGAGGTCGTGTTTTTAGTCGGCGAAAACGGCAGCGGCAAATCGACGCTGTTTATGATTTTATCTGGGCTTTATGGCGCACAAAGTGGCGAAATACGCGCCGATGAGCGCGCTATATGCGCCGATGAGCTTCGCGCGTATAGCAACAACATAAGCGCGGTTTTTAGCGATTTTTATCTGTTTGATTATATCGTGGGCGATGAAAACACTGCGCGCGAGTGGTTAGAGATCATGGAAATTTCGCAAAAGGTCAGTATCGAAGGAGGCAAATTTAGCACCACAAATCTCTCCGCAGGTCAGCGCAAACGCCTAGCACTCGCGGCTGCGCTAAGCGAGGGGCGTAAATTTATTATGCTCGATGAGTGGGCAGCAGATCAAGACCCGCACTTTCGCGCGCACTTTTACGAGTGCATAATCCCAAGGCTCAAAGAGCGCGGATACACGATATTTGCGATAAGCCACGATGATAAATATTTCGGCGTGGCAGATAAAATTTATAAAATGAGCGGGGGCGAAATTTCGCAAATTCGCTGAAATTTCGCTATAAATTTTGTCGGATTAATTTTTCTTTGATAAAAATTTAATTTTAATTTACAAAATTTAGATTATACTTCACACGCAATTTAACTGAAAGGATCGAAAATGAAAAAAGTTTTCATCGCATGTGCTGCATTAGCGGCAATTAGTTCAAGTGCTTTTGCTGCTGACGGAGAGGCGCTATTCAAAAAATGCGCAGCATGCCACGGCGCAAACGCTGATAAACCTTACCTAGGCGGTAAAGTTCCAGCGCTAAACACACTTGCAAAAGACGATATTATCGCTAGTGTCAAAGGCTACAAAGAAGGCACTGTCGGCGACGGCGGTAAGGGCAAATACGGCATGGCTGGCGTAATGAAAGGCCAAGTCGCAACACTAGATGACGAGTCAATCGCAGCATTGGCTGATTTCATCGAAAGCAAAAAATAATCCCCCTTTTTAATCAATTCTAGCCTGGCGTGTCCCCCCGCGTCAGGCTTTTTTAATTTAATCAAATTTATAATCCTTGAAATTTCGAAATTTGGAGCTTTTATGAGCGATTTAAATTTTATAAACGAGATGAAAAACAAGGCTATCGCCGGTGAGTGTTTAAGCAAAAATGAAGCATTAAATTTAGCCAAAACTAGCGATTTGGACGCACTTTTGAGCGCGGCAAATGAGATTAGGCAAATTTGCTGTGGCGATGAATTTAATTTTTGCTCGATTATAAATGCGCGTTCTGGCAAATGCTCGGAAGATTGCAAATATTGCGCTCAGTCTGCGCATTTTAAAACAGGTTGCGAAATCTACTCGCTTTTGGACATGGCGCCCGTTTTGCAAATGGCAGGGCAAAACGAAAAGGCAAAAGTTCATCGCTTTTCGCTCGTTGCCAGTGGTCGCGGGATAAGCGAAAATGACAAAGATATGCCAAAAATCGAGCAAATTTATCGTGCGCTAAGAGAGCAGACGAATTTGCACCTTTGCGCTTCGTTTGGGCTTGCTTCAAAAGAAGCTTTGCAAAAGCTAAAAGATAGTGGCGTGAAAACCTATCATCATAATTTAGAGACTTCACGCAGGTTTTATCCGCGAATTTGCACCACGCACAGCTATGATGATAGAGTGCAAACTATCAAAAACTGCCACGCTGTCGGGCTTGATGTGTGTAGCGGCGGGATTTTTGGGCTTGGCGAGAGCGTGGAAGACCGCATAGATATGGCGTTTGAGTTGCGAGAACTTGGCGTAAGCTCCGTGCCGATAAACATTTTAATGCCGATTTTAGGCACTCCGCTTCAAAACTGCGCTCCGCTTAGCGAAGAAGAAATTTTACGCTCAATCGCCGTGTATCGCTTTATTTTACCACGCGTTTATCTGCGTTTTGCTGGCGGACGAGTAAAGCTAGGTAAAAGTATCGAAAAAGCGCTAAATTCCGGCGTAAATTCGGCGATTACGGGGGATTTTCTCACCACCACAGGGGACAGCATAAGTGGTGATATGGCGCTTGTTTCTGCGCTTGGATTTAGGATATAAATTTGCGAATTTAAGCTGTTTTTTGTAAAATTTCGCAAAAATTTTGGAGAAAAAATGTTTAACGGACTAATCAGAGAAATCGCCGAAGTTGCTAGTTTTAGCGGAAATTCGCTTCGAATTCGCGCTAAATTTCGCCCTGAGCATATCGGCGATAGTATCGCTATAAACGGTGCGTGTCTTAGCGTAACGCAAATTTTAGCTGACGGCTTTGTCGTGGAGATTTCAAGCGAAACCGCCGCACTCATCGCCACGCAAAATTTCAAAGGTAGAGTGCATATCGAACCTGCTATGCGACTTGGGGATCGCATTGACGGGCATTTGGTGCAAGGACACATCGACGGCGTGGGCGAAATCGCAAAAATCACAAAGCTAAAAAGCGGATATGATTTTTTTATAAATTTGCCAAAAAATTTAATGCCCTTTGTCGCAAACAAAGGCTCCGTGGCAATCGACGGCGTTAGCCTTACCATAAATGAAGTCTTGCCTAACGCAATTCGCCTAACAATAATCCCGCAAACTATGAAAGATACGCTATTTGGCGAGTTTAAAACGGGGCGAAAGGTAAATGTCGAAACCGATCTGCTCGCAAGATACGCAGCGCGAATTTTGGGCTTTGTGGGCGAGAAAAAAGAGAGTTTGTCGTGGGATCAGGTGAATTTGATTTCAAGCCTTTATTAAATGCCTTTAAATTCGGCTTTACCGATAAATTTGGTTTAGCTAACGCAATTTTTAAGGATACTGCGCCGAAAAATTTGAACGGCGAAAATTTGGGAAAATTTGGCAAATTTAACCTTGCTTTTCATGTTGGCGATGATTTTAAAAGTGTGCTAAAAAATCGCTTGAAACTGGCAAATTTGCTGGGTTTAGAGTTGCGAAATTTAATCTTTATGAACCAAATCCATAGCGATAAAATTTGCGTTGTAGATAAAAAATTTATGGCTGAATTTGGGGCGAAATTTGATAAATTTTTTGAACTTGGCAAATTTAAAAGTGAAAATTTGCAAAGCGAATTTGTGAAAATTTTCCCCGAGTGCGACGCAATGATTACAAATTTGCGTGGCGTGGGGCTGTGCGTTATGGTGGCGGATTGTTCGCCTGTTTTGCTGCTCGATGAAAAAAGCGGCGCAGTGGGCGTGGCACACGCCGGTAGAGCTGGGATTACGCAAAAAATCGTAACCAAAACAGCACATAAAATGAGTGAAATTTACGGCACGAAAATTTGCGATTTAAGCGTGATTGTGGGGGCAAATATCAGGGGCAGTTGCTACGAAGTGGGCGAAATGGACCTTGGCGAATTTAATGCCTTTAAGCGTGGCGATAAATTTGATATGAATTTGGCGTTGAAGTCTGAATTTAGCGAACTTTGCATAAAAAAATTCAAATTTAGCAAATTTTGCACTCATTGCGAAAATTCGCTTTACTCATACCGCAGAGAGAAGCAAACAGGGCGTTTTTGCGGGTTTGTGGTAGTGATTTAGTTAAAAGGAATTTAGTGGAAAATTTAGATAGTCAAAAAAGGCGTTATAAAATTCATAGAATTATCAGATATATCTTGTTTTTGCCTTTGGTTTTTGTATTTTCTTGGAGCATATCGGCGACCATAAAAGCGATTATTGGCAAAAATGAAATGTGGATAAATGCGATTTTGTTGATAATTTTTGGTTTGATTTTTGGAATTTGCTTTTGGTTGTTGTTTAAAAGATACAAAAAATTTGGATTTAGCAAGTTATTTTTAAAAAATCCAAATTTGAGTTTAATTCTTTTTGGGATTGAAAATTTATCTTTGTTTGTTGTGTATTTAGCTTTTTTATTTTGGGATTATTTGTATATAGGCTCTGTGGTTATTTGCTGGATTTGTTTGCCTATTTTTGTGGTTGCGTATTTATTTAACGAAAGGAAAAATGTCAGAATATCGTAGGGTGGGCATCCTTGCCCACCAAAAATTATGTGAATTTAAAAATTTAATCAAATTTGGTATCGAAATTATTCTTGTAAATTTAATTATTTTGCAAGTTGCTTTTTTAAGGGGGAAAGGGGCTGACTTGCGAAGCGCCCCTTTCCCCCTTAACAACCCCCATACCCTGCACGCTTTTATCGTGACAAATTTAAAAAAGCTTTCGCTTTTTTAAATTTGATTTTACGAAAAAATTTGCTTACGCAAATTTTTGGATTGAATTATTTTTGCAGATTTAAATTTGAGATTCTTCGCTACGCAAAGCTATGCTCAGAATGACGAAGTGGTGGCAATCTAAATTTGGTCGTGTTATGCCGACGATTTCGCACAAAATTTGCAAAAGATAAGACTTATTGCGTCTATCATTGCAAATTTGGCGTGAAAGCTAGGCTGAATTCCATTGCAAATTTACAAAGCAAAATACTAAAATTTATCTTAATTTCAGAATAATTTCAGTATAATCCACACTTCATTTCACACGCATTTATCCTTATTTAGTTGCAAATTTGGCAAGTTGTGAAAGCAAATTTCACGCCCAAAAAGCCCTAAATTTGCTAAAAAATGCGGAGGAAGAAACTAAATTTCGGGCTAGTCCCACAAGGAGAAAACTCATGGTTACAATGAGAGATTTATTAGAATGTGGCGTTCATTTTGGTCACCAAACACGCCGCTGGAACCCAAAAATGAAAAAATTCATTTTCGGCGAGAGAAAAGGTATCTATATCATAGATTTGCAAAAAACTATCCGCTACTTCCGCTACACTTACAATGTCGTTCGCGATGCAGCAGCTGAGGGCAAAACAGTGCTATTTGTCGGCACTAAAAAACAAGCAGGTGCGACTTTGCGTGAATACGCTGAAAAATGTGGAATGCCATTTGTAAATCATCGCTGGTTAGGTGGTATGCTAACAAATTTCAGCACTATCAAACAATCAATCCGCAAACTAGAAGTCATCGAAGCTATGGAAGAAGACGGTTCAATCAACCTTCTAACAAAAAAAGAAGCCCTAATGCTACGCCGCAAAAAAGAGAAATTAGAGCAATATCTAGGCGGAATTCGCAATATGAAAAGCTTGCCTGATATGATTTTTGTCATCGATGTAGTAAAAGAAAAAATCGCCGTAGCAGAAGCAAACAGACTAAAAATCCCTGTTGTAGCGCCACTAGATACAAACTGCGACCCTGATGTTGTAGATTTCCCAATTCCGGGTAATGATGACGCTATTCGTTCAGTTCAACTTTTCTGCCAAGAAATGGCTGAGGCTATCAATGAAGGAAAAGCGCTAAGAGATCAAGACGGCGAAGTAAGCGAAGAAAAAGCAGAAGTAAGCCAAGAAGAAAAAGATGAAATCGTAGAAGAAGCGATGAGCGAAGAAGATTTCGAAACAGCAGAGGATGCAGAATAATGGAAATTTCAGCACAAATGGTAAAAGAACTGCGCGAAAGCACTGGCGCAGGTATGATGGACTGCAAAAAAGCATTAGTTGAAACAAACGGCGATATGGAAAAAGCCGTAGATCTACTACGCGAAAAAGGTCTTGGCAAAGCTGCGAAAAAAGCAGATCGCCTAGCTAGCGAAGGTCTAGTATGTGTCGAAGTAAATGGCAACGCTGCAACAATCAGCGAGGTAAATTCAGAAACTGACTTCGTCGCAAGAAACCAAAATTTCATTGATTTGGTTAAAAATATCACTATTCATGTCCAAAAAAATAGCATTGAAACAGTAGAAGCGCTAAATGAGAGCGTGATTGACGGCGTAAAATTCGAAGATCACCTAAAAACTCAAATCGCAACAATCGGCGAAAATTTGGTTGTTCGCAGATTTGAAACCATCAAAGCTGGCGCAAACGGCGTAGTCCAAGGATACTTACACTCAAATAGCCGTGTTGGCGTCATCATCGCAGCAGCTTGCGATAGCGAAAAAACTGCCGAAGGCGCAAAAGATCTAATCCGCAACCTTTGCATGCACGCAGCAGCTATGAAACCAAGCGTGATTAGCTACAAAGATTTGGATAAAGAATTTATCGAAAAAGAATTCGCAGCACTTGTGGGCGAGTTAGAAAAAGACAATGAAGAGAGAGTAAGACTAGGCAAACCTTTGCACAAAATCCCAGTATATGGCTCACGCGCTCAAATCACTGATGAGGTTTTGGCAGCTGAGACTGAGAATTTAAAAGCAGAACTTAAAAAACAAAACAAACCTGAGCAAATTTGGGACAAAATTATCCCAGGTCAAATCGATAAATTTATCGCCGATAACACTCAAATCGATCAAAGACTTACGCTTATGGGACAATTTTTCGTAATGGACGATAAAAAAACTATCGAGCAAGTAGTGGCTGAGACAGCCGAGAAACTCGGTGGCAAAATCGAAATCGTAAAATATGTCCGCTTCGAAGTAGGCGAGGGCTTAGAGAAAAAAGTCGATGACTTCGCAGCAGAAGTCGCAGCGCAAATCGGCTAAAAATGACACTTTTAAAGGGCGTTAATCTTACTCATGCGTATGATTATACGCTCTTTAATGATATAAATATTACAATAAATTCAAACGAAAGTAGCGCAATACTCGGTGTTAGTGGGTGTGGCAAATCTACACTGCTTCATATTTTATGCACACTTTTAAAGCCAAATTCTGGCGAAGTTTATTATGAAAATACAAATTTATATTCGCTAAATGCCGATGAAAGGCTTAAAATTCGCAGGCATGATTTTGGCATAATTTTTCAATCACACTACCTTTTTAAGGGCTTTTCTGTGCGCGAAAATATCGAACTTGCTGCAAAACTTACAAACAACAAAATTGATTATGAAATTTTAGAAAAACTAAAAATTACTCAGACTTTATCCCAAAATATCGGCGAGCTTAGCGGTGGTCAGCAGCAGCGCGTCAGTATCGCTAGGGTGCTAAACAAACGCCCACGCATTATTTTTGCCGATGAACCAACTGGAAATTTGGACAAAAACACCGCTAATGAGGTCATGGAGGTGATATTTGATTATATCGCCAAAAATGACGGCGCACTCGTGCTTGTTACCCACGATGAAAGCTTAGCTGGCAAATGTTCGTCAATTTATCGCCTAAATAATCAAAATTTAGCTAAAATATAAGCAATCACTAACCAAAATTATCCTAAAATAGGGAAATTTTTTTTCAAAAAGGCTAAAAATGAAAATTTTACTTGATAGCACAAATGAACAAGTTGCAAAAGTAGTTAATATTTGTTGCGAACGCACACACTCTGATTTAGCGAATTACAGCATTGATGAACAAGATTATGATTTGGTGATAAAAGATTATAGCGAAGAGGATAGCATTTCTCATTTTGATGTCGATAAAACCCTGTTTTTGATCTCCAAAGACGATATTATCGTAGGCGCGACACACACGCTGACTAAGCCATTTGCGCCTGCTGAATTGATTAAATTTATTAGCGGATTTTCATCGGCAAAACCAAATCCTGAGATAAAATCAAAAATGGCACAAGAATTCGCCGATGTCAGCTCGATGATGAAAGAGATCGAGTCAATCGATGAAAATGGCGACAAGGGCGCTGATATGGGAATTGGCCTAGCGCCAATCAATGATAGCGCAGATGAGGAAATAAAAGCTGAAAACCCTGCGCCAAAACCAAAACCAGCCCTAAATATCGATGCTGGCGATACAATCTCTCTTGCTACTAGCGCAGAAGCTAGCGATGAGACGCAAAACGAAGTAAAATCTGAACCTGTAAAAAATGAGCCTTTTAATATCGAAATTCCTGATAATTTAGATGATTTGGTTTTAGAACTTGCTCCTAGCGAGCCAGAAGCTAAACCAAGCGATGAGAGTGTTAGCGAGCCTGCAAACGAGGCCGAAACTACCGCAGAAGCTAGCGTAGAGCCAGCTAGCGAGATAGCTTCTGAAAGCAGCGAAGCTAGCCAAAGCGAGGCTAACACGCAAAATTTCGAAAGTCTTTTAGATGATTTTTATAACTCTGACGATGATGTTCCGCTATCTGCATTAGCTGAAAATATCGATGATGATACGCCGCTTTCCGCTATGATAGATAGCGTAAATGACGATGTTCCGCTATCTGCATTGGCCGAAAATATCGATGATGATACGCCATTAAGTGAAATTTCGTTTGATGACCTTGATGATGATAAACCTTTAAGCGCATTAGCAGATGAAATTTCGCTAGATGATATCGATGATGACATGCCACTAAGTGCTGTTATGGATCAAATTTCAGACGATATGCCACTTAGTGAGATTGCGCAAAATAACGAGCCAGAAGAGGCACAAGAAGAGCAAAAAGAAGAAGTAAAAGAAAAAGCGCAAGAAGAGGCCAAAGAAGAGCCAAAAGAGCAGAGCGAAGATTCATCTGATAGTGATTTTGGGTCGATGTTTTCTTCTATGTTTGATAATGCTAGTGATGATGAGCCAGAGGATAAAGCAGAGGACGAAAAAGAGAGTGAAGCCCCAATCGCGCTAGCTAGCGACACAGAAATTCCTTTGGCAAATGTTTCGTTAGAGCCAGCATTTGAGAGTGTAGAGCACGGCGAGGACGAGGCAAAGGCTGAGCCAGAAGCCCAAATTTCACAAGATGAGATCCTAGATGAGGACGATGAAGAAACTGGCGATGATTTGCTTTTTGACAATATTTTAGCCCTTGAAAAAGATAAAAAAGTCGCTTCCGAGCCTGTTAAAGCGGCAGCGCAAGATGAGAAAAAAGATGAAAAACCAAATTTTGATGATTTGGATTTACCGCAAGTCGCAAGTGGCGTAGAGCTACCTGATATCAAACCAGCTGTCGATGTCAGTGTCGAGCCGACCGCTCAAAGTGAAGTTCCTGCACATGTCGCACCAAAAACTCACGATGAGGTTAATCGAATTTTAGAGCAAGAGCGCAGATTTTTGAGCGTCGATGAGTTAAAAGAGCAGTTACGCTACGATTTAGAGGCAAATATCGCTAGTGTGTTGGAGCAATTCTCTGGCGAGGAAAATATACAAGAAGCACTTAAAGACCTTAGAATCAATATCAATATCTCATTTGAGGATAAATAATTGCTAGGTAAAATTTTACTAGTTTCAGGTCCAAGCGGCAGCGGTAAGAGCACCCTTATAAAGAGGCTTATCGCTGAGTTTGGCACAGATGAGATATATTTTTCTATCAGTTCTACCACAAGAGATATGCGAGATGGCGAAAAAGACGGCGTGAATTACCATTTCATCAGCAAAGATGAATTTCGCCATGGCATAGAAAATGACGAATTTTTAGAGTGGGCGCTCGTGCATGGCAACTACTACGGCACATCGTTAAAAGCCGTGCGAGAGGCGCTAAATTTGGGCAAAATTGTGATTTTTGATATCGATGTGCAAGGTTTCGAAATCGTTCGCCAAAAAATAAGCAAAAACGAGCTTACCACGGTTTTCGTAACCACTCCGAGCCCAGCAGAGTTAGAAAGGCGTCTGCTAGCACGGGCAGATACAGCCTCTGGCGATATCGCCACTCGTTTGCAAAACGCAAAAGACGAGATAAAATATCTCGCGCAATATGATTATTTCGTGATCAACGACGAGCTAGAAAGCGCGTATTTAAATTTTAAATCAATCTACAAAACAATCAGATTAGAAACCGCTAGATGCGATATTTCAGCGGTTATGAAATCTTGGAAATAAGGAGAGACAATGGGCGTTAGCGTTCAACAATTGCTAATTATTTTGGCTATTATAGTGTTGCTTTTCGGAGCGAAAAAAATCCCTGAGCTTGCAAAAGGCGTAGGTAAGGGTATCAAGTCGTTTAAAAAAGAGATGGAAGACGACCCAAAGCTTGAAGAGAGTGTGAAAAAAGAGAGCGAAACTACCAAAGCCGATGAATCTCAAAAGGCTTAGTTTTTGAAAAATTTAGCTATAAACGAAATCTCTCGCGTCCTAGGGCGCGAGGTAATCATCGAAAAACCAAAAGACAAAACCCTAGCTCACTATGCTTCGCCTGTGGCTTTTTCGCTCGCAAAAGAGCTTAGAAAAGCCCCTAAAATCATCGCCCAGGAGCTAGCGGCTAAATTTAGCGATAACGAAATTTTATCAGCAAGTGCGATAAATGGGTATTTGAATTTTCATATAAAACCTAGTGTGCTTGGAAATTTAGCCCAAAATGCGCTAAATTTGGGCGAAAATTTTGCGAAAAATAGCGCAGAGCATAAAGGCGAAAAAATCTTGCTTGAATACATCAGCGCGAACCCAACCGGCCCGCTTCACATAGGCCATGTCAGGGGCGCAGTATATGGCGATACCTTTGCTAAGGTAGGAAACTACCTAGGCAGCGAGGTTTGCACAGAGTATTATATAAACGACGCCGGCAATCAAATCGAATTGCTTGGTATTTCAATGATACTACGCGCGAAGGAAATTTTCGGGCAGAGTGTCGAGTATCCTGAGAAATACTATCGCGGCGAGTATATCGATGAGCTGGTAAATTTAAGCGTAGAGAAATTTGGCAAAGAGATTTTTTATGATGAGGGTAGAGTTTTAGAGCTTGCAGAATTTGCCAAAGACGAGGTTTTGAAAATCATCAAAAAAGATTTGGCGGATTGTGGCATTTCTATACAAAACTGGGCTAGCGAAAAGAGCCTTTATGGCGAGCTTGACGCGACGATTGCCAAGCTTGAAAAAAGTGGCGAAATGTATAAAGAAGATGGCAAAGTCTGGATAAAATCAAGCGCAGTTGGCGATGAAAAAGACCGCGTCGTCATCCGCGAGGACGGCCGTCCGACATATCTAGCGGGCGATATTGTATATCACAATAACAAATTCGAGCGTGGATTTGAGCGATATGTCAATGTCTGGGGCGCAGATCACCACGGCTATATCGCGCGCTTAAAGGCGGCAATCCACTTCCTAGGATACGATGAAAATGCCTTAGAAATCGTGCTTATGCAAATGGTGAATTTGCTAAAAAACGGCGAAGCGTTTAAAATGAGCAAACGATCAGGTACTAGCGTGCTAATGAGCGATGTGCTAAGCGCGATTGGCAAGGATAATTTGCGCTTTATGTTTATTAGCAAAAAGGGCGAAACACCGCTAGAATTCGACATTGACGAGCTTGGCAAGGAAGATAGCTCAAACCCGATTTTTTATATCAATTACGCTCACGCTAGAATTTACCAAATTTTTGGCAAAGCTGGCAAAAATATGAGCGATAGCGAGGTTTTGGGCGCAGATTTTAGCACGCTTGACGAAGCTGGGCTAAATTTGGCTTTTGAGGCGATGACGCTAAATGAGGTTTTAAACGAAGCCTTTGCTAGCAGAGGGCTGCAAAAAATCCCTGATTTCCTTAAAATTTTAGCCGCAGATTTTCACAAATACTACAACGAAAACCGCGTAGTTGGCAGCGAAAACGAAAATGCCAAACTCAAACTTTTTGCCCTTGTCGCGCTTAGTATTCGCACGGCGTTTGGCTTAATGGGGCTAAGTGCGAAAGAGCGCATGTAAATTTTGCCGAATTTTCGGCAAAATTTCATTTCAAAATGAAAAATCCTATCAAAACTCTACTTTATAAAATCAAAAAACCGCTCCCGCCGGGTGCGCGCAAAATCAGCGGAATCATCAGCGATGTGCGTGCCTGCGAGGTGAGGGAGAATTTTTTTGTCGTGATTTTTCATGTAGGAGGGCTTAGGTTTAGCTCGATTTTTGCCAAATGGTGGGCGAAAAATGGCGATTTGATCGATGTGATTTACACCAGAGGCTGGCAGGAGGGCACTTATAGCGCGCTTAGTGTTACTAGCTATTCGACCACGGCTTATTGGGGAAATTGGAACTTGATAAAGCGATTTTGTGGCGTGGTATTTTCGCTACTTTTCGTCGCATTTATGAGCGCAGTCATCGTATCTGGCGTGGAAGAAATCGCGCGGATAGAGTATTTTTACGACAAGCTAGTTTATTTTCTTTTCTTTTGCATTGTCGCAATCGTCTATGGTATGGGCGTGGTAAATGCCTATGTCAAATTTAAAGTATTTTTTAGTTTTATTTACTACAAGCGCAAATCTGATAAATTTTTAAAAGCCCTAAATTTAAGATTTCCATTAAAATAAATTTTAAATTTCAGCCTAAATTTTGATTTTTCGCCTTAAAATAGCTTCCAATCTCGCTGATTAGCACACCTGCGATTATCAAAACAGCGCCTAAAATTTGCCAGCGATTTAGGATTTCTCCACCTACGAAAACCCCCATAATACCCGCAGTTACTGGTTCTAGCGTGAAAAACAGAGCGACTTTAATCGGCGTGGTGTAGCGCTGCATTAAAGCCTGCGCAAAAAACCCAAAAACCGTCCCCACAAGGCAGATAAAAATCATCGCGATGAAAAATTTCGTATCCAGCACAGGCGCGACACTCACGCCACTGACAAAGTAGCTAGCCAATGCGCAAAGTAGGCTAAGCGAGGCGATTTGGACATAGACCATGCCAAAAATTTCGCATTTGCGCACGAAATTCGCCGTCAGCACGATATGAAACGAATACGCGCTCGCGCAAACGAGTGCCAAAATTTCGCCCGCTCCAAAGCCAAGCTCGGTTTGGCAGATGAGATAAAGCCCCGCCACAGCGAAAGCGACGCCGATATAGGCGTATGAGTAGATTTTGTATCCAAACAAAATGCTGGCGATAAATGGCACGAGCGCGACATTTAGCCCCACGATAAAGGCCACCGACGAGCTAGCGGCAAATTTCATCGCAAAGGCTTGGCTTACAAACCCCGCGAACAAAAACAGGCTCAAAACCACGCCATATCGGATTTGCGTGCGCGAGATAGATTTGATTTTGCGCCAAAACAGAGCCGCGATAATCACGCTAGCGATAAAAAATCGCCAAAAAAGCAAGACAAAAACATCGTTGCTCTCTATCGCCCATGCTGTGGGCAAATACCCCAACCCAAAGGCAATCGCCACAAAAATCATGCCGATATCAGCTCTAAATTCCATGCTTAAATTTTTCATAAAGACCCTTTTTGTATTTGGCAAAAATTTAGCAAATTTGGCTTAAATTTGGAATTTTAAAATGTATTTAAATTTACAAAATAATCAAGAATTAATTATAAATTTTCCGCTTCGCAAGCCTGCAACCCTGCGCCGGAATTTGAATTTTGTGGTTGAAATTTTAAATTTCGCCAAATTTCAAGTTTTTGTAAAAATGCAAATTTGGCTAAATTTTGCAAAAAGCTAAATTTAGCCTTTTGCCTTTTCTTCGCAAGCTTTTATCGCTTCGATGATAGCTGTGGCAAAGCCCATTTTTTCGAGTGTTGCGACCATTTCTATGGTGGTGCCTCCCGGCGAGCAGACCTCGTCTTTGAGTGCGCGCGGGTGGGTTTTGGTGCGAGCGCATAGGCTAGCTGAGCCAAGCACGGCATTAGCGATGATATCGTGCGCCATTTCGCGCGTTATCCCACCGCGCACAGCCCCGTCACTAGCGGCTTCGATTAGGTTAAAAATCATCGCTGGCAAGCTTCCGCTAATGGCTGTGAAAATCGCAAATTTGCTCTCATCAATCTCGTAAGTCTGCCCAAATGCGCTAAAAATTTCCCTGATTTTGGCTTTTTCGTCCTCGCTAACTTTGCTAAAACACAGCGCAGTATTTCCAAGCGAAATTTTAGCGGGAGTATTTGGCATGGCACGAACGATTTTTTGCGCCCCGCAAAGCTCGCCAATGCGTGATATGCTAAAATTTGGCGCAAGCGAGATTAAAATTTTATCTTCCAAATTATATTTTATTTTTTCTAGGACGCTCTCATAAACGGCAGGTTTTATCGCCAAAATAATAATATCGGCAAAATTTGCAAGCACTGCCTCATTTTTAGCGGATTTTATGCCTAGTTTTGCGCAGAGCTTCTCGCCTTTTTCCCTGCCATAAACGCAAATTTTATCCTTTGCAAATTTCGCCCCCACGAGCGCCTCTATCATTGCCCCGCCCATATTTCCTGCGCCTATAAATCCTATTTTCATCGCATTTTCCTTATCTGATTTGTCCCTCGCCACGCACGATGTATTTCGTCGTAGTGAGTGCCTCCACGCCCATTGGACCGCGCGCGTGAAGCTTTTGTGTGCTTATGCCGATCTCGCCACCGAATCCAAACTCGCCTCCGTCGCTAAATCTAGTCGAAGCGTTGGCATAGACGACTGCGCTATTGATTTCGTTTAAAAATTTTTCGATATTGGCGGAATTCTGGCTTAAAATCGCTTCTGAGTGCGCACTGGAATTTTCGTTGATAAACTCAATCGCTTCGGCGGTGTTTTTTACGATTTTAACAGCCATTATTAGCGATAAAAACTCCGTCCCAAAGTCGCTAGAATCCGCTTTTTTGGTGTTTGCGAAATTTGTAAATTTCGCGTAAATTTTCTCGTCTAGGCGAAATTCTACTTCGTTCATTTCCTTTAATAAAATCGGTAAAATTTGCTTTGCGATATTTTCGTGCAAAACTAAGCATTCTAGGGCGTTGCAGACACTTGGGCGCTGGGTTTTTGCATTTTTGATAATCTCTACTGCCTTGCTTAAATTTGCACTTTCATCGACGAAGGTATGGCACACGCCAGCCCCTGTGATGATGACTGGGATTTGCGCATTTTGCGTGATGAAATCTTTGAGATTTTTGCCACCACGCGGGATTAGCACATCGATCCACTCTTTTAGCTGGATTAGTTTTAGCACATCTTCGCGCTCTTTGGATTTTATGAGTGATACTGCGCCGCTAGGCAGGCCAAATTTCTCTCCCACACGGCAAAAAATTTCGCTTAGGCAGATGTTTGAGGCAAGAGCGCTAGCTGAGCCTCGCAAGATTATCGCATTGCCCGCTTTTAGCGCGAGTGCGGCGGCGTCTATGCTGACATTTGGTCTGCTTTCATAAATCATAGCGATTACGCCAAGAGGCACGCGCACTTTGGCGATACTCATGCCGTTTTGGTGTCGCCAGCCTCCCACGATCTGCCCGATTGGATCAGGAAAATTGGCTAACTCTTTTAAAGCCACGCTCATTGCGCTAATCCTGCTATCATTTAGCGTGAGCCTATCAATGAGAGCCTCGGAGATACCATCTTCGCGCGCGTTTTTTATGTCGATTTGGTTTTGCTCTTTTATAAACTCTTTTTGAGCGATTAGCTCATCAGCCACGCCAAGCAAAATTTGATTTTTTTGCTTGCTACTTAGCTTTGCGACCTCGTTGCTTGCGCGTTTTGCGCGTTTTGCTAATTCTAAAATTTCCATAATCTATCCTAAGACAATATTGTTTGCATGCACGATATAATCATCGCTCACGCTAGGTAAAATTTTCTCATATTCGCTCGATTTTTTCCCCATAATCAGCGAAATTTCAGAGGCGCAGTAGTTTGCGATACCGCGCGCGATACGCTGTGAATCCGCGCCCAGTATTTCGATGACATCGCCTCTTTCAAATTCGCCACTCACGCCCACAATTCCCACACCTAGCACGCTTTTGCCGTTTTTTATGGCTTTGCATGCGCCCTCATCAAGGCTGATTGCGCCACGCACATTGGCACCATAAGCGAGCCAGTATTTTTTCGCACTAATGGATTTTTCCTCTTTGCAAAAAATCGTTCCGACCTCCTCGCCAGCGATGATTTTGGCTAAAATTTTACTCTCTTTCCCATTTGCGATTATCATATTTGCACCGATTTTATTAGCCATTTTAGCAGCACCAAGCTTCGTTGCCATACCACCAGTGCCAAATTTCGACCCCACATCGCCTGCCATTTTAAGGGTATTTTCGTCAATAAAATTTACGATTTTTATCAGTTTTGCGTCAGGGTTCGTGCTAGGGTTTTTATCATAAAGCCCGTCGATATCGCTTAAAAGCACGAGCAAATCAGCGTCGATTAGCCCGGTTACTAGCGCGCTCATTGTGTCATTATCGCCGATTTTGAGCTCATCGCCACTGACTGGGTCGTTTTCGTTGATGATAGGGATAATGCCTTGCGAAAGCAGGGTGGTAGCGACATTTCGCGCACTTAGATAGCGCGCGCGGTCGCTAAAATCAATGCGCGTCAGCAAAAGTTGCGCGATAATCTCATCATGCGCCCAAAAAAGCCTCTCATACAGGTGCATTAAAGCGACCTGTCCCACGGCGGCTAGGGCTTGTTTGGCGCTTAGCTCTTTTGGTTTTTGCTCGATTTTTAGTATGCCCATACCAGCCCCGACCGCGCCAGAGGTTACTAGCACGACCCCAAAGCCCTGTTTTTTGAGTTCGCAAATTTGAGCCACGAGCGATTTGATAAAGCCCTCATTTAGCGAGCCATCGCTGTGAGTTAGGGTGCTGGTGCCTACTTTGATGACGATTCGTTTGGTGTTTTTTAGTAGATTTTTTCTCATTTTTTGCCTTTTGAAATTTTGGTATTTTACCTAAATTTAGCCATTTTTCGCCAAAAATCGTTCTAAAATTATCATCGCTGCGACGCTGTCAAATTTCTCATTTACACCGCCTTTTTTCGTGCTTTTTAGCGCGAATTCCTTCGCCTCGACACTAGAAAAGCTCTCGTCTTGGTAGCAAATTTCGCCATTAAATTCTAAAAGCGAGACAAAATGCTTTATGCGACGCTCCATTTCTTCTTCGCTAGCACCGCCTTTGGGAAGGCCAACGACGAGCTTTTGAGCCCCTCTTGTGCGCAAAAACTCGCTAGCTTCCCTGGCTGCTTGGTTGCGGTTTTTGCGCAAAATAGGCTTGCTAGGAAGGGCTAGCGCGCCATTTGGGCTGATTGCTACGCCGATTCGTTTAAGTCCCACATCGAAAGCTACTATCAAATTTAATCCTTTTTTTGGGTTACGCAAGCGAAATTTTCGTCGCTTCTATTATGATTTTTCCCTCTAATTCGTATTCGTAAATGCGTTCGCCAAATTTCATCAATGCTTCATCTAAGCTCGAATTTAGCGCGACAAAATCCAAAATTTCGTCGCTGTGCGAAAAGAGATTTTTTGGTTTTTCTTTTCCGCTAAATTTAGCCACAAATTTATCCAAATCGCTAATTAGCGTGGCGTCTTTTTTAGCCAAAAGCTCGTTGGTGCCGATACTCTCGTCGATTCTGTGTGGCAGGACAAAGACAGGAATCCCAAGCTCTCTTGCGATACGCGCGCTTTGAAGCGAGCCTGATTTTGGCTCGGCTTGGGCTACGATTAGGGCTTGGCAGAGGGCTACAACTATGCGGTTGCGCTCTAAAAATTGAAAATTTCGCGCAGGCGTGCCGTCTTCGTATTCGCTCAGTGCAAGGGCATTAGCGTAAATTTTGCGTATCATATCCTCGTTTTGTTTGGGATAAATTTCATCTAGCCCGTTTGCAAAAACAGCAATCGTGCGCGAAAACGCGCCCTCATGCGCCGTGATATCGCAGCCAATTGCAGCCCCTGAGACCACGCAAATACCAGCGTTTGAGAGTTTTTGGGCTAATTTTGTGATTAAATTTTTGGTGTAAATGCTCATTTTGCGAGAGCCTACGATTGCGATTTTTGGCATATCTAAAAGCTCTAAATTTCCCTTGTAATACAGGGTTTTAGGCTCTGTTTTGCCAAGGCGAGATAGGGCGGGGATTTTGAAATTTAGCTCATTTGTAGTATTCATAAATTTCGCCTAGATAGATGACTTCGACGCCGTTTAAAATATCTGCGCTATTTTCAAGAGCGGTGAAGGTGGATTTTTTGGGGTGGCCGATAGCTATGGCAAAGCCCCTTTTCTGCGCGATTTGCACGGCTTTTTGTAGCATTTGGTGCACAGCTTTTACCTCGTCAGTGTTGTCGATAAAAACATCTCTATAAACATAGCGCAAATTTTGCCTTTTAAGCTCGTCGGGAGCCTTGGTCTGCGCGCTCGTGCGAGAATCAACGAAATAAAAATCGTATTTTTGCATGGCTTTGATTAAATTTCGCATCGAGGTCGAATTTGCCGTAAATTTCGAGCCTGTGTGGTTGTTGATAAATTTAGCGTGCGGGAAATCGGCTCTGATTTGCGCTAGAAAATTTTCGATTTCTTTGTAGCTATCGCCCACTTTTAGCGCCTTTACATCGTGAGCGAAGACTTCTGCCTCCATTGGCAGGTGAATTGCGAAATTTTGCAAATTCTTAGCCAGAGCCGGGGTGCTTTTGTAATTTTTCGCCGGCGGGAAAATCGATGGCGTAACCTTTATCGGCAGAGCCTTGATACGCGCTATTTGCGCACTTGTGGAGATATCGTCCATTATGATAGTTAGTTTTGGTTTTGAGCCTTTTGGCAGGGTTTTGGCTGGTTTATTGCTAGGGGCTGAAATTTTTGGCTCTGTTTTTTCCTGCGATTTTGGCGTGATTTTGCCTATACTTTGGGCTGCGATTTTGGCTAGTTCTTCCTCGATAATTTCTTCTTTTGTTTTTGAAATTTGGGTTAAATTTTGCTCTTTTATCTCAGGCAAAATTTGGGGCGCAGGTTTTGCCACGCTCAAATTTTTATCTTTTTGAATTATGGGTTTTGAAATTTCGCTTTTGTTCTCATCGCGTGGGAGTTTAAGCGCAATTTTTGGCTCGTCTTTGAAAAATTTATTTAGCACGGCATACGAAAGAGCGGCGCAGGTAAAGCAAAAAATTGCGATTAAAATGTATTTTATGAAATTTGGATTGAAATTTAATAAGGGCGCATTTTTGCGCCCTTTGGTGCGTTTTTTAGCCAAGATTAGTTTTTATCTTTGTCAATGATTTTGCCGCTTGCGATCCATGGCATCATACCACGAAGTCTTTCGCCTGTTTTGGTAATCAGCGCGTTTGCGGTCATATTGCGCTCTGCGTTCATTTTGACATAGCCGGCTTGGCGCTCTAAAATGAAGTTTTTCGCAAAAGTTCCGTCTTGGATCTCTTTTAGGATTTTTTTCATTTCGGCTTTTGATTGTTCGTTGATGACGCGTGGTCCGCTGACATAATCGCCAAATTCAGCTGTGTTTGAGATAGAGTATCTCATATCAGCCATACCGCCTTGATAGATCAAATCTACGATTAGTTTCATTTCGTGTAAGCACTCGAAATACGCCATTTCTGGGGCATATCCAGCCTCTACTAGGGTCTCAAAACCAGCATTTATGAGCGAGCATAGACCACCGCACAAAACTGCTTGTTCGCCAAATAGGTCTGTTTCGGTCTCGTCTTTAAATGTAGTCTCGATGATACCGCTTCTGCCGCCGCCAATCGCACTAGCATAGCTTAGAGCGATCTCTTTTGCCTTGCCAGAAGCATTTTGCTCTACTGCGATTAGATCAGGGATTCCACCGCCATTTACAAATTCATTGCGCACAGTGTGTCCTGGGGCTTTTGGCGCTATCATAATTACATCTATGTTTTTTGGAGCTTTGATTTGTCCGAAGTGGATATTAAATCCGTGAGCAAACGCGATCGCTGCGCCGTCTTTTAAATTTGGCTCGATTTCGTTTTTGTAAATTTCAGCTTGAAATTCATCTGGGGTTAGTATCATTATGACATCTGCCTCTTTTGTCGCATCAGCTACGCTTAATACTTTAAAACCCTTGTCCTCGGCCTTTTTCCAGCTTGCGCCACCTTTTTTTAGTCCGACTACTACTTCTACGCCACTATCGCGTAAATTTTCAGCGTGAGCGTGACCTTGTGATCCAAAGCCAATCATAGCCACTTTTTTTGAGCGAATTAAATTTAAATCGCAGTCTTTGTCGTAATACACAGTAATTGCCATGAGCCATCCTTTTCAAAAAAAATTTTGCGTGATTTTAGCGCAAAAATGCTTTTATGTAGCTTTTTTGTGATATTATAAACGCAAAATTTATGAACGGAAAATGTAGATATGCAAAGCTTTATTAGCGAAAAAATCGCTTCAATGCCTAAATTTAACGATAAAATTTTAAAAATTTTAAGCTCATTTGACAATGCTAGTAGCGATGATGAGATTATTTTTCAGATTATGAATAACCCAGAATTTGAGAGTAGGATACTAGACTACGCATTTAGCACTTTTGCGCAAATCAGCATGGAAAAAACCCTTCCAAACGCCTTTAAATTTTACGGACGAGAGGGGGTTAGGGCGCTATTTTTGTTTAGTATTTTTAAGGGTAAATTTGAGCTAAATTTCGAGTGTTATAAGACAGATCGCGCTAAATTTAATGAAATTTCGCTAAAAAGACATTTGTTTTTGAAAGAGTGGATTAAATTTTACCCAGAGATTTCGCCTGATATCCTATCTAGCGTGATTTTAATGGATTTTGGTAGGGTTTTTATCAGCGAGTATATCGCTAAGCACGATAAAAACAGCGAGTTTTATCTGCATATCAAAAACTGCCTTTTCCCGCAGGATTTCACCGATGTGGAAATGCGATTTACCGGTATGAGTAGAGAGAGCGTGGGAGAGGTTTTGTTTAAGCATTTTGGGCTAGAAAAAATCGCCAAAGACATATATTTTTCTGATTTAATCGATGAAGCGCCATTTGAGAGTGCGAGGCGATACGAAATGCTAAAAGTAGCCAAAACCGTAATGGGGATCTATCACTGCTTCGATGAGCGCAGTATCGATAATACGCTAAATTTGCTAGTGGAATTTGGTTTGGAGCAAGAAGCGTTTTTCGAAGCTAAAATAAGGGCTGGATTATGAAGGAATTTTTAAGCTCGCTTAGCCTTGGAGTGGTGGAAAAAAATCTAAATTCTGACCAAAAAGAGCTAGTGCGAAATTTGCTAAATTTAGGCGCATTGAGCTCTCACAAAGGCAAAATTTATCTAAATAATAGCTATGTTTTTGGCAGGCTCGATATCGCGCGCGATGGGACTGGGTATTTGCAAAGCTACGATGATAGATATAAAAAAGATTTGATAATCGAAAATAAATACCTAAATGGCGTGCATTTAGGCGACATAATCCTAGCAAAAATTATAAATTCTAAAAAATCTAGAATTCATGCAAAAGTGCTAATGTGCGTGAAACCTGCCTTTTCTTCAAGCGTGGTTTATACAAAGAATTTCGGGCGCGAAATTTTGGGCGTAAATGTCAAAACTTCTCTTGCAAACCCGCTCAAAGCCACGCAAAAATCGCTTAAAATGCTTCCACCTGGTACGCTTTTGAAAATTGATAATTTAAGCAATGAAATTTGCGAAGTTTTAGGGAATTTAGACGATCCGTGGGTCGATGAGAAAATTTCGCTTGCGATTTATAACAAAAACGACGAATTTAACGAAGCCTGCAAGGAACAAGCTCTTAGCTTTGGCTCGTTGGTCGATCCCACGCTTTACCCTGAGCGCGTGGATTTGCAAAATTTGAGCTTTTGCACGATTGATCCAATCGACGCCAAGGACTTTGACGACGCGATTTATTATGATAAAAAAAATCGCATAGTCTATGTCGCAATCGCCGATGTGAGCGAGTATGTCAGCGAATACTCGCCGATTGACAAGGAAGCGAAAGTGCGCGGGTTTTCGATATATTTCCCTCATAAATCCGTCCCAATGCTTCCGCGCGAGCTTAGCGAAAATATCTGCTCGCTAATGCCGAATTTACCGCGATTGGCATTTGTTTTTAAAATTTGCCTTGATGAAAATTTGAGCGTGATTAGCGAGGAGCTAATTTCAGGCATAATCAAATCAAAAAGGCGTTTTAACTACGATGAGGTCGATGAGATTTTGCGCACAAAAAGTGGCTGCGAGAGCGAAATACTAGACTGGCTACTCCCGCTAAATGAGCTTTGCGAAAAACTTAGAGCGCAAAGATTAAAGCACGGATTTGACTTTCGCACAAAAGAACTTCGCATGAGTATCGATGAGGCGGGGCTTTTGAAATCGACTAGATTTGAGAGCGATACACCCTCGCACAAGCTAATAGAAGATTGTATGCTTCTAGCTAACAAAGCCGCCGCAAAGCGCATAGAAACGGGCGTTTTCCGCAATCACGGTGCGGCTGAATTAAAGAAAATTTTCGCTTTGTTGGACGATTTGGCGCTGTTTGGAATAGACGCGATTTATAAGCCAAATTTGGCAAAAATGATAGGCGAAATCCAAGCCCAAGCTGACGCGCTTGGCATGCGAGAAGAAGTCGATAAACTCATAATCAAAGCGCAAAAACGCGCCGAATACGGCTCGATTTCACGCGGCCATTTTGGGCTTGGTTTTGATACATACACTCATTTTACAAGTCCGATTAGGCGGTATTCAGATCTGATTTTACACAGGCTTTTAAAGGCGCAAAGCAGGGGCGATGAGAAATTTTATAATTACCTGCTTTTAAACATAGACGCGACTTGCGAGAGGCTAAATGAGCTAGAAAGAGAGGCCGATAAGGTCGCATTTGACTTTATGGATCGTAAATTTGCGCGCTGGGCGAGAGAGAATTTAGGGGCTAAATTTCGCTGTTATATCGACGAAAATGCAAATGTCGTAACTGCCAAACTCGATGATAAATTTAAGGGTGCGAAAATTTTTATTACAAATTTTACTGGTGATATTTTAACGCCAGTTTTGGTCGAAATCACAGACGCAAATATCGCAAGTGGCGTGATTATGGGAAGAGTGGTGAAAAAAATATAATGTATAAAAGAGATTTTGACGCTAGGATTGCTTCTGGAAATGTGGCGAATTTTATCTTGCTTCGAGGCGTAGATGACTTTCAAAATGAGCTTTATGCTTGGAGATTAAAGCAAATTTATGGGGCCGAAAATTTTATGAGTTTGTATTTTGGCGAGTATGAATTTAGCGTGGCAAAGAGCTTTTTGGAGCCATCGCTTTTTGGCGAGAGCAACACACTTCATATAAAAACTGGCTCGTGTATAAAAAAAGATGAAATCCGCCGTTTGATTGAATATTGCAAAAACGACGAAAACAACCATTTAATCTATGAATTAAACGAGAGCGAGGGTGCGGCAAGTAGCGATTTTGTGCGGGAGTTTGGCGGAAATGAGGTGAGGTTTTTCCGCCCAAGTAGTATGAAGGAAGCCATGGGATTGCTAGCGCAAAAGTGCGAAATGGTGGGGATTTTCGCAAACAGCGCCGCGCTAAATAGAATTTATCAAATTCACAACGAAAACCTAAATTTAAGCGCAGCCGAGATTGAAAAATTCGCAAATTTGGGGATTGAGCTAAATTTGGAAAATGTAAATGATATGGTCTATGGACTAAGCGAGATAAGCTACGAGGAGCTTTTCGATAAAATTTTTACCCTTAGCGATTTTCGCAAGGATTTTTATAGATTGGCTCAAAATGGCGGATACAACGATATGGAGCTGATAAATCAATTTTACAGATTTTTGCATAGAATTTTTAGGCTTCATATCTCGATAAAAACCGCGAATAATTCCGATTTTAAGGTGATTTTCGGATATACTCCGCCGCCAAATATCGCAAACAAGCTAAAAACATACGCCCAAAGTTTAAATGAAAATTTATTTCGCAAAATTTTCATACATTTAAATAAACTCGAATTTGCGCTAAAAAGCGAGAAAAATTTAATCAAAGACGAGTATTTGCTCGCCTCACTTTTGGAATTGCAAAGAATTTTATCAAAGAAAAACTAGGCTAAAAAGCAAAGATTAAGTCAAAATTTTGTAATATACAGGTTGCATTTTTTGCAAAATCCTTGCCCGCAGATTACATTTGCGAGCTAAAAATCCATAAGGAGAATTTATGAGAAATTACGAGGTTTTATTCATTGTCAAGCCTACGCTGACTGATGATGAAGTAAAAACAAAAGTTGATTTCGTTAAAGAAATCATTACAAAAAATGGCGGAAATATCGCTTCTGTCATCGAAATGGGCGCACGCAAACTTGCCTATAAAATCGATAAATATGAGCGCGGTGTTTATTTTGTCATTTACTTTACTGCCGAGCCAAGCTTGATCGCTGAGCTAGTTAGAAATTTGCGTATCACAGAGGATATCATTAGATTTTTGACTGTGAAATATGAGACAAAACGCGAGGTTTTGGCATGGGAAAAATTAAGCAAAGGCATTAAACTTAGCCCAGCTAAAAAAGAGCGCGAACCACGCGTAGCACCTGAGGCAAAAGAGCAAGCAGAGCAAACCGCTGAATAAAAGGATTTTAGATGTTTAATAAAGTAGTTTTGGTTGGAAATTTAACTCGCGATATAGAGCTTAGATATTTACAAACTGGCACCGCAATCGGTAAAACTGGCATTGCTGTAACTCGTAAATTTAATAGCGGAAATGGCGAAAAACGCGAAGAGACTTGCTTTATTGACATTGATTTTTGGGGACGCACAGCAGAAATCGCAAATCAATATTTAAGAAAAGGCTCAAAAGTGCTAGTTGAGGGGCGTTTGAAGCTCGATCAATGGCAAGACCAAAATGGTCAAAACCGCTCAAAACACAGCGTAGTGGTAGAGTCTATGGAAATGCTAAGTGCTCCACAAGGTGGAAATGGCGGAAACAATAGCTACGGCGCAAATAGTGGTGGATATGGTGCAAATAGCGGTAATAGTTATGGTGGCGGATACAATCAACACTCAAACTACTCTAACCCAAATCGCCAAAGCTCTGGCGGATATGGTGCGAACCAAACCGCACAAAGTCACTATGAAGCACCAAAAAAAGAGAGCTATGAGAGCCAAATTCCAGAATATGATGTTGATTCGGACAAATATGACGAAGGCAACGATACAATTCCATTTTAATTAAGGAAAAACAATGGCAGAAAAAAGAAAATATAGCAGAAAATATTGCAGATTTACAGAGGCTAAAATCGAATTTATCGATTACAAAGACACAGGGTTACTAAAATATTGCCTTTCAGAGCGTTTTAAAATCATGCCAAGACGCCTAACTGGCACTAGCAAAAAATACCAAGAGATGGTTGAGAAAGCAATCAAACGCGCTCGCCAAGCAGCTCTTATCCCTTATGTCGTAGATCACAACGAAGTCGTTACAAACCCATTTGAAAATCTATAATTTTTCTTAGGCTAGGATTTTTCCTAGCCTATTTTTTTTCTCTTTTTTACTCTACTTTCAAAAAGTCTTTATCTATTTTTAGCTGTTTTACTAGATCCAAAATAGCGTAAATTTCATCGTGGAAATACGGCATATCTAGTTTGAAAAAGTTAAATTTCAAATCATTTAATGCTTTTTGCGAATTTGCATTTTTGCGCAAAAATACGAAATGTGCCTCTTCTTTGTCGATTAAATTTAAATAAGCAATCGCAGTTGAGTCTGTGCGCAAAATCTCGCTATCAATTAGCACGATATCAGCCTTGTAAATGCGGTCTGCTAGGTGTGTTTTGAGATTTTCCCAGGTGTTGTTTGGCACTACATTGCAACCCGTGCTATCTAAAAAATCCTTCAAATCATCGAAAATTTCTTTATCTTTGTGTGCGATTAAAATTTGATAATTGTATTTTTTGGCCCTTAGTCTGTTTTCTTGCTCCAAATACGAGCATTGAGCGTGCAATTTGATATGGGTTCCGCCATTATCATTGCTTAGCTCCGCGATTTTGCCGACATCGCCTATGCTTTGTTTGGCTTTGGAAATGTATGGGTCGTTTATGACTTTACCGCTTATGAGGGCGGTTTTTAGGTTGTGGATATATGTGGTGCGGATCTCTTTTTTGACGCTGATATCGACTAAGAGTTGCATCCTTGATAGACCTGGCTTATCATCTCGCACGGAAAATACGATTTTTATAAGGGTAGGGTCTTTGACATTTTGCAAGAAAAATAGGCAGATATGGTAAATCGCATTTGAGAGATTTATCACATATCCGTCATAATAGCGTGGCGCGTCTGGCGGGAATTTGATAAAGACCGAGCTATCGTATCTGCTACACTCTTCGAATAAAATTTCACTTTGAAATTTAAGCGGCTTTAAGATATCGACTTGATTTATTGGGATAATTTTCTTTTTTACAGGTTTTATTTCGACCGGCTCTTTTTTAGGGAAAATATCGCCCTTATACGCTCTGCGCCTAAGTGCCTTGCGAAATACGATTCTATACACCAAAACTAATGCCAAAAGCCCTAAAATCCCAAGTAACGCGTAATCTTTAATCATAGTATTATCATCCCGTCGCCATAAGAATAAAATCTATACTTTTGCTCCACTGCTTCGCGGTAAATTTCAAGGGTCTTTTCAAGGCCGATGAAGCTAGCAACCAGCATAATTAAAGTAGATTTTGGTAAGTGAAAATTTGTAAGCAGATAATTTTGCCTAATAGGCGGATTATTTGGGTGCAAAAACAGCTCGCAAGCCCCACATCTCGCGCCATTTCGTGCGAAATTTTCCACGGTTCTAGTAACCGTGGTGCCTACACCTAAAATTTTTTTATCGCTTTTTAAAATATCAGCCGTATCTTGCGCAATGCTGTAAAATTCGGAGTGCATTTTATGCTCTCTTAAATCCCTTGCCTCAACCGGCTTAAATGTCCCAGCGCCCACATGCAGGGTAATGTAGTAAATCCCGTGATTTGCTCTAAGCGCGCGTAGCATTTCCTTGCTAAAATGCAGGCTCGCAGTCGGAGCCGCCACAGCCCCTGCCTCGCGCGCGAAAATGCTTTGATACCAGCTCTCATCGTCTTTGGTGTCTTCGCGCTTGATATATGGCGGTAGCGGGACATGGCCGATTTCATCAGTGAGAGCGAAAATTTCGTGTGTGCCAAGCGCGCGATTATCACGGCTAAACTCCACCACTCTAAGCCCGTCTTCACAGCACTCTACGACCCGCGCGCGCAAATTTTTATCAAAGATTAGCTCGCTACCCACGCTTACTCGCCCTCTGATATATGCGCTAAATTTATTATCATTTAACGGCGAATTTAGCAAAAGCTCAATCTTGCCGCCGCTTGATTTAGCTCCGAAAATTCGCGCTTTTATGACCTTGGTATCGTTAAAGATAATCTCGCAAGGTGGCAAAATTTCGGCCAAATCGCCAAATTTAAGGTGTGAAATTTTATTTTTTTCTCTCTCATAAACCAAAAGCCTTGCGCTCTCTTTTGGCATTAGTGGGGCGTTTGCGATTAAATTTGGTGGCAGGTGGTAATCATAGCTATCTACTAAATTTAGATCCATTACGCCTCTTTTACTGCGCCTTGTGCGCTTTTCTCGCTCTCTTCGTCCTCGTCTGCCTCGTCCTCGTCATCATCGTCGGCTTTGTATGGATTTATCATTTTTGCGATGAGGATTGAAAGGGCGTAAAGCACGATTAGCGGACCAGCTAACATAAATTGGCTCAAAACATCAGGCGGTGTCATAATCGCTGCAAAAACGAAGATTATAACGATCGCAAAGCGGAAAAAATCGGTCAAGCTTTTGTTTGTGATAAGCCCTAGTTTGGCTAGGAAAAATGTAACTACTGGAAGCTCAAAACTAATGCCAAAAGCCACAACTAATTTTGTGAAAAACCCGACATATTGCCCTATTGCAAGCATTGCAGCATAGTCTGCCCCACCAAAATTTATCAAAAAGTAAAACGCAACTGGAATTACGAAATAATAACAAAACGCAGCCCCTAAAAAAAACATCACACTAGCGCTTAGCACAAATGGAATTACATATTTTTTTTCGTTATCATACAGCCCTGGGGCGACGAAAAGCCACGCTTGCCAGAAAATTATCGGCATAGAGAGCAAAAGCGAGGTAAAAAACGAAACCTTCATCGCTGTAAAAAAGGTTTCGCCAAGTTGGGTAAATACGACTTTGCCGTCATCTGGAAGGACTTTGACGAGTGGGGCTTTCATAAAATCTAAGATTATTTCCCAATAATTAAAGCATACGACAAACATAAGAATTACCGTGATTACGCAGATAACTAGGCGTTTGCGAAGCTCGGCAAGGTGTGGTTTTAACTCTTCGAACATATTTTACTCTTTTGAATTTTGTGTTGGATTTGAATTTTGCGCCTGCGGGTGCGCTTCTGGCTGCGCCTCTGATTGTGGCTGCGTCTGCGCTTGCGCCGAATTTGGCGTAGAATTTTGCGCTAAATTTTGCGTAGAATTTTGCTTAGAATTTAGCGAATTTTCCGCTTCATTTAGCGTGGTATTAACAGAGCTTTCTATATCGCTTAGCCCTGCATTTAGCGTATCTTTGACAGAATTTAGCCCGCTTTTTATCTCGTCAAGCTCCTCGAAGGTAAGCTTTTTGCGCATGGTTTCTGTGGTTTTGCTAATGCTTTCTTTGTATTTTTTGGCGTCCTCTTTGAGCTCGGCTATGCGGACTTCTTGGTCGAAAGTGGCCTTTGCGTCGTTGATTGATTTTTTGATGACTTTGAAGTATTTTGCAATCTCAACTAGCGCGCTAGGGAGCTTTTCAGGGCCTAGGGCGATGACTGCGACAATTAAAATTATCGTAATTTCAGGGAAACTGATACCAAACATTAAAATTCCTAAACAAAAAGATTGCGTATTTTAGCTAAAACTTCATTAATCTTAAATTTAATGCTCGCTCACAAATAGGGCGATTTCGTCGGCTAGCAAGAAATTTGGATTGTAAAAAACGCCGTTTTTGAAATCCAGCTTGCCCTCTGCGCTTAAAATTTGGGCGTTTTTAAGCTCTCTTTCGCGCAAAATTTCGGCCCTCACGCCCAAAAACGAGCGAAATCCAAGGAAAATTTTCTCCAAAATTTTATCCTCTAAGCTTAAATTTTCCACGCTTTTTGCAAGCGGGTTTTGTATGTATTCCTCGATACTGCCTGCGCCACTGTATCGCACAAATCCGCTCGTGCCCACAGCGTGCGCGCCAAATCCAGCGTAATCCTCGCCACTCCAATACGCCACATTGTGCGCGCAACGCCTGCCAGGCTGGGCGAAATTTGAAATTTCGTATTGCGTAAAGCCAAGCTCGCTAGCTTTTGCAAAGAAAAATTTAGCCAAATTTTCATCATCTTTGGCAAACTCTGCGCGCGCCCAAAAAACGGCGTGCCAGGCTCCAATGTAAGGGCGTATGCGCTTAGATGCGAAACCCTCGCGCGCGCAAACTGCGCAAGCTCAAATTCTAAATTTTGCTTATCATCAAATTTGCTAGCATAAATCAAATCCAAATTTATATTTGAAATTCCTGTGTTTTTGGCGTTATCCACGGCTTCGAAAATTTCATTTTTTCCGTGCGTGCGACCTAGAAATTTGAGTTTTTCATCATTGAAACTTTGCGCGCCAAAACTTATGCGATTTACGCCAAATTTTCGCATTTGCTCTATCCATTTGGGCTTGGCAGAATTTGGGTTTGCCTCGGTTGTAATCTCGGCGTCTGGGGCAAAATTTGGCGAGAGTTTTTCAAAAATCTTTTCATAATACTGCGCCGATACCATACTTGGCGTGCCGCCGCCGATAAAAAGGGTTGAAATTTTGAAATTTTTATTTTTTTTAATGAAATTTGAAATTTCTAAATCCAGCGCGTCAAAGTAGTTTTTAGCTAATTTAAATGCGTCCATGCGTGAGCCAAATGCGCAATACGGGCACTTTGAAGTGCAAAACGGGATATGAATATAAATATGCAAAATTTCTTCCTAGCCAAATTTAAAGGGCGAAATTTAGCAAAAATTCTTTGAATTTTAGCCAAATTTATACCTATTTTCGCTAATATTTTGCAAATTTTTTTCAAAGAGCTAATATGGAGAAAAATTACAGACCAAATGTCGCGGCTATCGTGCTTGCGCCTTCGTATCCGTTTAGTTGTGATGTGCTTATCGCCCAGCGCAGTGATATACGCGGGGCTTGGCAGTTTCCCCAAGGCGGTATCGACAAGGGCGAGACGCCAAAAATGGCGATTTTACGCGAGCTAAAAGAAGAGATAGGCACAGATGATGTCGATATCATAGCCGAGTGTCCGCAGTGGCACAGCTACGATTTTCCGGAGGCTGTGGCGCAAAAAATGCGCCCATGGGACGGGCAAATGCAAAAGTATTTTTTACTAAGATTAAAAAGCCTAAAAGGGCTTGATATCAAAACGCATAAGCCTGAATTTGATGATTTTAAATTTGTAAATGCAAATCAAGTTTTAAAGCATGTAAATCACTTCAAAAAGCCGATTTATGCGCTTGTTTTAAAATATTTTAAAGAGGAGGGATACCTTTAATGCTTATAGTTCAAAAATACGGTGGCACTAGCGTAGGCACATTAGAGCGCATAGAAGCGGTTGCCGAGCGCGTGATAAAGACTAAAAACGAAGGCCATGATTTAGTCGTAGTTGTATCTGCGATGAGTGGCGTTACAAATAGATTGGTCGAATATGGAGAGTATTTTACAAAAGATCTAAACACTCGCGAAATGGATATGATGCTAAGTGCTGGCGAGAGGGTTACTAGCGCGCTTTTAGCCCTTGCGCTAAATGCGAAAGGCTACCCTGCGGTGGCGTTTTCTGGCAGACAGGCTGGTATCGTAACCGATACAATGCACACCAAAGCTCGCATTAGCTTTATCGATCCGACTAATATGAATAAAGCCATAAAAGAGGGTAAAATCGTCGTAGTAGCGGGATTTCAAGGCATTACCGAAGAGGGCGATATCACTACTCTTGGCAGAGGTGGAAGCGATTTATCTGCTGTGGCGATAGCTGGGGCGATAAATGCTGATACATGCGAAATCTACACTGATGTCGATGGGGTTTATACCACAGATCCACGCATCGAACCAAAGGCTAAAAAACTCGATAAAATCAGCTACGAAGAGATGTTAGAGTTAGCTAGCATGGGGGCTAAGGTTTTGCAAAATCGTAGCGTAGAGTTAGCCAAAAAGCTTAAAGTAAATTTGGTAACTAGAAGTAGTTTTAATAACAACCAAGGAACACTAATAACAGGAGAAGAAAATATGGAAGACGCAGTAATCAGCGGAATAGCATTAGATAGAAATCAAGCAAGAATCACAATCAGAGGCGTAGATGATAGACCGGGCGTTGCGGCTGAGATTTTTTCATCTTTGGCGCAAAAAGAGATAAATGTAGATATGATAGTCCAAAATATCGGCATTGACGGAGCGACAAATTTAGGCTTTACGATTCCACAAAACGAAATGGAACCAGCCTTAGAAATCATGCGCTCAGTAATTTCTAATCCAAAATGCGTAATCGAAAGCGATAACGAGGTCGTAAAAGTCTCAATCGTGGGTGTGGGTATGAAAAGCCACAGTGGTATCGCTTCGCTAGCGTTTCGCACACTAGCAGCCGAGGGTATCAATATCCAAATGATCTCAACTAGCGAGATTAAAATTTCGATGATTGTGGCTGAAAAATACGGCGAGCTAGCAGTTAGAGCCTTGCATAAAGCATATAATTTGGATAAATAATGCAAGATTTATACACTTGGAGCGCTAAAACTCTGCAAAACGAGCGAGATATGGAGTGGCTCGAAAATCGCAAAGAGCACTGGATACCGCTATTAGCGACAAAAATGCGTCTGCTATATAGCGGGTATTCGTTTGTGGTGATGTGCGATGATGAGAGAAGGTGGTTTGGCGAATATATCGTCAGCAAGATAAACGATAGCAAAAACACCAGACCGCTTCTGCCATTTTTCAAGTTTTCATCGCTTTATAACCAAGAGATTACCTCCCAAGAACAGGTCGCTTTGCTAAATGATATGCTCTCGCTCTCATTTAGCAACGGCTTCATTTATTTTTACATAGGCAGGGGTGATCACGCTTATGCCAAAATAGCCAAAAGCCATGAGGACAGCTATTTGTGGCTCATCGACGAGGCATTGCCAAACAGCTTTCAGCTAAGCGAAAATGATGAGAGCCTAGATATCAAACTGCTTCAACTCTTTAAAATTTTAAACAAAAGTATCGACGCGGTGCTTTTTGGTGAAGTTGTGCTTTGAAACTCATTAATCAAATTTTTATAACGAACGATTATGCGGGTTTTAAAGCAAAAATTCTATCTGAATTTTCCCCTAAAAATTTGCGCTTTTTCGAAAGCGATGAGCTCAAAATCGACGAAGCTAGAAAGATAATCGACGAGGCCTATATCGCCGAGGTAGAGAACAAAATCATCGTAATTAGCGCGGTTAAATTTCGCGACGAGGCGCAAAACGCGCTTTTAAAAATCCTAGAAGAGCCACCGCGCAATACCATATTTTTCCTCGTTGCGCCTTCGATTACGCTTTTATTGCCGACGATTAGATCTAGGCTAATGGTGCAAAATTTGCTTGGCGAGAAAAAGCGCGAGCGCACGGGGCTAAATTTGCGAAAAATCGATTTGAGGCAGATTGATGCGTTTATTAACGAGTGCATAAACAAAGAACGCGTTGGCTCGCTCGATAAATTCGCCCTAAAATCGCTTGTCATGCAACTTGTCATCGAGTGCTTCGAAGCTGGGATTAAATTTAGCCAAGCCGAGCTAGAACACATAAACAAGCTCGTCTATCTCGTCGAACATAACGCCAAATCCCACGCTGTATTGCCACCGCTATTTTTGATAATCAAAGGCAAATAATGAAAATTTTTAAAATTTCAAATAGTGCCGATTTTATGGCACTTTGCGCGCGCATTAATTGCACAAAAGAGGGTGCGAAAATTATGCGCAAAAAATCAAATTTGAACTTTTTTTATATCAAAGATTTGCGCACCCCTGCGGCAAATATCTTAAAGCAAGATGCCCTTAGCATAGGCGCAGAGCTCGTAACGGCTGAGCATGTGATCACAGGCGGGGCAAACTCAGACGCGCTTTTGATTGCAAACGATAAGCAGGTTGAAATTTTGTCAAAAAAAGAGAAAGTGCAGGATTTTGGGCTAAAAAATTTGGCGCAGTTTTTGGGGGCAAATTTCAAAAAACCCAAAATTTGCGAGATTATGGGGGTTTTAAATCTAAATTTCGATAGTTTCAATCCCGCTTCTCGCACCCAAAATTTAACCGAAGCAATCGCAAAAATCGAAAAGATGATTGAAGATGGAGCCGATTATATCGACATTGGCGGGGTTAGCTCGAAGCCAGGGAGCGTGTATTGTGGCGGGAAGGAAGAGTTTGCGCGCATAAATGGCGTAATAAGCGAAATTTATAGGCAAAATTTACACAAAAAGGTCAAATTTAGCCTTGATAGCTTTGATGAATACTGCGCCCGTTTCGCGCTAGATCACGGATTTAGCCTTATAAACGATATTAGCGCAAATTTAAATTTAATCAGTGTTATCAAAAATTACGGCGCGAAATACTGCCTAATGCACATGCAAAACTCGCCCCAAAATATGCAAAACTCGCCACATTACGATGATTTGCTTGGCGAGATTGATGAATTTTTCGCGCGAAATTTGGCGCAAATCGTCCAGCTTGGCGTGGAAGATGTGATTTTGGATGTGGGGATTGGCTTTGGCAAAACGGCTGAGCAAAATTTGATTTTAATCAAAAATTTAGAGCATTTTTTGCACCACGAAAAACCGCTTTTGGTGGGGGCTAGCAGAAAAAGCGTTATTGATTTTTACCATAAATCAAGCGTGGAAGAGAGATTGCCCGGGTCTTTGTATTTGCATTTGATGGCAGCGCAAAATGGCGCAAGTATCATCAGGGTGCATGATGTGAAAGAACACAGGCAAATGCTGGATTTAAAATCGGCTTATGATAAAATTTTGTTGTGAAAATGGCTAAATTTTATTAGAATTTTATCCAAATTTAGCAATACTTATCAGCTTAAATTTCACAAGGAGGGAATATGAGAAAAATTTGTGTTGGTGTCGCTGCGTTAGCGATGTTTGCAGGTAGTTTGAGTGCGAAAGAATTTATCAATATCGGCACAGGTGGAATGACAGGGACTTACTATCCTGTGGGCACTGCGATTTGTCGCCTTGTAAATACCGATAAAAATTTTAAATGCTCAGTTCAATCCACAGGCGGTTCGACATACAATGTCAATAATGTCCTTAAAAAAGAGCTAAATTTCGGCTTCGTTCAAAGCGATGTCGTTTATGACAAATACAATGGCAAGGGCAAATTCGAGGGCGAGCCAAACAACAAACTTCGCTCAGTTATTTCGATTTATCCTGAGCTTTTGGCGTTTGTAGTCGCACGCGATAGCGGAATCAAGGCTTATGCTGACATAGATGGCAAAAAGATAAATTTAGGAAATCCAGGTAGCGGAAACGAAGTAACAAGCACTTTGATTTTTAATGAATACGGCATTGATTTAGCTAAAATGGCGCAACGAAGCGTGCTAACCGTGCAAGAGTGCCCAATGGCGCTAAAAGATAAGAAAATCGACGGATATTTCTTTATGGTGGGACACCCAACTGCAAATATCATCGATGTAGCGACATCTATGAGCGTTGATTTGGTTGGTATCGATGAAGCCACAGCTGATAAAATCGTAGAAAAATACCCATATTTCGCAAAAGGCGTGATTCCAAAAGGGCTTTACGAGGGGATTGATTACGATACTACGACGATTGGCGTAAAGGCTGTGTTAGTCGCTGATGAGAGTGAGAGCGATACAGCTGTAAGAGCAATCGTAAAGGCTATTTTAGATAATTTTGACGAGTATAAACAGCTCCACCCTGCGCTAAATTTGGTTAGCAAAGAATCCCTGATCGAAGGTCTTAGCGCACCACTTCACCCAGCGGCTGAGGCGGTATTTAAAGAAGCTGGAATTTTAAAATAAGGCAGTAGATGAAAAAAGACGAGCAGGTATTAGAGGTAAAAAGTAGAGAATTTTCGTCGAAAAAGCTATTTTGGCTTGTGACGCTAGTGTGCTTTGCGTGGGCTGTTTTTCAGCTTTATATCGCGTATTTTCCGATAAATGGCACGCGCGCTAGATCTATCCACTTAGGTTTTGCGATTTTTATCATTTTCGCTCTTTTTCCTGCTCGTTCGCACTCTAAGGCGCATTTTTACATACCATTTTATGATTATATTTTGCTGGCTGTTGGCACATTTGCGATACTTTATCCTGCGATTGATTTTTACGGGATTGCGCAAAGACCAGGCGATTATTTGCAAAGAGATGTAGTAATTGCGTTTTTAGGAATTTTTGTTTTATTCGAAGCTGGGCGCCGTATGATGGGTCTAGCGCTTCCGATAATTGCATTTTTATTTTTGCTGTATTGCTATTTTGGTCAGTATATGCCAGATGTCATCGCGCACCGCGGCGCAAGTATCGAAAAGCTAGCTGGCCACATGTTTCTTACCACAGAGGGCGTTTTTGGCGTGCCTGTGGGGGTTAGCACAAATTATATTTATCTATTTGTGCTTTTTGGTTCGCTTTTAGAGCGCGCTGGTGCGGGGCAGTATTTCATAAATGTAGCGTTTGCGCTTTTGGGTAGATTTCGTGGCGGACCAGCTAAGGCTAGCGTTATTGCTAGTGGGCTAACTGGCATGGTTAGCGGAAGCTCGACTGCAAATGTCGTTACCGTGGGAACCTTTACGATTCCGCTTATGAAAAAAGCAGGACTTAGCCCAGTCAAAGCAGGCGCAATCGAGGTCGCAGCTGGCGTAAATGGCCAACTCATGCCACCTATCATGGGCGCGGCCGCCTTTATCATCGCGCAGTTTTTGGGTATGGAATACACGCACATTATGATTGCTGCGCTAATTCCTGCGTTTGCGTGCTATGCGGGGCTATTTTTTATCGTGCATTTAGAGAGCTGTAAGCTAGGGCTTAAAGGAAATTCAAACTACAAAAGAGTTTCAAAACTAAAACTAATTTTGAGCGGAATTCACTTTTTAATTCCGATTATGGTGCTTTTATACACACTTTTAATTTTGAAGCAAAGTGCCTTTGCAGCGGCGTTTAATGCGATTGGCGTGCTATTTATCATAATGGTTTTGCAAGAGCCAGTTCGCAAACTAATCTACAAAGAGCAAATTCTAAGGCAAGATTTTATCCAAGGTTTTAGCGATATTTTTTGGGCTATGGTCGCAGCGTCGAAAAACATGGTAACAGTCGCAGTTGCAACTGCGTTAGCTGGTGTCATCATCGGCTCTATTTCGCTAACTGGTCTAGGAGCTGTGCTATCTGATTTAGTCGAGGCTGTGGCTGGGGATAATATTTTGTTGATTTTGCTAATGACGGCGATAATGAGCCTGATTTTAGGCATGGGGCTTCCGACTACGGCGAATTATATCGTGGTTTCAAGCCTAATTGCGCCTGTGATTTTGATTTTAGCTGATAGAAATGATTTGCTTGTGCCTGCGATTGCGGTGCATTTGTTTGTGTTTTATTTCGGAATTTTAGCCGATGATACTCCGCCTGTGGGAATTGCAGCGTATGCCGCCGCAGGTATTGCAAAGGCAAACCCTGTAATCGTGGGCGTGCAGGGATTTATTTATGATTTGCGAACAGCGATTTTGCCGTTTGCGTTTTTTTTCAACAACAAACTTCTTTTAATCGAGTCAATCACAACCCCAATGGATCCAAAGGGCATTACATGGATCTCAGATCCCGCCCAAATCGCGCTTATTTTTGCTAGCGCGCTCATTGGTATGTTTGCGTTTAGCTCCGTGCTTCAAGGCTGGTTTGTGAAAAAATGCAACGCCTTAGAGCGCGTGCTGCTACTATGCGTCGTGCCACTAATGCTCGTGCCAAATATGTGCGTGAGATATTTCGATTTCATCAGTAGCGAATATATCTGCTATGGGGCTGCTTTGGCGATTTATGTGGGGATTTTTGCGTGGCAGTGGTTCGCAAAACCAGAGGGCAAGCAAGCTTAAATGAAAAATTTCAAATGGCAAATTTCAAAGCAGTTAAAAACTGCAATGAGGCAGAAAAATATCGATAATTTTAGCCTTGTTGATTTGGTTGAGGCCCTCTACGACGAGGCGCACCCAGGTCATAGCGAGGATATGAGAGCAGAGGTGTTTGCTATACTTGATGAATATAATCCAAATTTAGATATCGAAATTTTTGATATGGTTTGCAGGGCTTTGGGTATCAAAATCACACTCGGGTGAATTTGATATTTTTGTGAATTTTAAAATTTAAAAATGGGGTCAAATTTGACCCCATTGTGCTTTTTAAAGCAGAGTTAGAAAGTTATTTCTATGATTTCATAAGGCTTGGTGAAGCTTTCGTCCTTGACTTTGAGCAGGTTTTGAAGCTGTGGCGCTAGGACATAATAGACGATTTTGACATCGACGGTGTAGGTGTTTTGTGGCATAGTTACGCTAAATTCTCTGCTCTCCCCAGCGTTTAATCTCGTATCTTCCTTCAAAGTTTTTGCGGCATACGATAGGGTTTCATCGCCTTTGCTGTCTGTATAGATCGCACGAAGCGCGCCTAAATTTTGCGTTGATAAAATTTTACCGAGCCTGTCTTTAAATCTGACATGCACTTCAACCGAACGCCCGCTAAATCCTGTCGGAACCTTGTGAGTGGTTAAATTTTTTAAATTTATCACCGCTTTGTCGCCGCCTAAGCGATTAAATCTAAGCTCAATCGCCTCTTTTAGGATATCTGAGTTGCGCGCGCCGTTGAAAAAGTGAGATCTGATATCTCTGATAACCGCACCCTCCCTAGGTGCGCCAGGGGCGATGATTTTTTTGGTCGATTTGCCCATGTGGCAATCCACGCAAAGTTTGGCGTTTTGCACGCCTGCGCCCTCAGCTTGTGTGTTATAAATCGAAAGCTTAGATTTGCCGCCTTGTCCTTGGTGGCAAGAGTTGCAAAGCTCGTCGTTGTTTTGGAAAAAATCTCGTTTTTGGCTTTGGTGATACAGCGCGTCAGCCTCGCTCACATCGTATGGGCCAGTCACATAATCCTCACTCCACGAGAAGCTTTTGTATCCAGAGATACTCGGATCGCTTTGGTCTGGTTTGATTTTATCGACATTGTGGCAAATGTAGCACGAAATGCCGTTTTTGACATCTTCGCTTTTGGTAAATTCTTTGACCTTGTCTTTCTCGCCAAGATCAAGCGACAGCGCCACGCTCATCGATACATCTAGCTCTTTGATTTTCATTTTTGCGTTGTGGCATTGACCGCATGATAGCGTTAGACTCTCTTCTAAATTTCCCGTTTCTTTGGCGATTAATGAAATTGATTTTTTGTAAAGTTCGTTAGAATCCTCGTGTGATAGCGCGTGTAGGGATTTGACCCATGCTTCATGCACATCGCTGTGGCAGGTGGCACAGACATTTGGATCAGCGAAATCAGCCTCGGCGGCAAACAAAAATGAGAAACCTAGTCCCAAAAGCCCTAAAAATTTAAACCTCATAATCTCCCTCCAAATCGAAATTTAGGCTATTCTAGCAAAAGAATTCTTAAAATTTTATATTAGTCAAATTACACTTTTTAGATAAATTTAATATTTTATTTATCCGAATTACGCTAAATTTCGACGAATTTTTGGAGGTTGAAATTTGAAATTTTTAGAGCAATTTAGCATTATTTTAGGAATTTCTCTGTGCGCTGAAATTTTATCCAAACTTATCCCGCTTAGCATACCAGCTAGTATTTACGGGCTGATACTTATGCTTTTGGCTTTGATTTTTAGGGTGGTTAAAATCTCGCAAATCAGGGAGAGCGCGTCGTTTTTCATGCAGATAATGCCTGTGATTTTTATCCCAGCAGGGGCTGCTATCATCGTAGCTGGCGATGTTTTGATGGCGAATTTTTGGGCGATAATCGTGATTGTGGTGATTTCTACGATTTTGGTAATGGGTGCTAGCGGATTTGTAACGCAGATTTATTACGAAAAAACGCTAGAAAAAGAGCGCAAAAAGCTCTACGAGGACGAAAAATGAGAGAGATACTTATAAATTCGGCGTTTTTTGGCGTTTTTTTGTGTTTGATTTCGTTTCAGGCTGGAATTTATCTGAAAAAACGCTTCAAACTAGCGATTTTCAACCCGCTTTTGGTGGGGACGATTTTGACGGTCTTAACCCTCGTGCTAGTGGATATCCCATACGATAAATTTAACGCCAGCGCCGCGCATGTGAGCTTTTTTCTCACGCCGATTACGGTGTGTTTGGCGGTGCCATTATATGAGCAACTCTCGCTCTTGCGCAAAAATTTCGTTGCGATTTTTGCGGGGCTGTTTGCGGGCGTGCTGGCTGGGACTTGCAGTATTTACGCGCTGGCTTTGATTTTTGGCATAGACCATGCGCTCTATGTGACACTGCTACCCAAATCCGTAACCGCGCCCATTGGCATGGGTATTAGCGAGAGTTTGGGCGGAATCGTAAATTTGACCATGTCGTGCATAATAGCAACAGGGATTTTAGGAAATATATTTGGAGAGGCGATTTTAAGGCTATTTCGTATAAAAAAATCCGTAGCAAAGGGCATTGCGCTTGGGTGCGCAAGCCATGCTATGGGGACAGCAAAAGCCCTTGAAATCGGAGATATCGAGGGCGCAATGGCGTCTTTGGCGATGGCTGTAACTGGGCTTTTTACCGTGGTTGGGGCCAGTATTTTTGCAAACTTCATTTAAGGAAATTTTATGGTAATCACAATCGCTAGACAAACAGGGGCAGGTGGGCGCGAACTAGCCCAAAAATTGGCAGCTAGGCTAGGATACACTTACCTCGAAAAGGCGGATTTGCTCAAACGAGCTGATTCTTTGGGGTGCTTTGAGATGATGTATGAATTCTACAACGAAATGCCCATAAATATGCTCTTGCACGCCATTTCGCACAACGAAATCGCAAACGAAGAGAAGCGCGAACGCATAGCCAAAATTTATCGCCAAATCGCACATGACGGAAATATCATAATTTTGGGGCGTTGCGCTGGGTATTTTTTGCGCAGTAGAGGGGATTTGCTGCGTGTGTTTTTGCGCGCGGAGGACGAGTTTAAGCTCGCTCGCCTTGCTAGCGAAACTAAGGGCGATGTCAGGGAGTTTATGGAAAACTCAGACGCTGGCAGAGCGAGCTTTCATAGGTATTACACGAACGAAATTTGGGGCGCGTCGCAAAACTATGATATCTGCATAAATACATCGTTTTGCGGTGTCGATGGCGCGGCGCAAATCGTGGAAAATTTGATTAAATTTAAAGAAAATTTGGGCGCAAAATGATTTAAATTTTCAAAACTTATAGCGCGTAGTATAAAATTTTATACAATCAATTTTGAGAGAATTTATTAAAAATTTTGCTTTCAAAATTGATTGATATTGATAAAAGTTATTGACTTATATTCTAAATTTCGTTAAAATACCCCGATTTTTCGCTATTTTCAAAATCACTGTATTTTTGATAAGCAAAATTTACAAATTTTATCCACGGGGGAAATTTATGGATTTTCTAAAAGACTATATTGATTATATAATTATTTCTATTTTGGTTTTTATGAGCTTTTTGGTCGTTTGGTTTAGCATAGAGCGGGTGCTGTTTTACAGAAGAGTATCGCCAAAAGACTACAAAAGCAAGGCGCTGTATGAGGAGGCACTGAGCAAAAATCTCACTGCGCTTTATATCGTGTATTCTAACGCCCCGTATATCGGGCTTTTGGGCACTGTGGCTGGCATTATGATTACATTTTATGACATGGGTGCTAGTGCCAATATCGACGCAAAGGCTATCATGCAAGGCCTCTCTCTCGCGCTCAAAGCCACTGCGCTGGGGCTTTTGGTCGCTGTGCCTACGCTGATGATTTACAACTGCTTTTTGCGCAAAGTCGATGTCATGCTCAATCGCTACGAGGGCTAAAATGCGACTACCTAGGAAAGAGGGGCTAAATATCGTCCCATTTATCGATATTATGCTGGTTTTGCTAGCGATCACGCTTAGCGTTTCGACATTTATCGCACAAGGGCTTATTAAGGTGGATCTCCCAAGCGCAAAGAGTGCAACAAAGCCTAGCGAAGAGAAGAAAATCACCATTAAAATCGACGAGCACTCGCAAATTTTCATCGATGATATCGCCGTGGATAGCGAGGCTTTGAAGTCAAATTTAGAGCATTTGCAAAAGCATGATTTGGTGGTTTTAGAAAACGACAAAAACTCTAAATTTGAAGCATTTGTTGTCGTAATGGACGCCCTAAAAGAGCTAAATCACGAAAATTTCGCAATTGTGACGAAAAAAGATGAATAGTGCAATCGGATTTTTTACTTCGCTCGTTTTGCATATAGCTTTGCTTTGCTACGCTTTTGCGAATTTCAGGGCGCCAAATTTGATGCAAGATGAGGCGTTAAGCGTGATTAGAATCGAAAATTTCGTCGCTTTGAGTGATACTGCGCCCGAAAATGTGGAAAATTTAGCCGAGCAAAATTCACAGCCTGAACCTGCCCCAGAACCTGTCCCTGAAACAAAACCCGAGCCTGAGCCTGAGCCAGAACCTGCGCCTGAACCTGCCCCAGAGCCCGAGCCAGAGCCTGCGCCTGCGCCCGAACCGCTCCCTAAACCTGAGCCAAAACCAAAACCAAAACCAAAACCAAAAAAAATCGCAAAAGAAAAGGCTGTAAAAAAGAATTTCGATAGCAATAAAACAGGCGCAAATTTGCCAAATTTAGCCCAAACTAATGCTAGCGCAGGCGCACCAAAAGCGGGCATGGCAAACATACAAGGCAACGCCAAGAGCGATAATATCGGTGGCGTGATACAAAAAATCATCGCAGCCTACGCGCAAAAAAACTACCCAAAAAGCGCGAAAATGCGTAAGCAAACCGGCGTGGTAAAGGCGGAGTTTTCGTATTTGCCAGGTGGCGCGGTGCAGGGCGCAAAGATCACGGCTAGCTCTGGTGTGGAGGCGCTCGATGAGGCTGTTTTGAAGGCGATAGAGCGCACGAAATCGAAATTTCCGCCCACGACAAGCGCGCGAACTTTTGTCGTAAATGTGCGTTTTGTGCTGAAATAAAATTTAAAATTTTGCAAATTTAGCGACTTTAAATTTTGAATTTGTAGATTGCCACGCTCGTTTCACTCGCTCGCAATGACAGATTAAGGAAAATTTGCCAGCCATTGTCATTGCGAGCTTTCGCAGAAAGCGAAGCAATCTACGAGATTAAATTTACGATTGATTTTTATGTTATTATAAGTAAAGCTTTGCAAAGCAAAGAAGCTTTATTTAAATGATTATTAAATTATTTTATCTTTTTTTTGTGGGCAAGGATGCCAACCCTACGATGCTACGATGCTAATTAATGTATTCATTAGATTTCTCCTTTTATTAATGTTTGTTTTAACTAAGCATTTAATATCTAAAAATTTAACACCAACTTCCATATTTTTGCAACCACAAAAAGTATCTTCCATATCGTATTTGGAGCTATCGGCTATGTTTGGAACTAAATTATATAAGCCCTTATAATAATTTTCGGTATAAAAAATTATCTCGTTTGTTTTATTATTCGTTATAGTATATTTAATCGCTTTAAAAAATTTAGAAGCTAATTTGTTAAGGTTAATTTCTTCTTTTTTCGCTGTGTAATCAAATTTTGGAATTTTATCTTTTGTAGTTATTTCTAGCTTCATTAACTCTTTTTTTAATTTATCATATTTGTCATATAAATTATCGTGTTGCTTTTCTATATTTTTCCAATCATCATAGGCTTTATCGACGCTAGGGTCTCCTAAATAATCCACATCGCCCTTAAATCTGGTGGCAACATAAATATCGTGTTTTTCTTTTTCTAATGCTTTGAAAGCATTTAAATCGTTTTTTATAGTTTTTAAATTTTCAAATTCACTCGAATTTGTATCAAAATAATAGATATAAATTTTCCCGTCTTTTCCATTTAAACCGAGAGATTTGACTTTAATGCCGTCTAAATAGTAATCGCTATTTGCATAAAATTCAGTGCTATTTAACGGCTCAGTATCATAATAAATACTCGCTGGATACTCAATCTTTTCTTTTACAAAACTCTTTGGCATAGTTTTGCAATAATATGCCCCCAAAATATTTGTAATAATAATGTCATAAGTCGGTATCAAACCAAGCACGATAATCGAAAATATCTTAAAGGTTGTTTGAGTTTTAGCAAACTTTTCTGGAATTTTACCGCGTATAAATCTGGCCAAAGCAAACCATATCGCCATAGCTATCAGCACAGGCGAAATTAAAATAATATAAAATAAAACCATAAATTTTTCCTTTCAGGTCGTATCGTTTATTCACGATACGAATTTTTTTAAATTTGGTCAGTATCTGTGATACCGAATTTATCAAATTCACAAATTTAAACTTACTTTTGAATTCTAAAATTTAAGCAACAAATAAATTCAAATTTGCAAATTTAAAGGTAATTCTTAAATTTAGTAAATCACATTTGAGAGATAAAGTCCATTTGGTGGGGCTGGTATGCGGGTGAGGGCGCAGGAGAGGTCTATGGGGCGATTTGATTTGAGCGAGGCAAGGGCGTTTGCTAGCATTAATCGCACTTGCGCGCGCAAAAAGCCGTTTGCGACGAAATTTACCACGCTGAGATTTCCGTGCGAATACGCGCGCGCTACGAAAATTTCACGAACAGGGCTTTTTATCTCGCTTCCCACCTTCATAAACTCGCTAAAATCGTGTTCGCCGATAAATTTCGCAAGAATCAAATTTAGCTTTTCAATTTCAAATTTGGGCATAAAAATTTGAAAATCGCTTAGAAATGGGTTAAATTCGCCATGGTTGATGATGTATCGATACGCCCTAGCTTTCGCGCTGTATCTTGGGTGAAATTCATCGCTTACCACGCGCAGGTCGCGCACGAAAATGTATGGCGCGCAGTGGCGATTGATGAGCTCTTTAAGGCGTGGCAGGCTTTGGTAGAGTTCGCATTTTACGGTGCTTGTTTGGCGCAGGGCATGCACGCCCTTGTCTGTGCGAGAGCTAGTGGTGAGCGCGCCAAAAATCCCGACCCTGCCTAGCGCGATTTTGAGCGCGTCCTCGACGCTACGACCATGTGGCTGGGACTGCGAGCCACAAAATCGCGCGCCGTTGTAAGCGTAGGTAAGAAGTAAATTTTGCATTTTAATATCGCGGTTTGATTTTGAAGTTATAATAAATCCAAGATAGGATAAATGTCAGCAAAAATGTCACGCTAATGGCGATTTGTGGGCGTTTGGCCAGTATCATAATCAGCGCAAAATAGCTAAAAAGCACCCCGAAAATCCCAGCGTAAATAAAGCCCTTTTCGTAGCGGTAAGTTACGATTCCAAAGCTTAGCGCAAAAAGCACGCTTGCTAGCGGAAATAGCGAAACAAGCACATAAATGCTGAAATCTTTTTTGCGTTTGTCGTTTTTGCGCATTTCGCGCCAGTATCCTAGCACATCGCTCCCTGTGCGGATATTGCTCTTAGAAAGTGTGCGTATGATAAGCTCGTTAAACTCAGTAATATGCCACTCGTCGCTATCCACGGTGTAGATTTTGCCATCATGCAAAAGTGCGGAGAAGCTTTGATTTTCGCTTACAAACTCGCCTTTTTTGGCGATGATTATGCGCTCATCTTCACCTTTTTTGCCGTGGTTGTAAAATACTAAATTTTTATAAATTTTGCCGTTTTCGCCCTCGTCTTCACCCTCGATGAAAACCATCCACTCCGAAAATTTCTGCCCAAATTCGCTAGCTTTGATATTTAGCGTGGCGCTGACTTTTTTGTAGTCGATGAAATTGTCTTTGAGATTTTCGGCGATTGGCATCATCACAAGCGAAATAAAGAGCAAAAGAACCGAAAAAATCGCCGCAATCACGCCGAAAAACACAGCGATTTTGCGCGTAACATAACCGATAGTAAAAAGCACGATTGTCTCGTTTTCTTTCGAAAGGCGGAAAAGCGCCATGCTAAGGGCGACAAAAAAGGCAATCGGCACGGTGAAAATGAGAATTCGCGGTAGCATAAAAAGGTAGAGTTTGATTAGCTCTATCAAATTTATCTCGATAAAAGAGGTAATGCGCGCAATCTGCAAGAAAAACACAATCGACATAATGATAAAAAGCGTGCTAAATAGCGATGCAAACGAGCTTATGAAGTTGCTAAATAGGTATTTTTGAACTCTATCCATAAATCATTTCCAAAAGCTCTAAAATTTGAGCTTTGAATAAAATCGTAAGCAAAAGTCCGGCTGATAAAAACGGCACAAACGGCAGTTCGTAGCCTTTTTTGTTGGCGATTGCGTATGCTGGCAGGGTCAAAATCGCGCCGATATAAATCGCGATTCCGCCTAGCTTCCAGCCCAAAATCGCGCCGATGATTATGGCGATAAAAATATCGGCTGAGCCCATGGCTTCGCGCTTTAAGACCTTTGTGATGATAAGGCGAAGCGCGAAAAACGCTAGCCCATACCCAGCGGCTGGATACAGCAAGCTAATGTCAAAATCATAAAGCAAAGGATAGACTAGGCTAAGTGCAGTAGCTGTGAAAAGCAGGCTATCTGGCACGGCCTTGAACTCGAAATCGATTGCCGAAAGCGCTAGCAAAAGTATGAAAAGTAGCGCTAAAATGGCGGCTTTGATGATATCTGGCTCGCAGATATACGCGCTCGCGGCTAGCGCACCAGCTAGAAATTCCACTATGGGATAGCGGATAGAGATTTTTTCCTTGCAAAATGCGCATTTTCCGCCCAAAAACAGCCACGAAAACAGCGGGACATTGTGGTAAAATTTCAGCGGAGTGCCGCATTTAGGGCAGTGCGAAGCAGGGAAGTTGATACTCTCGCCACGCGGAAGCCTGTGGATTAAGACATTGCTAAATGAGCCGACACAGATGCCAAAAAGGGCGAAAATCGCCATATAAAGGTAGTATTCCATAAAAATCCATTATTAAATTGATAAATTTTGCAAACGGCTATTTTACAATTTTTTGGCTAAATTTTGGGCAAATTCGGGAGTGAATTTGCAAATTTAGGCTTAAAATTTTTCAGACCACTTTTCGTAAAATAGGAATTTTTGAGAGTATAAACGCCAAAAGTGCAGAAATCACAAAAACTGCCAAGCTTAAAAGTGGAATCATTATTATCGGATTTAGCGTGGTTGAAGTGATGTGAAATTTGTGTAAAATACTTAAAATTGCAGGGTGGATTAGGTAAATCCCAAAACTTAGTGCTGAAAGCTTGGTTGTAAATTTGTAAAATTTATCGCTAAATTGGTATTTTCCAAAAAAATCTTTTGCATAAATAAAAATAGCAAAGGTTACTAGTGCTGTGTTGAGTTTTACGATTTTGTTGCTATAAAAGTATTGTGTGCCATAGCGAGAAAGCTCGTCATTAATAGCAAAAGTCGAATTGAGCGCAATTGAAACAACTAAAAAAATGATTGCAAAAATGTAAATTTGCTTTTTTGTAGCATTTGAAATTTTAAAATTTGCAAAATAAAATCCAGCTAAAAAATACAAAATATAGCCATTAAATTCTGGCATTGGAAAATAAATTTCTTTGTCTAAAAAATATCTCATAAAGACATTTAAAAACTCAAAACATGGACCAAAAATTATTAAAACGATAAGTAAAATTTCAAAATCTTTTTTGCTTAAATTTCGCACCAAAACCTGCAAAAATGGAGCTAAAATATAAAGTCCGATGATGAGATACAAAAACCATAAATGATAACAACTAGGGCGAAATACAGAAGCAAAAAAATTCAGCGCAAATTTCGAAATATCAAAACTAAAAGCGTAAATAATGCTCCAAAAAATCAGAACAATAATCATGCGAAATATATTTTTCTTTAAAATTCTAGCTAAATTTTCGCTCACACTTTCACTATATCGCCTAAAATCAAGTAAAAACATACCGCTAACCATGACAAAAACCGGCACACACCAGCGAACTAAGCCATTATATAAATTGAAAATTTGCCACTCGTAAGTATCACTAGAAATCCCCCATTGCGATGAGGCTACATGCAAAACAATAACCGCAAAAATCGCAATAACTCTTAAAAAATCAGGATAAAAAACCCTTTGCGGTGTGTGTGCGCGCGTGTCAGAAATGCTGTTTGTTTGTGAAGTTCTAGAAATAATTTTTATATCTTGCGAATTTTGTGGATTTTTATTATTTTGCATTATCACAAACCACCAAATCTTCGGTTTTTGTTTTTAAATTCGCTGATGATTTGCGACAATTCTTCGTTAGAAAATTCTGGCCACAAAGTATCGCTAAATGCAAATTCGGCGTAACTTGCCTGCCAAAGCAAAAAATTTGAAATGCGCTTTTCGCCACCTGTGCGGATTAGCAAATCCACATCGCCACTGCGCACGGTATCTAGGTGTGCTGAAATTTCGCTCTCGCTAAATTCGCTCCCAGAGCGTGAAATTTCGCGACACGCTCGCACGATTTCATCACGCGCGCCGTAATTTATCGCCAAATTTAGATTTAAATTCGCACAATTTTGCGTAAAATTTTGCAAATCATAAATTTTACTTTTCAAATCATCGCTAAATTTCGCTATATCGCCGACGGCTTTAAAATTTATCCCATTTGCCAAAAAACTCTCTTTTTTATCAACCAAAAATTTCGCCAAAAGCTTCATCAAAAACTCAACTTCGCTTTTTGGTCGCTTCCAGTTTTCGGTGCTAAATGCGTAAAGAGTTAGATTTGGGATTTTTTCGTTTATGCAAAATTCGCAGACACTCTGCACGACCTGTGCGCCCACTTCGTGCCCGCCAGTGCGCAATAGGGCGCGTTTTTTAGCCCAGCGCCCATTGCCGTCCATAATGATCGCTAAATGGTTTAATTGATTCACGATTTAGATTTTTTTAAGTTCGTTTGCTAGTTTTAGCGCGATTTCATCTTTGCTCGCAGTGTCTAGCTCGGTAATAAAATCGTTTGTCAAAAGCGTGATTCTCGTGACATCGCCACCTAGTTTTACCACATCATCTAGCGTATTTAGGCACACTGCGTCGAGATTTTTCTCATCTAGCATGCGTTTTGCTTCGTTTAGTGCGGTTTCTTTGTCGGTTTCGAGCTTGAAGCCGATTTTTTTTATATTTGCATGCACTGAGCTTAGGATATCATCGGTCTTGCCAAGGCGCAGGTTCCACACATCGCCGATTTCTGTCTTTTTGACCTTGCCTTTGTAGCGGACTTTTGGAGTGTAGTCGCTAACAGCTGCTGCCATTATCAGGTATGAGCCATCAGGGAATTTCGTGCTATCAAGGGCTGATTTTAGACCGATTGTGCTCTCAAAAATCGTAAGTTTGTAAGGCAAATTTGGATAATCCACGCTCGAAATCAGCGTTACATTTGCGCCTAGATAATAAAATGCGTCCGCGATTGCCTTTGATGTTTTTCCGCTAGAAAAATTTGTAATTCCGCGGATATTGTCGATTTTCTCGGTTGTTGGACCGCCTGTGATGACGACATTTTTGCCTTCCCAAAATTTATCCTTATGGATTGCGCGTTTTACGGTTTGAAGTATCGCCTCTGTGGTCGCAAGGCCGCCTTTGCCCTTTTCGCCACAAGCTAGCATTTTTTCGATTGGCTCGACAAACAAAGCTTTGACATTGCTTTTTAAAATTTCAATGCAGTTTTGGGTTATGTTGTTTTCAAGTAGCGCAGGATTGGCTGCTGGTGCGATTACGACCTTGGCTTTGGCGAAGGCTGCGTTTATGGTTTGTAAAAATACATTATCGCAAACTCCCCAAGCAAGCTTGTTTATCGTATTTGCCGTAGCAGGAGCGATTAAGACTAAATCTACTTTTGAGTAGTTTATGTGATTTACCCCTTTTTGCCAGTCTTCGTTGCCACTGCATAGCACAGGGTGATCGCACAAAGCCTCGAAAGCCTTATAGCTCACAAACTCGCTCGCACCCTCGCTAAGTGCGACATAAACATCGAAATTTGCCTTTTTAAGCGCAGAGAGAATTTCAAACGCTTTATAAAAACTAATGCTTCCACAAACTGCTAGTAAAATTTTCTTCTTACTCATTGTTGCTCCTAAAAAATTTATAGAAAAATTCAGCTTTGTTTGTTTGTTTTGATCTAGCTATCGCTAGTGCGCCGTTTGGGACATCTGAGACGATAGTTGAGCCCGCTGCTATGATGACATCATCGCCTATTTTAACTGGGGCTACGAACTGCGTATCAGAGCCTACGAAGACATTTTTTCCGATTATGGTTTTGTATTTTTTCTTGCCGTCATAATTGCAAGTAATCGTGCCGCAGCCGATATTTGTGCCACTACTAATCTCGCAATCTCCAAGATAGCTTAAATGGCCTGCTTTGATATTATTTACTTTTGCGTTTTTTAGCTCGACGAAATTTCCGATATGAGTGCCCACAATCTCGCATTTTGGGCGTATGTGCGCCATAGGGCCAAGGTCGGAATTTTTGATAAGTGAGCTTTCGACTACGCTTGAACTTTTGATTATAGAGTTTTCGATCACGCACTCGCCGATGATACTGACATTTTCTTGCAACTCGCACTCGCCGATAAATTTCGCCCTGCAATCGATATAAATCGTGCTAGGAAGGCGCATTAGCACGCCAGCTTTCATCAAGCGCTCTTTTATGCGATTTTGCATGATTTCCTCAGCCACGCTTAGCGCAAATTTATCATTTATACCCATGAAATTTTGCTCATCAACCCACACGGCAGAGCATTTTAGCCCCATATCCTTGGCGATTTTTATGCTATCTGTGAGGTAATACTCTTTTTGGGCGTTGTTTGGTGTGATTTGAGGCAGTATTTTTTTTAGCACCTTTGTATCGAAGCAGTAGCACCCAGCATTAGCGTCGCAAACTAGCTTTTCTTCCTCGCTAGCGTCCTTTTGCTCGACGATTTTTAAAATTTCGCTGTCTTTTGTGATAACCCTGCCATATCCAAATGGATCTTTTGCGCTAAATACGCTCAGGGCGACATCTGCGTCGCTACTGCAAAGCGAGCGCAAATCTGCGCTGTCGATTAATGGCATATCGCCACATACGATTAGAGTTTTTTGGCTATCAAATTTGATATCTTTTAGTGCGCCTGCGGTGCCAGGGAAGTTTTCGTGGTCTTGTTTGTAAATTTTGGTGTTTGGATACTCACTCAAAACTGCCTCTTTCACACGATCAAATTGATAGTGCAAAATCACGCTCACATCATCGCTAATCTCATACGCGCGCTCTAAAACATGGCTTAACATCGACTTTCCGCAAAGCTCAAATAGGACTTTTGGGCGGTCTGACTTCATACGCGTGCCAAAACCAGCGGCTAGAATTACTACTGAAATTTCACTCATAATTTTCCTAAAAAATAAAAATTTAGGGATTTTATCACAGCAAAGATTAATAAAAGATTACTTTTGCGGGCTGAAAATTTAAAATTTGCCATTAATAAAATTTGTAATATAAATTTAATCTCAAATTTTATAAAATCCTCGAAATTTTAAAATTTTGGGGCAAATTTTGACAAAACTTATCATCGTTACATTTATTTGGGCGTTTAGCTTTTCGCTAATCGGCGAGTTTTTGCGCGGGATTGATAGCGCGTATTTGGCGCTTTCGCGCGTGGCTTTGGCGTTTGTGTGCTTCGTGCCGTTTATGAAATTCAAAGGTGTAAATTTGCGTCTAGCAGGGCAAATTTGCGCGATTGGCGCAGTGCAAATCGGCATAATGTATATTTTTTATTACAAAAGTTTTGCGTATCTCAAAGTCTATGAAGTGGCGCTTTTTACGATATTTACGCCGTTTTATGTAACGCTGATATATGACGCGTTTGCTAGGCGTTTTCGCTCGCTTTATCTACTTAGCGTCTCATTTGCGGTTTTGGGGGCGTTTGTGATTAAATTTAATGGCATAAATTCTGAGTTTTTAACTGGATTTTTGCTGATTCAAGGGGCGAATTTGTGCTTTGGCGCAGGTCAGAGCGCGTATAAATATCTGTGCGAAAGCAAGGGCCTTGGCGAGCAAAAAGAGCTTTTTGGCTATTTTTTCCTAGGCGCGGTGATTGCGTGCGCGCTTGTGGCGGCGCTTTTTGGAAACGCAGCGAAATTTAATCCAAACGCAGAGCAGGTCGCAATCATAATTTTTATGGGCGTGGTAAGCTCTGCGCTTTGCTATTTTTTATGGAACAAAGGTGCTTGCGAAGTCGATGCTGGCGTGCTTGCGATTATGAATAACGCTCTAATCCCAGCTGCGATTATCGTAAATTTAGCCCTTTGGCATAAAGACGCCGAGCTTGGTAAATTCCTAATCGGTAGCGTAATAATCGCTTTTTCACTAATCCTACACAAAAAAATAATGAAATTTTACGCAAAAGCCTAAATTTGGTTAGTTTTGATTAGCTTTTGTAAAATTTAGAGATAGAATTTGTAATTAAAATTTCGCAAAATTTCATTAGGTTTAAATTTGTTCGCTAAAATTGCGGATTTGAATTTAAAAAAAAGTTGGAGAAGATGAAAAAAATAGTCAAAATTTTAGTTATTTTAGCCCTGATTTTGGGCGGATATTTCGCGTATAAAAAATTTGGCGCAAAAGATGAAGCCCCAAAAATCCTAACCACAAAAATGCAAAAAGGCAATATTCGTGGCACCGTGACAGCCACTGGCGAGGTTTATGCGCAAGAATTAGTCGATGTGGGTGCGCAAGTAGGCGGTCAAATCAAAAAGCTCTATGTCAAAGTCGGCGATGTGGTCAAGGCTGGCGATATGATAGCCCAAATCGACTCAGTTACCCAAGAAAACAATATCGCCAAGGAAAAGGCGCAGTTAAATATCTATGAGGCAAATTTGGTTTCAGCCAAAATAGCTAGCGATAATGCCCAGATCCAATACAACCGCGAGCTTAAACTCTACAAAGCAAACGCGACCTCAAAAGAAGCCCTAGAAAACGCCAAAAACAATTTCGCTGCAAAAGAGGCAGCCAAAAAGCAGATCGAAGCGCAAATCGAGCAGACCAAACTATCTTTAAGCACAGCTGAGACAAATTTAGGCTACACCAAAATCACAGCCCCTACTAGCGGGACAATTGTATCGGTGCCGGTAGAAGAGGGCAAAACCGTAAATGCCAACCAAACCACGCCAACAATCGCAAAAATCGCGGATTTAAGCAAAATGGAGATAAAAATGGAAGTCGCCGAGGGCGATATTTCTAAAATTAGTGTTGGCACGCCAGTAGAATATTATATACTTTCGAATTTAAACGATGTGCGCCAAGCTCATGTCTCTCACATAGACCCAGGCCTTACTACGCTAAGTGATGGTAGCTATGACAAGGCTAGCACGAGTGCGAGCTCATCAAAAAGCGCTGTTTATTTTTATGTCAAATCCTCAATCGATAATAGAGATAATTACCTAAAAATCGGCATGACGACAGAGTGTGAAATCATTGTAAATCACGCAGAAGATACAAACTATCTGCCAACTTCTGTGATTAAACGCGATGAAAAAGGCGATTATGTCATGGTAAAAAGGGGTTTTGGCTCAGAGAAAACCTATATCAAAAAGGGTATTAGCGATGATTTAAATACCGAAATTTTGGGTGGTTTGAGCGATGATGATGAGATTATCATCGCAGATGGTTCAAACGCCAATCAAATCGGCGATGGCAGAGGCGGACGCGCTCCTAGAATGAGATTTTAAAATTTAAAATTTAGCCATGATAAAGTTAGAAAATATAAATAAAAAATTCAAACTCGGCGACGATGAGGTTCATATCCTAAAAGATATAAATTTGCATATAAAAGCCGGCGAATTCGTATCAATCATCGGTCAAAGTGGTAGTGGAAAATCCACGCTGATGAATATCATCGGCTGTATCGATACCCCAACTAGCGGAAGCTATAAAATCGACGATAAAGAGGTTGCTAAGCTTAGTTCAGATGAGCTTGCAAGCCTTAGAAGCAAGAAATTTGGCTTTGTTTTTCAAAAATACAATCTCATCGCCTCAATCGACGCTACCGAAAATGTCGCCCTACCAGCCGTGTATGCAGGTGTGCCATCTCATGCTAGGATTAAGCGCGCAATAGAGCTTTTAGAAGGTTTAGAGCTAGGCGACCGCACGAAAAATTTGCCAAACAAGCTCTCAGGCGGACAGCAGCAGCGCGTCTCTATCGCAAGAGCTCTCATAAATGGTGGCGAGATAATCCTGGCCGATGAGCCAACAGGCGCACTTGATAGCAAATCTGGCGTCATGGTAATGGAGATTTTAAAAAAACTCCACGAAGAAGGTCATACCATAATCGTCGTAACCCACGATAGCAATGTTGCCTCAATCGCTGATAGGATTGTCGAGATCAAAGACGGCCAAATTTTAAGCGATAATGTCAAAATGGGGCGCACCTTTGATTTGCATAAAGAAAAGCTAGAAAAAGAAAACTCGCTTTTTTCTGCCAAAGATCAATTTATAGAGAGCTTTAAAATGTCAGTCAGCGCGATATTTTCACATAAGTTGCGCTCGATTTTGACAATGCTTGGAATTATAATCGGAATTGCCTCTGTTATCTGCGTCGTTGCCCTAGGAAACGGCTCGGAGGAGAGGATTTTATCAAATATCCGCTCGATTGGCACAAATACTATCAGTGTCTATCCGGGGCGAAATTTCGGCGATATTAGAGCAGGCGGGATAAATACTCTAACCAAAAACGACTCCCTGGCATTAGCGCACCAGCCTTATGTGGATTATTCTACGCCAAACTCACGCACGAGTGGAACGCTAACTTACGCTAGTATGAGTGCGACGGGGCAGGTTTTTGGCGGTGATGTAAATTCGCTCGCAGTCAGTGGAATAGATGTGGTAGAGGGGCGAAATTTCAACGAAGATGATATAAAATACTCAAATTCTGTCATCATCATCGATCAAAACACCAAAAAAACGCTATTTAAAGGCGTGGAACCACTTGGAAATACGATTTTATTCAACGGCAGAGCTTTGCGCATAATCGGCATAGCTGGCGAGGATAAAAACGCCTTTGGCAGTAGCGAGAGTTTGCGCGTGTATGCGCCATATACGACCGTGATTGATAAAATTTCAGGCGATAGGCAGATTAGCTCGATTACGGTCAAAATCAAAGACGATGTCAGCACCGCAATGGCTGAGGAGAGTATCACACAGCTACTAATCCAGCGCCACGGCACGAGGGATTTTCACACGCGAAATTCAGATACGATTAAGCAAACGATAGAGAGCACGACAGGCACGATGAAAATTTTAATCGGCTCAATCGCCTTTATTTCGCTAATCGTGGGCGGAATCGGCGTAATGAATATCATGCTAGTCTCAGTTACCGAGCGCACCAGAGAGATCGGAATCCGCATGGCAATCGGCGCCAAAGAGGGCAATATCTTGCAACAATTCCTAATCGAGGCGATTTTGCTATGTTGGTTCGGCGGAATTTTGGGAATTTTGTTTGCGCTTTTAATTGGATTTGGCTTTAACACCCTAAGTCCTGATTTTTCTATGAAATTTACCATTGCGCCGATAATTGTATCTTTTGTGGCCTCATCGGCTATTGGAATTATTTTTGGATATTTGCCAGCAAGAAGTGCTAGCAAACTAAACCCAATCGACGCATTAGCACAGGAGTAGAGATGAAATTTAATATATTTGTAAGCGCAGTTTTCGTGGCGTTTTTTGGCGGGTGTGCCGCGATAAATAGCAACCTTGATTACGAAGTGCAAGATAGCTTTATAGACGAAAACGAAACCTATGAAATCGCGCAGGATTGGTATAAGGGATACAATCAGCCATATTTAAATGCCCTTGTTGATGAGGCTTTGGCGAAAAACCACGATTTGCGCGCAGCGGCGTTAAATTTAGAGCGCGCGTATGCGAATTTAGGCCTTAGCAAAGAGGATTTATTCCCTACGCTTGGGGCTTCGTGGGGTGCTAGCGCAAACCGCGATATCAGCAGAAGCGATGAGTGGAGCAAGACTTATAGCTCTGGCTTTAATGTCAGCTATGAGCTAGATCTTTTCGGGCGGATTCGCTCGAACATAAATGCTAGCGAGTGGGACGCAAGTGCTAGTGTGTTTGACTTACAAAACGCCCGTTTGACGCTGATAAATTCGGTCGTGAGCGGGTATTTTGAGATGCTTTATCTAAACGACGCGCTAAAATGGACGAAGCAAAATTTAAAAGATTATGCGCAAATTGAGCAGATTGTCAAGGCAAAATACGATTACGGCAGATCCGAGCTCATCGAATACAAGCAGGTGCAAAACAGCATTTTGAATCTAAAAAACCGCGTTTTGGAAATCGAGAAAAATATCGAGGATAACCGCAAATTTATGCGCGATTTAATCTCGCCTGATTTGCAGTTTCGCGCAGATTTGCCAAGCATTGAGAGCGTGAAATTTCTAGGCGCAGACCTTAGTGTGCCTTACACTGCTTTGCATAATCGCCCAGACATTAGAGCTGCGATTTCTAGGCTAAATGCGGCGTTTTATGACCACAGACGCGCAAGGCTAAATTTCTTCCCGCGCGTAAATTTGGGCGCAGGGTTAAATTCAGCTAATACAGATAAATTTAGCGATGGATTTGATTTGAAATTTTTGAGCGGAAATGTCAGCATTAGTCTGCCGTTTTTGGACTATGGACGGCTAAAATCGCAGTTAAGGATAGCTGAGGTGGATTTTTATGCTTACCGAAATTCTTACGAAAAAACCCTAAGCGGCGCAGTAAATGAGACGCTAAATTTGTATAGAATTTACGAAATCAACCGTGCAAGGCTTGCAAATTTAGCCGATACTTACAAAACAGCTAGTGAAATCGAGCGCATTTACCGCGTCAAATACGACGCAGGTGCTAGCGAACTAAAAGATTTTTTGGAGGCTAGATCGAGTGCGATTTCGGCGCGAATAAATCTACTTGCGCAAAGATATGCGAGTATGCAAAATGAAATTTCGATCTACCGCGCTATGGCTGGTAAATTTCGCCAAAAATTTTAAATTTTAAAATTTGTTTAGCATTGAAAAATTTAGTTTTTCAATGCTTTTTAAGTAAAATTTTTGTAAAATCCACACCTTAAATTTTTTAAAAAAGGAAGAATATGAAAAGAACATATCAACCACACAACACCCCTAGAAAGCGCACACACGGCTTTCGTGTAAGAATGAAAACAAAAAATGGACGCAAAGTTATCAACGCAAGACGCGCCAAAGGTAGAGCAAGATTGGCTGCGTAGGTAGTTTCGCTCCGATAAGCGAAAATCAGGTTTTTTCAGAAGTTTATAAAAGTGCTGCGAAATGGCACTGTGATTGCGCTGTCGTGTATTTTATGGACGGCGAGCGCAGGTTTAGTGCGATAGCTAGTAAAAAGATTGGAAATGCGGTTAAGCGAAATCGCACCAAACGCCTGCTAAGAGCGGCGTTTTATAATCAGCAAAATTTATTAAAAGATGGCACTTTTATCATTATCGCAAAAAAACAGATTGAAAACATGAGTTTTAAAGAGATAGAGCGAAGTTTGCGTTGGGCTTTTAAAAAGATAGGTTCGATAAAATGAGAAATTTTTGTGTTTTTTTGATTAAATTTTACAGAGCCTTTATTTCACCTCTTTTACCTGCGAGTTGTCGCTACTATCCCACATGCTCTACTTACGCGCTCTATCAGTTTAAATTTAACCACCCCTTACACGCATTTTTTGCTACATTAATTAGAATTTTAAAGTGCAACCCTTTTTTCAAGGGCGGAATAGATTACCCTATCATCAAGCATAATTTTAAATTTAATTTTTTTTGGGCATGCAAAAACAGTGCTTTGGGCGTAAAACCAAAAATTTGGTTTATACCATATTCAAAAAATCAGTATTATATAATATTTAGGAGATAATCGTGTTAGATCAAATATCCCAACAAAAACGCCTAGGACTAGCTATTTTGCTAGCTTTTTTGTTTTTTGTGGCATACGACCATTTTTATATGTCAAAAGTCAGAGCAGCTATGGAGGCGAACAAAACAGCCACTGCCGCGCAAAGTGCGCAAAGCGTGGCAAAACAAGCCCCAACTAGCGCAAGTGCTAGCATAACTCCAAGCGCAAGCGCAGGTGTGAGCGCGCAAAATCAGTTAGTCAAAATCGTCGGCAAAGAGGCGAATTTTACGATTGATAATTTCGGTCGCATTAGCTCATACACGCTAAATGATAAAAAATTTACAAAAGATGGCGAACCGATAAATTTAATCAGCAAAGATGGCGATTCAAAACCGCTTGAAATCAGATTTGAAGACGCTAATTTAAACGAGTTAGCATTTTCGACGCCATATACTGCCTCTGCTGATAGATTAGATATCACAAACGGCGCAGCTAGCGTGGTTTTGACGCAAAATTTAGGCAATTTTGTCGTTAGTAAAAATTTGAAATTTAACCCAAATGGAAGTTATGAAATCGATATCAAATTTAACCGCCCGACTTCGTATTTTATCACACCTGGCTCTCGTCCTGATGTCGAGGTAGATGGATATACAATCCACGGTATCACAGTGGGCAAAAGCGACGATACAGTCGAGATTTTCGAAGACGGCGATGTGAGCGAAAACGAACGCGTCGAAAACGCTATATTTGTGGCTAGCTCAGATAGATACTACACGAGCCTATTTTTTGGCGAAAATTTAAACACCACGATTACTAGCGCAAACGATATTTCGCAAGCCTTCATTAGAGCAAACGGCGATTTTAAGAGCATTGGCTATATCGGACCGAAGGATTATGTAACCCTAAAAGAGGTAGATCCAAAGCTAACTAATGTCATCGAGTATGGCTGGTTCACCTTCATCGCAAGGCCTATGTTTAAATTTTTGCGCTGGATTTATAGCCATGTAGGCAACTGGGGCTGGGCGATTGTGATACTTACGCTAATTATCCGCGCAGCACTCTTTCCGCTTAGCTACAAGGGTATGTTATCAATGAATAAGCTAAAAGATTTAGCCCCAAAAATGAAAGAGTTGCAAGAAAAATACAAAGGTGATCCGCAAAAATTGCAAATGCATATGATGGAGCTATATCGCAAAAATGGCGCGAACCCAATGGGCGGATGTTTGCCGATACTACTTCAAATTCCGGTATTTTTCGCGATTTACCGCGTGCTTTTAAACGCAATCGAGCTAAAAGGCGCTGAGTGGGCTATGTGGATACACGATCTATCGCTAAAAGATCCATATTATATCTTGCCGATTTTGATGACAGCGCTTATGTTTTTACAGCAAAAAATCACGCCTACTTCATTTACAGACCCAATGCAAGAGAAGGTAATGAAATTCTTACCACTAATGTTTGGTGTGTTTTTCCTAATGTTCCCAGCGGGTCTTACGCTGTATTGGACTGTGAATAATATGTGTTCGATAGTGCAACAATATGTCATAAACAAAATCTTTGCTCGCCAAAAGCAAGCCCAAATTTCGGAGAAAAAACATGAAAATTGAAGCGATAAATTTAACGCAAGCTTACCAAAAAGCAGCAGATGAGTTTGGGTGTTCGATTACTGAGCTAAATATCAGGGTAATTCAACAGCCAAGTAGCGGATTTTTGGGCTTTTTTAAGAAAAACGCCATTATCGAGGTTGTCAAAAAGGGCGAGAAATTTCCACAAAGCGAAAATTTAGGCCAAAAACCAAATGATGAGAAAAAACCGCAAAATTCGCAAAAAACTAGAAGCGCAAATTCGCACAAAGTCCGCAAAGAAAAGCCAAAAGCTACCATAAATGATGAAATTTGCAAAGATATCGAGCAAAAAATCACAAATTTGATTGCGCAAAGCGGATTTAATCTTAGCGTTTGCGAGGTTAAAATTCACGATGAAAACAGCGTCTATATCAAAATCGACGGCGATGATAGCGCGCTTTTAATCGGCAAGGAAGGCCACAGATACAAGGCTTTTTCGTATATGATTTATAACTGGATTAGTATGAAATACAATCTCTCTGTCGTTTTTGAAGTGGCTGAATTTTTGCAAAACCAAAGCAAACATATCGACTCGTATGTGGGTGCATTAAAGGCGAACGCAAACGGCTCAAAAATCGTAACCAAGCCATTTGACGGGGCATTTGTCAAAATCGCTAGCGACAAGATTAAAGAAAGCTTCCCAGATCGCACGATCGGTATCAAATCCACTCGTAACGGCAAAATCATCATAATCGACGAAAAAAATTAATGAATCAAACAATCGCTGCTATCGCCACCGCTCATGGAGTCGGTGGAATATCAATCGTGCGCATAAGTGGGGCAGGCGCCTTGCAAATCGCGCGCGAAATTTCGCATAAAAATGACTTCTTGCCACGCCACGCCACACTAGCGAATTTATACGGCGCAGACGGGGTGAAATTTGGCGAGGCGATTTTTATATATTTCAAAGCCCCGCATAGCTTCACTGGCGAGGATGTCGTGGAGATCCAAACACACGGCGGACTTATTAGCTCGTCTATGGCGCTTGATAGCGTGGTTGCGCTAGGAGCGCGTATCGCTGAGCCTGGGGAGTTTAGCAAAAGGGCGTTTTTAAACGGCAAAATGGATTTAAGCAAGGCTGAGGCGATTAGCGATTTGATACTTTCTCGCTCAGAAAGTGCGGCTAAGATTTTGTCTCGTAACTTGCACGGCGAGCTTGAAGGCTTTGTAAATGACCTGCGCGCTAAGCTTGTCAAAACCCTTGCCTTTGCCGAGGTTTGCATAGATTATGCCGAAGAGGATTTACCACGCGATGTGCTTGAAAATTCGCTAAAAATGCTAAATGAAAACATAGAAAATTTAGAAAAAATCACCCAGATTAGCAAGAGCAGAAAAGGGCTAATCGAGGGCTTTAAAGTCGCAATCGTAGGCAAACCAAATGTGGGCAAAAGCAGTATTTTAAACGCGCTTTTAAACTACGAGCGCGCAATCGTCAGCGATGAGGCTGGCACGACTAGGGATAGAATCGAAGAGAGCCTTAAAATCGGCACTCACCTAATCCGTATCATTGATACAGCAGGCATTAGGCATGGCGAGAGCAAGACCGAAAATATCGGCATTTCATACTCAATCAAGGCGATTGATGAGGCGGATATTATCCTGGCTGTGTTTGATGGCTCTGCAAATTTTAGCGATGAAGATGAAAAAATCGTCCAAATTTTGGAGCAAAAAAGCGATAAAAAAATATTTTATATCTTAAATAAATCTGATTTAGCGCAAAATTTTGCATATAATTTTGCGCAAAAACCGCTTAAAATTTCAGCCAAAAAGGGCGTCGATGAGATTTTAAAAGAGCTTGAAATTTACCTAAATTCGCAGAATTTCGACGGACTTATGCTAAGTAATACTCGCCAAATCAATGCTTGCCAAAACGCACTAAACGCCCTAAAAAGCGCGCGCGAAAAGCTAAACGAGGCTGAGCTTGAAATTTTTGCTTATGAAATGAATCGCGCCATAGAGCAGATTTCATCGATTTCTAGGCCCTTTGAGAGGGACGAAATTTTAGATGAAATGTTTGGAAATTTTTGCCTAGGAAAGTGATTTTATATCTTATTTAGCCAAAATTTACTATAATCACCCCTTTTAATAAGGGTGAAAATGAGAGAAAAATTTGAATATTTCATAGTCGTAATTTTAATAAAATTAGCCAAAATTCTACCGACAAATTTCTTATATTTTTTCTTTGATTTCTTGGCGAAATTTGCCTTTTTTGCGCTAAAATCACGCGCAAAAATCGCTATAAAAAACCTTAGCCTTGCCTACCCACAAAAATCAGCTGGCGAGATTAAATCCCTAGCGCGCGAAAATTTCCGCTCCGTAGCCAAAACCCTGACCCAAACCCTGCTTTTTTACCACGAAAGGCTTGATTTTAGCGCACTTATTGCTAACAAAGACGAGGCACTAGAAAAGGTAAAAGTGCTAAAAGGTGATAGCAAAAACGGCATTTTGTTTTTCACGGCGCATTTTGGAAACTGGGAAGTTTTAGCCCATTTTTACGGCGCCAACGGCTTTCCTGTGGCAGTTGTGGGGCGCAGGGGAAATAACGAACTCATCGAAGATCGCCTAGTTACGCCGTTTCGCAAAAAATACGGCAACGAGCTAATCTACAAAGATGACGCCATGCGCGGGCTTGTCGAGCGTCTAAGAGCGGGCAAAAATGTAGGAATCCTGCCAGATCAAAAGTCGGGCGGAAAAAACAGCCTAAAAACCACATTTTTTGGGCGTGAGTGTTACACCACAAAGACGATTGCATCGCTGTATTTGAAATTTAACCCAGTCCTAATCCCCGTTTTCGCGCGTCGCATGAGTGATGGTCGCTACGAAATCGTCATCAAAGATTTCACCCCGCCAAGCGCGGATTTGGATAAATCACAGGCCGAGCAGTTCATAACCCAGCAGTGTAACGATATCTTCGAAGAGGTCGTGCGAAGCGCACCCGAGCAGTGGTTTTGGATGCATAATCGCTGGAAAGTTGATTGATGAGAGCGCTTATCTTTACCGACGGGCGCAAGGGGCATGAGAGCCAAAGCGTGGCGTTTTGTGAGTTAAAAGGCTTGGAATTTGAGCTTTGCAAAGTTAGCTATAAAAACAAAATTTTAAAAATTCTCTCATATTTTTTGGATTTTTTGGGGCTGAAATTTAAAATTTTCGAGTGCGAAAACAAAAAATTTGCGAATTTTGACATTTTTGTGGGAGCTGGGTCGGCGACATACTATGCGCTGAAATACTGCGCCGCGAAATTTGGCAAAAAAAGCGTCGCGCTAATGTATCCAAAAGGCTATAAAAAGGACTTTTCGCTCATTTTCGCAAACGCTCACGACACCACGCAAACTGCGCCAAATATGGTGATTTTGCCGACAAATTTAAACCTTAGCAAACCAGCAAATTTCTACGCTCCCAAAAAACATGCCATTGCATTTGTCATCGGTGGGCCAAACGCTTCGTTTGATATGAATAACGAAATTTGCGAGATTGTGGAGAAAATCAAGGCAAAATTTCCGCTTCACGAATACGCTCTGACTACTAGCCCACGCACCCCGCGCGATATCGAGGCGCAGTTTGAATGCGAGAATTTCGATTTTAGCGTGATTTATAGCAAAAATCAGATTAATCCAATCGGCGATTTTTTGGAGGGTTGCGAGTGGATTTTTATCACGCAAGATTCTGTTTCGATGATAAGCGAGGCTGTGTGCAATGGTCGCGCAAATGTCGCTGTTTTGGCGCTTCCGCGCAAAAATTCGCACAATAAATTTGACGATTTTATCGCAAATTTGGCGCAAAATGAGTGTTTGCGAATTTACGCTAAAAACGGCGAGTTAAAACCGACAAAAAAGATAAATTTAAGCCAAATTTTGCAAGGAATTAGCCTATGAGAGTGGTGCAAATACTGCCCGAACTTAACGAAGGCGGCGTCGAGCGCGGTGTGGTCGAGCTCACGCGCGAATTTGCTAAATTTGGCGTAGAGAGCGTGGTGATTAGTAACGGCGGAAAGCTAGTAAGCGAGCTAGAAAAAAACGGCGTGCGCCACATAAAATTCGATGTTTGCTCCAAAAATATATTCACAGCATTTTCTCGCGCTAGTGCGCTTAAAGAAATTTTGCGCGAGATTGCCCCAGATATCGTGCATGTGCGCTCTCGCGTGCCTGCATGGCTAGTGAAATTCGCCAAAAGGGGGCTAAATTTTGGGCTAGTTAGCACCGTGCATGGGCTAAATTCTGTGAATTTTTACAGCAAAATCATGGTAAAAGCCGATAAAATCATCTGTGTCAGCAACGCTACGAAGGATTATGTAGTGCGAAATTTCGGCGCAGATGTCAGCAAAATCAGGGTGATTCCGCGCGGAATTGATTTGGAAAAATTTAATCCTAGCAATTTAGACGCCGAATTTATGGCGAAATTTCGCGCCGAATTTGGGCTAAAAGATAGCGATTTCATCGTCGCAAGTGTCGGTCGTATAACGCAACTTAAAGACTATGAAACGCTCATAAAAGCGGGGCAAATTTTAAAGCAAAGCTTTGGTGAGGGGCTAAAAATTTTAATCGTGGGCGGTGTGAGAGATGATAAAAAAGAGTATTTTTTGGGGCTACAAAATTTAGCGCGTGAGTTAAATTTGGCGCAAAGTGTGATTTTTACTGGTTCTCAAAGCAAAATCCCTGAGATTTACGCGCTAAGCAATGTAGTCGTGAGTGCGTCGAAAAAACCTGAGAGTTTCGGGCGAAGCGTGGCTGAGGCGATCGCGCTAAATGCGCCTGTGGTGGCCTCTAATCATGGTGGCGTGCTAGATATAATCAAATCTGGCGAAAATGGCGAGTTTTTTGCCGTGGGCGATGAGAGGGAGCTAGCCGTGGCGGTAGAGCGCGCGAAGGATTATAAATTTGACGGATACGGCTATATAGCGGAGAATTTCAGCCTAGCGCAAATGGTGGAGAAAACTATGAGTGTGTATAAGGAGATGGTGTGAGTAAAATTTTGGATTTTATCAGATTAAATCCTTGGCAAAGTGCGCTAAAATTCGGGCTTATAATTTGGCTTTGTTCGATTGCATTTGAAAATAGCGTGTATCAAATTTCGACGATTTATATAATAGTTTTGGCGATTTTGCATGTTGTAATTTACAAAAATTTCAGCGTTTTAATCGCAAATTTAAAAGAAGTCAAGCTTTTTTCGTTTTTTGTCTTTTTAATCATTGTTTCTATGGTTATCGCAAATCTCCTAAACCCCGAGCTTTTGACAAAAAAATCGTGGCGAAATATCATTATTTTTGTCACTAGATATGGTTTTGTTTTTATCGCATTGGCTTATTTTTATAAGTTGAAATTTTTCTCCAAAAAAGAGATTATTTTATATTTATTGCTTGGAACATCGATTTTATTGGTATCGGCGATTTATCAAGCGATAAATAATCCAGACTTAATCCTAAGCAAAAAGGTAAATAATATCAAAAAAACAGGTCTAACTGGGCTTTTGGATAATCGCAACAGGCTAGGGCTTATGATGGGTATAGGGGCTGTGTTTAGCCTGATTTTTACAAAATACAAGCCAAAGTTTGGCATAGTTTTGTTTTTATTGCATATTAGCGTTTTGGTTTTTACATATTCGCGTTCGTCGTGGGTCGGCGTGAGTGCGGCTATGCTTTTGTGGGTGGCTTTAAATTTGAGAAAAAATATAAAATTTATACTTTTAGTTTTGATTTTATTTAGTCTTATTGTTTTGGGGATTTATTTTTATTTTGACGCCGTTGCGATTAGGTTTAATCATCTTTTAAAAGGTGTGAGTAGCCACAGAGACATTATCTGGGAATATACGATTACTCAAATCCAAAACAATCCTATTTTTGGGCATGGTGTGCAAACTTGGATTAGCCTAGAAAAACCAAAAAAACTTACGCAATTTGTCATGGTGCATAATGCTGAGCTTGAAATTTTGCTTTTCTCTGGAATTTTTGGTCTTCTAGCATGGCTTGGGGTGCTGTTTTGCGCTATCAAAGAGATATTTAGAAGTAAAAATTTTATCTATTTTTGTGCTTTGGCATATTTTTGCATTGTAATTCAATTTGATTTTAGTCTGTTTGATACAAAAAGGCTGATGAGCTATCTAAGTTTATTTGCGTTTTTGATTTTTGCTGATAAATTTACACAAAAGGCCGGTGCGTGAAAATAGCCTATTTTTCGTGCTCTACAATCTATGGCGGCGTAGAAAAAATCGTTTGCGATAGCATAAATGAGCTATGCCAAAACGATGAAGTGCTTTTAATCGTGCCAAACGGGTGTTTGTATAAAGATAAAATTTCGCCAAAAGTTAGAATTTACGAGTATAAAAACTATGATAAAAGGTGGAATTTACTTTTATATTTTGAAATTTTAAAAGTATTGAAAAAATTTGGCGCCCAGATTTTACACACTCACGGCGCAAAAGCTTCACAAATGGGTTTTTTGCTGAATAAATTTATGGATTTTGTGCAAGTTGCTACAAAGCATAATGTGCGAAAGGGCAAAATTTTTAATAAAATTTCAAATGTCATTTCGGTATCAAAGAGCGTAGCCCAAACTATAAATCACAAAAGTGAAGTTATATATTTTGGTATTAAACAAAGGCAAATTTCACGAAATTTAGACGATAAATTTAGCATTATTGCGGTTGGAAGACTAGATTTTATCAAAGGTTTTGATGAGTTGATAAAATCTGTTAGCAAGCTTGATTTTGACTTTGTTTTGCAAATTGTCGGCGAGGGAAAAGAGAGAAAAAATTTGCAAAATTTAATAAATTCTTTAAATTTGCAAAGCAAAGTGGTGCTCCTCGGATTTAAAGACGATGTCGCGCAAAGGCTAGCAAATTCGCACCTACAAATCATATCATCTCGTAGCGAGGGGCTTTCGATTAGTTTAATTGAAGGGATTTTTTATGCTAATGTTTTACTTGGCACCAAAGTGGGTGGAATTAGTGAAATTTTAGATGAGGAATTTTTTATCGATTATGAAAATATGAGCGCAAAAATTAGTAAAATTTACAAAAATTACGATATATACTCACAAAAATTTAGCGAAAAACACAAAGAGATAAAAAATAGTCTGAAATTTGAAAATTATATATCCACTCTAAAAAATTATTACGAAAACTGCCTAAAATAGGCAATTTATACGCTAAACCCCAAGCTAAAATCACTCAATGCTCTTGTTTGCTCTAAAAGCTCATTTTGGCTCATATTTTTTGGGTGTTTTTCGCTTTTGTGTGAGGTTTGTAGCGCTTCTCGCATTTTTTGCATATATTCATCATATGTGCAAATCAGCCTTGCTGGATTTCCGCCGACAACCGAATTTGGGGCTACATTTTTTGTGATTACGCTTCCGGCTGCGATTATGACCTTATCGCCGATTTTTGTGCGTGGTAAAATAATGCTTCCATAACCGATAAAAACATCGCTTCCTATCTCGACTTTGCCGATTTTAGAGTAGCCAAGAGCTTTTTTTGTGCTCGCATCGTGGGCTAAAATCGTGGCATTTGTTATGGTGACATTATCGCCGATACTGATGAGATGACCGAACGCCTCATCGATGCAAGAGTTGATAATATGGACATTACTGCCCATTTTTATATTTTTGTATGTGGGTTTGCCTTTTAGCTTTTTTATCAAATTTTTAAACATAAATTTTCCTTAAATTTTTTGCCTATTATATAGAAAAAATAATTAAATTTAACGAAGTATAAAGCGGTAATATGAGATAATCGCAGGATTTAAAATTTAGGAAATGGTTTGAAAATCTTACACGCTCTTAATTGGATAAAATTTGCAGGAACAGAAAACGCTTGTGTCCAGCTATGCAACGAATTAGTTAAAGAACACGAAATTTATCTAATGAGCGATAAAAATATTTTAAAATACATAGACAAAAATGTAAAATTAATAGAGATAAATTTTAAAAAAAACAGATACAACCCCATTTTTTTGCATAAAATTGCTAAAATTTTAGATGAAATTAGCCCGGATATCATACACGCTCACAATGCAAAAGTGATAGAGATTATCTATAATGCTAGATTTTTTATGAAAAAGAAAATTCCGCTGATTGCTACAAAACACACTTTGGAATTCAAAAAAAATTATAAATTAGCTGATTTGTGCGTGGCTGTGTTAGATGAGACAAAAAAGATTTTACCGCCAAATTCTATAATTATCGAAAATGGAATTTTGTATAAAAAGCCAGAAAAGATTAAAAAACTAGATAAATTTCACATCATCAGCTCTGGCAGATTAAGCGCTATTAAGCAAATGGATGTGGTCATCAAAGCGCTTAGTTTGGTAAAATTTGACTTTGTGTGCGAGATATTTGGTCAGGGCGAGAAGCAAGGTGAGCTAGAAAGGCTAATTAGTGAGCTAAAACTTGATAAAAAGGTCTTTTTGCGCGGTTTCGTGGATAATATAAATGATCATTTAGCAAGCTGTGATTTGCAAATCATCGCTTCGAAATTCGAAGCTTACGGACTTGTGGCGATTGATGGGGTTTATTATTCGCCGCTTATGATTTCAACGAATACTGGCATTTGTGAGCGAATTTTGCCTAGTGAGTTAAAATTTAGCGCCACGCCAGAAAATTTAGCTCACAAACTAGATGAAATCCACGCAAACTACGATAAATTCGTGCAAATTTTCGCCCCTATCAAAGCCAAAAAAGACGAATTTAGCGTAGCAAAAATGGCGCAAAAATACATAAATGCGTATGAAAATTTGATAAAGGATTTTAAAAAATGATATATTTTTTCTCAATTTTAGCCGTGGCGATTATAGCCTTTTCGTGCAGGTATAACTGGTGGCGGATCCCGCAGGGCTGGGATAAGGCGCGCGTGCTGATGTATCACTCCATAAGCGAGCATAAGGGTGATAAATTTGATAAATGGCGCGTTCGCCCAGCTGATTTTGAAGCCCAAATCGCGTGGCTAGCCAAAAACGGCTTTACTACTTTCACGCTTAGCGAGTTAGCAAATTTAGCCCAAATCCCGCCAAAATCGGTCTGTATTACCTTCGATGACGGATTTATGGATAACTACACAAACGCCTTTGAAATTTTGAAAAAATATAATTTCAAAGCCACGATTTTTGTGGTCGCAGGTGCTACGCAAAATGATTGGGAGCGCGGAAATACCGAGCATTTAAGCCAAATTTTAACTAGCGATGAGATAAATTTAATGTACCGCTCAAATTTAATCGAGTTTGGCTCGCACACGCTAAGCCACGCGAATTTAGAGCGTTTGTGGGCGAGCGAGCCCGAAAAAGCGCGAGATGAAATCGAAAAATCCAAAAAAGAGTTAGAGAAAATCACCGGGCGCGAGTGTAGGGTTTTCGCCTATCCTTACGGCAAATTTAACGATGAAATTTTGTCATTTACTAGGAGTGTGGGATACTGCGCCGCAGTCGTGGTAAAGCGCGGACTTTACGAAGCGGGGAACGATAAATTCGCCATAAAGCGAATTGGCATTTTGGGGACGGAGAGTTTTTTTGATTTTTGGCTGAAATTCACACGCATAAGGAATAAACTATGATAAATGCAAGTGTCTATGCAATCGTGCAAAATGAAGAAAAACATATCGAACGAATGCTAAAAAGTGTCGCGGATTTCGCTGAAATCATCATCGTCGATAGCGGCAGCACCGATAAGACGCTAGAAATCGCGCAAAAATACGGCGCGAAAATCCACCACCACGACTGGCAAGGCGAGGGCGTGCAAAAAAACTACGCTTTTTCGCTCTGCTCTCACGAGTGGGTGCTAAACCTTGACGGCGATGAGGAAGTAAGCGCTGAGCTAAAAGCTGAAATTTGCGAGTTTATGGAACAGAGCGAATTCGACGGGCTTGATATTAAATTTCACGAATTTTACATGGGCGGAATCGTCGATGATAGAGTGCGCAAAAACACCCATATCAGATTTTTTCGCAAAAGCTCTGGCGAATACCGAAATTTGGGCGTTCATGCGCAAGTTAGCATAAATGGCAAAGTGCGAGGCTCGCGCGGCGTGATTTATCATTTCAGCGATAAACCAATCAAAGAGTTAGTGAGCAAAAACAACAACTATTCGAGCCTGCGCGCACAGCAAAAATTTGAAAAAGGCAAAAAACCGAGCCTAGCCAAACTGCTTTTTATCTTTCCGCTTGTCTTTTTCAAATCGTATTTTTTAAGGCGAAGTTTTTTTGACGGCAAAAAAGGCTTCATAATCGCCGTTATAAACGCATTTTACGCATTTATGAAAGAAGCAAAACTTTATGAATTGTGGCTTAATAAAAAAGGAAATTAAGCAAAATTTAGCTATCATAAAAAATCATTAAATTCCACAAAAAGGGCGATAAAATGGATAAAAAAACCATTGCGGCACACAAAATCAGCGAAGACGAATATGCGAAAATTTTAGAAATTCTAGGGCGTGAGCCAAATTTGCTAGAACTTGGCATTTTTTCGGCTATGTGGAGCGAACACTGCTCATATAAATCAAGCAAAAAATACCTAAACGGCTTTCCGACCAAGGCTCCATGGGTCATACAAGGTCCCGGTGAAAATGCCGGTGTTATCGACATTGGCGGTGGCATGGCGGCTGTTTTTAAAATGGAAAGCCACAATCACCCTAGCTATATCGAGCCGTTTCAAGGCGCAGCCACAGGCGTAGGCGGAATTTTACGCGATATTTTCACAATGGGTGCAAGGGTCGAAGCAAATCTAAATTCGCTTCGTTTTGGCGATGTCGTGGGAAATTCTAAAACAAATCGCTACCAAAGATATTTGGTCAAAGGCGCAGTTAGCGGTATTGCACACTATGGCAACTGCATGGGAATCCCTACGATAGGTGGCGAAACGACATTTGATAGCAGTTTTAACGGAAATATTTTGGTAAATGCCTTTGCTCTTGGAATTGTAAAAAGTGATGAAATTTTCTACGGCAAGGCAGAAGGTGTGGGTAACTCAGTCATTTATGTAGGCTCAAAAACAGGCAGGGACGGGCTTGGTGGAGCTGTTATGGCAAGTGATAGCTTTAACGATGAGAACAAATCTCTTCGCCCAACCGTGCAAGTTGGCGATCCATTTGCCGAAAAGCTTTTAATGGAAGCTTGTTTGGAGCTTTTTAAGACTGACTATGTCGTTGGAATTCAAGATATGGGCGCGGCGGGTCTTACTTCTAGTAGCTTTGAAATGGCAGGACGAAGCGGAAGCGGTATGAAAATGCACCTTGATCGTGTCCCTATGCGTGAAAGCGGTATGACGCCATACGAACTAATGCTAAGCGAAAGCCAAGAGCGAATGCTGATTTGTGCGAAAAAAGGTTGCGAAGATAAGATAAAAGAGATTTTTGCGAAGTGGGATTTAGACGCAGAAGTCATCGGCGAAGTAACCAATACCGGTAAAATGGAGCTTTACTGGCATGGCGAGCTAGCTGGCGAGATTCCAATCGAGCCTTTAAGCGAAGCAGCGCCGATTCTAGACCGCCCTACAAAACGCCCAGCGTATTTGGACGAAATCGCAAACCAAAATTTATGCACATGCTCTGATAAATTTGACATAAACGCCGATTTTGACAAGGTTTTTTCGCACCCAGATGTGCTAAATAAATCACTTATTTACGATCAATATGACGCAAATGTCGGGCTAAACTCAGCCAAACGCCCGGGCAAACTAGGCGCTGCGGTAATGAGAGTTAAAGAAAATGGCGCAAAACTCGCAATCGCTATGGATTGCAACACTCGCATGAATTATATCGATCCTTTCACTGGTGCGGCTCTTGCTGTGGCTGTGAGCGGACGCAAGGTAGCCCTTAGTGGCGCGACACCGCTGGCCATAACTGATTGTCTAAACTACGGCAATCCGCAAAATCCAGAGGTTATGTGGCAGTTCGCACAGGGCGCAGAGGGTATCAAAGAGGCCTGCAAGGCTCTAAATACGCCTGTTGTGAGCGGAAATGTGAGCTTGTATAACGAAACAGAGGGCGTGAGTATCCAGCCGACCCCTGCGATCGTAACCGTGGGCGTAAATAACGGCGAGATTATCCCTAGCGATTTCACTCAGGCTGGTACTAGCGTCTATTTGGTGGGCGATACACACGGCGTGTTTTCAGGTTCGCTGTATCAACAAGCCGTAAAAGGCGCAATCGGAGGCATGCTACCAAAGCTAGATTTAGCCAAAGAGCGCAAACTTTGGGACTTTGCGATTAAAGCGGGCCAGCAGGGTGCATTGCGCTTCGCAAACTCCGTAGGAATCGGTGGTGTGGCAATCACCCTAGCCAAAATGGCGTGTGTGGGTAAAATGGGTGGCGAGTTTAAAATGCCGTGTGATGATGAGAGAGATATTTTTGACGAGAGCTTTACGAGGGCTGTTTTTGGCGTGAGCGACGAGGCGAAATTTGAAAGCTTGGCGCGCGAAGCAGGGTTAAATTTCGTAAAACTTGGCATTACTGGCGGTAAAATTTTCCAAATCAATAGCATTTCGCGCGATTTGGGAGAGTTGAGCGAAATTTATTTCAACGAATTTGCAAAAATCATTAGAAGCGAAGATTAATAGTGTCGAGTATTTTTTATCTATTTTTGGCTTTTTTGCTTTATCATTTTATAAAGGGATTTATAAGCGGTCTGGGCGGAAATTCCGGCTATGAGAGAAAAGAGCCAAAAATGAGCCTTGAAGAGGCGAAAATTTTAATCACCCTAACTGCAAAGGTCGCCAAAAGCGACGGCGTGGTAAATGAGACAGAAGCCACGATGATAGGCGAGATTTTGGACGATTTGGTTCGCAAAATGGGCGGTGGCGAAAACGAGAGAAAACTTTTGAAGCAAGTTTATAAGATAAACAAAGACAAAGAGCACGATATCTACTCTCTCGCGTTTCATTACAATCAAAAATTTCACCTAAGTTCGAGCCGAAAAGCGGCGCTAATTTATTTTTTCTTAAACATAGCCTATATCGATCGCTCATTTAGCGAGCAAGAGCGAGATATAATCGCCAAAATCGCGCGCGGATTTGGTATGCCTTCCCATGTGGTAAGTCAAATTTTTGCTATGTTTGAGGCGAGTTATTATGGCACATACGGCGGTTCTAGCCAAAATTACGACAACCGCGGGCGTGGTGGCTACCAAAATAGTCGAAATTCTGGCGGTTATCAAAACGGTGGCAGTTATGGCGGAAATTACGGCGGCGGATATCAAAATTCTAGCTCTGGTGGCGGATATGGTGGCTCTGCGCGAGATACAAGCTCGAAAAAAGACCCTTACGAAGTCCTTGGTGTGGATAAAAGTGCTAGTTTTGGCGAAATAAAGAAAAAATATCGCGAACTAGTCAAAAAATACCACCCAGATATTTTAATGGGCAAGGGTGCAGATGACGAGATTATCCAAGAAGGCACGAAAAAGCTTCAAGAAATCAACGAAGCGTATGAGAGCCTAAATGAGCGTTTGAGCGAAAGCTAAATTTTAAAATTTAAAAATTCAATTTATAAGGAGTGAGCATGAGAGCGTTAATCAGCGTTAGCGACAAAGACGGCGTAGTGGAATTTGCAAAAGATTTGGCAAATTTGGGTTGGGAGATTTTAAGCACGGGTGGCACTTATAAGCTACTTTGCGAAAACGGCGTAAATGCTGTGGAAGTAAGCGCCTACACAGGAAGCCCTGAGATGTTTGAAGGCAGAGTAAAAACCCTGCACCCTAAAATTCACGGCGGAATTTTGCATAAAAGGGACGACAAAAACCACGCCGAACAAGCCCTAAAACACGGCATTGGCGGAATTGATTTGGTTTGTGTGAATTTATATCCTTTCAAGCAAACCACGATTCGCACAGATGATTTTGATGAGATTATCGAAAATATCGACATCGGCGGACCTGCCATGGTGCGAAGTGCAGCGAAAAATTTCAAAGATGTTTTGATAGTAACGGACATTTTAGATTATGATTTAGTTATCGAAAAAATCAAAGCAAAAGCCGATGATTTGGAATTTCGCCGAAGCCTTATGATAAAAGCCTACGAGCACACTGCCGCGTATGATAGCATGATAGCAAACTATATGAACGAGCGATTTAACGGCGGTTTTGGTGCTAAAAAATTTATCACAGGCTCAAAAGTCATGGCGACAAGATACGGCGAAAACCCGCACCAAAAGGGCGCTTTGTATGAATTCGAAAACTTTTTTAGCCTAAATTTCAAAGCCCTAAAAGGCGAAGCAAGTTTTAACAATATGACCGATATTCACGGCGCAGTTATGTTAGCTAGTAGCTTTGGCGAAGCCCCAGCAGTGAGTATCTGCAAACACGCAAATCCATGCGGGTTTGCCATAAAATCAAATTTGCTAGAAAGCTACACTGAAGCTCTTAAATGCGACCCTGTGTCAGCCTATGGTGGCGTGGTGGCGATAAACGGCACACTTGATAAGGCACTCGCAGAGAAAATCAATGAAATTTTTGTGGAAGTCATAATTGCAGCTAATGTCGATGACGCCGCGCTTGAAGTATTTGCAAACAAAAAACGCATTAAAATTTTCACGCAAGAGAATAAATTTTTAATGCGTGAAAATGATAAATATGACTTTAAATTCATAGACGGCGGATTTGTCTATCAAGAACGCGACTATGTGGGTGCTGATGAGGTCAAAAATGCTAAATGCGTTACCAAGCGTTCGGCAAATTCTGGCGAATTTACCGATTTGCAAATCGCTTGGCAGGTCGCAGCGCTAACCAAATCAAACTGCGTTGTGTATGTGAAAAACTCGGCAATGGTGGCGATCGGCATGGGTATGACAAGCCGTGTCGATGCTGCGCGCGCTGCCGTGGCAAAAGCAAGGGATTTGGGCTTAGATTTGCAAGGTTGCGCACTGGCTAGTGAAGCGTTTTTTCCTTTCAAAGATAGCATAGAAATCGCAAATGAAGTAGGCGTAAAAGCCGTAATCCAGCCGGGTGGCTCAATCCGTGATGATGAAGTTGTTGCAGCTGCCGATGAATTTGGCATGGCGATGTATTTTACGGGAATTCGCCACTTTTTGCATTAAGATTTTTAAATTGAAACAAGCCTAGTATTTTGCGGCGTGGGCTAGGACAGACGAGTCGGTCTAGTCCGTCGCTCACTCCGTGAAAAATCGTCGGCATTTGGTTATCAAATTTAAGTTGAATTTGCCTAACTTTTAATTCCCAAATCGGCTAGATTAAATGTTTAAATGTTTCGCATTTCGTGCTCACTACCGACAAGGTAGCAATGCTTGAAATGCGAAATTTACTAAATTTGCCGAATTTGTCATTACGAGCTTTCGTAGAAAGTGAAGCAATCTACGACTTCAAAACAATTAAATGCCAAAATTGTAAAATTCATAAAATTTCATAAATTTTGCAAAAACACTGACCTTAAATTCTGCACTCGTAGATTGCTTCGAATTTGCTACGCAAATTCTCGCAATTACAAACCAAACAACTAAACCCAAATTCCTTATAAATTTATCTCATTTCTAAGCCATAGCATTTCGCTACGCTATTAAGTAAATTTAAACTTATAAAAGGCTATAATTTTGGCTTTTTCAAACCAATAAAAAGAGGGTTTTAAGCAGATGAATTTCTTATCATTGCCCAATGCCGGGCGACAAAACGAGTTGGATATAGCAAGGGGTCTTGCTGTAATCTTTATGGTGCTAATCCACTGCGTGGAATACTTCTACAACGGCGAAGATTCCGTGTTTTTCAAGGTCGCAAACTTCCTAGGCTCACCACCTGCTGCTCCTGTTTTTATGTTTATTTTGGGTTGCGGTATTGTCTATTCTAGGCGTAGTGCGCCGGGGCTACTTTTTAGGCGCGGTGTGATATTTTTGGTGTTATCTTATGTCTTTAATGCGCTTGTGTATGTGCTTCCATACTACATTAGTGCCAAGCTAAACGATGACGCTGAAATTTTCGAAGAAAATTGGACGCAGATTTACGATGCGGACATTTTGCAGTTTGCGGGACTTGCGTTTATATTTTTTGCGCTAATGAAAAAGCTAAATTTATCAAATTTAGGCTATCTCATAGTAGGAATCATCTGCTCAGGCGCAGCAATGTATCTAGGCGAGAATTTCGCAGAGTTTGAATCTGACGCAATGTTGGCAGTAACAGGGCTATTTTGGGGCACACACGAGGGAAGTTATTTTCCATTTTTAAGCTGGATTGCCTACCCGATAGCCGGGTATTTATTCGCTGATATTTTAATCTACACTCGCCCAGAAGATAAAGGCAGCCTATACACAAAGCTAAGCGTTATCGCCGGAATTATTTTTATCGCCTCGGCTGTGGTATTGGCGAAGTTTTATGCGTGGGACGATATGATGGACGGCGACCCATACTACCACCAAAACATATTTTTTAACATAATGTTTATCGCCTTTGTTTTGGCGTGGATTGGGCTAATGTATCTGGTAGCTAAGGTGCTTCCAAATCTTATTATGTCGTGTTTAAAAACGATAAGTGTGCTTGTAACGCCGTTTTATGTGTTGCAATACATTTTTATAATTTATATTGCCGTGCTTGTTTTTGGTGACGAAGCAGAGTGGGATATGACGCCTGTGCTACTAATGTTTGTAGCTGTGAGTGTGCTATCATACATCGTGGCGGTAATCTACTCAAAAATTCGCAAAGCATAAAAAAGGCTACCGAAATTTCGGTAGCCAAAATCCAAATTTAATTCACAAATTTAGCTAAAAAAACAGCAAATTTACCATTATTATGATTATTGCAAGAGGGGCTATAAATCTTAGCGAAAAATACCAGATCTCAAACGCACCCTTGCCCATATCAGCGCTAAAAAACTCCGCCAAAAGGGATTTTTTCATCACAAATCCGACGAAAATCGCCGAACTTAGCGCGCCAAGAGGAAGCATGATATTTGAGGTCAAAAAGTCTAAAATATCGAAAAATCCCTTGCCAAAAAATGTAAAACTCTCGCCAAATTCCGCGTTCATTGATAGCGTGCAGCACGCTCCTAGCGCGCCTACGACTATGCCTGATAACCCACACGCTCTGTTTCTAGAAATGCCAAAATGATTGACAAGATATAAAATAAATGGCTCTATCATCGAAACCGCGCTCGTAATCCCAGCAAAAAACAGCGACACAAAAAACAAAATCGCTAAAATTTGCCCCATAAAGCCAAGCTTAGCAAACATCGTGGTAAGCGATACAAACACCAATCCTGCGCCCTGAGATGGGCTAGCATTAAATTCGAAGATAAATGTAAATACGATTAGTCCCATCATAAGACCAATTGCGATATTGATAAATACGATATTTACGCAACTTTTCACTAGCTTTACACCCTCTCCAAGGCTAGCAGCATACGCAGCGATACAGCCAATTCCGATACAAAGGGTAAAAAGTGAAAGTCCAAGCGCGTCAAGCACGCTAGCGACGGTGATTTTGGAAAAATCAGGCGTGAATAAAAACTTCACGGCCTCGCCAAACCCGTCCATAAAAACCGCATATCCTAGCATTAAAAGCAAAAGCATGAAAAGCAGGGGCATCATTATCAAATTTAGCTTTTCTATGCCACTTTTGATTCCGCGCGATACTACAAAAAGTGTCAGCGCAAGCCCTAACGCATAAAATGCAAGACTTGAAAATAGCGAGTGCGAAATCACGCCCCCAAAGAGCGCGCCAGCCTCATCTACTGAGGCAGGAAGCGCGCTAAAACCGATGAAAATGTATCTCATAACCCAGCCAAGGATTACGAGATAAAATGACAAAACAAAAATTCCACCCACTATGAAAATTCCAGCGAATTTCCACTTTTCGCCGTTTTTGGGGTCGAGATATCTATACGCGCTAGGCAAATCAGCTCTGCTAATGCGCCCAATCGCCATTTCGGCTAAAAATAGGCTAAACCCAATCCCGAGTGTGAGCACGAGGTATAAAAGCACAAATGCGCTTCCGCCGTTGCTACCGACTAGGGTTGGAAACTTCCACGCATTTCCAAGTCCCACAGCACCACCAGCGACCGCTAAAACAAAGCCGATTTTGCTAAATTTATCGTTCATAATCTTTCTTTAAATTTCAAATTTGACTATCCAAAATTTACGATTCCTAGCTCTCTTAGCGCGATTACAAAAATCGCAAGCGGAGATACCACGCGAAGTAGGACATAGTACCAAATCTTAAAGCCCAAATCTCCCATATATGGCGAAAGTAGGGCATAAACGCCGTCTTTTTTGATGACATATCCTACGAAAATGACAATGATTAATCCGCCAAGTGGCATTAAAATTTTAGATGTCAAATAATCCAGCGCGTCGAAAAACGGCTGTCCTGCGATGATGAAATACTCGCTTGTCGCGCCATAGTATCCCAAAATGCAGGCAATTCCTAGCACATAGGTAAATACAAAAACCGCCACGCAAGCTTTCGCGCGAGAAAATGCGCGGGATTTGACTAGGTAATAAACAGCTGGTTCAATCATCGAAATCGCTGAGGTAATGGCGGCGAAAAGTAGGGTTAGGAAAAACGCAAACGCCAAAATATGGCCGATAAAGCCAAGTTTGCTAAATAGCACGGCAAGGGAAACGAAAATCAGTCCAGGACCTGATTGGGCTGGATCGCCGTTAAATTCGAAAATAAATGTGAAAACAACAAGACCCATCATAACGCCAATCATTACATTGATTAAAACGATATTAATGCTCGAAGTTAGGATATTGGTGCGCTCTGGAAGGCTTGCAGCGTATGTCAAAATCGTAGTTACGCCAAGGCTAAGTGTGAAAAACGCTAACCCTAGCGCGTCAAGCACGCTTTGTGAATTTAGCGCGCTAAAATCAGGTAAAAGCAAGAATTTTGCGCTTTGTGCGAATCCGTCGAAGCTAGCCGAATACAAAACCATAAGCACAAGCAGGATAAAAAGGCTAGGCATCATCCAGATATTTAATCTCTCAATTCCGTTTTTGATACCCTTTGAGACGATCAAAAAGCACACAAGCGACATTATCGTAAAGCAGACAATCGCTACGAGCGGTGAATTTGAAATCAAAGCGTTAAACATCGCACCGCTATCGTCTAAATTTTGAGGCAACGAAAAAATCGATGTGGCTGTGTATTTCAAGATCCAGCCCATTACGACGCTGTAAAATGAGTAAATCAAAAGCGCAGTAATCATCAAAAATCCGGCCTTGCTCCAAAGCTCTTTGTTGCTAGGGGCAAGTCTTCGGTAGCTATCGACTGGATCGCTTTCGCCAAGGCGTCCAATGGTGATTTCGCCGATAAAAATGACAAAACTTACCAAAAATGTGAGCAAAAGATAGAGCAAAATAAATGCGCTACCGCCGTTTTGACCTACGAGTGTGGGGAATTTCCAAGCGTTTCCAAGTCCCACGGCTGAGCCTGCGACCGCCAAAATAAAACCGATGCGTGTGAATTTGTCGTTCATACTTTTCCTTTTGGTAAAAAATTTGTCAATTTTATCAGAATTTAGCTTACATTAAGCCTTTTAAATTTGAATATATTTGCAAATTTTGGCTAAAATCACGCGTTATAAAATTTAATCAAGGAAAATTTATGGAAGTAAAACTTTTGAATTTCACGCCACTTTGGGTATGCTCAAACGCCATAAGAACTTGCTGGCAAAGCTTCGAGCGGGGCGATAACGGCGGCGAAAAGGACTTAGCGCTAATTAATCGCGTGGGAAATGAAATGAAGCACTCATCTACGCTCGAACATATTTTTTATAATTTTTATATCAAGGGCATCTCGCGCGCGCTTTTGCAAGAGTTAGCGCGCCATCGCATGGCAAGTCTGAGCGTGAAATCGACCCGCTATACGCTAAAAGAGCTAAGAAATGAGCCTGAAATCACAAGCGATAGCGCCGCAAAATACATCGTGCTAACTGGCAACGAGGCTGTCGATAGCGCAAGCATAAAAGCCCTAAATAATCTAAGGGAAATTTTAGGTGCAAACACTAGCCTAGATATCGCCAAATACTGCCTGCCAGAGTGCTATAAAACCGAGCTGGCGTGGAGCATAAATGCTAGAAGCCTGCAAAACTTCCTCTCTCTTCGTTCTAGCAAATCGGCACTTTGGGAGATACGCGCACTCGCAAATGCGCTCTTTGCAGCACTGCCAGAAGAGCATAAATTTATCTTCGAGCATTGTATGTATAAGGCAAATCAGCAAGAATCGTAATATTTGTGTTATTTCGAGCCTAGCGTTGAAATCCAGGGAAATTTCGATAAATTTTAATTTGCAAATGAATTTTGGTAAATTTTAAATTTACTTTAAATTTTACTGGATTGCTTCGTCGCTTCGCTTCTCGCAATGACAAATTAGGCAAAATTTGTATAATCTGTCATTGCGAGAATTTTGCGTCAGCAAAATTCGTGGCAATCTACGAGCAAAAATCACCAAAACACAAATTTTGTGTCATTGCGAGCGAAGCGAAGCAGAGTAATTGGGGCTCCCTTCCCCCTTACAAGAAAAGCAAAATTTCGCCTAAAATTTAAAAAATCGTTCAATGCTAAATTTAAGTAGAATTTTGAATTTAAATTTCCCTGGATTGCTTCGAAAACTTCGTTTTCTCGCAATGACATTTTATGTAAATTTAATCTCGGTCAGTATTTTAAAATACCGAATTTATCAAATTCACAAATTTAAACTCAAATTTGATAGTTTGGGTTTAAATTTGCAAAATTTTACCAATTGTTTATATTTATTATTTGTAGCCTTGCTTCTAGCTTGTCTAGCTCGATTTGAGCAACTGCTTCTCTACTCATTGTGTCTCCTTAAAAATAAAGTTTTATTAAATTTTTATCTTTTAAAATATAATTTTTCAATATTATCTATGTTTATATTTTTCTTATCTAAAAACCATTGTTTGATTTCTAAATAATCCTTTTTATCAAAAATACAAACCATATAAAATTTTCCACGCAATTTGCCTGTTGCATAAGCCCAACCATTTCTCTGTGGTTCATCAATTATGATTATGGGAAATGCTGTAAAGTTTTTTAAATTCTTTTTTACAATCAAATAGAAGCAAATTTTTAAAAATAAATTTGATAAAAACATAAAAAATATAAAAAATATCCCGATTGCTTTAAAAATAACTAACACAATAACAGAATATACTACAAAACTCAATCCCACATTTTTTCTATCATAACACCAAAATGGCTTACAAATAATATCTCTCAAATTTGCATTTGATGAGCTAAATTGCGTTTTTTCAAATTCATAAAATTTTATTGACTTATTTGTGAAGTGAATTTTGGCTTTTCTTCGTATGATAAAAATGTAGTAACTAATTATGAAATAACACAATAAATTCAAAATTGCAATCCCATTAATTATTGCTATATAATCACCGATTTCATTAATAATTTCATCGTTTTCATTAAACATTAAGTATTTATAAATGAAAATATGTATATTTAATAAAATTATAAAACTCAATAAAGCCGAATTTTCAAATAACATACCATTAAAAATTTGATGATAATCTTTGATAATAATCGGCTCTTTGTCGTAATCTCTCTGATTTTCATCTGAATTTTTATTTCTAACATTTTTATTCCAATTTTCAAAATTTTCCAAAATTTAATCCTTTTATAAATATTTAGTCATTGCGAACGAAGTGAAGCAATCCAGCAACAGTGAAGCCGTTTTTAGAATTTGCAGTCACTTTAAATTTTACTGGATTGCTTCGAAAACTTCGTTTTCTTGCAATGACAGCAAATTTAGCGTTTTGGTTATTTTTACTCGTAGATTGCTTCGTCGCTTCGCTTCTCGCAATGACAAATTAGGCAAAATTTGTATAATCTGTCATTGCGAGAATTTTGCGTCAGCAAAATTCGTGGCAATCTACGAGTAAGAAATTTCGGCGCAGTATTTCTGCGAAATTTAAGTGGAATTTTACTCTAAATTTCAACTATCCAAATTTTCTTTTTTTCGCCTTAACGCCTCTTTGCGTTTTTCTTCCATTTTCACAGCTTCGTTGAGTGCGTCCTCGCCGTCGAATTCCGTCCCGCCAAGAAATTTCGAATAATCATCGAATTGATGATTTTTCAGCGCCCACAAAAGCCCGCCTAACACGCAAAATCCAAGTATTAGCGAAATCGTAACCATAGTCATTAGCACGGCGTTACTCATAGTTTTATCCTTCTTAAAAGCATTGAGTTTGCGACCACGATTAGCGAGCTTAGGCTCATCGAGAGTGCCGCAAACAGCGGGATTGCATATCCCAAAAACGCAAGCGGAATCGTGATTAGGTTATAAAGTAGCGAAATAGCGATATTTTGGCGGATTTTACTGCCTGTTTTGCGCGCGATACGCATGGCGCGCACTAGGCTCGTCATATCGTCTTTGATAAGCACGACATCGCTTTTTTGCACGCTAAGATTTGCGCCACTTCCTAGGCAAATCCCAGCATGAGCGAGGCTAAGCGCGGCCGCGTCGTTTATCCCGTCGCCTACCATTACCACTTTTTTGCCTATTTTAGCGAGGTTTTGGATATAGCTAGCCTTTTCATCTGGCAAAATTTGCGCGCCAAATTTCACTATTTCTAGCTCGCGCGCTATCGCACTGACGGCGTTTTGGTGATCGCCACTGATGATATGAAGTTCGTAACCTAAATTTTGTAGCGTTTTTATAGCCTCTTTGCTATCATCTTTAAGTGGCGCAAGAAGCCAAAATTTGGCTAAAATTTGCCCATTTTGCATGAAAAAATACTCGCTTAAATCCCCGCTAGCGACATTTGCGCCAAGCTCGCACATAAATTTCGCGCTTCCGCCATAAATTTCATTTTCGCCAAATTTCGCGCTAAGGCCCTTGGCTGGGTGGTTTGTGATATTTTCTAAATTCGCAGGCGCAAATTTTGCAAATTCGCCCGAATTTAAAAATTCAAGCACGGCCTCGGAAATAGGGTGGTTTGAGCTTTGCAAAAGCCCTTTTAGCGCGCCGATATCGCAGAGTGGCGAAATTTCGCTTTTTTTGACGATTAGCGCAGAGCTTGTGAGTGTGCCTGTTTTGTCAAAGACGATAGTATCGGCGTTGGAAAGGATTTCTAGCATTTTGGCCTCTTTGAAGATTATGCCATGTCTTAGTGCCGCAGAGATCGCGCACAGCGTCGCAATCGGCGTGGCAAGGGCTAGGGCGCAAGGGCAGGCGATGATGATGACGCTAACGCTGATTAGTAGCGCGCTTGCAAAGCCTGCTTTGGCATACCAAAACACAAACGCCACAAACGCCACGGCTATGACAAAAATCGAAAAATAGCCTGAAATTTTATTAGCCAAAATTTCAAATTTTGGTTTTTTTAGATTTGCGTTTTCTAAAAGCTCGACGATTTTGCTAAGCAATGAGCCCTTAAAATCGGCGTTTGCGCGGTATTTTAGCGAGCCAGATAGGCAGAGCGAGCCTGATTTGATTTCATCGTTTTTGCCTAGCGATACTGGGATACTCTCGCCCGAAATGCCCGAATAATCGAAACTTCCCTCACCACTACTTACCACGCCGTCGATTAGGACGCGATCGCCTTGATTTATGAGAATTTCATCGCCGATTTGCACCTCGTTTGGGGATTTGTTTGCATAGCTTCCGTCAAAGCCAAGTGTGCAAACCTCGCCAAGAAGCATATTTGAAAGCGAGCTTAAATTTTCGCCAGCCCTTTTTTGGCTTAAAATTTGCAGATATTTTCCTGCAAAAACAAAGGTGATTATCATCGCTACGGATTCAAAATACACCTCGCCATTGCGCGAAAACATAACATAAAGCGAATAAATATAAATTACCAAAGCCCCAAGCCCAATGAGCAAGTCCATATTTGGGGTGCGAGTTTTAAGCGCATAAAATGCACTCTTAAAAAATACTGCCCCAGTATAGAAAAGCACAGGCGTAGCTAGGATAAACTCAGCAAAGTGCAAAATATCCTTCGTGCCCTGCTCGATCCCCGTGAAATACCCGCCATACAGCGCGATTGAGATCCACATTATATTCATCACGCAAAAAATTCCAACCAAAAGTCTAGCATAAAATTCCCTGCGTTTTGCCGTGTCTTTGGCGTTTTGGGTGTTTGTGTCATAAGGGTAGGCATCGTATCCAATCGAGCGGATTAAATTTAAAATTTCGGCTAGCCCTATTTGCTCTTCGTCCCAGACAATGCGCGCTTTGTGCGAGGCTGCGTTTAGGCTTACTTCGATTATGCCAGTGGCGTTATTTAGGATTTTTTCGTTTAGCCAAACGCAAGCCGAGCAGTGAATTCCGTCGATTAAAAGCGAAATTTGGTTAAATCCGTCTTTATCTTTGGTGACATAGTTTTTGTAAATACTGCTAGCTGGTCCCTGAATTTGGGCGTTTTGTTTGGCTGGGCGCAGGGTATTTTTGCCAAGGCGCTCGTAAAATTCGCCCAAATTTTGCCCCTGCAAAAGATAATAGACATTTTTGCACCCATTACAGCAAAACTTATGCCCCGCCTCATCGCTAAAAAGCTCCGCGCTCTCAAACGAGCCGTGGCAGTGATCGCATTTTTCCATTGAATTTGTCCGTCCAAGAATTTCGCGCGATTATAGCATTTTTTTACATCCAATCAAGGATTTGCGAAATTTCCGTGGCGTGAAAAATTTTAAGCCCTAGCGAATTTTGCGGTTTCATCGGCGAGATTATGTTTTTGAATTTTTGCAAACTCGCTTCTTTTATACGAGCGTCGAGATTGAAAATTTCACGAATTTCGCCATTTAGGCTAACTTCGCCGATAAATGCGCTTTCTTTGCTAAGCGGGCGGTTTTTAAAGCTACTTACGATCGCAGCGACCACGGCTAAATCGCAGGCGGTTTCGGTGATTTTGACCCCGCCGATGACATTTACGAAGACATCGTATCCGCCAAGACCTATTTCAAGCTTCCTATCCAAAAGCGCTAAAAGCATATCGAGGCGGTTTTTATCATATCCTGTGGCAGAGCGTTTGGGATACGAGCTTTCGCAAACTAGGGCTTGGATTTCGACAACAAGGGCGCGTGAGCCCTCCATTGTCACGGTGATTGCTGAGCCTGAGGCAGGTTTGGTGCGAGTGAAAAATTTACTTGCGACATCTTTCGCGCTAATTAGTCCTTTTTCGCTCATTTCAAAAATCCCAACCTCGCTAGTAGAACCAAAACGATTTTTAAAGCCACGCAAAATTCGAAGTTCCTTGCTCGCGTCCCCTTCGAAATACAGCACCACATCGACCATGTGCTCTAAAATCCTAGGTCCCGCAATCGAGCCTTCTTTGGTAATATGCCCGATGATAAAAATGCTAATCCCGCGCTCTTTGGCTAATCGCATTAGCTCAAAAGTGATCTCACGCACCTGCGTCACGGAGCCTGGGGCTGATGAAATTTTGTCGCTATAAAGGGTCTGGATACTATCAATGATGACGCTTTTGTAATTTTTGTTTGAAATTTCATCTAAAATCGTGTTTAAATTTATCTCAGTTAGCAAGAATAAATTTTTGTTGATTGCGCCTAGGCGGTCGGCTCGCATTTTGATTTGGCTGGCACTTTCTTCGCCACTGACATAGAGTGCAGGCGAATTTGGGCTGGCTAAATTCGCAGCGATTTTGAGCAAAAGCGTGGATTTGCCAATGCCAGGACTTCCGCCAATTAGCACGAGTGAGCCCTCTACGAGCCCGCCACCTAAAACCAAATTTAACTCAGCGTCTTTGGTGTCTATGCGCACGACATCTTCGATTTGGATTTCATCGATTGCTTTTGCGCCGCTCGCGCCTTTTTTTTGCTCTAATTTTTCTATCTCTTTTAGGGTTTTAATCTGCTCGGCTTTAAGCTCCACGAAACTATCCCATGCGCCACAATCAGGGCATTTGCCAAGCCATCTGGATTGTTGATTTCCGCAGTGTTGGCACTCGAAAAGTGTTGATTTTGATTTTGCCATTTTGTTTTACCTTGAAATTTATTAAATTTCGCGCGATTATAGCAAAAATTTTTGCCTTAAATTTTTAGTAAAAATAAAATTTAAATGAAATTTAAATTAAATAATGAGAAAATGAACGATTAAATTTTTGATAAGGAGATTTCATGGACAGAAAGCTTACCAAAAAAGAGTTTTTTACCATTGCTTTAATGCTTTTTGCTATGTATTTTGGTGCTGGAAACTTCATTTTTCCGCCGATTGTGGGCAAAAACGCAGGCGATAACTTTTTCGTGGGAATTATGTTTTTTTGCTGTGCCGCGATTTTAATCCCAGTCCTTGGCGTCGCAGCTGTGGCTAAATCAAAGGGCTTGGCAAATTTAGTCGAGCGCGTAGATCCTGTGTTTGCGCTGATTTTTACAGTCGCATTGTATCTGACTATCGGTCCGCTTTTTGCGATACCGCGTGCTGCAAATATGCCATTTGATATCGTCGTGCGCGAAAATGTCGCCGAAACATCGGTGCAGATGTGGCTTTTGATTTATTCGGCTGCGTATTTTGCGCTAAATTTTGTTTTATGCTTAAATCCATCAAAACTCGTCGATTTGCTCGGACGCTACCTTACGCCTGTGCTTTTGATTTTGATTTTGGGGCTTTTTGTATCGTCGTTTTTCACCCCTATGGGCGAATTCGTCGCTCCAAATGAAGCGTATAGAGATCACGCAGTCGCAAGTGGTTTCGTCGATGGATACCAGACTATGGACGCTTTGGCTTCACTAGCCTTTGGTATCATTATCGCAAATGCGATGAGAGCGCGTGGTGTTAGTGATGAGGGACATATCGTCGTATCTATGATAAAAGCAGGTATGTTTGCGGGCGCGCTTTTAGCCGTGATTTATCTGATGATTTCATATCTTGGTGCAAGTGCGGCTAGCCTTTTCCCTGATGTAACAAACGGCGCGCAATACCTTAGCAAAATCAGCCACTATCTTTTTGGCAGTGTCGGCACAGCCTTGCTAGGGCTTGCATTTTTCCTAGCCTGCCTTACTACGACTTTGGGTTTGATTAGCTCATGTAGCCAGTATTTTGAAAATTTGGTCAAAGGCAAAATTCCATACAAAGCGTGGGTTGTGATACTTTGCCTCGTATCATTTGGTGTGGCAAATTTCGGACTTACAACGATTATTAGTGCGAGTATCCCTGTGCTAATCGCGATTTATCCAGCTGCGATTATGCTTATAATTTTATCGCTAATCGATCCGCTAATTGATACAAGCAAGTTAGTTTATAGGGCTTGCGTGTATGCGAGCTTCGCTGTGGGTATCGTAAATGGACTAGATGTCTTAAAAATCAAAATTCCAGGTATTACTAACTGGGTTAGTAGCTTTCCATTTTATGATGCTATGCTTGGTTGGATTGTGCCTAGCGTAGTGGCTTTTGTGATTAGTTTTTTGATACATATCCTTACGAAAAAATCATTTTAACCAAATTTAGGCTTGCGCGCGTTCGCAAGCCTTTTTAAATTTTGCCTTAAATTTAATCAAAATTCTTACAAAAATATAAAATTTAATCAAATTCTTTAAAAAATTCTTAGAATTTAATCTAAAAAATAATAAAATATCCAGTCATTTCATAATTAGGATTGAACATGGAGAAATTAAACGGTTCGCAGATGATTATCGAGGCGCTTCATCAAGAGGGCGTTGAGGTAGTATTTGGATATCCTGGTGGCGCTGCGCTAAACATATATGATGAAACATACAAACAGACATATTTCAAACATATCCTGGTGCGCCACGAACAAGCTGCGACTATGGCGGCTGACGGATATGCGCGTGCTAGCGGAAAGGTCGGCGTAGCTATCGTAACAAGCGGTCCTGGTTTTACAAATGCAATCACAGGCCTTGCCACTGCGTATGCAGATTCTATCCCAATCGTGCTAATTAGCGGACAGGTTGCTGGTTCGCTTATCGGAACTGACGCATTTCAAGAGATTGATGCGGTTGGAATTTCAAGACCATGTGTCAAACACAATTTCCTAGTAAAAACCGTTGAAGAGCTTCCAATGGTGCTAAAACAAGCATTTTATATCGCGCGCTCTGGCAGACCGGGCCCTGTGCATATCGATGTGCCAAAAGATGTCACGGCTAAACTTGGCGAGTTTATTTATCCAGATGAGATAAAAATGCAAACATATCGCCCAACTTACAAAGGCAACGCAAAACAGATAAAAAAAGTAGCTGAGCTAATAATGGCGGCAGAGCGACCGATAATTTATATCGGCGGTGGCGTGATTTTAAGCGAGGCTAGTGAGGAAGTAAGACAGCTAGCGCATATCACGCAAATCCCAGTAGTCGAAACCCTAATGGCACTTGGCGCGATGAGAAGCGATGATGAGTTAAATTTGGGCTTAGTGGGAATGCATGGAAGCTACGCAGCCAATATGGCGCTTAGCGAAACTGACCTTATAATCTGCCTTGGAGCGAGATTTGACGATAGAGTAACTGGAAAACTCGAAGAATTCGCTAAAAACGCAAAAATTATCCATGTCGATATCGACCCAAGCTCGATTTCAAAAATCGTAAATGCGCATTTCCCAATCGTAGGCGATGTAAAATCGGTCCTAGCAGAGCTAAATCCTAGATTAAAGGACGAAGCAGAGCCTGCGAACTACGCTAAATGGCGCGAACAAATCAAAATTTATAAAGAAATTCACCCGCTAAAATACACAGATAGCGATGAGGTTTTAAAACCACAATGGGTAGTGCAAAAAACTGGCGAGATCGCAAGTGATGACGCTATCATCGTTACAGATGTCGGACAGCACCAAATGTGGGTAGCGCAGTTTTATCCATTTAAGCGCCCTCGCACGCTTCTTACAAGCGGTGGGCTTGGCACTATGGGATATGGCTTGCCTGCTGCAATGGGAGCGAAAGCTTACGCTGGCGAGAAAAGGCAGGTTATAAATTTCACAGGCGATGGCTCAATTTTGATGAATATCCAAGAGCTAATGACGCTTAGCGAAAATAATCTTGGTGTCGTAAATATCATACTTAATAACAACTTTTTGGGTATGGTTAGGCAGTGGCAAAGTATGTTTTATGGTGCGAGATTTTCATCGACGGATCTTAGCAAACAGCCAGATTTCGTAAAACTCGTAGAAAGCTTTGGCGGGCTTGGATTTAGCGTTAGCACAAAGGCTGAGTTTGAAAGCGCGCTAAAAACTGCGCTTGAAAGCAATAAGGTTTGTTTCATCGAGGTTAAGGTCGATCGCTTCGAAAATGTTTTCCCAATGGTGCCAGCAGGTGGCGCGCTATATAATATGATATTTGAATAGGATTTGATTATGAATAGTATAAAAAGAATTATTTCAGTCATAGTTTTGGACGAACACGGCGTGCTTTCTCGTATTTCTGGGCTTTTTGCAGGGCGCGGATATAATATCAACTCCCTAACCGTCGCACCTATCCCAAATACAAATTTATCTAGGCTTACGATTGTAACCTTGGGTGATGAGCGCATTATAGAGCAAATTACCAAGCAACTTCACAAGCTAATCCCGATTTATAAAGTAATCGAGGAGGCAAATTTTGTCGAAAAAGAGATGGTTTTAATAAAAATCGCATTAAACGAAAATTTAGCCGGACTTGACGCTTTGCTAAAAGCGTATAACGGCTCTATCGCAAACAGCGACGAAAACCATATCGTGCTTATGGCGTGCGATGATGCTGATAGAATCGAGAGTTTTTTAAAGACCGTGAAAAAATACAACCCAATCGATATCGTCAGAAGTGGTAGCGTCGCACTTGATATGTAGGAGAATATATGAAACTTTCTGAAATTGTTAAAATTTTAAGAATGGATTTTGATAGTTTGGGGATCGAAGATGCCGAAATCACAGCTATAAATTCATTGCAAAATGCAAGCGGAAGCGAGCTTAGCTACTGTGATAGCGAAAAAAATGAAAAATTTATCGCAGATAGCAAGGCGTGCGCGGTTTTGGTGAAAAAGGGCGTCGAGGTTCCAAAAAACATAATCAAAGTCGAGTGTGTAAATCCACACCTAGCCTTTGCGATACTAAGCAAATATTTCGCAAAACCGCTTATTAGGGAAGCTCGCCCAAGCGCGATAGCTAAAAGTGCGCAAATTGCAAAGGGTGTTTATATCGGCTCAAATACCCAAATCGGCGAGAGAGTCGTAGTCTGCGCTGGTGCGTATATCGGCGATGATGTCGTTATCGGCGATGATTGTGTGATACACCCAGGGGTCGTGATTTACAATGACACGATTATAGGGGCTCGCTGCCATATCCTAGCAAACGCAGTTATCGGCTCGGACGGCTTTGGCTACGCGCACAGAAGCGACGGCACGCATGTTAAAATTTATCACAATGGAAATGTCGTGCTCGAAGATGAGGTCGAAATCGGTGCGAATACCACGATAGATAGGGCGGTTTTTGGCTCTACGATAATTTCATCTTGCACCAAAATCGACAATCTAGTCCAAATCGGACACAACTGCGAGCTAGGTCAAAATTGTCTAATCGTCTCACAAGTGGGACTTGCAGGATCAACTATACTTGGTAGAAATGTCGTCCTTGGCGGTCAAGCAGGCAGTGGCGGACATGTCAGGGTAGGGGATTTCGTCCAAGTCGCAGCCAGAGGCGGGATTAGCAAAGACCTGCCAGCTGGTAAAAATTTCGCCGGCCACCCGATAATGGAGCTAAAAGAGTGGTTTAAACTCCAAGCCAAGATTGCGCGATTTTTCAAAGATAAATAAGGATTAAAAATGACACTAGAAGAGTTAAATGATACAATCGCTAGAATTTTGCTAGAAAGCCCCGAGCTTAGGGGTTGTGAAGTGGAAGTCGTGGGCGAGAAAAAACACGAAATTTTCGCAATCTATGTCGATGAAAACGCCAGAAAAATAGTCGTAGAAATCTAAATTTAGCCCAAAAATGGGCTAAATTTCACTTCAAATTTTTTATTAATTCCTCAATTTCTCTACTTTGTCCTAGTCTATACAGCGCAAAATCGTATTTTATCGGATCGTGCGGGTCGAACTCACGCAGTTTCGCGCTAAGAGCGCTAACAGCGCGAAAATCATAAACCTTTCTATCTATTAAGCCCAAGGCTAGCGAGACCTTGTGCGTGTGAGTATCGAGCGGTATGAGCAGTTTGGACGAACTTATGCGCGAAAATAGCCCCAAATCTATATCGCTTTTGCGCACCATCCAGCGCAAAAACAGATTGTAGCGTTTGTATGGCGAGGTCGGTTTGGCGGTGAAATTTTTGCCGAAAAAAAACTCATATCCAGCCGAGCGATACTCTGAAAGCTCGTAAATTTGGGCTATGAGCGCATTTATGCCATTTATGATTTCGCCATTTTTCATACCATTTAAAATGATTTTTTCTATATCGCACTCGCAAAGTCTGCGAAGCGCGAGAAAAATCTCCGCCACATCGCGCTCGCTTTGAAAGCGGTATTTTTTGCCTTGCAAAGCTGATTTTATCGTCTTTTCATCGCTTCCAAGCAAATCAAAATTTAGCGAATTTAAAAATTTCACTATCTGTCCTGCGTTGCCATAGGCAAAAAGTGCGCAAATTAGCGCGATTACGGGTGCGTGCGGAGTGTGAGCGAGAGGTTTTAGCACTTGCAGTGGATCTGGGGCGCTAAAAAGATTTTCATCAGTATTGCTACGCGCCGAATAATACTCCAAAAGTGCCTTCATTTCGGCACCGCTAAGGTTTTTTGAAATTTTATTTTGCATAGTAAGATAGCGTCGTAGCGCCAAATTTCTTGGATTTTAAAAGGCTAAATTTGGCGATATTTGCCTCAAATTTCATCTCACTTGCGTGCTCGATTATTACAAATTTCACCCTCTCGCACTCGCAAATTTCGCAGATTAGGCCCACTACGCGCTCGTAAATTCCAGCAAAACCATCTCTGATATCAAATGGCGGATCAAGGTAGATGAAAATTTTCTCATTGTCTAAATTCGCCAAAATTTGTGGCAAAAGCGCGAAACAATCGCCATTTAGGGCATTTTTTTCCACGCCAAAAAGGGCGAAGTTGCGCCTTGTGATTTCGTAAGCTTTGCGATCTTTTTCGATAGCAAAAACCTCTTTTGCGCCGTTGCTAAGGGCTTCGAGCGCCATGCCGCCGCTTCCGCCAAAGCCCTCGATGAAGCAGCTGCTCTCTAATTCATACCTAAATGAGTCGAAAAACGAGCCCTTTACGATCGATTTCGTGCTGCGCGTAGTGCCTAGGCTTGGGAGTTCCAAGCTTTTTCCTTTGTAAATTCCGCTTGAAATTTTGCCTCTAAATTTCGCCACTTTGTTTCCTTAAAATTTCTAAAATTCGCGCTTTAAATTCATCAAATACTGCGCCGATTTGCGCTTCTAAATCCAAATTTTGTGAAAACTCAAATTTATTATAGCTGGCTTGCACGATTTCGCTCTCGCTAAAATTTTTAAGCGCCAAAACAAGCTGTTCTTTGCTAAACGGCAGTTCTAAATCGCCGTTTTTGGCGATGATAAAGAGCGGTTTGGCACTTGCTCTGGCAGTGTCTGTCACGACAAAATCGGCCTCGCCTAAATTTTGCACGGCAAAATTTGCCAAAAACATTTCGAGGCTTTTTTGCATAATCTCGCATTCGCAATCGATAAAAACTCTCATTAAAATCCTTTTAAAAACTCGATAAATTTGAACTTTTCGCCAAATTCGTGGCGCAGGTGGTTAAACTGGGCTAGGGCGTTTTGATAGCCGTTTTGACCCAAATTTTGCGCAAATTGCTCCAAAATTTGCGTCGCGCCAAATTCGATTAAAGCCTTTTCAAAACTCATAAATCTGCCAATTTTCGCGCCAGTATTCTCAAAAGCTCGCGATAAAATTTCAAAATCTACATTGTAAGTAATGTCGCTTACCCCGTAAAATTCGGCTAAATTTTGAATTTCAAAAAAATTATAGACTTGGTGATTTTTGTAAATTCTAAGCGAAATTTCCCCGCTCGCACCCATTTTGCCATAATCAAATGCCAAAAAGGCGAATTTTTGCGCATTAATGCTACTAGCAAATTCTCCGTATCCAAGCGGAATTTCTGCGCCCTCAGCGCTAAATTTTAAAATTTCATTATCGCAAATTTCGCGCCAAATTTGTTTAAAATCCTCGATATAAAGCATTTTGCCCTCTTTTACGACCTCGCATTTGAAGGTGTCAAAAAGCTCGTTTGCGATAAAAATCGCCTCGCTAAATTTCGCCTCTTTTAGCGAAGCGAAGTGTTTTAGCGTGATTTCATCGCCAAATTTTTTAGCGAAATTTTTGCTTTGGATTTGGCGCAGCCTCTGGTGTGGCTCGATGATGACAAACTCAAATTTCGCCAAAGAATTTGGATCGAAAGTAAAAAGCGCTTGCGCTATATCAGCGAGCAAAAATCCCTCGTTTGCGCCAATTTCGACGAGTGAAATTTTGCCAGCAAAATTCGCACTAAGGCGCAAAATTTCGCGCCCCAAGCAAATCCCAAAAAAGCTTCCCACGCTAACAGCGGTGTAAAAATCGCCCTCTTTGCCGATTTTAACGCCATTTGCGTAGTAGCTATCATTTAGCCACGCCTCGAAAAAATCGCTAAATTTCAATCTTGAAGCTCTTCAAGAGTTTTGCGCAAAATTTCAAATCCTGCTTTTATCTCTTTTTTCTTTATGTTTAGTGGCGGTAAAAATCTTAGCGTTTTGCTACCTGATTTTAGCACCAAAAGTCCGTTTCTTAGGCACTCGGCAAAGAGTATGCTTAGATATGTGCTGTCTTTTAAAACTAGTCCTTGCATTAGTCCAAGCCCTGTGCGAGATTCGAAGAAATTTGGGAAATCTTTTAAAATTTTGTCTAAATTTTCCTCAAATTCAGCGATAGTTTTTTTAAGCTCGCCACTTTCGTAGAGGTATTCTAGCTCGCGCAAAACGGCGTTTGCGGTCGATGTGGCTAGGTGGTTGCCACCAAATGTGCTTCCATGCTCGCCAGGGGCAAAGATATTTTCCCTAGCTACGCACGCACCGATTGGCACGCCACCTGCTAGCCCCTTGGCAAAGGTGATAATGTCAGGCTCGATACCATAAATCTTGCTTGCGACAAATTCGCCTGAGCGATAGACGCCACATTGGACCTCGTCGGTGATTAGAAGTAGATTTTTTTCTTTCAAAACTTTGGCTAGTTTTTGGACTGATTTTTTATCCAGTGGGCAAATTCCGCCCTCGCCTTGGATTAGTTCTATCATCACAGCGACCGTTTTATCGCTGATATTTGCGATGATTTCATCAATTCCGTCGTAAAATTTAAACCCCTCAATGTATGGAGCGAAAATTTCAGGGTGAAATTTATCCTGTCCTGTGGCACTCAAAGTAGCCATAGTGCGTCCGTGGAAGGAATTTTTCAAAGTCAAAATTTCATATTTTTTGCTCTCAAATTTAGTCATGCCGTATTTGCGCGCCATTTTTATGGCTGCTTCGTTCGCCTCTGCCCCAGAGTTGCAAAACACAGCGTATGTTTGATAGCCTAAAAGATTGCTGATTTTTTTGGCTAGCACCTCTTGTGGCAGGACTCTATAAATGTTCGAGCTATGGATTATCATCGCGCTTTGCGTGTTTATGGCCTCTATCACCACAGGGCTTGCATGCCCTAGGCTACACACTCCGATACCTGCGGCGAAATCAATGTATTTCTCGCCGTTGCTATCCCATAGCTTCGCGCCTTTACCCCTCGTAAAAGCGACATCGACCCTAGAAAAATTACTCATTAAATACTTCATTTGTTATACTCCACTTTTGGCAAATGCCAACCCCTATAATACGCAAACATTCTAACCACAATCCCAGCGAAAAATAGTGCCAAAATCGTGTAGATATTCGCCAAGTCAAGCCAGTCTAAGATAAAATAAACCAGCCCGACACCCATACTTATCGTCCCATAAAGCCCCGTGCGCAAAAACCACGGCACCTCATTTAATAGCACATCGCGCAAAATTCCGCCACCAACGCCATTAAAAAAGGCGATAAGTATCGCCCCAAAAACATTTAATCCATACTCGATCGAAACCATAGCCCCGACAATCGAGAAGCAAATCACATCGATTGCGTCGGAGAAAATAAATATAAATCTGCCTTGCAGTTTTTTGGTCTGAGCTGCGAAAATATGCGAGGCGATAAGCACCGCAATAACGATGATTACTGGCATATAGTGCGTGAAGGAATACAGCGGTCTGCCCACCGTGATATCGCGCACAATCCCGCCACCAAGGGCGGTTAAAAACGCAGCCAAAAAAATCCCCAGCCAGTCGCAATCCCTTTTAACCGCGAATAAAAATCCGCTCAAAGAAGCTGAGGCAATGCCGATGTATTCGATATATAAAATGATATTATGCTGTGTCATCGGCGTGGGTAAATTCTAAAATTTAGTGAAATTTGGGCTAAAATTTGCATTAAATTTCGCCCTTGTTTTGGAAAAACCACAAAAACGCCGCCACTAACCCAGAGGCTCGCACGATTTTTTCGTCATACATAAATTTTTTAGCTTCATCTAACGGCAAAAAATACAGCTCGATATTCTCGCCATCGACCCCGCCACCTGCGCCTTTTTTCATACTCTCATCAATCTCGCCGTAAAATAAAATTTGGCGATTTGCGCCAAAACCAAGCGCGCTGTAAAAGCTCGTGATAAACTCCAAATTTTTAAGTTCATATCCAGTTTCTTCGTAAATTTCCTCGATTGCGGTTTGTTCCTCGCTAATGCCTTTGTCTAAAATCCCAGCGCACAGCTCGTAGGTAAAGCCCTTTTCATCGCAGTTTATTAAATTTTCGTCTTGGTAAAACCACACGCTTGGGCGAAACTGCTTAACGAGCAAAAACGCCTTTTTTTCGCTGTGATACAGCAGTATTGAGACGCTATCATGCACCTTGACGCAGTCCCACGCGCGCGCCTCGCCGTTTAATTCGAAATTTAGCCTAAATGGCTTAATGAAATTCGAGTGTTCGAGTTTTGAAATTTTAAAATTTTTTATATCAATATCCATGTCGCAAGTCCTAAAAAGCTAAAAAATCCCACTATATCAGTAACCGTGGTCAGCAAAACCGAGCTTCCCACAGCTGGATCGATTCCAAAACGGCGCAAGGCAATCGGAATAATCGCACCAAAAAATCCAGCCAAGGTCAAATTTATCACCATTGACATCGCAATCACGACGCCAAGAAGCTTCATACCAAACCATACCCACGCCACAATTCCCATTGCCACGGCAAAAATTGAGCCATTTACTAGCGAAATGGTAACTTCGCGCGTGATTACCGAGCGGATATCGCGCGCCTCGATTTCGCCAAGGGCTAGGCGACGCACCGTAACGGTGAGAGCCTGCGTGCCTGTGTTGCCACCCATGGAGGCCACGATTGGCATAAGCACGGCAAGGGCGACTAGTTGCTCGATTGTAGCGTCAAAAAGTCCGATGATAATCGAGCTAATAATCGCCGTGCATAAATTCACGCCCAGCCACGATGCACGCGCCTTTCCAGCTGAAAATGCAGTATCTTCCTCCTCAGCCTCATCATCGACACCGGCAAGGTTGTAAATTTGCTCTGTGGCGCGCTCTTGAATCAAATCATGCACATCATCGGCTGTGATTCGCCCAATCAGCACGCCGTTTGCGTCCAAAACAGGGATTACATTTAGGTCAAATTCCTCGAAGTCTTTGATGACATCTTCGATTTTATCGGTATCGGTGGCGAAATGCACCTTTGCGTCTGCGTTAAATTTTTGCGAAATTTCTTTTAGCGTGAGCGAAAAATCGTATAAAATCAAATCTGAGGTCGAAAACGCGCTTAGCATGTGGCCCTTATCATCTAAAACAAAGAGCTGAAAAACATTTTCGATATCGCCGTTTTGGCGCATTACCCTTAGCATATCGACAGCTTCGCCTAGGGTTTGGTTTTCGCGTGCGCTAAAAACCTCGGTTTGCATATACGCACCAGCTTCGTCATCGTCGTATTTATTAATCGTCAAAATATCGTGGCGATCGTCCTCATCAAGCCCGTAAAAAAGCTCCTTTGCCTTATCCTCGTCGATTTCTTCGATACTTTGGAGTAGTTCTGCTTGATCATCACTTTCTAGCTCCTCGATAGCTTCGACGATTTTCTCGCTAGGAAGGGTTTCGATGATGTCTTCGAGCATGTGATCTGGCATTTCAAGCGCAGCGTCAGCGAGGTCCTCGGGATCGAGTTTTTCTAGGAATTCGACATATTTTTCCTCGTCGTGTTTTTTAAGCGCCTTTAAGTGATCTGCAAGGTCCGCTGGGCTTAGCTCTTCTTCTATCGTATCGCCGATATGCGCCTCTAAAAGAGCTTCGGCCTCTTCGTAATCTGTCAAAAATTCTTTATCTTTTGCTTCCATTTTTGCCTCTAATTTATGCTGACTAAATTTTCATAAGGTTCAAATTTCGCTGGGTTTTTCGAGCCGTCTTTAACCGCGTCAAATTTAGCGTTCATATCTTTTACTAGCGCCTTAAATTTGCGCTCTTCCTCGCTTACGAAATTTGATTTTGTGATTTTTATGGTTTTTAGGGGATCGACTGGCTGGTTGTTGCGATACAGACCCAAATGCAAATGCGGTCCCGAGCTTAGGCCTGTGGAGCCTACATAGGCGATTAGTTGGCCCTGTTTTACGCTCATACCGACTTTTAGCCCTTTGGCAAATCCGCTTAAATGCGCATACAGCGTAACCAAACCTCCGCCGTGGTTGATTTCGACGGTGTTTCCATAGCCGTTTTTGCGCCCTACGAAGGTTACTTTGCCATTACCTGCGGCATTTACTTTCGTGCCTTTTGGCGCAGCATAATCCACGCCTAGGTGCGCGCGGTATCGTTTAAGCACCGGGTGGAAGCGTTTAGGCGTAAAACGAGATGAAATTCTAGTATAAACAAGAGGTGTGGTAAGCACGAAATGTTCGACCTTTTTGCCAGTTTCGTTGTAGTATTTGTCCTCGAAATAATAAAGCGATTTTGGCTTTTTGGCTTCCTCGATTGTGCCGGCTAGGATTTTAACCCCGCCAAATGGGCGTCCAAGGCGAGTTTTTTGCTCGTATAAAATCGTAAGGCGATCGCCTTTTTGTAGTTTTTTGAAATTTACCTCGTTTTTAAAAACGCTCGAAAATTCGTTTGCTAGCGCGATACTTCCGGTAGCCTTTAAGATATCATTTGAGGGCGATGAAGTAATCTCAATGCTTAAAGCGTAAGAGTGCTGTTCATAAACAATCGGCGTGTAGATAAATTTGTAAATTCCCTTTTTGTCGCGGTAAATTTGGATTTGAAGTTCGTCGTTTATGGGGATTAGGACTTGGACGATTTTGCCAAGCGGGTCTTTAAGCATCATACACTCGACATCTGCGCGCACTTCGGCGGCTAATTCTTGGTCCTCTTTGTCTAAATCATAATATGTCGAGAGCGGAATAGAGAAATTTTCCATAAATTGTAGCAAGCTCACGCCTGAGGGCCATTTAAATTTTTCCACACTCGCAGAAGAGGCAAATGAAAGGCTAAAAAGTAAAAAAATCAGTGCAAAAATTCTCATCATAAACCGCTTTAAAATTGAAATTAAAACCTCAATTCTAGCCAAATTTGGTTTATATTTGGCAAATATCCCTTGCCGTTTGTTGTAAATTCTTATGTATAATTGGCGAAATTTTTTATTTTAGGAGTTAAATTTGGAACGAATTTTACTTGCTTTGGGGCTATTTTTATCATCTGTTTTTGGGGCTGAGTTTTACATGCCACCTTATGAAACGCTGATTTTTGATGTGCAAAATGGCGAAGCCGTAATCGCTGATAATCCCGCTATCATGGTAGGAAGCGCTGGGGTTGTAATGCATGATTTCGGTAACGGCGAAAACGCTATCATCGCGCGAGCTGTGGTAACTGAAAAAATCGGCGCAAAGGCAAAAATCAGATTTGAAGTCTTTGGTATGTTGGAGCAAAAAGCCCTGCCACTACCAAAAATTTTGCCAGCTAATGGCGATAAGGTGATTTTAAACTACCTTTATGACCGTGCCCTAATCGTGGCTCCAAATGCTGAAATTTACGCACAAATCGTGCAAGCTTTCCCAAATATCGAGTTTATTCACCCTGATCTTGGTGGAGCGTATTTGAGGCTAAATTCTAAACCAAACCCAAGCCGTGATGATTTCCGCAAAATTTGCGCGAAAAACAGCACTGGGCTAATTTTTATCGCAATGAACGAAAAGAGCGTATTCGCAGACTGCGGCAGCTTCAAACCACTTCGCACATACGAAAGTGGCAAGGTCGCATACTACACGCTTCCGTTTTATTCACGCGTAGGGGATATCAAAACCGTGTTTTGGGATTTCACAAATGGTCCGATTAGCGACTATGACAGACACTACTCATATCTTTTGGGCTTAGATGATGAATAATTCTGATATAGAATTTTTTACGAATTTATTAGGCGAGCAAAACGCCTATTTCGACGAAGCGCATAAAATCGCCTACTGCTACGACGCGACTAGAAGGCGTTTTAAACCAGACGCTGTGCTTTTCCCGCGTGATGAGAGCGATGTGAGCGAGATTTTAAAATACTGCAACGCTCATAATCTGCCAATTATCCCGCGCGGGGCTGGAAGTGGCTTTACGGGCGGTTCTTTGGCGCATGAGGGCGGGATAATTCTAGGCTTTGAAAAGCACATGAATAAAATTTTAGAGATTGATTTGCAAAATTTAGTCGCCGTTGTCCAACCCGGCGTGATAAATAAAGATTTGCAAAACGCAGTCGCAAAAATGGGGCTGTTTTATCCGCCAGATCCTGCGAGTGAGGCATACAGCACGCTTGGTGGCAATGTCGCTGAAAACTCAGGCGGTATGAGAGCGGCGAAATACGGCATAACCAAAGACTATGTCATGGCTCTACGCGCTGTGCTTCCTAGTGGCGAAATCATACGCGCTGGCAAACGCACCATAAAAGATGTCGCTGGGTATAATATCGCTGGAATTTTAATCGCTAGTGAGGGCTCACTTGCTGTGATTACCGAAATCACGCTAAAACTCATCACAATGCCTAAATTTAAAAAGACCGCAATGGGAATTTTCCCAAGTGTCAAAAACGCAATGGACGCCGTGTATAAGACAATGGCGAGTGGCGTAACGCCCGTGGCAATGGAGTTTTTGGACAATCTGTGCATAAAGGCTGTCGAGCAGAAATTTCATAAAGGCTTGCCAACTAGCGCTGGGGCGATACTAATCTGCGATGTCGATGGCAATATCGAAGATAGCCTAGAAGCCGATTTGCGCGTGATCAAAGATAGTTTTATGGCAAATGGCGCTAGCGAATTTCGTGTGGCAAAAGATGAAAAAGAGAGTGCGGATATTTGGTTTGCGCGCAGAAACTGCTCGCAATCAATCACCTGCTATGGCTCTTTGAAGTTAAACGAAGATATCACCGTGCCACGCTCGAATTTGCCTGCGCTTTTGGATAAAATCGCTGAAATTTCGGCTAAATATGGGCTTGTAACGCCGTGTTTTGGGCACACTGGCGATGGTAATGTCCATACAAATGTCATGGCTGATAAAAGCAATGTCGAAGAGGTCAAAAAGGCTCACCTAGCTATCGAGGAGATTTTCGCAGCGACTGTGGAGCTTGGTGGCACGCTAAGTGGGGAGCATGGGATTGGCATTTCGAAGGCTCCGTATATGAAAATGGCGTTTAACGAGGCTGAAATGGAGCTTTTCCGCGCGATTAAAAAGGCCTTTGATCCAAACAATATCCTAAATCCAAACAAAATGGGGCTGTAAAATTTAGCTTATTTGCGGTGGGCAAGTATGCCCACCCTACGAAGCTTTGCCATAGTTTGATTTTGAAATACAGCGTGGATTTTCGACATTGACCAAATTTAAATTTGATTGTAGAATTTGGGAATTTGGAAGTATCGAAGCGTTTAGCGTGGCAGAAAATCCAAAAATTATGGCGATGAATATATTTATAAATTTATTCATATTCATACTCTCCACTCAAAGACTAGTTCTATATTAATTGAATTTAAAACATCGCTTACTTGTAAAAGAAAATTTTTACCTTTTTCGTTTATACAATGTCTAGATACTATTTTTATTTTAATTTCTTTGTTTTTAACTTCTGGTTTAATATCGAAAATTTCACCACTTTCAACAGCTTCGATATATGAGTTTATTTTTTCTTGCATTAGCCACATATGTTCGTTATCATCTTTTTCTTGCCCTGTCCATTCTAAATAATCAACCATAATTAAATCGGCAGTCGTATTATAAACCGCTATCATATCAATTTCATCTTTTTTATTTAATGCCATTTATTTTCCTTAATTTTATTCAGGTCTTACAATCTGAATTTTTGTTGGCGGAATTTTTGTGCCACCTTCAAAATTTGGTTTGCCCTTTCCAATAATAGTTGCACCATTTTGTTCTATTTCTGGGAAACCAATTTTAAATATGGTGCTATTTTAGTTTTTATTATCCAACCAAGCTATTGCCATTTTTAATAATTTTTCCAAATTATTTGAGCTAGAAGCACCATCAAAACTATTTTCGGTTGCATTGATTACAAGCCAATCATTATCCGATATATCTAAATTTTTACTTATTCTTTGTTTGTCTTCTTCGCCGCTTATATTTATATGCCAACCTGGATTGTCTAAATTTTCTATGACAATTCCATTATTATGTTCCCATTCTCCATTACATTTTGAAATATACCAATTTTGTAAATATAGAATTTCTTTACTCATTATTACTCTTTTCTAAAAGTTTTTTAGAACCGTATGGTGGGTATCCTTGCCCACCGAATTTTATATTTTTATCAAATTTCATTATTATTTCAAACCAGACGCAGTATTTCTAGCTTGCGAAGCGAAAATTGGCTAAATTTCAAATTTCACTCTTCGTTAGGGGCAAAATTTTCGAAAATTTCTCTATGCAAAATTTCTTCCAAAATCACCGTCGCATACGAGCCTTTTGGCAGATAAAAGCTAAATCCAAACTGCGCCTTTTCCTCGTCGTAGCTGTGCGAGATATCCTCTATATAGCTCCACGCATAGCGATACGAGCCGTTTGTTTGCGCCAAATACGCCTCAGCCTCGGCGAAAATCTCGCTCTCAAATCTATTCGCCACGCCACTTGCGCGCAGTTTTTGCGCCCCAGCGATGAGCCCAGTACTCGTGATATCGCGGCGCACAAATCGCTCTATCTCCGCGCCCAAATCCTCGCAGGTAAAAAACGCCCCATGCGGGAAATGCCCTAAAATCTCGCCCGGAAGTAGCTTGTAAAATTGCGCCTGAGTGGCGATAGATTTGGCAAGGGCTTTGTCAAATCCGTAAATTTTGGCAAACTCGCTCACACTAAATTCGCTAGCAAATTTTGAAATCTCGACCCTTTTGGCTAGCCAAGCGTTAAATAGCTCGCTTTGATACGCGCTGATTAAAAAGTCGCGCATTTTGGGATTTTTAATGCGCTTTTCGCCACGCAGTATCGCTAGACCCGTCTTAGCATTGTCGCCAAATTTGCCAAAGCGCTGAAATCCAAAATAGTTCGCAAACCCCTGCGCGCCGAGTGTTTCAAGAGCTTCACGTAGTTTTAAAGCGTCAGTTGGCAAGACCTTTTTTAGGCGGATAAAAAAATTATTTCCCTTTAAATGTCCGATTTTTAGCTTGTTTTTGTGGCGATTAAGGCTTAAAATTTTGATTTTTTCGTGCGAAAAACTCTCTAAATTTTGCGCGAATTTGAAAGGAAATGTAACAAACTGGCTAGTTAAGCCCTCTTTGTCTTTAAGCCCTGCATAGCCAAAATCGCGCATCTTAACACCTAAATGTTCGCTTAAAATCTGCAAGGCTTCCCAGGTGGTTAGGTCCTTTTTTTGCAGATGTATCATCGCATGCTCGCCATCACCGCTAGGCTCATACAATGGGACTTCGCGCACGACGAAATCGTTTGAGTTTTTGCTAAAATGCGCGTTTATGGGCGCGTGGTTTAAGGTATATAAAAATTTCATATTAATTTCACTTTTTGGCTAAAATAAAAGCGATTATTATATAAAATCGCGCCTAAAAATCTAATTATTAGCCAAAATTTAGTAGAATTTCGGGCGCAAAAAGGAGCAGTTATGTTGGAGATCAGGCTTTTCAGATTTGACCCTAAAATCGATGTTTTAAGCTATTTTAAGCCATATATTTTTGAGCGCGAAAATTTCGCTAGCGTGGGCGAGCTTTTGGACGAGATAAAGGCGGGCGATCCGTATTTTAGCTATGAGGGCGTGAGTTTTGTCAAAATAAATGGCGTGGTCGCAAGCGTGGAGGAGCCATTTGGTGGGATTTTGGCGCGTTTTGGTAGGATTTTATACATTGCGCCACTTAGCCAGAAAGAGGCGCGAAAGGATTTGGAGTGCGGATTTGAGAGTTTTTACTCTAAATTTCAGAGTTTTTCTGCTATCGCTAATAGCGATACTTTCGAGTTTTACAAGGAATTAGCGCCGTATTTTTACAGCTCAAATTTAAGGAAGTTTAGCGAGGTTTTTTTGGGAAACAGCGCCTTTGTTTTTGCGAATTTTCTGCTCGAAAATTTCCCGCAAAAAAGGGGCGAAATTTTAGATTTTATCCGCCCGCAGCTCGTCTATTTCACGCCGTGTAATGCCCTAAATTTGGACTATGATTGCGATTTGATTTATGATAGGCTTTGCGAGCTTTGTGGGATTGATCCAGCGCGCGCGGATAAAATTTATAGCGCGCAAAGTCTAGCCGAGATAGACGCAAACACTGCCCTGCACCGCTACACGGGCTTTAAAATCGCTGTTTGGGGCGATGAGGGCGCGCGGGATTTGGTGCGCAGATTTGGCGGAGATGTCGTGAGATTTGAGCGCGAAAATGAGGCGTTAAGGGCTGAAATTTACGGCGCCGAAAAGGAGTGCGCGCTAAGGGTGGCTGGGGAAATTCTCTTTGACGCGTTTGATAGCGGGGCTGATTTTTTGCTGGTAAATTCCAAAAAAGCACTTGGCTTTATTGATGGTAAAAGTGCCGAAATCTGCGCACTAATGGGGCGCGAGCTAATTGATTTTTACCTGCTTAGCACGGACGAGTTTATCACTCTTAGCAAGGGTGAAAAACCAAAAACTTTGGCGTCGCATAAACTAAAAGTCGCGTTGGTGTAGAGCGGTGTGAATTTCAAATGAAAGCCAAGATTTTTTAATTTTAATCTCTATATCTTTTTACAGTTGTGCTTTTCGTTGTTTGGAATTTAATTATATTTCGTGGCATGGATTTAGGCATTATTTTTCAAATGATTTTGAAAAATTTCTATTTTTTGCACTATTTTTTATGTTTGCGAGTTTTTGTTTATATGGATTTTTTTGTAAATCAAAAAGGCAATTTAACACCAAAAATTTTAATTTTATTTCGCCCAAAACCAAAAAACAACCCAAAAAACCAAAAGGCGAAAAAGTCAAATTTGATAAACCAAAAAATAAGTTAAATTTGAAAAATGTAAAATTTAAAAATCAAAAAGGCAGTATCGATGAAATGGATTAAATTTAAGGCGCAAATTCGCGCCTTAAATTTCACCTATGAAACGACCTTGATCTCGATATCTTCGCCGTTGGCGTCGATTAGGATTGCATTTCCTTCTTTTAGCTCGTCGTTTAAAATCATATCGGCGATCTTATCCTCGACCAAATCATAAAGTGCGCGTCTTAGCGGTCTGGCGCCGTATTCTGCGTCAAATCCAGCCCCAGCAATGAGCTTTTTGGCATTTTCGCTTAGAGTCGCGCTGATACCGCGCTCTTCGAGCAAATGTGCTAGCTCTTTAAACATAATTCCCACGATATCGATGAGATTGTCTTCGCTAAGGGCGTTGAAAATTACAATGTCATCGAGCCTGTTGATAAATTCAGGTCTGAAATAGTTTTTCAGCTCGTCTTTTACGGCGTTTTCGCGCTCATTTTCGCCCAGACTCATAATCTTATCCGAGCCGATATTGCTCGTAAGGATAATAATAGTGTTTTTAAAATCCACGACCACGCCCTTGTTATCGGTCGCACGCCCGTCATCGAGTATGCCAAGCAAGATATTAAAGACATCTTTGTGTGCCTTTTCGATTTCATCGAAAAGTAGCACGCTATATGGACGGCGGCGCACAGCCTCGCTTAGCTGCCCACCCTCATCGTATCCTACATATCCAGGGGGCGCACCAAGCAAGCGTGAGACGCTGTGTTTTTCCATATATTCGCTCATATCAAATCTAATCATCGCTCGCTCATCGTCGAATAAAAATTTCGCTAGCGTTTTGGCGCTCTCTGTTTTGCCCACGCCAGTAGGTCCTAAAAACAAAAAGCTTCCAATTGGGCGATTTGCGCTAGCAAGGCCAGCCTTGTTTCGCTTCACAGCGCGCGCTATGGCGTGAAGCGCGGCGTCTTGACCCACGACGCTTTGTTTTAGGTGAGATTCGATATTTAGGTATTTTTCGCGCTCTGATGAGAGCATTTTGCTTACACTAATTCCTGTCCATTTGCTAAGGATTCCTGCGACCATTTCCTCATCGACGCGGTTTTTTAGCAAAACTCCGCTTTCCTTCATACCCTCCCATTTGGCTTCTAGCTCTTTGACTTTGGCGTTTGCGGCTGGGATTTTGCCGTATTCGATCTCGGCGGCCTTGCTTAAATCACCTTTGCTTCTAGCGTTTGCGGCTTCGATTTTTAGGCTATCTATTGATTTTTTGGCTTCGCTTATGCCGTTAAATACAGCCTTTTCGTTTTCAAATTTAGCTAAAAGCGAATTTTTGGTTTCGTTTAAATTCTCAATCTCTTTGTCGATTTGATTTAGCCTTTTGTCGTTTTTGGCGTCGTTTTCCATTTTTAGGGCTTCTTTTTCGACTTGGAGGGTTAGGATTTCCCTTTTTGCCTTGGCTAGCTCGTAAGGCTCGCTCTCGATTTGCATTTTTAGCTCAGCGGCAGCCTCGTCGATCAAATCAATCGCTTTATCAGGCAAAAATCTATCGCTGATATAGCGGTGGCTAAGCTTGGTGGCAGCGACTAGCGCGCTATCTGTGATTGTGACATTGTGATGAACCTCTAAGCGCTCTTTTATACCACGAAGTATCGCCGTAGCCTCGCTCACGGTCGGTTCAGCCACGATGACAGGCTGGAAACGGCGTTGCAAGGCGGCGTCTTTTTCGAAATATTTGCGGTATTCTTTGAGCGTAGTCGCGCCGATAGTGTGTAGCTCGCCCCTAGCTAGGGCAGGTTTTAGGATATTTGCAGCGTCCATACTGCCTTCACTTGCCCCAGCACCCACGATAGTGTGAATTTCATCGATGAAAAGTATCACATCGCCAGCTTTTTTGACCTCGTCGATGACGGCTTTTAGGCGGTCTTCGAACTCGCCTCTGTATTTCGCACCGGCAATGAGCGCGCTCATATCAAGTGCCATTACGCGCTTGTTTTGCAGGCTAAGTGGGACATCTTTTTGCGCGATTAACTGCGCCAAACCCTCGACAATGGCGGTTTTACCCACACCTGGTTCGCCAAGAAGTATTGGGTTGTTTTTCGTTTTGCGAATCAAAATTTGCATCATGCGAGTGATGACTTCATCGCGCCCGATAATCGGATCTAACTCGCCATTTATCGCTTTTTGGGTCAAATTTAGCGCAAATTTGCTAAGCGCTTCAAGCGTGTCATCGCCTGTTTTGGTGGTGATATTTTTGCCTGCTCTTAGCATTTCTAGCTCTTTTTTTATCTCGTTAAGATCGGCAAATTTAGCCAAAATTTCTTTTAGCGGAGATTTGTCTAAATTCGCCACTAACCAAGTATCAATAGCGATAAATTTATCCCCAAGGCTCGTCATTAGGCCTTTTGCGCTCTCTAGCGAATTTACCACTTCGCGCGAAATTTTGATATTATCGCGTGTGACATTTGAGCTAGTTGGCAGGGTTTGTAGCGCGCTTTTGATTTCTAATTCAACTGCGCTTTTGCTGATGTCAAATTTGTTAAAAATTTGATTTAGCACAGAGGTTGAATCCACGCACAATGCCCACAAAATGTGCAAATTCGCAACCTCGCCATTTTTGGAGTGGATAGCTAGGGAGAGCGAACTTTCGAGTAGTGAGTGCATTTTGTCGGTTAAAATTTCAAGTGTTTCGTTCATAAAAAACTCCTTAAAGTTGATTTTGTCTGTATTATATATATTTAGTCTAATTATGTCAAGGTTTTTTAGTAAATAAATTTAATCTTTCAAATTTTTCGCTCTGAATTTTAAAATTTTATCGCTAAAAATGGCTTAAATTTAACTAATATTTAGCGAAATTTTTATAGAATTCCGCCTATTTCAAATTAAGGACAAATTTTTGCAACAAAAACATCTCTTTTTTGGCTTTGGTTTTGTATTTTCACTACTTTTTGGTCTGTTTTTTGTAGGAAATTTGGAGGCGAAAGAGGCAAATTCGACCAAAAAACCTGACAGCGAAAAAACAAGGCTTGAAGCGCTGGCAAAGCTTACTAAAACCCTAGCAATCGTGGAAAATAACTATGTCGAGCAGATGAGTTTTTCGGAGCTTGTGGATAAGACGATTTCTGGATTAATGGGAAATTTGGACGCTCATTCTAGCTTTATGGATCAAAAAGCTTACAATGATACTAAGGTGCAAACTCAGGGCGAATTCGGCGGTTTGGGCATTCAGGTCGGTATGAAAGACGGCGCACTAACGATAATTTCGCCGATTGAGGGCACACCGGCTGATAAAAAGGGGCTCAAAGCAAATGATGTGATTTTGCGAATCGACGGAAATGCGACACTTGGGATTACAATCGATGAAGCTGTAAGCAAAATGCGTGGCAAACCAAAAACAAAAATCACGCTCACAATCGTTCGCAAAGGCGAGAGTAAGCCCTTTGATGTGGAGATTGTGCGCGATATAATCAAGGTCGAGTCTGCGTATTCGAAAATGATAGATGATGAGAAAATTTTGTATTTGCGCGTAACAAATTTCGACCAGCATGTTACGGCTGATACGGCTAAATTTATAAAAGAACACCCCGAGGCAAAGGGGATAATCCTTGATTTGCGAAATAACCCTGGCGGACTTTTGGAGCAGGCAATCGGGCTTGTGAATTTATTCGTGGATAAGGGCTTAATCGTATCGCAAAAAGGTCGCAACAAAGCCGATACCGAGGAGCATAACGCAGATCCTAAGAAAAAGGTAACCGATCTGCCACTCGTCGTGCTAGTAAATGGCGGAAGTGCGAGTGCAAGCGAGATCGTAAGCGGGTCGTTGCAGGATTTAAAACGCGCTGTAATCGTGGGCGAGAATACCTTTGGCAAGGGTAGCGTGCAGGTGATTTTGCCTATCGAAAACAAAGAAGCCTTGCGACTAACAATCGCGCGGTATTACCTTTCTAGTGGTCGCACAATCCAAGCTGTGGGCGTTACGCCTGATTTGATTGTAGCAGCTGGCAAGGTGCCTCAAAAGAGCGAAAATGAATTTTCGGTCAAAGAAGCCGACCTGAAAAAACACCTAGAAAGTGAGCTTGCAAAGGTCGAAGAGCCGAAAAAAGAAGAAGAAAAAAAAGAGAAAAAAGATGAGAAGAATTTCATCTCAAAAGAGCAGATTAACGACGATATTCAGCTAAAAACCGCAATTGATGCGATTAAAATTTTAAGACTAAGCAAAGGAGAGTAGCATGGCAAGCAAAAAAGAGCTTATTTACGAGGGCAAAGGCAAAAAAATGTGGTCAGTCGAGGGCAACGATGATTTGCTAATTAGCGAATTCAAAGATTCCTTAACTGCATTTAACGGCGTGAAAAAGGCAGAAGAGGCTGGAAAAGGCGCACTTAATTGCAAAATTTCAACTCAAATTTTTCATTTATTAGAGAAAAACGGCATCAAAACTGCGCTAGTTGAGACGCTAAACGAAACTGAGCAATTAGTCAAAAAATGCAAAATTTTCCCACTTGAAATCATCGCGCGAAATGTCGCTACTGGCTCACTTACAAAACGCCTTGGTATCAAAGAGGGCACGATTTTGCCATTTACTTTGGTCGAGTTTTGCTACAAAGACGATGATTTGGGCGATCCGATTCTAAACGACGAACACGCCATAATCCTAGGCGCGGTAAAAGATCAAGCCGAGCTTGACGAGCTTAAAGTAATCGCAAAGAAAATAAATGAAATTTTGGTTAAATTTTTCGATGAGAGAAATTTGCGCCTAATCGACTTTAAAATCGAACTTGGCAAAGATAGCAAAGGCGAAATTTTACTAGCTGATGAGATTAGCCCTGATAGCTGCCGTTTTTGGGATAAGGACACGAACCAAAAACTAGACAAAGATGTATTCCGTCAAGGGCTCGGTGATGTAAAAGTCGCTTATGAGGAAGTTTTAAAAAGAATTTTAGGATAAAAAATGAAAGTAATCGTAAATGTAAAATTGAAAAATGGCGTTTTAGATCCACAAGGCAAGGCCGTCAAACATGCCCTAACTTCGCTTGGTTTTAGTGGTGTAAATTCTGTAAGCGTGGCTAAACAAATCGAGCTTGACATGCAAGGCGAGAACAAAGAGGCGATTTATAAAAATGTAGAGCAAATGTGCGAAGACCTGCTAGCCAACACCGTTATCGAAGATTACGAGATTGTGCTATGAAGGTAGCGGTTATCAATTTCCCGGGCACGAACTGCGAACGCGACACGAAGTATGCTTTTGAGCGTCTTGGTTGCGATGTGGAAGTGATTTGGCATAAGGATACTAGGCTAAATGCCGATTTGGTCGTGCTTCCTGGCGGTTTTAGCCATGGCGATTATCTAAGAACGGCTGCGATTGCGAAATTTAGCCCTATCATGGAGGCTGTGCGTGCTCACGCCAAAAAGGGCGGGTATTTGCTCGGTATTTGCAATGGATTTCAAATGCTTTTAGAGCTCAAACTCTTAGAGGGCGCGATGAACCGCAACATAAATTTGAGCTTTATCTCTAAATATCACTATCTAAAAGTTATTAGTAATGACAATAAATTTCTTGCTTGTTGCAAAAATGGCGAAATTTTAAATATCCCTATCGCGCACGGCGAGGGCAATTACTATGTCGATAGCGAAAATTTGAAAAAAATGTATGATAATGACCAAATTTTGCTTAAATACTGCGACGAAAATGGCAATGATTTAAACCCAAATGGCTCGGTTGATAGCATAGCTGGAATTTGCGATAAAAACAAAAAAATCTTTGGTCTCATGCCACACCCTGAGCGCGCTATCGAGGAAATTCTCGGTGGTACGGACGGCGAAAAAATGCTAAAAGGGCTAGTTTGTTAAGAAAAATTTTAACCCTTTTTGGTATTTGCGCACTTAGCCTAGCTGCGCCAGAGGTTAGCATAGATTCGCTTGATGATTTGAGCAAATACGCTCCGAAAAAATCGGAGCAAACCAGCTCTACTGAGGGCGCACAGCGTGATAACTCTCGCGTAATGATGAAATTGAATAAAAACGAGGTTATGAACAAAAACCTTAGCCTTGATGATTTGAAGGCGCTCGCACCGACAAATGAGGTGGATTTGGATATTTCAGATGAGAAAATCTATGAGGATATCAAACCCAAAGAACTCACTCTCAAAGTCGATGGAGCGCCTAAAAAAGCCTATTATAATGAAATTTTTAGGATAAATTTCAGCGTGTATTTAGGTCAAAAAGTAACCGTTACGCCAAAGCTAGCGATAGATCGCACGGAGAATTTAATCTGGCTAAACGAGGATAATCTCTCGTGGATACAGGGCGATGAGATGTTTGAAACGACGCTGTATTTTAGCGCAAACGGCGAGGGTGCGAAGATAAATGACATTATTCTAACCTTAGAGCGAAATGGCGAATTTTTTGAAAAAAGCTCGATTAAACCGCGCAATCCTGAGTTTATCAAGCTAGAAAAAAGGGAAAATTTCGTCCATATTTCAGCTGATGATTTGAAGCTAAAAAACTACAAAACCGCCAAATTTGACGATAATTCAAATTTACTCACCTTAGATTTAAGCGTGCGAAACGGCGCGCTTGCCTCATTTAGCGTGGATAATCCAGCCATTATCAAGCAAGGCGTGGATTCTGTGCGTGGCGGATACGCTAGCCAGAGTGGGTATTATTTCGCTGTAATCGATAAAAATGTGAAAAATTTCGATTTTAGCTATTTTAATCTGCAAACGAAAAAATTCGAAAATTTCGGTATCGAGCTAAATCCACAGGCCGAGGATCTTAGCACGCAAATCGGGCTCAATCCGAAAGAATCCAAATTCGAAGCTTACAAACAAATCGCCATTTACACCCTCGCAGCGGTGCTTTTGGTGATGTTTTTGCTCAGCAAAAATATCACTCCGCTGATTTTTGCGGTGATTATTTTGGCACTAAATTTGTATTATCAAAACCCTTATGGAAATGGCAAAATAGCCAAAAATACCGCCGTGCATATCCTGCCGATACCGACATCTACGGTGTTTTATGTCACCAAAGAGCCTCAAAAGGTCGAAATTTTGGGCGAAAACAAGGGATTTTATAAAATCATGCTAAGTGGTAGCAAAATCGGCTGGATCAAAAAGGACGAAATTGTCAAGGATTAAGGCGCTTTTTTACTCGTTTTGGTTCGTCGCTACGGTAATGGTCGTAATCGTGCTGATGTGGGCGAAAAACAGCTCGCACCGCACATTTCGCCGTATGTGGGGCAGGTGGCAAAGATACGCTGTGGGTTATGATATCGAAATCATCGGCTCGCCAGACCCGCAGGTGGGACTTTTTATCGCAAATCATCAAAGCATTATGGATATCGTGGTCTTGGAAGAAACGCACCCCGCAAACATCTGCTGGATAGCCAAAAAAGAGATTGGCGAACTGCCGATAATCGGCAAAATTTTAACCCTGCCAAAGATGATTGCCGTCGATCGCAAAAACCCTCGCGAGCTCGTGCGAATCGTGCATGAAGTAGATGATCGTATAAAAAACGGCCGCGCTATCGTGATGTTTCCAGAAGGCACCAGACATCGTGGCACGAAAATGCTCAAATTTCAAAATGGCGCAAAAATGATAGCAAACAAACTAGGCCTTAAAGTCCAGCCTATCGTGCTTATCGGCACTGGGGCGATTGCGGATTCGAAGGAATTTCGCGTGCGAAGCGGGCATGTGAAAATCATCTACCTAGACCCAGTCGATACGAGCGATAGCGCATGGCTAGAAAATACCCGCACCAAAATGCAAGCCATCATCGACGAGCACGAAAATTCAGCGCAAAATTCAGAGCAAAATTCGGCTAATAATAGTAGCGAGCAGTGTTAAATTTGGCTAAATTTGGGGAAATTTTGAAAATTTTAATTCTCTTTTTTTCATTTTTACTTTTTGGTTGTGCTAGCGAAAACACCCTCTCTCTCATCGCTGTGGGGGACAATCTAATCCACTCCAAGCTAATCGAGGGCGCGCATGATAAAACCGCCAAAAGCCACGATTTTAAGCCGTATTATCGCTTTATCAAAGATGAAATCAAAGACAAAGATATCAAAATCATAAACCAAGAAACAATCCTAATCGAAGATAAAAAAAAGCTCTCAGGCTACCCAAATTTCGGCTCTCCGCTCGAAGTAGGCGAGGCTGTGAGGGACGCTGGGTTTAATCTAATCGCCCATGCTACAAACCACGCGCTCGATAAGGGCGAAGAAGGCATACTAGATAGCGCGAAATTTTGGTCTGACTTCGATGATATCACATATATCGGCATTTCGCCAGATCAAAATAGCAGTAAAATCGTTAAAATTTTGAAAAAAAACAATGTTAGCGTCGCGTTTTTGAACTACACTTATGGGCTAAACGGCCACATAATGCCAAAAGGCAAAGGGTATTTGGTGGATTTGCTAAGCGACGAGGAAAAAATTTTAAGCGACTTAGAACTTGCGAAAAAACACGCCGATTTTGTGGTGGTTTTGCCACACTGGGGCGTGGAATACACGCACAAGCCAACCGTCGCGCAGAAAAAGCAGGCGCAGTTTTTGGCAAACTCTGGCGCAGATCTCATCATCGGCACACACCCGCATGTAATCCAGCCATTAGAGCTCATCACCACAGATGATAATAGAAGCGTGCCGTGCTTTTATTCGCTAGGAAACTTCATTTCTAACCAAGACGAGAGCGCGCGCATGCTGGGCGCCATGGCTGATATCGTAATCGAAAAAGAGGGCAACACAACAAAGATAAAAAGTCTGCGCGCAGTCCCGCTAATCACGCACATTAGCCCATACTCGCACGATTTTTCTGTGCATTTGCTTGCTCGCTACCCTGAAATGCTTGCGATGACGCACAGGCTTAGGCGGGTTAAGGACTTTAAACCTGAAAATCTAAAAACGCTTTGGAACAGCGTTTTTCCTGAGTTTGAGATAAAATAAATTTGATTAAAAGGGGGAGAGTGTGGAATTTGAAATTTGGCAAATTTTGATTTTAGTTGCTGCGGCGTTTGCTGGTGGATTTATCGACGCAATCGCAGGCGGAGGCGGACTGATATGTCTGCCTGCACTGCTTGCAGTGGGTATCCCGCCACACCTCGCCCTTGGCACGAACAAGCTTCAAGGCACATTTGGCACATTTTCTGCGGCGCTAAATTTCACGCTCAAAGGGCTAGTCGATCCGCGCAAAATCGCACTTGGGATAGTCTGCACTCTCATTGGCGCATTTATTGGCACGCGTGTGGTGCTTTTAATCGACGCGAAATTTCTAAACTACATTATCCCGGTTTTGCTTTTAGCGCTTTTTATCTACACTGTGCTAAGCCCAAATTTGGGCGAAAGTGAGCGCGCAGCGAAGATGAGCAAAAATTTATTTTATGTTTTGTTTGGTCTGCTTTTGGGATTTTATGACGGATTTTTCGGACCTGGGGCTGGGTCGTTCTGGACTTTTGCGCTAGTTGGCGTGCTAGGGCTTCACATGAAAACTGCCGTCGCGCAGACAAAAATTTTAAATTTCGTCTCAAATATCGTATCACTAGGCGTGTTTATTATCGGCGGACAGGTGCTGTGGATGATAGGTATCATCATGGGTTGCGCGCAGATAGTAGGTGGCTGGATGGGGTCGAATTTGGTCGTGAAAAAGGATGTGAAATTTGTGCGCACGATACTGCTTTTTGTCGTTGCATGCACGATTTTAAAGCTACTTTATGGACTGATTTTTGGCTAAAATTTGGTAGTTTTATAAAAAAACTTAAATTTATTGGCTCATAAGTTAAAAGTGGCTAGAATTTTTTAATTTTTTTTGAAAGGATACTGTATGAAGGTAATTTCGACAAAAAAAGCCCCAGGTGCCATTGGGCCGTATTCACAAGCAATCGTCGCAAATGGATTTGTTTTCACTTCTGGTCAGATTGCGCTCACGCCAGATGGCGAGTTCGCTGGCGGCGATGTGAGAGCGCAAACTACGCAGGTTATGGCTAATTTAAAAGCGATTTTGAAAAAGGCCGGAAGCGACTTTGACCACGCGATTAAAACCACGATTTTTTTGGCTGATATGGGCGATTTCGCGGCGGTAAATGAGGTGTATGGCGAGTATTTCAAAGACACCAAACCAGCCCGCTCAACCGTTCAGGTCGCAAAACTCCCAAAAGACGCTCTTGTAGAAATCGAAGTCATCGCAAGCGTGAAATAATTCACAAAATTTTACTAAAAATTTTACAAATCATAGGAAAAAATTCCTATGATTTTTTAAATTTAGCCCAAAATTTGGGCGCGAAACCCAAATCTCACTCGCTTCTAGCGTCGCTGATTTCATATCCGAAATTTATCGTTTTTGCCTCGCCGTTATTTAGCCTGAATTTCCAGCTTGCTCGGCCCTCAGTGTCGATATTATCTATTTTTGTGCCACTTTTATCAGTGATTTTGACTTTTTCGTCCGCGCTTAGTGGCATTTTGGCGAGTAGTTCGATATCCCAAGCCCGCTTGCTTGTGTTTTTCACCTCGTAATTCCAGCTAGAAATCGTGGTTTTTTTGGTGCCAAAAAAGTTTTCTTTGGTGTTTTTCTCATCGATTTTTTTGGTAACTTTGATTAGGCGATTTTGTCCTAAAAATACGCTAGTATCCACACCCGCAGGTATTTCCTCGCGCCAGTCCTGGCCTGCATTTACACCGTCGATTTCGATTGTCGTAAGGGCGTGGTTGAGTGGCTTTTCAAGTTTTGTTTTGGCCTGCAAAAACGCTAAATTTTGGCTGTATGCGTCGATAAAAATGCTAAATTTCGCCTCTAAAATTTGCTTGTCAAAGTCGATTTTCGCACTCTCATTTGGCGCAATGCTTAAATTTTCAATCGTGTATGAGTTCGATAGTGTGAGCTGGGCATTTGTCGCCTGCACGGCGCGGTTGCTCATCGCAGCCCTTGGCGCGGCACTTAGCATGGCTTTTTGCATATACACGCCATCTGCTTCGTAAGTTTGCCCGCCGATATAGTGCGCTTTAAACGGCCTTGGGGCGAGCAGGGCAGAATACGCATACGGATAAATCGCCACACTAAGCGCGTCAAGAGCCGAATTTAGCGGGTTTTTCACGCGGATTGATTGCGTGATAGCAAGCTTTTGCTTCGCTGTATCGGCGCTGATTTTCGCGCTCGCTCCCTCGTTTAAAAACGCCGCGTATCGCAACGCAACGCTCTTTGGCGCGCACGCAAAGCTTAAATTTGCATGCCTCATTTGCGCGCTAGGTGTGCGTGCGATTTGCTCGTTTAGCGCGCTCTCATCGGCTTGAAGCTTAGCTATATTTTCAAAATCCCTTAGCGCGCCCATGTAAAATTCATCTGCATTTCCGCTACCAGAACTAGCCAAACTTTTGCTAAATTCAATCTTGGCCTGGATTGCCTTTTTTTGCGCTACTACCTTTGCGAGTGCCTCTTCTAGGCGTTTTCTCTCGTCGCTTTTTATCTCGTAAATCCCGCTGTCTTCAAGGTTTTCTAGCTCGCACTCGCTTTTGATTTCAAGCAGACCTAAATCGAGCGTAGCAGGGATTTCCACGCTAAATTTCGCAGTGCCCGGGCTAAAAGTTTGAGTCAAAAAACTATCATTTTGATAAATTTCGATGAAATTTTGCTTTGGTTTTTCTGGCTCGTTTGCGCCACAGAGCGCGCACGATACGATTAGTGGCAGGGTTAGGCTTTTCATTGCATCTCCTTAAAAATTTTCAAAATATTAGTAATTTAAAGTAAATGGTAGTTTAAAAGTGTAAAATGAAAGCTTTATAAAATTTTGAGGGGTGAAATATGCTAGAAGCGCAAGACTGGGAGTTTTTGAAGGGAAATTTTTGCGATAAATTTGATTTTGAGGGCGATGATTTGAGCTTGATTTACAAAAACGCGTATAAAAAGCGCCTAAGAGCAGGGCAGATAATCTATGCTAGCGAGGATTGTCTGGGCTATGTTTTGCTTCGTAGCGGGCTTTTGCGCGCATTTATCGGCACTGGGGGCAAGGAGCTGACCGTTTTTAGCATACAAAACGGCGAGAGCTGTATGATCTGCGATACTTGCAAGTTCGCCCTTGCCCAAAACCGCCTTAGCGTCGAGGCTAGAAGCGAGTGCGAGCTCATCGTAATCCCGCCAAGCATTTTCAAAATCCTAAAAGAACGCTACCCAAGCGTGCTAAATTTCGCCCTAGAAATCGTAGCCAAACGCTTTTCGCAAGTCATAATGGCAAGCGAGCAGGCGATTTTCGCGCCACTTAGCGAGCGCATAATGGGCTTTTTGCGCGAAAATTTGGGCGCAAACGGCGAAGTGTGCGCGACGCACGAAGATATAGCCAATCATATCGGAAGTGCCAGAGAGGCGGTATCGCGCGTGCTAAAAGAGATGGAAAAATCAGGCAAAATCGCCCTTAGCAGGGGCAAGGTCGTGGTGATTGAGATTTGAAATTTTGAAATTTTGAAATTTTGCGTTTTGTTTAAATTTTGGCTTGCAAAATACTGCGCCGAAATTTTTTGAAATTTTAAAAATTTTAAAATTTGGCTAAATTTTAAAATTTAGCCAAATTTTGTGCTAAAACAGCCCCCTTAAAATCCCCTTAACAGCCTCTTTTGCCTTGTCTTCACGGCTTTTTTCTTTGGCGTTATTTTGCGCGCTAGAATTCGCGCCAGTGTTTTGCCCTGATTTAGACCCCTTATCGCCTAAGAGTTTGTCGATACCTTTGCTGATTTCTTTGTTTAATTTATCCTTCAAATACGCAGAATCGACGCTATATTTTGGGTTTTGCGTGGTGCCGGTGATTTGGACGCTAATATCCGTTTTTTCGATATTTGCCTTAACCGGGATATTGATTTGCTTGCTTTGGGTGTCAAATTTGCCCCCGCTCACATTTAGCTTGCTTTTTTGTGCGCTCATATTTGTGTTAAAAGTGATTAAATTTTGCACGATTGTGCCATCAAGCGTTACATTATTATAAACTTCGCCGGCTAAATCGCGACCTAAAATTTTGCTTACAACGCCCATAAAATCGCTACTTTTGAGGCGTCCTTGATTTATGAGTGAGTTAAATTTACCCTTTTTGGTCTTTGTGTTGTAGCTAAAATCCATGTCCCCAACGCCGTCGTAAATGTGGCGCACACCAAGCATATCGGTCAGGTCTTTGACTGCGAATTTCGTGAGTTTGACGCTGACATCATCGTTTATCATTTTGCCGTTCATCGCCCCGCCAAGGATATTTGACGCAAATGAAACGGCGAAATTTTTAGGCTTGTAATCAATTTTGCCGTTTGCGTTAAATTTGCCAAACAGCTCAATGCCAGTTAGAAATTTCATCTTGCTTAAATTTGGCACATTTACGCCATAATCGGCGTTTAGAGTGCTAGTTTTGAGATTATAAGTGCCTGTTATTTTGTCGAAATTCGCTAAATCTGAGCCAAGTTTGGCGGTAAAATTCGCAAGCGAGTTTTTGATATTTGCGCCCAAATTTAGGCTAAATTTCGTATCGTTTGGGAAAGATTTGCCACTAAGTTTGTCGAGGTATTTTTTATAAAGCACGCCATTAGCGATATTTGCGCTAAGTTCGCCATTTATGCCAGAGGCGAGGTTTAGCTTAGCTTCGCCGTTTATCGCGCCATTTCCGATAGCTTCCATGCCCAAAAATGAGGTTATAACTGCCAAATTTAGCGATTTTGCGCGCACGCTTAGCGCGCTAAGGTTGCCACTAGCTATCAAATTTCCGCCAAGCGCGTCGAGATTTAGGGCTAGGTTAGCTAGTTTGCCCGATTTTAGCGTGATATCAGCCACGCCCTTGCCAGAGCCTGAAAATTTCTGCCCTGTGATGTGAGAGAGTTTAGCAAAGTCGCTAATAGCGAAATTTGCGCTTGCTTTGCCGTCTTTGCTGGGCGCATTATACGCGCCATTTATCACGGCTTTAAGCCCATTTTTAAAGGCGTTTATGTTTGTGTTTTTTAGCGTGAAATCCTTAAAATCGCTGATTAGCTCGCCACTAGCGAGTAAATCGCCAGAGGTTTCGAAATTTATGATTTTGGCTAAATTTTTAAGCTCAGGCACACTTAGGGTAAAATCGCTTTGAAGGGTGCGTTTTTGCATATCAAAAATGCTATTTTTTGCGCTTAAATTTGCCAAATTTGAGCTGATTTCGCTCGTGGCTTTGGCGATACCCTCGCTCACGCTGATATCGGAGTTTAGCGCGATTTTAACGCCACTTGGGATAGTTATGTTTAGATCTTTTAGCGCCTTTTCATTTAGCAATAAATTTTGCGATTTTATGGTTGCACTGCCCTCTGGTGCGCCGTTTGTGGCGATGATATTGGAGTTAATGGCGACATTTCCAGTGGCGTAAAGTGGCTGACCTGCCACGGCTAAAATTTTGGCGACATTTAAATTTGGCGCTACGATTTGCAGGTCTGTGGGCATAAAATCTGTGAGATTAGCTAGAAATTTCACATCGCTATCAAACGCCCGTCCTGCGCCGTTTGCGCTGATTTTTTGCATATTTCCTAGCACGCGACCATTTAGCGAAATCGCTTCCCCGTCAAGTGCTACGCCAAAGCTTTTTAGATCTTTTGCATTTAGCTCGTAGTTTGTGTCGAAGCTTTTGGAAAAAATGTCGTATTTGCCAACCAAATGCGCCGAAATTTCGCCATTAACTAGCGCTGTAATGTCGAAATCATCGCAGTTAAGGTCGAATTTTTCGAGTTTAATATCAAAGCCCGTTTTCTCGCTAATGTATCGTTCGATATGAGGCTTAGTGATAGAGTTGCCAAAATCGCTCCAAAGTAGCGCAAAAACCCCGCCGAAAATCAATCCGATAAAAACCAAAATTCCTATGATATATTTCATAATCTGCCCTTTAAAATTTTTCTTCGATTTTATCGCATTAGATTAAAATTTTATGCCAAAAATTTTGATAAAATAGGGCAAATTTAATAAATTTCAAGGATTTTTCATGCTACTGCTAAAACAAGTGGAAAATAAAAAAAATAAAAGATTAAATCAAATTTTTGAATTCGTCAAATCCCGCCCCGCAAAAACGCAAGAATTAGCCCAAATTTTCGGTGTCAATGCAAAGACGATAATCAGAGATATGGAGATTTTAAGGGATTATGGCGTGGTAAAAGAGGGGTGGAGCTGGAAATACGACCCTAGCGCGCAAATGCGGGATTTAAGCGATGAGGAGAGGCTGGTGCTAAGCCTGATAGCAAGTCTGTGCGAAAACATATCCTCTGATTTTTATTTCAAAAATAGCGAGCTGATTTCTGGGCTACTTGGAGGCATGGACGAGCAGATTTTGGCGTTTTTTGGCAACGAAAAGCTGGATAAAAAATCAATAGAAAAATTTAGCCTTGTCCAAAAAGCGATAAAAAACAAAAATATTATCAATTGCACTTACGGCAAGCATGAATTCAGAGCAAAACCCCTAAAAATCGCGTTTTTGGAGGGGTTTTGGTATTTGTTTATGTTCGACTGCGGCGAAGGGGATAGGTTTAAGAAATTTCATTTCAAAGATATCGAAAATATAAAAATCACGCCCGAGGTTTTCAAAACATCTGTGCAGGTGCAAAAGCGTATAAAACAGGCGCGCTCGGTGTGGTTCGAGCTAGAAGACAAGTATAGGGCGAGGCTGTGGATAGATGAAGTGATCGCGAAGTATTTTAGGCGCAAACCATATATCAACTGCGATTTTACAAAGGAGTGCGAGGACGGCTCGATCGAGATTGAGTTTGGGTTTAGCAATCCTATGGAGGTCAAACCGCTGATTTATCGGTTTTTGCCACATATCAAGGTCGTCGAACCAGCCTGGCTAAATGACGAGATAAAGGCGGAAATCGCGGGGTATTTGGGGGAGATAAGCTAGTCTTGCAAACTTTGCTTTATCGTGCGATTTACAAATAACTAGCTTCAAGCCTATCGTTTATGCCATCTAGTCTGTGCTCTAAATCGATTATCGTATTTTCTAAAACCGCTATTTTCGCTTCTAAATTTGATATTTTTTTCTCCAAATTTCGCTCGTTGTCTTGCACATCGATTATCGTGTCTCTTAGAAATTCTATATCGTTTTTTAAATCCGATATTCTTTTTTTTAAACTATCATCGTGGTATGGCGAATAATCAGTAATTTTTTTATCGCCAACCTTGAAATCTTTGATTATTTGTATAGCTTCTTTTTCGTCCTTGACACTAAATGTGCCAAAATGAGCACCTGCCGGTCTGAAAAGTCCAAAACTAATCTTGTTCTCTTGCGTATCGATAAGGCAAGCCATTCCACGGCTATCATTAACAAACGCATTTGAGCCTTGTTTTCTTTTTAAAGCACCGATTTCTAGCGGGAATTTGTCTAAATTTAGCATATCTTTGTCCTTTCCTTTAAATTTCGATTGGATTTTACTCAAAATTTCAGACACTTTTATGTCAAATTTAGCCACGAAAATTTCTAAATTTGACAAATTTTTGGTGATTTTATCACTATGAGAGCGCTCTTAAAATGCTATAATCGCGTCAAATTCGTAAAATTTAGAAAAAAGGAGAGAGTATGCAAAGCATAAAAACCCGTATGATTCGCATAGTAATCGGCGCGATAATCATGGTAGTTGGGGCGTTTTATCACAGCTGGTGGGGCGCAGTGGGGCTAGTGCCGTTTGTCGTGGGGGTGAGTGGATTTTGTCCTGCGTGCTATTTTTTAAATCGTTGCAAACTGCCACAAAATTAAAAATCAAAAGTAGGGCAAGCTTGCCCTACAAATTAATTCGAAGTATTTGAATCGCTTGAAGTGTTGTTGATATAGGCGTTTGTGCTGATTTTGTTCCACTCGCGGCCGATTTTTAAAAACGCTCTTTGGCTATCTAAAATCTCTTTGAAAAGCGGATCTTTCGCACTTTCTTCATCTAAAATTTCATTTGTCGCGCTTCTTAGTTTCTCGACTACATCGGCAGGGAAATTGCGGACTTGCACATTTGGAAACTGTGCTTTAAGCTCTGCCCAAATTTTAGAATTCTCATAAAAGCCCTTGTTCTGGAAATTTTCGCCAGCCATACGAGCTGCTGCTTCGATGATAGCTTGCAAATCAGCTGGAAGCTTCTCAAAAGCCTTTAAATTCACCAAAATTTGGCAATCCCCAGCTGGTTCTTGCCAGCCTGTGTAGTAGTAGTTCGCCACTTTGTGGAAGCCAAGAGGCATATCATACACCGGGCTTACCCACTCCACAGCGTCGATTGTGCCCATTTCTAGCGCCATAAATAGCTCACCAGTTGGGACAGTGTTTATCGTAGCGCCTAGTTTGCTCATTACCTCGCCACCAAAGCCAGGAATTCTAAATTTAATGCCTTGCAAATCGGCTAACGAGTTGATCTCTTTTTTAAACCAACCGCCCATTTGCATGCCGGTTGAGCCCATTAGAAATGTCTTCATGCCATACGCGCTAAACATTTTGTCATTTAGCTCTTTTCCGCCACCATAATAATACCAAGCGTGTTGCTCATCAGTAGTCATACCAAATGGCACGGCAGTCCATAGCATGGTCTTTGCGTCCTTGCCTTTGTAGTAATACAGCGAAGTATAGCCTAAATCATACTGACCGCTTTTGACGAAATCAAAAACACCAAAGCTAGCTTTGTGTTTTGATGGAGTGTCGATACGGATTTCCAATCGTCCGCCACTTAGCTCTTCGGCGTATTTTTTAAATTCATTAGCCGCGTCGCCAAGGACAGGCATAGTGCTCTCCCAGGTGCTAGCTAGGCGCAAGCGGTATTTTTTCTCCGCTGCGAAAGCGTGTGTCGAAAAAAGCATTACAAATGCTAAAACTAAAAATTTTTTCATAAAAATCTCCCTTCAATAAATTTTTTAAAATTTTAATTAAATAATTCAGGTTTGTTTGCGCGCAAAAACTCAACCACGGCGATTGGCTCGTCTGCACCCTGCGCGTCTGAGTTTTGCAAAACAGCGTCGATATTTTCGATATAGGCTTGCGCGGCGGCTTGGAGTTTGTCGCGCCTGACGCCAGCGTAGATTAGCATGGCTTCGAGTGTGATATTTAGCTCGTAGATTAAATCATCGTTGCTTAAATTTTCGTTTTCAGATTTCATTGTCTGCCTTTTGGGTTTTTAAATTTATAAGTTGTTCGATTTGGGACTTTATCGCTTCGTATGAATTCGCGTCCTTAAAGCCGATGAAAATCCCGCCACTAGCGTTCGCGTGTCCGCCACCGCCAAGTAGATTTTTCGCCATTGCGCTCACATCGACTTTGCCGTTTGCACGGAAACTTAGCGTTTTTTTCGAGGTTACATCGATAAAAAAGTCCATATCAGGGTTGCGCGTCAAAAAGTCATTTCCGATGACGCTGACATTGCCGATATTATAGGTCAAAATGCCCTTAAAGCCCTCGTATTCGATACTAAATCTCTCTTTTTGCGCGCCAAGAAGAGTTACGACATAATCTGAGATTAGGTTGCTTAGCGTGTCGTTTCGCTCACTATTAAAAAAGCTTTTTTTGATAGCGTGAAGCGCGTCATCTAGGGCGATGTGAGGCTCGTTTAAATTTTGAAATTCAAAAATTTTATTTAGCAAAAAATTTATATACTCTCTGCTTTGCTCTTCGAACATGATTTTGTTGATCTCTTTTGCATTTGAAACCATGCCAAGGCAAACCTTGCCAAGCTCGAACTCGCTCTCATCTTTTAGCCAGATATCGACTGCATTTACGACTTTGACAAATTTCGCTAGCTCTTCGTCTTCGCCAAAAATCGCGCTGAAAAAATCATAGGTGATTTTGGTAGCGCAACGAGAATTATCTAGCAGATACCAAGGGTACTTCTGCGCGCACTCTGCGCCACTTTGGTGATGATCGAGCAAGAAAATTTTGGCGTTTTTTTGCGCTAATTGTGTTTGAAATTTCTCGCACTGAGCGGGGAGTAAATTTAAATCAGTTATCAAAACAAGTGATTTTGCGTCTGGGTTAGTTTGCAAATTTTCATCGATTTTGCCCAAAATTTGGTCAAATTTTTCGACGATTTCTTTGCCATAATTTGCGTTAAAAAACTCCACGCCACTAATGTAGTGCGCGACTACGAGCTGGGCAGAGTATCCGTCTAAATCGGTGTGGCTTAGGTGGTAAATTTTCATTAACGCTCTTTTTTGATAATGTCTTGCAAGGTGACATTTTGCATATACTCATCGACTTTGTCTTGAAGCTCGTTAAACATAAGATTTACGCGACATAAAGCCCGTCCGTTTGGGCAGCCTTTGGTGCCTTCTTGTGTGCAATCAAAAATCGAAGCTTTGCGTTTTTCGGCGCTTGTGATGATTTCAAGCAGAGTGATTTCGCTAGGTTTTTTGGCTAGGCTAAATCCGCCTTTGGCGCCTTTAAATGAGTTTAAAAGCTTGCTTCTAGCTAGGCTTTGCAAAATTTTGGCTAAAAAACTGCGTGAAATTTGAAGTTTTTCAGATATCGTATCGACATCCACAGACTCACTATTTTGATTTTGAGCTATGCAAATCATCGCAAGTAGGGCGTATTCTGACGCTTTTGTAAAGAGCATTTTCTCTCCTTTTTTGATAAATCCGACTATTTTACCCAAAAAAAGCAAAAATTTAGGTAAATTTAGTATAATTACCGCTTATTTTATTTCACCGATCAGGAGGTCATTATGGCTTTAGACACGGCTCAAAAAGCACAAATAGTTGCGAAATTCGCTAGAAAAGAGAAAGATACAGGTTCAGCAGAGGTGCAAATCGCGCTACTTTCTGCAAAAATTGCATATCTTACAGATCACATCAAAGCAAATCCAAAAGATTTCTCATCTCGCCTTGGACTACTTAAAATCGTAGGTCAAAGAAAAAGAATGATGAAATATCTAAAAAACAAAGATTACGCTACATACTCAAAACTAGTTGCAGAACTTGGTTTAAGAGATAAATAATTTCAGTTTTTATTTTGTCTTAAAGCGCGTCTAGCCCCGCTAGATGCGCTTTTTTTATAACAAAAAATTTAAAATTTTTAAGTGATAATCATCAATTTATAACGCACAAAACACAGTTATATTCAAATTTTAAAAGCCTATACCTAAAATTTAGTAATCTTATGCGAAAAATTTGCGTGTGCTGCGCTTTGTATGGGACATACAAGTTGAAATTTTTTATTATAAAAAAAAATTAAACATCGCAAAGATAAATTTTGCATTATAAAATTTTATAAATTCGGTGATAAAAATTTTTCAGTTTTGACGACTTTGCTTGTTATATTTATTCGTAGTAAAAAACAATAAAAATTTTCAAATTTCCTCGCAAATTTTCCAAATTTTAGCCCATTTTAAGAGGGGGGGGATACAATATAAACTTTATTTTTTTTACAAAGGGCGGAAAATGATTGATAGCGTGGTTGCAAGCGAGCTGTTTATAAACGAGGATATTTTGACATTTTGGGCAGGCAGAAACAAAGAAATCTGCGATATGTGCGTGGCAAACGAAAATTTCGATCGTATCAAACGCTACAATATTTCGCTATCGAATCTCAAAGTCGATACTTTTAGAGCTGGCCATGTGCTTTTTGGCGATGTGGGCGATATATTTTTGAAATTCAGCGCGGGGCGCATTAGGTTTTACGGCGACAAGGCTCCGAGGCTGTATCAGGGCGTGTGCCATACCAAAACCAGAATCGGGCGAAAAGATGTGGAGTTTCACTTCGTCTATGCCTCGGCTTACGACGCTAGCGACAATCTCATCGAGGTTTTGCACATCGCAAACGACAAAGAGACTATGTTTTGCCTCGTCGATATCATGCTAAATGGCCAAGATTTCAGCGTCGATGAATACCATGCGCCGACTAAAATCGACCTTGACGCTGACCACACTAGAAGGGTTGCGAGCGTAGATGTGCGAAACCAGCAGTGGAACATAAACACCGCCAAAACCGCCGAAAAAGCAAAAGACGAAAATTTGGATAGCGAGATGATTAAACGCTCTAAATTTGAGGTTGCGGGGCAGATTTCGACCCTGCTAGAAAAGCACAAAGAGACGCTGAAAAATATCACAAATAGAAGTGGCGAGAATTTTTACGATTTGTATGCGAAATTTAGCGTTTATGATGATTTTTTGAAAATCGAGAGCTACAAAAGCGCGCTTGGCGATATCCAAACAATCCTAAATAAAATTTATAAAATCAAATTTGACAGGCTTTTGGACTGAAATTTGGGTCAAATTTGGCTTTTTGTTTGAAATTTGCGTGAAATTTTATGATAAATTTTGCGCAAAATTTTAAGTAAAATTTGGGCTTGAATTTTAAAAATTTTTGTCATTGCGAGCTTTCGTAGAAAGCGAAGCAATCTACGAGTTTAAATTGCAAAAACGCAAATTCCGTGTCATTGCGAGGAGCTGTTTTAACGGTGAGTGAAGTAATTTAGTAAAATTTAGAGAGAATTTTAAAATTATAAAAATTGATTTAAATTTCCCTGGATTGCTTCGGCGATACTCGCCCGCAATGACAGCAAATTTAGCGCAAGGGAATTTCAGGCTCGTAGATTGCTTCGTCGCTTTGCTCCTCGCAATGACAAATCAAAAAATTTTCAAAATTTCACGCTCAAATTCCGCAAATTTCACGCCAAATTTCACTCACCAGAAAAGTCCTCTGCTACCATTGCGGCTAGGCGGAGTTTTTCATTATCGAAATGCGTGTAAATGCGCGAGGTATTCAGGCTCGCATGCCCTAGGGCTTCTTGGACTAGCACCAAATCTTTTTCACGCTTGTAAAGCATGGTCGCAAAGGTGTGACGCAACATGTGCGCGCCGTTTTTTTTCTTGCGAATTCCTACGCTTAAAAGCAGTTTTTCTACGATTCTGCTGATATAAGCCTGAGTGAGCGCCGAGCCTTTTTTGTTGGTAAAGACATAATCATCTTTGTTTGCAAAATTCGTTTCCAACGCGTCCAAATCGCCCTGGATAAGGCGCTTTTTTATCATTACGACGCGGTATTTATTTCCCTTGCCTCGTATCCGCAATACATACAAATCCCCGTCCTCGCTGATATCCTTGCGGCGCAGGTTTATCGCCTCTCCCACACGGATCCCTGTGTAGATAATCACCTTTAAAATCAATCTATTTCTATGGGTAAATTTCTTAAAATCTGCGCTATTTATCGCGCCGATAAATTTTGAAATTTCATCTTCGCTTAGAAATTCAGGCAGTTTCACGCCACGATTTCCGCTCACGCCACCCCAGCTTTTAAGCTCTATTCCGTAGTTGTGCGAGGCGCCATTAGTTTCGTTTTGGCGGTCGATGAAGCCAAAAAAGTTTATCACGGCGATTCGGTAGTTTTTTTTGCTCGCATCGCTAAGCCCTCCCGTGATAGAGGCCAAAACCTCGCTTAAAAGCTCTTCGTCGATATTTTTCATGCTTTCTAGCTCGTAGGATAAAAGCGCGTTATAGAGCTTAAAAAGCGGGTTGAAATATGTATTAATGCCCGTTAGCCCCGCGTTTCTAGCGTCTTTGGCTAGGGTTGAAAGAGCCCCTATATTTGGGACATTTTTGGCTAGTGCCATTATGGTTTTGCTAAACAGCTCCTCGTTTTTAAGCTCTTTGTTTGAAAGCGAGCTTAGCTTATACCTGACGAATTTAGCCATCCAAAAAAGTAGCGAAGAGGCGAAATTTTCTTTGGCGTCTAGGGGTTGTTTCATTTCTCGTCCTTAAAGATCACAAACGGCAACATTAGCGTGTTTTTGATGAGATTATATGGTGTTTTTAAAACATCTGTGGTGACGGCTGTCGAGTAAGTCGGCTTGCTCATAGTGCCTCGGATTTCGATGATAGTCGAGATTGTTTTATCCTCGCCCAAGATTATTTGATTTAAAAGCGGGATTTTCGAGATTATCGAGCTTGCGTCTTTGAGATATTTTAGCTCCAAATCAATATTTAGCGCGCCTGATTTTAGATTTACTTCGCCGTTTCCTGCGATATCTGCGCTCGTGCCCTCAAACTGCATTGCGTTTAGATAGATTTTATCCTCGCTGCGACGGAAGTAAATTTTGCCGTTTTTCACGCTAAATCCGCGGTCATTAAAATCCGGCGTTTTGAAAGCCAGAAGCGAAGGGACGGAGTTTAGGAAGCTAAGGAGTTTTTGATAGACGATATAATCTTTCAAAAATGTATTTTCGACCAAAATCTCCCCTCGATAGTTTCTCGGATCGATTCCGCTGGCTTTGAGCGTGAAATTTCCACTATCGAAGCTTTGCGAGCCGATGATTTGATTCAGCTCCCTGCCACTGATATTTTGCGCGAAAATTTGAAATAGGCTTTTTTTGAAAATTAGCTTAAAATCGCCTTGCCTAAATTTCGCATTTAGGCTCATATCCTTGCCAGAGAGCGAGCCTGAATACGACACCAAGTCGATAGTTTTGTTCATATCGGTTAAAATCACAGATGAATTTGTGCCAGAAAAGTTAAATTTCGAGCGCGCAGAATTCGAGCCTGAGTTAAATTCGCTGGTTTGGACGCTAGTATCTATCATGATATCGAGGTCTTTGAGCGTGATATTTGTGCCAGTCTTGCCACTACTAAAACTTAGTTTGCCATTGCCCATAGCGCCATTTAGCGAGCTTCCTGCGACCTTTAAATTTAGGCTATCGCTATTGTAATACCTGCCATTTTTTTCTATCAAACCAAAGTCAAATTTCAAATTTTTGCTAGTGATTGTGAAATTTGAAAAATCAGCCGTGCTAATGTGCGCATCACCGCCCGTGATTCCGATAGTTTTGAGAGTTTTGGAAAAATTTATTAGATCTTTTATCTCGGCCACATTTATGTCGATTTTATCGCCAAATCTCATATCCGCACCTAAAAACTGCGAGTGCAAAATCGGCGCAGTCCCGCTAAAATCGAGCGTGAGATTGTCTTTGACATTTGAGAATTTTAAAATTTCATTATCCCCAGCCGTGATATTAAAGCTTTTTATCTCTCCGCTAAATTTAGCCTTTCGCGTGGTAAAATCGATAGTCCCGTCCGCTGTGGTGTTGAAAATTTCATTGCTTAGATTTGAGTTTTTGATATCAAGCTTTTTCTCCGTGATATGCACGCTAGCATGCGAGCTTTTAAATTTCGCTTTTGAAATCATAATTTCGCCGTTTTTTAGGCTCACATTTGCATCTACGACTGCGCTTTCATGCACTGGGTCGATGTCGATTAGCACTCGTGCGTCGATTTGCTCGGCCTTGCTGACATATACTGGCTCATTTATGCCATAAAATGCTAAAATATCAATCAAATCCTTGCCGATATTTTCTTTGGTGCGCAAATCAAGCGCGACAATCGGCTCTCCGCTAAAAATTTGCTTGATTTTCACCCCAGAGCCATCTAAGCTAATGCCATTAAAGGTCGGATTGCCGATAGCGATATCTAGGGTGCCGTTTTCTAGCGTGATATCAGCGCAATCAGCGATAACTGGCGAAACTGTGCTAGCAAAACTCACATTTAAATCCTGTGCGCTAGCTCTTGCGAAAATGCGCTTCTCATCGGCGTGGGGATTGTCTAAATCAATGGCGATTTTTAGGGTGTCGATGTAGTATTTCTGCGCTACGACCAGCCCATAAATCCACTCTTTGGCGTGAGGATTGAGGCCTGTGAGCGCGCCAAGCTCGTCCATAAAGCGTTTTAGGCTCGTGGCGTGGGCGTTTGAAATCTCTAAATTTAAATTCGAGCCTATATTTAGCGCAGAAATTTCGCCTGAGATTTCATGCGAAGTAAATGTGCCGTTAAAATCATAAATGCTAGATTTGAAATTCGCGCTAGCCTCGCCTTTAAGCGTGGCGTTGAAATCTTTGAGTGAGATTTCATTTACGCTTACTTTTAGTCCGTTGCTAAGCTGGCTAAGGCCTGCGTTTATGCGAAAATAGCGAGTGTCGATGAAAAATATATCATCGTGGTATAAAACCTCGATTTTATCCTCGCCAATGCGTAAATTTTGGATATTAATCTCCTCGAAAAATTTCATCGCAAGTGTAAATTTCTTGCTATATTCGATGAGTTTTTCGTTTTTTTCTCTAAGTTCGGCGGTGGTTTTTGGCGTAGGATTTGCGTCTGAGAGCTCTTTTTTGTTGATTTGCAGATCTTTTACGCGCAAGATTAGATTGTTTTCAAGCTTTAAAAAAAATCCCTCGATTTTGACGAATTTATTCTCAAATTTATCGATTTTTACCCCTGTTTTTATAAAGATAATTCCACTCATAAAAAGTAAAAGCAAAATGGTAAAAAATCCGTAGATTATCTTTCGTATCACACGCTCTCCAAACTTTTGGCTAAATAAATTTGTGCGTATAATATAAAATTTAGGCAAAATTTGGGCTTATTTTCGTATAATTTCGCAAAATTTGATTAAGGAAAATTATGCAATCTTTGGGCAGGCTTATCCGTTTTTTATCTTTTGTAGTTGAAATTTTACTAATTTTCGTAGCAGTTATTTTCTGGGATTTTCACCAAAGCGCGCAAAACCCAAAAATCGTCGCAGTAGGGCAAGGAAGCGCGGTAAAAATCCTATCTTCGCTGGGGACTGGGGCGAGATTTGGCAAGACTCACGCTAGACTTCTCTCGCTTTATGGTGGCGCAAAAACCGGCGAATTGGAGCTTAGCGCGGAAAATTTACCAAAATATAGATTTTTATACGAGCTAGCTCACGCAAAGCCTGTGATGAACGAAATCAAGCTAATTCCTGGCGAGACCACGATAGTATTTTTGCAAAATTTAGCCAAATCTCGCGCGTTAAGTTTTGAAATTTTAGAGAGCGAATACAACGCAACTGCGCCGTTTTACGAGGGATTTTTGGTGCCAGAGACCTATAAAATCAATAAAAACGAAAACGAAAAAAATATCATTAAAATTTTAAGTGCGAGTGCGAATAAATTTCACGCTGAATTTAGAGAAAAACACTGCGCCGATTGCAACGATACAGCCTATAAAGAGGCGCTAATCAAGGCTTCGATTATCCAAAAAGAGGCCGCAAACACCGATGAAATGCCAATCGTAGCCTCAGTGATTGAAAACCGCCTAAAAATTGGCATGCGACTTCAAATGGACGGCACGCTAAATTACGGGCTGTATTCGCATACTAGGGTTACGCCAGCGCGTATCCGCACCGATACTAGCCACTATAATACATATTTAAACGACGGCCTGCCACACGAGCCTGTGTGCGTGGTCTCGCCAAATGCGATAAAAGCGGTCTTTGCGCCAGCAAGCACTGAATTTTTATATTTCATGCGAAATAAAAAAACAGGCTTGCATGATTTTGCCAAAACACAGGCCGAGCACGAGCGCAATGTCAGAGCTGCGCGAAGCGCAAAATAACAAAAAGGAGAGATTATGGCGATTTACTACACTTACACGGACGAATCCCCAGCCATAGCCACACACTCGCTACTACCGATAATTGGGGCGTTTTTACGCTCGGAAAATATCGAGGTGAAAACGGCTGATATTTCGCTTGCTAGCAGGGTTTTGGCGAATTTTAGCGAGTATTTGAGCGAGGCGCAAAAAACTAGCGATGATTTGGCGTTTTTGGCAAATTTGACCAAAAGTAGCGATGCAAATATCATAAAACTGCCAAATATTTCAGCCTCGCTTCCACAGCTTAAAGCCTGCATTAGCGAGCTTCAAGCGAGGGGTTATGCTTTGCCAAACTACCCTGATAACGCGCAAAGCGACGAGGAAAAATCTATCAAAGCCCGCTATGCAAAGGTGCTAGGAAGCGCGGTAAATCCAGTCCTTCGCGAGGGCAACTCAGACAGACGCGCCGCAAAAAGCGTTAAAGACTACGCTAGGGCAAACCCTGTGTGGAGTGCCCAGTGGAGCGGGAGCGAGCAAACCTGCGTGGCAAGCATGAGTGGGGGCGATTTTTACGCTTCTGAGAAATCGAAAATTTTCGCTAATGGTGCAAATTTGAGCATAAATTTCACTTGCGCTAGTGGCGAGAAAACCTGCCTAAAAACCCTAAAAATCGAAGCTGGCGAGGTCGTAGATAGCGCGTTTATGAGTGTGAGTGAGCTTGATAATTTTATCGCTGCTAGCGCGCAAAAAGCCAAAGAAAGCGGGCTTGTGTATAGCGCGCATTTGAAGGCTACGATGATGAAGGTAAGCGATCCTGTGATTTTCGGACGATTTGTGAGCGTGCTATTTGGGGGAGTTTTTGCTGAATTTAAAGATGAATTTGCGAAATTAGGCATAAATGCAAACGACGGGCTAAAAGGGGTCTTTGAAAAAATAAAAAATTCGCCAAATTTCGCCCAAATAAAGGCTAAATTTGACGAAGCGTTTGCAAATTTGCCCGAAATTTATCATATCGACGAAAATACGACAAATTTCGATATGCCAAATTTAGTGATAATCGACGCCTCAATGCCTGCGATGATACGAAACGGCGGAAGGCTGCGCATCAAAGGCGGGCAAATGCGCGAAGCAATGGCGGCGATCCCTGATAGATGCTACGCTAAAATTTACGAGGCGATGATTGAGGATTTGAGGGCGCATGGGTTTTTGGATCCTGCTAAAATCGGAGCCGTGGCAAATGTGGGATTAATGGCGCAAAAAGCCGAAGAATACGGCTCGCACGATAAGACCTTTATCATGGAAAATGACGGGCGTATCGAGGTTGTAAGCGAAAATGGCGAAGTAGTTTTTGCGTATGATTTGCAAAAAGGCGATATTTTTCGCATGACGCAAACCAAAGAAAAAGCGATTAAAAACTGGGTAAATTTAGCGTTTTCGCGCGCAAAAATCAGTGGCGAGAAGCTGATTTTTTGGCTAGATGAGGCTAGGGCGCACGATAGAAATATAAAAGAAATTTTGCTAAGCCAAATCGCTCAAAATGCCGAATTTAAGGGCGCAAATTTTGAAATTTTAGATCCGTATAAAGCTGTAATTAAGACAAACGAGATTATTCGAAGCGGGAAAAATGTCATAAGCGCGACGGGCAATATTTTGCGCGATTATTTGACCGATTTATACCCGATTTTGGAGCTTGGAAGTAGCGCGAAAATGCTCTCAATCGTGCCACTTTTGGAGGGTGGAGCGATGTTTGAGACAGGTGCTGGTGGGACTGCGCCGGATTTGGTGGCTATGATGAGAGAGCAAAATCACCTTAGCTGGGATAGTCTGGGCGAGTTTATGGCGCTGTGTGAGGCGCTGGAATTTGTAGCGCAAAAAGAGCAAAACAAAAAAGCAAAAATCCTAGCAAATGCGCTAAATGCGGCTATTTTTAGATATTTAAATGAAGCAAAATCCCCAAGCCGTGAAGTAGGGCAAAATGATATTCGCGCAAGCCACTATTTTTTGGCTAAATTTTGGGCGGAAGAATTGGCAAAATTCGAGCCAAAATTCGAGCAAATTTATGCAAAATTTAGCGAAAACGAGGCACAAATTTTAGATGAATTAAACGCGGGGCAGGGCAAAGGCGTGGATTTTGGCGGATATTTTACGCTAGAATTTGACAAAACCCAAAAAATCATGCGCCCAAGCAAAATTTTAAACAAAATCATAGAGGAAATTTAATGAAAATAGCAATAATCGGAGCTGGAAATATCGGCGCAAATGTCGCAAATAATGTGATTGTAAATGAAAATTTGGCCAAATCTATCAGCGAAATCGCGCTTGTGGATATCGCAGAAAACATCGCGCGCGGTAAGGCGCTGGATTTGGCGCATTTAGCGAGCCTTTGCGAGTGCGATGTGAGGGTGTGCGCTGGAAGCGAGCCCGAGCTTTTAAATGGCGCAGGTATCGTCGCAATCACGGCTGGGCTTACGCGAAAAGCGGGGCAAAGCAGAGAAGATTTGCTAAGAGCAAATGCTAAAATCGTGAGCGAGTGCGCGAGGAACACAGCCAAATTCGCCCCTAATGCGATAATCATCATCGTAACAAATCCGCTTGATTTAATGGTTTTGTGTGCGCAAAAAGCAAGCAATTTTGCGCCTAGTCGCGTTATCGGCATGGCTGGCGAGCTAGATAGCGCGAGGTTGAAATTTGAGATTGCGAAATTTAGCGGGGATAAAATTTCGGCTCTAAATGCCCCAGTGGTGGGCACTCACAACGATGAAATGGTGATTTTAAAGGACGAGATAAACGCTAAAATTTCAGCCACTGATTTAAACACTGCCTCGCAAAATACCCTAAATAGCGGTAAAAGCGTCGTTAGCCTGCTTGGCACTTCGGCGTATTTCGCCCCAGCTGGCGGGATCGTAAAAATCATAAAAAGCATAATTGCAGATGATAACAAAACCCTAATTTGCTCGGTAGTCGATGAAAACGGCGTGCCATTTGGCAGGTTTGTGCGCATCGGCAAAAACGGCGCAAATATCCTAAAATACGACTATCCTAGCGAATTTGTGCAAAAATATGAAAAAATGAAACAAAGTGTAAAAGTAATTTAATTTTAAGCTTTTGGTAAATTTTGACTATTAAACCGAATTTAACTTTTTGATTTAAGAATTCAAGGCTTTTGAATTTACGCGGTTTATTTTATGATCTCGGTTAAGACGAATGAATAGCTGGATTAGCTTGGCTATTCACTAATCATTTTAACCTTGACACCTGGAATTTCGCTTTCAAATCTTGACAACATCAATTTCGAAAAACCTTCGTTATACTCATAACCAATGCATGATCTATGTACGGATAGCGCAGAGATTAAAGTTGTTCCACTCCCTAAAAACGGATCAACGACAAGTTCTCCCTTGGTAGTGGATATCTTAATAATCCTTGTAGATAAATCGTTCGGGTAAATTGCAGGATGTATATACTTTTTCCCAACACTTCCAGCTTTCCTGTTAATATTCCAAAATGCCTTTCCTGAGATAATGTCGTTTTTATAATCCTTAAATGATTTAAATATTGAATCATCAACAGCAAAACTTTCGCTCTTGGAAAACAACATAATATATTCATGATGATCCCCAACATTCTTGTTATTTGTCGGAATGCCTGATGATTTGTGCCATATTAGAATGCCTCTATATTTAAATCCTATCAATTTACAAATCGTTACAAAGTCTTTGGGTATTAAAATGGGTTTCCCTTTGCTAGTTCTAATGTTGATATTTATCCATAAACTACCTGTTTTATCTAATTTCGAATAACACTCAGACCAAACTCTTTTCATTCTATCAAGATATACTTCATAGTTTTCTTGACCTATCTGCCCTTTTTTGTAGTAATCTTTGAGATTCCAATACGGCGGAGATGTGACCATGACTTTAACGGATTTATTTTTTATTGATTTCATCGTTTCAGATGTGCCAAATATTACTTGTGCCAATGAATTTGATTTATTGTTATTTTCGGACGCTTTATAAATACTGCGCTTACATATTGATAGCGATTGTATTGCTTTATCATCATAGTAGTAATAGTCTGATCCGCATTCTGTCATCCGAATTAATCGTTTAACTATATCATCTATCGTAAGAAGAATATGATTTGTAATATGTGCATTTCCGTCATCTTCTGTTGGAATCCATACATTCCCTGGGTCTTTTCCTTTCGGATTGTAGTTTTTTGTTCTTTTTCCCCATTCAACATCCTTCCAAATATGTTTTTCTCGAATCAGGTCTTTATTAAATCGCATATTATTACGCTCTTTCGCAAACCACACAATATAAATTACATTATCTGCAAAAGAAGCATTTTGAATATGTTCTGTTGGAAACACTATTGTGTTTACATACTCGTATCCTTTTTTAATTCCTTCATCAATAATATCTAAAAAGTCATGTTTTACATTCCCGTTTTTATAGTATTCTGTACGATACAAAGCAAAAAAACATCCATCGCGACTTAGTGTATCATAACAAGCTTTTAAAGCGCCAACTGTACCATTAAATAACTTATTTGTTATTACTGTTTGCACTTTCTAATTCCTTTATTCTTTTTTTTGCAAGGTCACAATAACTTTTCACAACCTCAATCGCAATCCAATCTCTATTAAGCAAATGAGCGACTTTTGCAGTTGTTCCACTCCCAGCAAATGGGTCAAGGACCAAGTCGCCTTCGTTACTCCAAGATTTAATATGATCTTCCACCAATTTTTCAGGGAAAATTGCTGGGTGTTCATATGCAATTTTATCTTTTGTTGCAAATCCCTTTCCGTTTGCATATCTCCACACATTAGTTCTTATACCAAATTCATTAATCTTCTTTCTTCCTTTGGCAGTTAGAGAACCATCTTTCTCTCTTCGTGTAACTTCGCCGTAAGTATATTGCCCCGCCCACTTGTTTGGCTTATCTTTAAGTAGATTAATTGTCTTAGGCTTCCCCTTGCTTAAAACAAACATGTGTTCAAAAGAATTAAAGTACCTGTTTGGATGTGGCGGTCCAGAGCCTGCTTTTTCATAGATTATTACATCAAACATATCAAACCCGATTTCCTGAAAATACAGAGCCTGCTTAAAACTTGTTAACGATTTATTTCCTTTATTTGTCTTATCTCCTATTACCCATACGACAACCCCACCAGGCTTCATTACTCGATACAATTCATTGGCAACTACTTTGAAGACCTCAAAATTCCAAGCGGACACTCCCTTATAGTCTCGTAGGTCATCATATGGAGGGCTTGTAACAACCAAGTCAACATAATTATCAGGGAAACACTTAAGCATTTCGTCAGATTTAGCATTATATATTCTGTTCTTCTCAATTATTTTCATCATTATCCTCACATAGCTATTAAGTTGTATTCCTCAGCAGATATTGCGTTGTCTGCCAACAGATATTCAAGATGGTATGATCTCAATAGATTATCCGTTTTTAGTTCTCTCAATCTGCTTACAAATTGTAAATGCAAGTAATTGTTTTCATCTAACATTTCATATTGCATCTTTTTTTCATCAAGGTTTAGGAAATGTATTTTCCTATGGCAGTTAGGGCATAGTGCAAATAGATTTAGATAATGGTCTGGACCATAAGCAATGTTAAATGGAATTAAATGATGAAATTCTAGATAAGGATCACCACCACTCGTAATGAATGTTTCTTCTCCACAGCATTCACACTTCAACTTATTGTTATTTGCAAAACTAACCATGTAATATGACTTCATTAGGCCTATCAGAGTCATATTTCTAACTCGACTATCAGAGTAAGCTACTGTAGCTTCGCCAGAAATAACTTTAATTTTTTCCATTAGGTCTTTAGCACTCTCATTTCTATATAGCTTGACTGTTTCTTCTTTTTCGTCTTCATCGCCGATGTACTCTTTATAATCTGATGTTTTTAATGCAAGAAGCAGTTTTTGAATTTCTTTTTTTAATGCAGAAAGACTTTTTAACCCAAGAGAATTCATTAAATATGAATATTCTTCTTTTAGACTTCTTACAATTGAATCAAGCTTTGCTTTATCTATATCGGATACAGAGTAATCTTTTTTCTTGTTCATAATAACCGAAATAGCAGACAAAAGAAGGATAAACCTATCGGGTCTAATATTGTACAAATCCCAATTTATCTTTACCTTAGCATCGATTGTGTTGTTTATTCCGTTAGACTCATCTGCATATCTTCTCTTAAGATCATTCTCGCATTGAATAAATACATCTTTATATTTTATATGTTTGTACTCAGTTGCTTTAGAATAAACATCATAAACAAAAGACAGTGCCTCTTTATTATTAATTGCAACTTTAGAAGACTTAAAAGAACATATGGATAGTGGATTGGTTTCGCTATCTACTTTTAAGTCTGTTCTTATTCCAAGAAGATACTTTAATAATTCTTTTCTTGAATCTTCATTTTCTATATCTTGCTTCCTTCCAAACGAAACAACTTTATCCTTAATGTCTTCTAAGTGCTCTGACAATGATTGCTCCCCGCTAATCCATTCATCTTCAGTAAATAATGATTTTTTTCTCGAAACAATATACTTATACTCATCGAGACTCATTTCATTATTTCTTAAAAGATAGCCCAAAATATCCGTATATGGTGAATAGCTAATGGCAAATTTCTTATCTCCACCAGAAAATCCTTCTATTTTATTAATATCAGCTGTTGCTGGTTGAGATATCATCTTGATTTTTTGGTGTTCCCATATAGCTAAAAATTCATTAGCATTTGCTTTTAATGCTAATTCACCTATTGGAGTAAGACTGCTGAATTCAAAATCATTAGCACCAGATGTTTTCGAATGAAAAAAGCCATAGTAATAGAGAATTTGTCTCTCATTTCTAATAAATGCTGGCACATCATTCTCGATGTTCCGATACTTTGGATTATCCATTGGATACTCATCAATTATCTCCTTAACATTCTTTCTAGTCAGTTCTTCTTCATGGGATAACCTGCATATTTTATCAATAGCATCTTTAGAAACAATGTACTTTACAGAATTGTCGCTTATTATGTGACTCTCATTTCCAGTATCGATGCAACTACTAATTGCTGCACTCATAATCTCCTCATTAATTTTATATGACGAATATACAAATCCGGGCTTTTGAATACTTTCCTTTAAATACTTTTTCACTCCTGTTTGTCCACCAGACCCCATCAGTAATGTGAAATAGAACTTTTTTGCACACTGATAATATGTATTCCTTTCATTTTGAGAAGCGAAAGAGCTGTAACTCGCAAAATTCATAAAAGTATTAAATGATGAAGATCTAAAATTGATTGCTTCATTATCAGGATAAAAAAACTTATATGCTTCTTCTTGCACCTTTTCATCTAATGAATCAATATAACCATCAAAAATATCTATAACCTGTTGAACATACTCATTTGTCATTATGTTATTTGAAAGGAATACGAAGTAATATAATGTTAAAAACTTCTTAGTATACCACAAAGTACCTGAGGATTGGATCTTTGTAAGTTCCATCGACTTAGTAAGTGCATAATTGCCAGGCAAAAGGCATTTGATAAATTCACGGTAAAAAGACATATAACTACTCCTTTTTAATTAAATTATCTGCGTTCTACTTTAGCAATATCATAAATATCGCAATATATCAAAATATCTCAAATTTTAAAATTTTATTCTTCTGGGTTGATTTCGACTATTTTATTTAGGACATATTGTTCTAAATCTCGTTTGGCGATATCGTTTTTAAGGGCTTCGTTGTAGATTTTTTCGACAGGTTTGGAGTATTTTTCGTATGGAAAATACAAAAAGTGATTTGCCCAAGCTTTTTGGATTAAATTTTTAGTGATTTCCTTGCGCCCCCATGCCTTAAAGCAGTCAAATCCGATAAAGACAGCAGAGGTCAGCAAAATGGTAAAAAGTATGGAAAAGTGAAAGTCGATTTTAGTAAAAAGCAGGTGTGTAATGCCTATGGCAAACATCACGAAAACAAAGGCAAATGTCCCAAAAATCGCATACGAGCGACCATAATTAAATCTGAAATTTAGCTTAGCGGGATCGACTAGCATACCATCGTTAAACTCAGCGTTTGCCTCCAACAAATCGCGGAAAAGCACAGGTTTATCCGAGATATGAAACATAATATTTAAAATTTTGTCTTTGCAGTTTTTATTCATCTTTTTTCCTTGTCAAATTTGGCGCCATTATATCTGAATTTTAATTTTTATAAGATAAAATCACCTTTTAAATTTAAGGAGAGCGTAATGTTTGAGATAGCTAATATGAATAACGATGATTTTGTCTATATCAATGGCGAAATCGTGCGTGCCAAAGACGCTGCGATAAGCCCATTTGACCGCGGTTTCATGCTAGGGGACGGCATTTATGAGGCTGCACCTGTGGTAAATGGCAAAATTTGCGATAAAGCCGATTTCTGGGAGAGATTTGAAAATTCTGTCGCACAAATCGAGCTTAAAATCCCATATACTCACGAAGAATACGAGGCGTTTTTAAACGAAGTCATCGCCAAAAACGGCGTCAAAGAGGGCGTGGTTTATACGCAAATCACCCGCGGTGCGGCGTTTAGGGATTTCGACTACACTGATACGAAGCCGACCGTGTTTGCCTATGCCTTTTCAAAAGTGATTTTCGATAATCCACTTGGCACCAAAGGTATCGAAATCGTAAGCCTGCCTGAGATTCGCTGGCATAGACGCGATATCAAATCAATCTCGCTTCTAGCGCAGTGTATCTCAAAGCACCTAGCGCACAAGGCTGGGGCTTTCGAGTGCTTTTTGGTAGAAGACGGCTTGGTGACTGAGTGTTCGAGTTCGAGCGCGTTTATCATAAAAGACGGCGTTTTGATTACCAGGCCGCTATCGCACGACATTTTGCCGGGTATTAGACGCAAGGTGATTTTGGGCTTTGCGGGCGAGCTTGGGCTAAAAGTCGAGCAAAGGGCGTTTAGCATGGAGGAAGTCTATGGCGCGGACGAGGTTTTCATAAGTGCAGCTTCTTTGATGGCAATCCCTGTCATCAAAGCCGACGGCAAGCCGATAAATGGCGGCAAAATCGGCAAATTTACCCCGCTAATTCGCGAACGCTACGCCAAACACCTAAAAGAACAAGCTGGGCTTTTATAATTTTGCTTTGAAATTTTGCTCGAATTTGCTCTGAATTCGGGCAAAATTTGGCAAATTTAATCAAATTTTTAAAATTCAAAATTCTAAAATTTCGCTTCGCAACCCATAAACACTGCGCCTGGAATTTTGCTTTTTGATTTTGTTTGATTTGGCGTGGCAGAAATTTTTGTTTGGCATATCGACAAGCAAGTATCTCCGCTCTACGGTGCTTAAAATTTGGATTTCAAGGAAAAACTATGTTAGATATTATAGAGATGATTTTAGGCTATATAATCCCATACGAATTATTTTTATATATGCCGTTTCAGGTTATTTTATTTGTTTTTTTCACATGGTTTTTGATGATAATTTCATTGTTTGGAATTTTAATTTCTGCATTTTTTAAACGAGTTGCATACAAAAAAATACTCATAAAGTTATTAAAAATTACCATGCTTTTTATGTGGTTAAGTTTTATAATTTCATATTGCTATTATTGTGGCTATGTCGCTAGTTACGGAATATCGCAAGTTCATATTTATAAACCTGTTTTTTATCTATTTGGAATTGTAATAGTGAATATTTTAGTTTATTTATATATGATATCAACGAAATAGTAAAAGAAGCTATTTTATGGTGGGTATTCTTGCCCGCCATAATGATTAAAAACAATAAATCTAATGCAAAATTTCACAAAATTTGATTATAAATTTTAAAAAATTCATTTTCTTCGTAAAATTTCACCACGGCTTTGTCGATTTTGACTATGCGCGAAAGGTAGGCGTAAAGACCTTCTTTGCGCGTGTAGAGGATTTTTAAGCCATTTAGACTTGTGGCGCGTGAGAGCGCGACATAGAGTTGGCCGTTGGCAAAAATCCTATCGATATCGCAGGCTAGGTTTTCGATACTCATGCCCTGGGATTTGTGGATTGTGATCGCGTAGGCGAGTTTTAGCGGGAATTGATAATACCGCGCGATTAAAAAATCGCTCGCCTCGTCCTCGTCCGCTCTAATCTCGCTGTAATCATACCCTGCGCGCTCAACTCGCACGAAGGCGCCTGATTTTTTGCGCACTACGATACTATCAATTTCGCCAAAGCCGTTTAGCTCGATATTTTCTACCACACCGCTTTCGCCGTTGTAAAACTCGCCTGATTTATTCATCGTAAAAAGCACTTTTGCGCCGACTTTTAGGCGCAGGGATTGGCTCAAATTTAGCGAATTTAGCCATTTTGAAATTTTATTATCATCATAAGAGTTTTCGTGGATTTCGCACACCCCCTCGCATAGATACAACCTCGAATCTAGCGCACCAAGCCTAGCTTCGTTTATCGCATTGACCTCGGCATTTCGCCCAGAGATTATGGTCGCATTATCATCTAAACTCTCACGCGGAGTGATTAAATTCACCAAAAATTTGGCTAAATTTTCGCTGATTTTGCCAAGCCTGATTTGCGATAAAATTTCATACAAACTCTCATCGTCCGTGCGCTTAGAACCTAGCATTTCTATGTAGAAAAACTTCATCGTCTCCCATGCGTGCGTGCCAAAGGCATACTCGCTCATACGCAAAAGCGAGCCTTGTTTGCTAGCGCTTAGCTCGTCCTTTTTGACGACTGGCGGGAGTTGATAAAAATCTCCCGTTACTAGCAAATGACCGCTAAATTTGGACTTTACGAGGCGGTATTCGATCATTTCAAAGACATCAGCTCCGACCATTGAAATTTCATCAAGCACGATTAAATCAGTAATTGAGAGAATTTTGTTAAGTTCGATTATTTTGGCTTTTTGCGAGCGGTCTAATTTTTTGAGCTCTTCAAAATTTTTGCTAATGCCAAATTTAAAAAAACTATGCAAGGTTACACCGCCGATTTCTACGGCACTAATGCCGGTTGAGCCTAGCACAATGACGATTTTGCCGTGAGTGCGAAACTCTTCGATGACGCCTTTGACGACATAGCTTTTACCTACACCGCCACCGCCTGTGATAAATACATTTTGTGATTTGAGCTTTTGTGATACGAAATTAATCAAATTTTATCCTGTTTTTTGGCAAAATTATAGCCAAAAATTTTTAAAGGTAGCAGTTTTGAGAAGGCAAATTTTAATATTTATAACATTTATGTGGATTTTGGCTGGTTGTGCCTCGCACACGCCACAAAAATCCAAATTTATCCCTGAAAATCCAGAGGTTTTGGCATTGGAATTTGAGCAAAGTGCGGAAATTTTGCCACCTGTGAGCGCCCAAAGCGTAGCAAGCGGGGAGAATTTTAAGGAAAGGTATTTTCGCGTTTGGGACGCTGAAAAAATCACAGCTAACCCAAAGGACGCATTTTGGGGGCTAAACTACGCTAAGGGCAGGCATTATGATTTACAAGGAAACATCTACCCGCAAGCTGTGTATGATGCCATGCACGAAAATGCGAACAAAAAAGCCCTTGGTAGCGTAAATACCCCAGCAATCACCATAAAAAACACGCTTTTGCGAAATATCCCAAGCGATATGCCGATTTTCGGCGATCCTAGCGAACCGGGCGAGGGCGAGCCTTTTGATTATGCGGCAAATTCCGCTCTTGGCGTGGGGTATCCGCTTTTTATCTCGCATTTTAGCAAAGACGGCGTCTGGGCGTTCGTGCAAAATGACGGCGTGTGGGGCTGGGTGAAGGCTAGCGATATCCAAGAAATGGGGATAAACGGCGCTAGCGCGTATAAAAATTCGAAATTTATAGCGATTTTGCAGGATAATGCGCCGATTTTTGACGAGAATAGGCGTGAAATTTTTAGAGCGCGCACGGGGACGATTTTGCCGTATGATTTCGCTGGTGGCGGGCTATATGGTGGCAAGATGATTAGCAAAGAGGGCGTGAGAGCGTATTTTGTGGAGGATAAATTTGCCAGAATTTGGCCAGCCGAGCTAAATAGCGAAAATGCAAAACTAATCAGCGCAAGCCTGATAGGGCAAAAATATGGCTGGGGCGGATACAAACTGCTGCGCGATTGCTCGCTATTGACAAAGGATTTTTTGGCGAATTTTGGGCTTTGGCTCCCAAGGAATTCAAAGGCGCAATCAAAGCGCGGAAGGACATTTTCGCTAGCAAATTTGAGTGCGAGCGAGAAGCTAAATTTGATCAAAACACACGCCAAACCTTATGCGAGCGTGATTTATATGCCAGGGCATGTAATGCTCTATGTAGGCGAGATAGAGGGCGCGCCAGCCGTGCTTCACAATGTCTGGGGGCTAAGGCGTATGAATAAAGAGCGCGCGGTGATTGGCAAAACGGCGATTACCTCGCTAAGCATAGGCGAGGATAGGGCTGATATCGCAGAAGATAGATTGCTAATCTCGCGTATTAGCGCATTTAGCGTGCTTAGCGAAGACGACGGGGTTAGCATACGAGAACTTTTTGGACTAGAAAAATGAGATCGAAACTTTACAACGACAATCTTTTAATCGAAGCCCAAACCCATATTGATAGACTTCATTTAAATATCGCGTGGGAGCGGTTTTGTGAATTTTACAAAAAGGCTAGCGCGATACGCAAAAACGATGAGTATTTGCTAGGGCTTTTTGGGGCGTGTTTGGGATATCTGCCTGATGAGGGTATGAAATTTATGGACTATGGCGCGCATATCATAGACGAGGGCAGGGTCATAGGGATAATCGAAATTTTAAACGAGGCAAACCCTGATAAAAATTTGGTTATTCCAAGGGCGTTTGCTAGGCTTGGCGAGCATGAGGAGGCTAGATATCTCATCATCACGGATAAAAAAATTTTGAGATTTTACCTAGATTATGAAGCGCAGTGGCAGAGCTTTTATTTTGAAGATTTGGATTTTTTGGAATTTTGCAAATTTTACGCACTGCTAAATTACAATGCCCTAAAATCCGGTATCCCAGTGACGATGAGGGAGCGCACGGCGTATCGCGAACAAGACATTTCTAGCAAACTTTACCGAAATTTTAAAATTTTTCGTATGTCGCTTTTCGAGGATATGTGTATCCAAAACGAGAGCTTAAATCATCTTTTGCTAAGCGAGGCGTTAAACAAGCTTTGCGATAGGATAATTTTCGCGATTTATGCTTCGCATAATGAGCTTTTGCCAAGTGGAGCGCTAGAAAGCGTGCAAACATACGACGAGCTAAAAAGCCTTTTTGCGCTTATTCACACGGGGGACGATGAGCGTGGTGTGGTGAGATTTAATGGAGATTTGTTCGCGCCTGATTTGCTTTTAGATAATCTTAAAATTAGCGATTTGGCATTGGAGTTAAATTTGATTTCCAAATACGATTATAAACTCGATGTTACGCCAGATATGCTCTCATACATACTATCGCAAATTTACAATTTCGAAGAAATTTTTCAAAAGAACTGAATTTTAAAATTTAAAATTTCTTGCAGAATAAATTCTGCAAGAAATTAGTATTAAATTAAGGCAGGAGCTACTAAGAAGCCTAACGCTACTGATAGCGCGACCATAATAGTTCCTGGGATGAAGAAGCTGTGATTGAATACATATTTTCCAACTCTTGTTGTGCCTGTATCGTCCATAGCGATAGCACCCAAAGTCGTAGGATATGTAGGTAATACGAAAAGACCTGATACAGCAGCAAAAGAAGCAACCAAAACCCAAACTTGTCCAGCTGTCTCTGGGCTAGTCATACCAAGTGCTAATGCAACTGCTGGCATCATAACTTTCGTAGTTGCAGCTTGTGAATATAGCAAGCAGCTTAGGAAATATAAAACGATAGCTAGAACAAATGGATAGTTGCTAACGATATTTTTCGCTACATCTTTGAAAAGATCGATGTGGCCATTAACAAATGTAGTTCCAAGCCATGCGATACCTACGACGCAGATACAAGCGCTCATACCGCTTTGGAAAGTGTTTGCTTGTAATAGTTTGCCTGTATCGACTTTGCACAAAACTGTGATAAAAAAGCCGATTGTAAGCATAAAGCTAATAATAGCAGCGTCGCGAGAAAGGATTGGTTTTTCGACCAAACCAACGCTTTTTGAGATAGCAAGAGCGTAAGCAACGACAATCAAAACACCGATAGCAAAAATCGCAACCGAGCGTTTTGCAAATGGTTTTGGCTCAGCGTATTCTGTAACTTTAACCTCTGCAACTAAACCTTTTGCTAGTCTTTCTTGATAGATTGGATCTGATGAAAGGTCTAGTTTGAAAAATGTATTTACAATAATCGCTGTAACAATCATAGCAACAAATGTTGTTGAAATACAAATGAAAAGTAGTTTTGGATAGCTTACACCTAGTGGCTCAACAACACCTGTCATAGCTACGAACGCAGCTGAAATAGGTGAAGCTGTGATAGCGACTTGGCTTGATACAACTGAAAGCGCTAGTGGTGCGCTTGGTTTGATGTTTTGACCCTTAGCAACCTCTACGATAACTGGAATCATAGAAAACGCAGTGTGACCAGTACCAGCTAGGATTGTTAGCATATAAGTAACAGTTGGTGCTAGGATATTGATTTGTTTTGGGTGTTTGCGCAAAATTCTAGACGCAATCTGAACCAAATAATCCAAACCACCTGCAACTTGCATAGCAGCAATCGCTGAAATAACTGATGCGATGATCAAAATAACATCTACTGGAATATCTTTGAATTCCACCTTCATACCGATAATCGCCATAACGACGATACCTAAACCGCCGGCGTATCCGACGCCCATGCCGCCCAAGCGAACGCCTAGGTAAATACCAGCTAGCAATACGGCTAGTTGGACAAATAGCATAATATCCATGCAAGACTCCTTTGAAAATTCAAAACTCTAAATTTAGGGTAGGTCAAAATTTGACCTACCACGATAAAATTTATTTACCTGTTTTTTTCATACCAGGATTTAGCATGTTTTTAGGATCTAAAATTTTATCGATTTCTTCTTTTGTTAAATAACCGCGCTCTAAGCAGATATCGCCGACTGCTTTACCAGTTTGCAACGCCTCTTTTGCGATACTTGCTGATTTTTCATAACCTAAAATTGGGTTAAACGCAGTTACGATACCAACTGAGTTTAGCACTGATTTTAAGCAAGCTTCTGGATTTGCAGTTAGTTTTTTGATAGCTTTGTCGCTTAGTGTTTTAACTGCGTTTTCCAAGATTACGATTGAGTTAAATAGATTATAAGCAATGCCTGGTTCGAAAGCGTTAAGCTCGAAATCGCCTCTTTCAGAGCATAGCATGATAGATACATCATTGCCGATGACTTCGTAGCATGCCTCGCCTACAACTTCGCAAATTACAGGATTTACCTTACCTGGCATGATTGAGCTACCTGGTTGCATTTGTGGTAGGTTAATCTCGCCTAGACCGCATCTTGGGCCTGAATTCATTAGGCGTAAGTCGTTGATGATTTTGCTGATTCTTACAGCAGCTGTTTTTAGTGCGCCAGATACATGCACGAAATCGCCTGTATCTTGTGTAGCTGCGATGAAATCCTCAGCTGGTTTGAACTCAACGCCAGTGATTTGGCTTAGGTGTTTTTCTACTACAAATTTATAATCTGGGTGGCAGTTGATACCTGTGCCAATCGCAGTTGCGCCCATATTTAAAAAGCTCATTGACTCTCTTGCAGCTTTGATTTTTGCTATATCGCTTTTAATGTAGCTTGCAAAAGCGTGGAAGGTGTTGCCAAGTGTAGTTGGGACAGCGTCTTCAAGCTCTGTTCTACCCATTTTGATGATATCTTTGAAAGCCTCAGCTTTTTTCTCTAATTCGCCTTTTAGCTCTTCCATAGCAGCTAGCAAATCTGTAAGTTTAGCGTAAGCTGCGACTTTGATTGAGCTAGGGTATGTATCGTTTGTGCTTTGGCCTAGGTTTGTGTGATCGTTTGGATGAATGAATTGATATTCGCCTTTGGCATGACCTTGAATTTCAAGAGCGACATTTGTCAAAACCTCATTGACATTCATATTTGTGCTAGTTCCTGCGCCACCTTGGATCATATCTACTACGAATTGATCTGCGAATTCGCCTGCGATAACTTTGTCGCAAGCAGCTACAAGCGCGTCAGCAATCTCTGGTTTTAAAACGCCCAATTCTTTGTTTGAAAGTGCTGCTGCTTTTTTGATTTGTGCAAATGCTTTTACAAAAAATGGATAATCGCCAAGTTTGCGACCTGTCATTTTGAAGTTGTCCAAAGCTCTGAAAGTCTGAACGCCATAGTATTTGTCGTTAGGAATTTCGAGCTCACCTATAAAATCGTGTTCTTTTCTAGTTTCCATCACTAGTCCTTTCTGAAAGAATTTATGTGATTGTATTATTAAATACCTAAAAACAATCTTAAATTTTCGTTAAAATGTTACTTTAAATTCAAAATTTTATAATTATTCGTTTTATTTTAAGATTTTATTAAATTTGGCGATTTTTTCGCTTGATATGAAGTATGTAAATTACAGAAAGAAGTAGGACAAATCCCAATAAAAGAAGCGTGATTATATGCAATTTTTCCTTAATTAATTCTTGATTTTCGCCGATAAAATATCCAAGTAGCATTAAAATCAGCACCCAAATCCCAGCACCAAGTGCTGTAAATGCGCAAAACCGCGCTAAATTCATCTTCGCAAGCCCTGCTGGCAGGCTGATGTATTGGCGGATACCTGGGATTAGTCTGCAATTAAATGTAGAAATTTCGCCATGTTTGTTGAAAAACGCTTCAAATTTGGCGAATTTTTCGTTTGTTACGCCGATAAATTTGCCAAATTTATCGATAAATTTGCGCCCGAAAAAATAGCACAAATAGTAGTTAAACACAGCCCCAGCCACGCTCCCAGCTAGCCCGCATGCAAATGCTATGGCAAAGCTCATTTCGCCCTTGCTAGCGAGGTATCCTGCTGGAATCATCACAACTTCGCTTGGAAACGGGAAAAAACTGCTTTCTAAAAACATCATCGCAAAAATGCCGAAATATCCCCACGCTGCGACGAATTCTACGATAAAATTTACGATTGATGTAAGCACGATTTTTCCTTAAATTTGAAATTTAGAATTTGCGCGAAACTTAAATTTTATTAAATTCCGCGCATTAAATTAAAATTTTTATTTTGCGTATTCTACTGTCTGTTTGCTAAATAGCTCGTTTGCGATATCGTCGATTTTTTTGTTTAGTTTGCTTGGCGCAATTTGAGCTTTTATCATCTCTTTGACTTTGTCAAATTCCACAGGAGCAGCTTCTTTTAGGTCTTCTTTGTAGATGACATGATAGCCAAATTGAGTTTTCACAGGGGTTTTGCTAATCTCGCCTTTATTTAGCGCCCACGCAGCCTCTTCGAACTCGCTTACCATCATACCTTTGCCAAATGAGCCCAAATCGCCGCCATTTTCTTTGGCGCTTGGATCTGTTGAAATTTCTTTGGCAAGTTTGTTAAATTCGGCTTTTAATTTGTCTTTGCTGACTTTTTCTAGCTTAGCGATAGCGTCTTTTGCCTCTTTTTCATCTTTTAGCAAAATGTGGCTAGCTACGACGCTTTCTGGTTGCATGAAGCTGTCTTTGTTGTCATCATAGATTTTTTTTGCCTCTTCGTCGGTTACTTTGACATCTTTTGTCTGCTCTTGTTGCCACAAAGCAAAGGCGATTTCATCTTTTGCAAGTTCGACTTGTTTTTTGTATTCTTCGCCATTTACGATACCGCTTTTTTTAGCCTCGGCAATCATAAGTTTAAATTTAATCATTTGATCGATTAGTTGTTTTTTGTCCTCATCGCTTGGGGTAGCGTGTGGGTTTTGAGCGAAAACTGGTGCGATATCCTCGTCTGTAACCGTGATATCTGTGCCTTTGACACTAGCTAGCACGCCAGCATTTAGCGAAAGTGCCATAGCGGCGACGAAACTGATTGATAAGAATTTTTTCATTTTTTTCCTTTTTTGAAAATTTTTGCGCGCATTATAAAAAAAGATTGTAAATATATGCGTAATATGATAAAAAATGCGAAATTTAGCCTACGAATTCGTAGGCTAAATTTGGATTAAAACGACGGAACAATCGCGCCTTTGTATTTTTCCTCGATAAATTTTTTCACACTTTCGCTTTGAAGTGCGCTATCAAGGGCTTTGATTTTTGGTAGGTTTTCATTGCCTTCTTTGACGACGACGATGTTTGTGTATGGGTTGCCGACTGCTTTTTCGATGAAAAGTGAGTCTTTAACTGGGTTTAAATCCGCGTTGAAAGCGAAATTTGAGTTGATTACAGCGATATCGACATCATCAAGTGTGCGAGGCAAATTTGGACCTTCAAGCTCTAAAATTTGGATATTTTTAGGATTTTTGGTTACATCTAGGGCTGTGCGGAGCTCTACATCTTTATTAACCTCGATTAATCCTGCATCCGCAAGCACATCAAGCGCGCGAGATTCGTTCGTAGGATCGTTTGGCACGGCTACTTTGGCGCCGTCTTTTAGGTCTTTTAGATCTGTGATTTTTTTGCTATAAATTCCCATCGGTTCTAAATGCACGCCAACTGTTGTTTTGAGTTTTGTGCCATTTTTGGCGTTAAATTCCACTAAATATGGCTCGTGTTGGAAATAGTTCGCATCCACGCTGCCGTCATCTGTGGCTAAATTTGGAGTAACATAGTCGTTGAAAACTTTGACTTCGAGTTCGTATCCAGCGGCTTTTAGCTCTGGTGCGATATGCTCTAAAATTTCAGCATGTGGCACAGGAGTAGCTGCGACAACTAATTTTTCTGCCAAGGCAAAACTTACAACGCTTGCACTAAGAAGTGTAGTTAGAAATAATTTTTTCATTTCTTTCCTTTGATGAGAATTTAAAAAGGGCGATTTTATCATAAAATTTGGGCGCAAAACACAACAATTATTAAATTTATATGTAAATTTGTATTTGAAATTTCACTTCTAAATAATAATTTTTATTAAGTAGAGTTTAATGAGCTTTTGGTTATCATAAATTTTGAATTTTTGATAAAGGAGAGAGTATGAGACAATACGAAACATACAAATGCGACAAATGCGGCTGTGAAGTCGAAGTGCAAAAAGTAGGTGAGGGCGCAGTTTTGACATGCTGTGGAGAGCTGATGAAATGTATCACTGAGGATTTGACACAGGTAAATTTAATGAAGGCGTTTGCTGGCGAATCACAAGCTAGAAACAAATACGATCTTTACGGCGATTTAGCCAAAGAAGCAGGTTTTCACGCTATCGCGCGCCACTTTTACGAAGCGGCTGAAAATGAAAAATGGCACGCAAGAGCCGAGCTCAAAGCTCACCACGCAGCAGCTGGAATTCCGCTAGATAAAATGGATAAAAACCTAATCGATGCCGCAGCTGGCGAGAGATACGAGCATGAGAGCATGTATCCTGCGTTTGCGCAAATCGCCACAGAAGAGGGCAAAAAAGAGGTCGCAAGGCTATTTAACGCTATCGGCAAGGTCGAAGTCGAGCACGAACGCGAATACAACGAGCTTCAAAAAATCTTGCTTGAAGAGGGATTTTTCGAGAGTTTTGATGAAGAAGTTTGGGTTTGCGAAGTTTGCGGTCATGTGCATCGTGGCAAAAAGGCCCCAGGCGCATGTCCTTTGTGCAAAGCACCAAAAGAGTATTTTAAAAAACAAAGATTAGTTTAATCCTTAAAATTCTGACGCCAAAAAGCGTCAGAATTACCAAATTTTACTCAAAATTTCACTATAATTCGCCCTAAATTTTACAAAAGGAAAATTTATGAAAAAGCTGCTTTTTTGTGCGATTTTTGGTGCAGTATTGGCTCACGCAAACTTCCTTGATGAGGACATTAGGCTCTGCGATGAGGGTAGGGCTAGCAGTTGCGATTTTCTTATCAACTACTACAAAAGCGCCGAGCAAGAAAAGCACCGCAAAGCTTATGAAATCATCGCCAAACTATGTCTAAATGGCGATGATAGCAAGTGTGAAATCATCCGCTCTGAGGAATTTTTTGGCGGTGATCGCAAGCGTTATGCCGAAATTTTGGAGAAAAGTTGCGATGAGAAAAACATCAAAAGTTGCCTGTTTTTATTAGAGGATTATCCGATGTGGTCGGACCCCGCACCAAGGGTGCAAAGCGTGTATGATAGGCTGTGCAAATTCGGTGCGTTGCAAGATTGTGATAAACAAAACCTCGATTTTAGCGATGTTAGGGACTTGCGCAAAGCTCACGATATCGCAAGAGCTGCAAGAAAGCTAGAAACGCTTCCAAAAGAGCTGAAAAAATCTGCTCAAAACAAGCTTGACGCCGCAAAATTTGATGATATGATTGGGGCTGAAAATTTCGCTAGCGAGGACAATTTGGCGCGAGTAAAGCAAAAATGCGAGGAGAAAAACAGCTCTTATTGCGCACTTTTGGGCTATTTTTATGAGGTGCGCGCCAAGGCTAGCACTGATAGCGATGATGATTTTTACGAGTTTAACGCTGCGTCGATGAAATTCTACAAAAAAGCCTGCGAGTATGGGGAGTGGAACGATTGGGATACGGGGCATTATTGCAGGGGATACGGCGGGGCTATATTTTATCGCCGTATGCGTGCAGGAGAGTGAAAGCTAGGCAAAATTCGGCGAAATTTTGATTTTGCCAAATTTTGTTTTTTAAATTTTGCAAAATTTAAAATTCCGCTTATGCAACTTTAAAATACTGTGCCGAAATTTTGCTTTTTATTTTCAAAGGAAAATTTTGCTTTCAACTCTCATTGCGAGGCGATGAAATCTCCGTGGTAATCTAGGGAATACCAAAAATTTTAAAATATAAAATTTAATTAGAATTTCAAATTTTTGATTATTAAGCCAAAATTTGCATTTTAAATTTCAAAATTCTTTGAAATTTTACTAGATTGCTTCGTCGCTTTGCTCATCGCAATGACATTTTGGGCGAAATTTCGGCACAGTATCAGAGATTGCACTCAGCGAATTTTGCATAAAATTTCAGACGCAGTATCTGCAAAAAAACAAAATTTGCCAAATTTTACTCTCTTGTAAAAACTCTGATATTATCCGCAAATCCGCTATCTTGCACTATTTTAAGATTTTCATTTAGTTTGGATACGACCAAATCGTGGTGAGATTGCACGACATAGCGAGCCTCTTGCGGGCAGAGTTTTTTCCAAATTTCATAGCGTTCGTTGCAAGATTTCCAGCTAAGCTCGCCGTCGCAAGTTTGGATTAAAACTTCCGTTTTGTAACCTGCGGTTTTGAATTTTTTAAGCGTGTAAATTGGTGTATCAGCTGTGCGAAAAGTCCCCTCAATAGCGATATTATAGCGTTCTACGATTGCTTTATTTATGATTATTTCTGTAAGTTTTGCGCAAAATTTAGCTGTTCGCTCTGCCATTTTTTGGCTATCAAGGGCGCAAATTTGGGCGTAGTAGGGGTGGTATTTGCGAAACTCATCGCCGTTTATGACAACGCCATTTTCGCCTAGCTCGTTAAGGGCTAGGCGGAGCATATTTGCCTTACCAGCTCCTGGCTGACCGCCTAAAACATAGGCTTTTGGGGCTTCGTTGCCAGCTTTTGCGAGTGGATTTTTATCCAAAATCACCTCAGTCCATACATTTTGGCTCGCTCTTTGGGCGAAAAATTCGGCGTTTTCGTTGATTTTGGCTATGTCGCAGAGCAAATTTTGGCTAATTTCTTTATCTTTATAGGCTTGCAAAGTCGCAAAATTCGTGGTTGTGCCGCCGTCTATGGATTTTATGAGCCTTGCAAGATTTGGCATTTGAGTTGCGATATTTCTAAGCACATTTTTTATCTCATCATCGCTCATATCGTATTTTGAAAGAAACATTGTGCGAGCGACTTTCTCATCTGTGTAAAATTTGTGATAATCAAAGTTTTTATCTTGCGTAGGTCTGATTAAAATATCGAATTTAGCGAATTTCTCTTCTAATTCGTCAAAGAAGTTTTGCAAATTTTGCCCGTAAATTTCTCGCAATTTTTCTGCAAAAAATTCCAAAAACAAACCGTGAGTATTAAATGAAACTTCCCGCCCCATTAGCTTCATATCGTATTCTTCGCGGATTTGCTCGATTTTTTCAGCCGTTTTTTCAAAATCAATGCTTTCATGTTCGCTCATTAAAATTTGATGATAAATTTCGCCCATTTTTTTGCTATCACTTCTCATTTCCTCGTCCCTATCTGCTGGGAATAAATGCCCAACACAAGCGTATTCGAGTAAAACATCTCTTTGCATTAACGAAGCCATTTTTTAATCCTTTAAGTTTTGATAAATGCGATTTTATCGCTATTTGGTAAAATTTTGAGCTTGAAGCTCTTTGATTTTTTCTATCTCTTTTGGTGAGTAACCTGCCTTTAAACGGGCGGTTTCGTTTATCGCGCGAGTGGTTTTTTTAAAAATTTTCCCAAATTTGCCTAAGGCATTTCTGCCATCATCATATCTATTTTGTTCCATTTGTTTCCCCTTGGATAAAATTTCGAATTGTCTCATCGTTTGTTATCGCCAATATATCATCAAAAGCTTTTGCATAATCAGCTATAAATTTATTCTTATCAATATGTTTTAAAATTTCACTAGCCATTTTAAGGCGTTCATTTCTGAAATTTTGATATTTTTCTGTCGCAATAAAAGCTAAAATTTCATCACTTGGTCTTTTATTTTTTATAGCCTGCTTTGTGCTAGGACAATTATGTGAAATAAAGATTAAAATATCGCTGCTAATTTTACTAAATGCCCTAGAATTAGGATTTATCGGCGCTTGGTTATCGAGATAAAATTTAAGCAAATCAACATTGTTTGTGTATATTAAAAAATCCACAAAATATACATTTTGTGGATTTTCATTTTTTAAGTTTTCTACAACTTTATCAAGTTGTGCAAAATCCAAATTTTGCTCGTTTAATATATGGGCGATTTTTAAAGCGAATTCGTCATTTTTGGTTTTTGTGTAATCAAAATCATCTTTTTTTGCATTGCCAAGTGAAATCAAAGCCAGCATTTCGTTAAAATTTTCCTGTGGTAGTGCGCTTAAATCGCACTTTGAAATAGCGTGATAGATTGTTTCGTTATCACTAAAAATAAGGTCTAGAAATTTGTCGATTTCGTTTTTATCAAGAGAGTTTAGTTTGTCGCACGGAGTGTTTTGGAAAAACTCGTCAATTTTTGTCAAATTTAGCTTAATATCATCTGCAACGGCGAAATTTAAACACAATCCCACCATGCACAGTATCACAAAAAATAATCTTTTCATTTTTTTCCTTTATTTGAAATTTGCAAATTTAAACCTACGAAGCAAGTAAATTTAAATTTGCAAATTCATCATCGAGCGCCAAATCAATCGCGCTGTATTCGATATGCGCCACAGAGTGCAGAAATAGGGCGTTTTTATCGACATTGTGCTTTTTTAAATTTTTGTTTTGGATTTTTATATCTTTGACCTGTGAAATTTGGGCGAATTTTGCATAGCTAGGATTTTCGAGTGGTATTGGCTCAAAATTTTGCTCAAATTCTACTTCATTTTTGCAAAATTTTGCGTAAAATTTTGCAAATTTTTCTATTTTTTCGTTTGGGCTACCAGCGTTTAAAATTTCCCAAATTTCTGCGTGAAAACTCATTATAACCCCCAAATTTACGCCATACCGGCTTCGACTAAAAAACAGCTTGGCTGATAGTTTATTTTGCGAATTTTATCAAATTTCGCGTAGCTTAGATAGAGCTCATTTCGCGCCCTAGTAACCGCGACATAAAATAGTCGTCGCTCCTCATCTAGGCTGCCACCCATGCCCATTAGCTTCAAATTCGGAAAGCGGTTTTGCGCCAAATCTACCAAAAACACGCTATCAAACTCCAAACCCTTGCTAGCATGCACGCTTAGCAGATTTACGCCCTCTCCCTCGCTCATTTCCTTTGCGCCAAGTGTGATGAAGTTATAAAAACTCCCCGCGTCCTTGTATTTGCTCGCAATCCCGCCTAAAATCGCTACTTTGTTGTAAATTTTCTCATTTTCGTTCGTTTTGCGATCGAGATCGATTTTGCCGTTTTTGAGCGTGGCTCTGTGAGTGGCGATATTACCTGCAATTATGGCAAAAAGCTTGGAGGATTTTATCAAATTCACTAGCTCGCCAGCGCCGAAATTTGGGCTAAATTTGCTAAATAGCGTGTATAGCTCGTGCAAAATCACAGCTGCGCTTTCGTTTAGTTTGTTGTATTTTAGCACCGGATTTTTGGCGAAATTTTCGCTAAATCCAAGCGTGTTAAACCGCTCCAAACTCGCCTGTAAATCCATATCGTCAAAAAGTCCTAGCTGATAATTTCGCTTTTTTTGCTCGTAAATTTTCGCACTCATATCAGGGCGCAAAAAGCCATCTTTGATATTTCCGCCACCAAGCGCGATTAGCGCGTCGAAAATCTCCTTGCTAGTGGCGTTTCCGATACCTTTGGCATATTCTAAAATCCCAAGGAAAGCCATCATATCCTTTGGGTTTATCAGCGCGCCGAAAATATCCATAAACGCCTTTATTTCGCGACTTTCAAAAAAGCTCGTGCTGCCTTTGCGTTTCGCGCCGATTCCTAGCTCTTTGAGTGCGACCTCGATCCCGTCAGCCGAAGAGTTGTTGCGAAAAATTACCGCAAAACTCTCAGGCGCGCGCCCGCTTTGTTTGATTTGCTGTGCGATATGGCCGTATTGCGACATAATCTCATCATACACATGCAGTTTTGGCGCGCTAAATTTGCCCGTGCGCCCCACGACTAGCTTTTTGTCATACAGGCGCGGATTGTTTGAAATGACCTTGTTTGCAAGGGCTAAAATTTGGCTAGATGAGCGGTAATTTATGTTTAGCGTGTAAATTTTCGCGTCGCTAAAACGGGTGCCAAAAGAGCCGATTATATCGATGTTTGCGCCGTTAAAGGCATAAATGCTCTGGTCGAAATCGCCCACGCAAAAAAGGCTTTTTGTCCTAAATGCGTCGATTAGTGAGCCTTGAAGCGAGTTTGTGTCTTGATACTCATCGACTAAAATTTCATCATAGTATAGTGGCGCGCCCTTGCGCAGTTCGTGGCGCATTTTAAGCAGTATGTCGTTAAAATCGGCGTAGTTAAAGCGGGCTTTTTCCTCTTCAAATTCACGCAAAATATCCTCGTAAATTTCGCTAAATTCAGCCTGATCTTCGAAATTTCTAGCAAACCATGAGCTAAAACTCTCGCCTGTTTGTTTGTTTTGAAAGAGCGAGTATATGTCGTATAAATACGCACCGCCATACGGCCTAGTGTCGCTGATATGGTAAAATTTGCGATTTTCTACGATACTTTTTAAAAGCGTTTTTAACTCGCTTGGCTGCTTTAAAATCACACCCTTGCCAAGCTCGCGCAAAAGTGCGTAAGATACCGCGTGGAAGGTGCCTGCGGTGATTTTGGCGGTGATTTTTTTGTCAAAATAGCGATTTAACCTCGCAATCATTTCGCTAGCTGCCTTGTTTGTGAATGTTAGAAGCAAAATTTTGCTTGGATTTACGCCAAGGTGCAGTAAATGCGCAATGCGCGCTACAATGGTGCTAGTCTTGCCTGTGCCTGCGCTTGCGATTACGAGATTGTGGCCAAAGGGCGCAGTCGCGGCAGAGTATTGTTCTTGGTTTAAATTTGATATTGCGTTCAAAATTTTCCTTTAAAATCGTAGATTATAGCCTAAATTTATTATAAAAAAATTAGCCCTGCGCCTAAAATTTGGCGCAAATTTGGCATTGAATTTTGCTTAAATTTGCGAATTTTAAAATTTAGCCTAAATTTGCAAATTTGAAATTTTGCGAAAATTCACGCGCCCATTTCTTTTAGTTTTTTTATCCGTGATTGCAGGCTAGGGTGCGTGGCGAAAAGCCCAGAAAATGCGGGCAAGAAAAACATGTGCGCGCAGGCTCTGGCGTTTGTGTTTTTGATATGAAAATTTGCGAAATTTCTTAGTGGATTTGCGCGAAAATTTCGCATTTCATCTGTGTTTATACTGCCCTTTTGGCGCGTTTTTGAGGAAAAATATCTGTTTAAATTCGGCTTTTCTTCATCTTTTGGGGCTTTAAAATCCTTTTTGCCGATTCCGTCGTGATAGGCTTTGTTGAATTTTTGTATCATAAAAAGCTTATCAAGCGCCTTTTTGATCCCCAAAGGATTGCGCGTGTATTTGGCTGCGCTAGCGTCTGCTAAAAACTCTTTTTGCCTAGAAATCGCGCTTTGGATAAGTTCGGCAAAAACCTTACCCAAAAGCCCAAGTAGCCAAAATATGACGCCCACAAGTATGACTATGGCAATCCCGCTTCCTTTGGAGTTTCTGCCGCTTCTACCCCTGCCAAATGCCCTTAAAATCTCATATCCGATGAAGCTAAGTGTCCCAAGTGCGCCAATGACGCTAATTAGCCTGATATTTAGCTCGATATCATCGTGAAATGCGTGCGAAAACTCATGCGCGATTACCCCTTGCATTTCGTCGCGGTTAAATGTCCTCATCGCCCCAGCCGTGACAAAAATCGCGATTTTTTCGCTATCTTTGCCGAAATTCTCCCCGCTTGCCATGGCATTTACGCCATTTTCGTTTTTCATGATAAAAACCCGTGGCATGCCCACACGCGAGGCAATTGCCATTTCTTCGATTATGTTAAGCAAAATTTTTTCGGAATTTTTGGCTGTGTGGGGGTGAATTTCTGTGGCGTCAAGCCCCTTTGCAAGGCTAGAAATGTCTGTCGCCTCAAAATGGCGTTTTTTGATATAGTTAAATAAAATCACGCAGACTAAAAGCACAGATAAAAGTAGTGGCAGGGCGTAATCCGCGCCCTCGCCAAGGGCAAAATTTTTGTAATTTAAAAAATCAAAAAATAGCGCGTATGAGAGCCAAAAAACCTGCACCAAAACGCTTGCAAAGACGAAATTTAGCCACGCAACCTTGCTTTTGGCTAGTTTTTGGTGCTCGTTTATGCTGTGAGATAGAGAGGCTGTTTTGCCAAGGAAAATGCGCGTTATGGCAAACAAAACCGCGCTACACGCCAAAACGCATAGATAATACCCGGCCTTTGGCGTGCAGGAAATCTCATTTACGCTTAAAAAATGGCAAAATTTTTCAGGTAGGTAAAAGAGCACTAAATTTAGCGCAGACAACGCCTCCACAAAATTTCTCGCTTAAAACTCGATTTTTGGGGCTTTTTGGATATTTTCCTCGCTGAATTCAAGCAGGGCTAAATCTTTGTGAAATTTAGGGAAAAATCCGACTAAAATATTGTTTGGAAAGCTTTGTTTATAGGTGTTAAAGTCCGTCACTGCGTCATTGTAAGACTGCCTAGCAAAGCCGATTTTATTCTCAGTAGAGGTGATTTCCTCGCTTAGTTGCATCATATTTTCGCTAGCTTTTAGCTCAGGATAGGCTTCGACCTGGATATTTAGCCCATTTAGCGCGCTTTTTAGCTCGTTTTCTGCGCTTGCTAAATTTCGCATATCGCTATCATTTAAGCCGTTTTGTTTGATACTTTCTAACGCGATAGTTGCGCGGTTTCTGGCATTTACGATATTTTCTAGGGTTTGTTTTTCATGCGCCATGTATTTTTTGACAACTTCGATTAAATTTGGGATTAGATCATATCTGCGTTTTAGCTGGACATCGATTTGTGCAAAGGCGTTTTTGGCTTCGTTTAAAAGTGCGACAAGTTTGTTGTAAATACCAATGAGAAAAATTCCACCAAGAATTAAAATAGCTAAAATTACTAGCAAAACACTCATTTTTTATCCTTTTGTTAAATTTGGCTAAATTTCACGCTAAATTTGGAATTTAGCGTGAAATTTGGATTATTTGTTGGCTGCGATTTGCGTAACCAAATCGTAGGTTACTGGGATTTTTTTGTATTGCGGCAAAGATGTAGAAAGCCCGTCGATAATCGCGCCAAAATCGTTAAACAAATAGCTTGCAAGAGCCGCTGGGACAGGGTTGATTTCGTTTAGATAGATTTCGTTATTAAACACGAAAAAGTCGCATCTGATGATCGAGCCCTCAAATCCACTGTTGTAAATTTTAGCAAACGCATCTTTCATCTTATCTGCGATTGAAATGCCCACGGTTTGCTCTGTCACGGTGTTTGGTTGGGTGGTGTCGATATATTTGCGACCAAAGTCTAGGAAGTCTTTTTTCACAGGTTGGCCAAATTTTGAAAATACAATTTCGCCACCTATTTTACAACCCGCTAGGCTGTATTCTTTGACATCTTTGACGAAAGGCTCGACGATGACCTCGCTATCTAGCTTAAAGACCTTGTCGATGATTTTATCGAGTTCCATATCGCTATTTACGATACTAGCGCCGATACTGCTACCTAGGTGAGCTGGTTTTATGATGACAGGGTAGTTAAAAGACGGCAGACTCGTGCGCTTCAAAACCGCGTAATTAATCGCCTTAACCCCTGCGTTTTTGGCTAAATTTTTGGTTAAAATTTTATTATGGCTTACCGCACTTGCCTCCAATCTAGGGCCGATTTGTGGAATTTCGTAAAATTCTAAAAGTGAAGCTAGTTTGCCGTCGCAACCATCACCACCATGGATTGTGTTGATACACACATCGATTTCTAATCTGTTTTTTGAAAACATACCGCTTGTGTAAAATCCGCCATAAGAGAGGGTTAGCTCTTTGACCTTGCTGCCATAAGAAGTTTGAGATGAAAAACCGCCCTCAGCAGCGTCTGTGTTGGTAGAGTGAGATCTAGCAAAATTTCTAGCAAAGTAGCTTGCTACCATATTTCCCTCTTCGATTTCGAAAAATCTGCGGTTAGCGTCGCAGTAGATAAAGACTAAATTTTTGCCTTTTAGTGCGTTTTTTACAGCGATTGCTGTGAGGATACTGACATCGTGCTCGTAGCTTTGTCCGCCAAAAATGATACCATATTTCATAATAACTCCTTTGGGCTCTTTAAAGTGTAATTTAACTCTCGATTTTATAAAATTTATGCTTTATATTCTCTTTTTGTGTGAAAAATTTGAGTAAATTTATAAATTTTATAGATATAATATTTTTATGAAATTTATAGGGTTTGTGAAATTTAGCGCATTTTTGGGCGCATTTTTGCTTTCGTTGTTTTTGATTTTGGATTTTTTATTTCCCCTAAATTTGGCTGGATTAAATAAAGAAAAGTCGTTAGTTTTGTATTCGAGCGATGGGGAAATTTTAAATATGCAAATCAGCAGTGATGAGATTTGGAGGTTTTATGCTAGCAGCGATGAAATCCCACAGCGTCTAAAACAGAGCGTGGTGCATTTCGAGGACAGGTATTTTTACTACCATTTTGGCGTAAATCCATTTTCGATAGCACGGGCATTTACGCATAATATTTCGCAAAATTTTACGCATAAAAATGCAAATATAGCCAGAGTGGGTGCAAGCACCATTACAATGCAGGTTGCGCGTATGATGAACCCCAAAGAGCGCAGTTACAAAAACAAATTTATCGAAATTTTCAACGCCTTTCAACTCGAATTTCACTATACCAAAGATGAAATTTTGACAATGTATTTCAATCTAGCCCCTTATGGTGGCAATATCGAGGGTGTGGCGAGTGCTAGCTATTTTTATTTTGGCAAGGCTCTGGGCGAGCTTAGCAACGCTCAAATCGCGCTTCTTGCGGTGGTGCCAAAAAACCCGAACAAAAACCGCCTAGACCGCGCGAATTTGGATTTAAACTCGCTAAAAAATAGGCTGATTTCTAGTCTTTATAAGGCAGGAATTTTATCGCTTAGCGAATTTGAACGAGCTAGTAGCGAGAAATTTAGCCCCGCAAGGCACCCTGCGCCAAATTTCGCCCCGCATTATGCAATGCGCGCCTTTAAAAATGCGAAAAATTTGGGCGTGGTAGGGCGCGTTGGCGCGAGTGAGGCTGTGGGTGCGCGTGTGGGCGAAACAGCGAGCAAAACAGCTGGCGTGGCAGAGGGTGTGAGTGAAACAGCCACCGAAACAAAACGCGCGCGCGCAAGTTCTGTGGGGGCAACTTCTGTGGAGGCAAGCCAAAGCGCGCACTTGGCACAAAATGGCGCGATAAAGCCCGCAAACACAGACAATCACGCCGTGCGCACAGGCGATACAAAGCGCGTGGCACAAAATAGCGCAATCTGGCAAAAAAAAGCAGAGCGCATAGCGCAAAACGGCACAAATTTAATCCACTCAAATTTAAACAAAACCTATCAACTCACCCTTGAAAATTTCCTTAAATCAAGGATAAATGACCTAGCCAAATTTGGCGTCAAAAACGGCTCGGCAATCCTAATCGACAACGAAAAAATGGCGGTTGTGGCATACGCAGGTTCGCATGATTTTGGCGGATTTTTGGGACAAAATGACGGCATAGTCTGGGCGAAAAATGTTGGCTCTACGCTAAAACCATTTATCTACGCAAGAGCCCTTGAAGATGGGCTTATCACGCCACGCCGTGAGCTAATCGACGCTCCGATTAGCTTCAAAAACTACTCTCCACGCAATTACAATCTAGGCTTTATGGGGGTTATTAGCGCAAATGAGGCGCTCGGATATAGCCTAAATATCCCGGCTTTGAAGCTTTTATTATCCCTTGGCGATGACGGGCTTTATGAGCTTTTGCTTCGCGCAAATCTCGCGCCGTATTCCAAAGAGCATTATGGGCTCGGGCTCGGGCTTGGCGGAATTAGCATAAATTTACTAAATCTCACTCATCTTTACAGCGTTTTTGCAAACTCTGGCGAGTTAAAACCGCTAGAACTAGCAGGGGCAAAAATTGGTCAGAGCGCGCAAATACTAAGCCCGCAAAGTGCGTATATCATCACGCAAATGCTAAAAAACGCCCCACGAAGCTATCTTGGCTCTGTGTGGCAAAATACCAAAAACATGCCAGCCCTGATGTTTAAAACCGGCACGAGTGCCGACGGGCGCGACCTTTATACGATTGGCGTGACGCCAAAATTTAGCCTTGGGGTTTGGTTTGGCAATTTCAACGGCGAAAAAACGAGCGATATAAGTGGCGGGCTTAGTGCTGCGCGCGTGGTTTTTGATATGTTTTCTTATCTTTCAAACACAGGTGCGATAAATGCCGAATTTACCCGCCCAAATGGCGTGAGCGAAAGGGAAATTTGCGCTGATTTTTTCGTAGAAAAAGAGTGTAAAAAAATGGTGCGAGATTTGGTGATAGAGGGTGTAACTTTGCACGATGAGTGCGAATTTTACCGCCCTAGCGAGCTTTTTTATCTTTTGCAAAACGGCATTATTGACGCAAATGCGACCAAAAACGGCAGGTGCAAGGATAAATTTGCCCAGATTAGCCCCGCTCTTAGCGATATAGATGGCAAAATTTACGAAGTGGGCGATAGCGAAGAGATAAATCTTAGCGCTTCTTGCACGGCTGTTTTTGGCGATGAAATTTTTATCAGCGTAAATAATAGCCCATACGAGGCGAAAAAAAATGGCGAGAATTTTATGCTAAATTTGAGCCCGGGCGAATATGAGCTTTCGTGTTTGGACGAAAACGCGAATTTTAGCGTGGCGAAATTTAGGGTAAAAAATAGATAAAATAAAAAATAAAAAATTACCAAAATATAAAAATTTCACAATATAATTACGCGAAATTCTTAGGGGAAAATCATGGAAAAAATTTTAATCAAATTTGGGCTTTGTAGCGCACTTTGCGCTGGGTGGCTCTTTGGCGTGGAAACGCAGATTAATGATGAGAGCTTGGTTTTTAGTGGTGCAAAAATCGCGCCTTTTGGCATAAGCGAGGAGCAAATCGCAAAATGTGCGCCAGGGATTACTGGCGTGTATGAGTATAAAAATGGCGGTGAAATAGAGTTTTATCCAAAGACTAAGCTAAATGCTAGCACTCGCTATAACTGCGAGATTGGCGGGGAGAAATTTAGCTTTACGACGGCTGAGTTTAGCGCGAGCGAGCTTAAAATACTGCGCCCAGGTCTTGCAAAGATTAGCTTTAACGATAGCGTTAGCGAGGAGGGGGCAAAGTCAGGGATTAGGGTGTATTCGCTGCAAAATTTAGCCAAAAACGATATTAGCTTTACCATTAGCGCACAAAATGATAGAAGTTTTTTGATTTCTTATGACGCTAAGCACCCAAATATCGTCATCGAAGCAGGCGCTGTAAAATCAAAAAACGGCGCAACGCTAAGCGCGCCAAAAATCCTAAAAGCAGATGAAGAGCCATTTAGTGATAGTATAAATGCGTCAAACCTAGATGATGTCAAAATCCGCGAAATTAGCTTTAATGACGGCTCGTTTGGAGCGAGGCTGTATTTCCCGCACTATGTCGATGACGCGAATTTAGCCAAATTTATCCGCGTTAATGGCGTGGGTAAATTTAGCCTTGGCGAGGCTAGATACAGATACTACGAAGATGAGCAAAAATACCCGCAAATCAGTGATAAATACTACTATCATGTAGATATCAAAAGCGCTGAATTTGCGCCAAATAAAAGCTATGAATTGCGCCTTTTAAAGGGCTTTGGCGATGATTCTAGGATAGTTAGAGATGAAATAAAGCTAAATTTCAAAACTGGCGATAGGAAGCCTTTTGTGCAGTTTAGTGATATGAAAAAATTCGTCCCTAAAAACGCAAATATCGCGATAAAAAGCTCAAATTTAAATGAAATTAGCATTAGCGTTTCAAAAATCAGCGATGAGAATTTCAGATATTTTCTAAATTTCGAAAGCAATTATCCGCACTCGCTAGCTAGCGAGGTTGTGAATAAAAAATTTGACATTGGCGGGGCGAAAAACGAGATTAGCGAGCATAAAATCGCTATGGATTTTAAGGGCTTTGAGGACGGCGTGTATGTGATAGATGTGCATTATAAAGAGGGCGCTATAATGCGAACTATCTCGCGCACAGTCTATATCAGCGACATTTCAGCTCAGGTTAGTATGGCTGATAGTGGCGCACTAATCTATACTTCGCGCCTAAGCGATGCGAAGGCTTTGTCGCACGCTATCGTTAAAATTTACAATGACAAAAACGAGATGATTTTAGAAAAGCGCACAAATAGTGACGGGATTTTGCTTGTAAATGACACTAAATTTTTGGATAAAAATCCTAAATCTATCGAGATTACAGACGGCAAAGAGCGCGGATTTGTGATATTTGACGAGGCTGTTTCTAGCACGGAAGCGACTACAAGCGATGCGCGGGCAATGGTGTATTTCGCTAGCGAGCTAGTAAGCCCAAATGAGGCACTAATCGGCTCTGTGGTGCTCAAAAAGAGCGATTTTACGCCGATTAAAAACACTCCGATTAAATACAAAATCACAGATCCTTACGGCGTGAATATCATCACTCGCGCGCTCAAAACCGACTCTTATGGCGCGCTAAATTTCAAAGAGAATTTGGGCGAAAAAAGCGGAAGTTATACCTTTGAGCTGATTTACGAGGATAAAATCATCGAAACCAAGAAATTTAGCGTCGAAAATTTCATACCAAACCGCGTGAAAAACGAAATTTTAACGAGCAAAGATGAAATTTACAAAGATGAGTTAATAATCGCAAATTTGATTTCAAACTACCTTGTGGGCGCACCAGCTGCAAATTTAGCCAGCAAAATTGAGGTGAAATCTTACGAAAAAGAGCTTAAAATCAGCGGTTTTGAAGGATACAGCTTCACAAATGCAAGACTTAAAAAAGAGGGCACATTGGAGGTAAAAAGCGAGGAATTTAGGCTGGATAATAATGGCAAAAAAGACCTCGTAATCGCTCCAAAGGCGCAGGGTGTCTCAAATGCGGCAAATTTGATGATGAATTTTAGCGTCCAAGACGGGGGCAAAAATGTCAGCGCATATAAAATGCTAAGCTACTATCCATACGAAAAAATTCTCGGAATTCGCGCTAACAAGGACTTTATAAGCAGTGGCGAGGAGGTGAAATTCGACCTTGCATTGCTAGATAGCGTTAGCAAAAAAGAGCAAAAAGGCAAGGTGGATTTAGAAATTTATCGCCAAGATTTCACTTACATTTACAATGGCGAGAGATATGTCGAGCAAGAGAGCTTTTCGCTTGTGGATAGCATTAGCGCAGAGGGCTCACAGATTGGGTATAAATTCGAAAATGGCGGTTCGTATATCGTAGTAGCAAACGACTACGCAAGCGGGGCAAGTGCGAGCGTGAGAGTCGATGTGAGCGGATATGGATACTATGGCAGGCTAAATGCCAAAGATGTCAATACCGCCCGTATAAATTTAGAAAAATCAAAGCTCAAACCTGGCGAAATGATAAAAGGCGTGATTACTTCGCCTATCGAAAACGGCGTGCTAAATGTGGCTTTGATAGGAGAGGGTGTGTATGATTATAAAATCACGCAAATTCGCGGAAACAGCGCAAGTTTCGAGCTAAGAGTGCCAGAAAATTTCACCGGCGGACACATTAGCGCTAGCATTTCACGCGCTGCTTTGGGCGCTGCTATGCCACTTCGCACTTACGCCAATGTAGCCGTAAGCCTCGATGTGAGCGAGAAAAAACTCCCTCTTAGCCTGCAAAGCAAGTCTGAGTATAAAAACGGCGAAAAAGCCATAATCGTGGCAAAATCCGCGCCAAATTCTAAAATCACGCTTTATGCTGTGGATTTAGGAATACTAGACGCGATAAATCAAAAAGAGCTAAATGCGTTTTCGTATTTTGATAAGCCGATATATTTCAGGCACCGATATTTCGATATTTTCGATGATTTGAGTGTGTATAGCGCAAACGGCAAAGAACTAAGTTTTGGTGGCGATGAAATGCTAAAAAGCGCGAAGCGAAATTTAAGCCCAGTGCAAAACAAAAAAGATAAAAAATTTGTCAAAATGTATGAGAGTATCGCAAACGGCGTAGGTGAGGCTAGATTTGAGGTAGATTTACCAAAACACTTTAACTCTATGATTCGCCTAAGTGCGCTAGCCCTTGATGATGAAGAAAAAATCGGCTGGGCAAACTCTCAAATCAGCGTCAAAGATGATATCGTCATCAAACCAGCTGATTTGACATACATGGTCAAAGGCGATGATATAAATATCCCGCTAACGCTCATAAATACGACAAATTCGCCAAAATCGCTAAATTTAAAGGCGAGTTTTAACGACGCAGTTCAAATTTCGCTTAGTGATGCAAATATCACGCTAGGCGCGCTAGAAGCAAAGAATTTGAAATTTAGAGCAAATGCGTTAGAGCTTGGCGAGGGCGTGGTGAGCTTGGAAGCGAGCGAAGAAAATGGGGCGAAATTTGAGTATGAGTTGAAATTTGATGTCATTTCGCAGTTTCCGCGCTCGAAATTTAGCGCCAGTGCTTATAGCGACGCGCCGATGAATTTTAGTCTGCCAGCTTCGTATAAAGATGTCTTTACATACATAGGCACTAGACCTAGCACTTATACGGTGGCAAGGGAGTTGGAGCGATATCCGTATGGTTGCACAGAGCAGATTAGTTCTAAAATTTTAGCCTATGATTTCTTTTATAAACGCGACCACGACGAGGCGATGAAGAGGGCTGTTTTAGAGCATGCTACGAAAATTTTATCAAGGCTTAAAAATAACGGCGAGTTTGGGTATTGGAGCGCGCATGGCGAGACGAACGCATTTGCGTCGCTGTATGCTAGCGATGTGCTTTTGGATATGGACGCGAAATACAAAATCCTAACCCCAAAACAAAAAGAGCTGATTTTAAGGGCGCTAAAATCGTCGTATTCTAGCGAGCCTAGCTTGCGATTGTATGCGGATTTCGTGCTAGATAGGGTTGGCGCATTAAGCGATGATGAGCTAAATTTCGTCTATGATAAAAAACTCTACGAAGCTAGCCCGCTAGCAACATTTTCTATGCTTGCGATTTTGCAAAAACACAGAATGAGCGCGGAATTTAGTAAAATTTATAGTTCAAATTATAAATTTGATTATGCTAATAAAGATGCTAGTAAAATTTTTGCTAGTGAGGTTAGGGACGCTGGATTTGCTCTGTATGCCTTAGGAAGTGTCGGTATAAAAGATAGTATTTTGGATACTTTGGCGCAAAATTTAAGCCAAAATTTACAAGACATTTATAGCACGCAAGAAAGAGCGTTTGTGCTAAGAGCGCTAGAAGCGTATTTTGGCGAAGATGATAAGGGTGTGGGCGCAGATATAGTCGCAAACGGACTTACACAAAGTATCCAAACTCCGTCAAATTCAGTAATTACGCTAAATTCTAACGACAGAGAGATCAAAATTTCGCCAAAAAATGGCGAGAAAATTTTTGCTAATTTGCTTAGCTTTGGTTACGAACCAGTCGCGCTCAAACATAGCCCACTTAGTATAAACAACCACACAGGAAATCTGCACGGAATCAAACAGCTAGAAATCGTGCGTGAATTTGTCGATGAGGCTGGTAATGCGGTTTCGCTTGATAATCTAAAAGTAGGGCAAAGAATTTATTCTAAGATAAATTTCCGCTCAAATTTCTATATCAGAAATTTTGTGATTGACGAGGCGGCAAGCACCTGCTTTGAGATCGTCAATGAGCGCATAAATCCGGGATTTATAAGGCCTGAGAATTTGCAGGACAAAACTGGCTTCGAGCACAAAGAGATAATGTTTGATAGGGTGCTAAGCTTCCCGGTTGGTGGGGCGTATTACAAAGATACGAAAAACGGCAATGACTATACCGGCGTATTTTACACGCCGCTTAATGTAGTGTATTCTGGTATGTGTGCCTTGCCAGCTGTGAGTATCACCGATATGCAAAACGAAAGCGTAATGGATTATGATTTACCAGTGCTAAATTTCAAAATAAAATAAATCTAACCTTAAATTTTAACTTACTTGTAGAAAATTTAACTACAAGTAAGTTCTTCCTTAACAAATTTTAAACAAAAAAACTATATAATTACGGATTAACGCTATAAGCGTAAAGGAGAACATAATGATTGATTTAGCAAAAGTAGCCGATAGGCTAGAACAAGTCGCTAAACTACCCAAGATAAAAGAGGGCGATAGTATCACTAAACGCCTTGCTGAGCGCGGTTTTTCACGCCGTGATTTTATGAAATGGGCAGGCGCAATGACTGCGGCGATTGGGTTACCTAGCGTATTTGCACCACAAGTTGCACGGGCGGCAGAACTCGCCGATCGCTTACCTGTGATTTGGCTTCACATGGCAGAATGCACAGGTTGTAGCGAAAGCTTACTTAGAATTGATACTCCAACTATCGATTCGTTGATTTTCGACTATATTAGTTTAGAATATCACGAGACGATTATGGCTGCTGCTGGCTGGCAAGCAGAGGAAAATTTAGACGGAGCTATCGAAAAATATAAGGGGCAGTATATTTTAATGGTAGAAGGTGGAATTCCAAGCGGAAGTAGCGAATATTTCCTTACAGTAGGACCTGCTGGTAAGACAGGTGCCGAGCATTGCAGACATGCTGCTGCTGGTGCAGCTGCGATTTTTGCTATTGGAACATGTTCGAGCTTCGGTGGTATCCAAGCAGCAAAACCAAACCCAACAAACGCTGTTGCGTTAAGCAAATTAACTAAAAAACAAGTAATCAATGTCCCTGGCTGTCCGCCAAGCGAAAAAAATATCGTAGGAAATGTCCTTCACTACATACTATTTGGCACACTTCCAGCACTTGATGTTTATAATCGTCCAAAATGGGCTTACGGACTTAGAATTCACGATTTGTGCGAAAGACGCGGTCACTTCGATGCAGGTGAGTTCGTAGAGCAATTCGGCGATCAAGGCGCAAAAGACGGATATTGTTTATATAAAGTAGGTTGCAAAGGCCCATATACATTTAATAACTGCTCACGCGAGAGATTTAACGCTCACACTAGCTGGCCAATCCAAGCAGGTCATGGCTGTATCGGCTGCTCTGAGCCTGATTTTTGGGATCACATGGGACCATTTGAGGAGCCATTGGCAGATAGATTATACAATACCGTATTTAGCGGAGCAGGTGCTGATGCGACAGCCGATAAAATCGGTATAGGAATTTTGGCTGTTACAGGTGTAGCTATCACAGTTCATGCAGCCATTGCATCATTTAAAAAGAATAAGGGAGAGTAGAAATGTCACAAAGATTAGTAATAGATCCGATAACTCGTATTGAAGGACACTTACGCATAGAAGTAGTTGTCGATGATAACGGAGTTGTAACGGATGCGTATTCTGGCTCTACTTTATGGCGTGGATTAGAGACTATCGTTAAGGGTCGCGATCCTAGGGATATCGGCTTTTTTATGCAAAGAATTTGCGGTGTTTGCACATTTTCTCACTATAATGCTGGAATTTCAGCTGTTGAAAATGCTCTTGGCATAACTCCACCACTAAATGCGATTTTGACTAGAACGCTAATGAACACTGCGTTATTTATGCACGATCACCCAGTGCATTTTTATCAACTACACGGACTTGACTGGGTCGATATCGTGAGCGCACTAAGCGCAGATCCACACGCTGCTAGCCAAGAGGCTTTCAGATATACAGATTTGCCTTATGCTTGCGGTGAGGATCAGCTAAAAGCGGTTCAACAAAGAGTAAAAGCTTTCGTTGAAAAAGGCGCACTTGGACCATTTGCAAACGCATATTTCGGACACAGCACATACAAGCTAACCCCTGAGCAAAATTTGATTGCGCTTAGCCACTATTTAGAGTGCTTGCGTATCCAAAGAACAGCTGCGCAAATGATGGCTATTTTCGGTGGCAAACAACCACACCCACAAACCCTAACAGTCGGTGGCGTAACATGCGTAATGGATATCCTAAGCCCAGCAAGACTTGGTGAGTATATGGTCAAATTCCAAGAAGTTGCTGATTTCATCAACCGCGCATATTATCCAGACTTGCTTATGGCTGGTGGTGCTTATGCTAATGAAGCAAGTGTCTTAAATGATGTCGGTGTCGCAAATCTATGGACACACCAAACTTTCCAATATTCACGCAATGATTTCTTATTCCAAAGCGGTGTGATTTTAGACGGCGATATTAGCAAGGTTCATGAGCTAGATGAGAGCAAGATTACAGAAGAAGCTACTCACTCATGGTATAAAAATGACAAACCACTTCACCCTTATGACGGCGAACAAGAACCAAACTACACAGGATTTAAGGTAGAGCAAACCCTAAATGCAAAAGGTGAAATGGAAGATACAAAAGTCCTAAATACTGAGGGTAAATATACTTGGATAAAAGCTCCTAGATATGATGGCAAATCGCTTCAAGTTGGACCACTATCAAATATCGTTGTAAATTACGCAAAAGGTAATGAATTTGTAGTAAAAGTAGTAGATAAATTCTTAGCCGATACAGGTCTTCCACTAGAAGCAGTATTCTCTACTCTTGGTAGAACAGCATGCCGTATGATCGAGGCAAAAGTCGTAGCTGATAATGGACTATTAGCATTTAATAACCTAATCGCTAATATTAAATCAGGCGACACTGAGACTTGCGCTAAATACACAATCGATAAAAAGAAATCATACAAAGGCAGATATATCGGACATGTTCCGCGCGGTAGCCTAAGCCACTGGTGCAGAATCGAAAATGGAGTAATCCAAAACTGGCAAGCAGTCGTTCCTAGCACATGGAACGCTAGTCCAAAAGACGCTCAGGGCAACATGGCATCTTATGAGTCATGCTTAATCGGTCTTAAAATTGCAGATTTAACGCAACCACTTGAAATTATCCGCAAAATCCACTCTTATGATCCGTGCATTGCGTGCGCTGTTCATGTTATGGATACCAAAGGCAACGAGCTTAGCTCATATAAAGTAAATCCAAATATCAAGGATTAACCATGAACAAAAGAGAAGCTGAGTATGAATTTTCGATAGGATTGCGCCTTACCCACTGGATACGCGCTATCGCTATCGTCATACTTGTAATTACTGGATTTTATTTGGCTTATGTTTTCATAGCCCCAGAGATTAGTTCTGAGCCAAATTTATTCTTGCAAGCTAAAATTCGCTTCGTGCATTTAGTGGCAGGTTTCGTGCTAATGGCGGCTATGCTTTACAAATCATATCTGTTTTTGTTCGACAAACACAGCAGAAAAGAGCTAGTTAGTATCAAGGATTTTATTAATCCTAGGGTTTGGATTGAGCAGATCAAATTTTACCTATTTTTAGGCGAACACCCACATTTGCACGGCGTTTATAATCCTTTGCAATTCATTGCGTATTTAGGATTTTATATCGTTTTGGCTCTGATTTGTATCACTGGTCTTGTGCTTCATGTGCATATGTATCATGGCGGACTTGGCGGTATGATTTATGATTTAATGCGCCCAATCGAGGCTATGATGGGTGGTCTAAGCGAGGTTCGCACTATCCACCATTTATCGATGAATATCATCATTTTGTTTATCCCTGTGCATGTTTATATGGCTGTTTTCAACGCTGTAAAAGGACAAGACGGAGCTATGGACGCTATCATTAGCGGCTATAAGTTCAAGGTTCAAAAATGAAATTAGGTGTTATCGGTATAGGTAACATTATGTACTCCGACGAAGGTGTCGGAGTACATTTTATGCACGCACTGCAACAAAACTACAAATTCACCCCAAACTCACCTGACGATAGTATCGAATTCATCGACGGAGGCACGCTGGCTGCGCTTTTAATGCACATTTTGGTCGAATTCGACGAAATTTTGCTGATTGATTGTATCGACGCAGACGAGGGCAGTATCGGCGATGTGTATTTCTTCGACTACGAGGCTATGCCAAAAAGCGTGAAATGGAGCGGTTCGGCTCACGAGGTGGAGATGCTAGAAACCCTGCAAATGCTAGATCTTTGTGGCGATAGACCACGCACGCAAATCCTAGCCGTAGTGCCAATGCGCATAGAGCCGATGAGGTTTAGCGTGAGCGATGAGGTGCTGAAATCTAGCGAGATTATGGAGCGCACGGCGATAGATTTTATCGCTTCTCGCGGTTTTTCGTGCGAAAAAATTGGGAATTTAAGCGTGCGCGATATCGCTGAAAATTTTGATTCTAAGGGCAAAAATTGATAATTTCTTTTAAATTTGATTATTTGAACAACAACGGCTTAATCGCCTATTTTTTGGATTTTTATGCGCGCAAGGCTGGGCTGAAATATGCCCTAAATTTAGGCAAAAATTTAACCACACTCTATGTCGAAGCAGATGAAAAAGAGCTACTCGAATTTAGCGATAAATTTATGGCGCTTATCCCAAATTCTGCGTTTTTGGCAAAATCGAGCGTGGAGGTGGTATCTGGCGAAGGGGATTTGAAGGAAGTTTGCGCCAGAAGCGACGAGATTAAATTTTTGCCTAAATTTTCGAATTTCACCCCAAGCCAAATTCACGAATTTTTGCAAAGTGGCGAATTTATAGAAAACGAATTTGGGGTTTTAAGCGGTGTTAGCGTCTTTGACGGCGAGAGTTTCGTCGCTGTAAATAAGCAAAATTGTGCAGAGTTAACCGAGTATGCTTACCGCATTTTGCGTCATAATCAAATTTTGCAAATTTCGCTAAATGGCGAGAAATTCAGCCTAAGTGCTGATTTAAATTTCGAAAATTCAGACTTTATGGTCGCTACTGGCCTAAAATCGTTTAATAAAATTTTTATCACCGATGACAAGCAAAAAATCGCCCTTGCGACATACGAAAAGCCAATTTTACGCCTCAAAACAAACAGCGTTTTTCGTAGCTCCTTCTCAAAATCGCCTAAATTTTTCGATGTGAAAATGTGTAGTGATCTTTTTACTTTCGCGCTTTTTAAACGGCTCGAAGATGATGAAATCTACTATGTCGGTGCAAAAGGCGCGCAGGGTAACAAAAATAAATTTTTAAATTTATGCGTGATTGAGGATAGATTTCTTATCACAAAAAACTTTGAATTTATGAGCGAAGCTGAAAAAACGCTCCTTGCCTCTGGCGATGAGATTACGCATTTTGGGCTCATTTGCAAGGAAAGGGAGATTTTTGATTCGCGCGTGATGAGGGTCTTTGTATCGAAAAACAGCGCCGATGAGATTGCGATTTACGAAGCCAAATCCAAGCGCAAACTCCTAAATTTCGCTATGCCTGCGAATTTAGACGCTCTTTTTGATGAAATCAAAAGCGACGAAACAGGCGCAAAACTTTTGGCAAATTTTAGCGCAAACGCTAGCCTAGATTATGCGCGAGCAAATGCCGATTTTAGCGAAGTAAAACCTAGTTTTTATGGCTATTTCGAACTGCTTTCTCGCGTGATTTTTGGCAAAGACGCGCAGTATTTGTTAGAGTGTGCTGGGGAGTTTTTGGGCGAAAAGGGCATGAAACTAGACTTCGAGCTTAAAGAAAACGGCGATTTTAACTTCGCCAAAACGCTTCGTTCGGCGATGAGCTACAAGCTAGCAGGGGTCGATGACAAGGTTTTAAGCTACGGCGTGATTGATACTCTGGCTAGATTTATCGGCGATTTGGCTGACGCAAACGAGGCATTATACGATTCTGGCGTGCTTAGCGGTTCGCTCTTTGCCGAGCGCAGGTTCGCAAACATCGCCACACTCGTGCTTGGCAAATCTCGCCTTGATTTCTCGGCATATTTGGGTTTGCAAGGCTGTGAGCGTTAAAATCGAGATTGCAGGAGCTGTGCAGGGCGTGGGCTTTCGCCCGTTTATCTACCGCATTTGCACCGATCTAGGCATAAAAGGCGAGGTTTATAACGACGGCGAGGGCGTGAAAATCCACGCAAACGCCACGAGCGAGCAAATAGCGCGACTTAAAGAGCGCATTTATAGCGAGCTTCCGCCACTTGCGCGGATTGATAAATTTGAAATTTTTGAAATCGCGCCTAAAATTTATAATGATTTTAAAATCACGCACTCGCAAGAAACGCAAAAATTTAACCCAATCTTGCCTGATTTTGCCATTTGCGATGATTGCAGGCGCGAATTTTACGAACCGCAAAATAAACGCTACCGCTACCCATTTATCAACTGCACGAACTGCGGGCCGCGACTTAGTATCATCAAAAAACTCCCTTATGACCGCGCAAATACAACAATGGCGAAATTTAAAATGTGCGAGTTTTGCGGCGGCGAATACATTGACCCGCTAAATCGCCGTTATCACGCCGAGCCGATTGCCTGCGCAAAATGCGGACCCAAGCTCTTTTTGAAAAACAAAAATGGCGAAATTTTGGGTATTGGCAAAAATGCGGTTAAAATGCTTTGTGAAATTTTATCTCGTGGCGAAATAGTCGCTGTAAAGGGGCTTGGCGGATTTCACATAATGTGCGACGCGACGAACGAAGACGCCGTAGCGGCCTTACGAATTCGCAAAAATCGCCCCGATAAGCCGTTTGCTGTGATGTGTAAAGATTATGAAATGGCTGAAAAATTTGCCAAATTTTGCGAGAGTGAAAAAGAGCTTTTAAACTTGCAGATTAAACCGATTGTTTTGGTTAAAAAATCGAAAAATCCGCAAAATTTAGCCCTTGCTGGGGCGGTTGCGCCAAATTTAAGCAAGGTTGGCATTTTTCTAGCAAATACGGGTATTCATTTGCTACTTTTTGAGTATTTTAATCGCCCGTTAATCGCCACAAGCGCTAATATCAGTGGCGAGCCGATAATTTACGATGAGGCGAGTTTGCGCCAAAAATTGGGCGGTGTGATTGATTTTTATTTGGATAATGACAGAGAGATTATCACGCCAAGCGACGATAGCGTGGGCTTTGTGGTGCAAAATCAGACGCAGAGTATCGCAGAAATCACGGAGCAAAATTCGCAAAATTTAACGCAAAATTTTACGCAATATTTACGCACTTCGCGTGGGCTAAATCCGCAAATTTTCAAAAGCAAATTTACTCATAAAGGCTCGTTTCTCGCCCTTGGCGCGGAGCTAAAAAACCAGTTTGCAATATACAAAGACGGGCAAATTTTTATTTCCCCATATATCGGCGATTTGAAAAATATCGCCACAAATGCTCGATTTTTCGCGCTTTTGGATATTTTCATCAAAACTTATGATTTGAAATTTGACGCTGTTTTGGGCGACCTGCACCCGAATTTTTTACACTCCAAACATTTTGAAAATTTAGGCTTTGAAGTGGTGAAATTTCAGCACCATTACGCGCATTTGGTTGCGAATTTGGCGGATAATGATTTGCTTGGAAGTGGTAAAAAATACCTTGGATTTAGTTTTGATGGCACTGGTTATGGCGAAGATGGCGCGATTTGGGGTGGCGAAGTGCTGGAATTTGACGAATTTGGCTATAAAAGGGTTTTGCATTTTGACGAATTTGCGCTAATCGGCGGTGAGAGTTCGATCAAAAATATCTACAAACTCGCAATTTCGCTGATTTTTAAATTTGGCATTGAAAGCGAGGCGAGTGAGTTTTTGGCGAAATTTAGCCAAAATGAAATTTTAAATCTAGCCAAAATTGCCCCGCGCTCGCCAAAGACAACCTCGCTTGGGCGCATTTTTGACGCATTTGCAAGTGTGATTTGCGCCATAAAAAGCGTTAGTTTCGACGGCCAAAGCGGTATGAGTTTGGAAAATCTCTTTGATGAGAGCAAAATCACGAGTGAGAGCGAAAAACGCTATAAATTTGAGATAATAAACGGCAAAATCAGCGTCAAAAATGCTTTTTTAAGCGCGCTAAAAGATGAGCCAGCCGTGGCTGCGTCAAATTTCATAAACGCACTCGCTAAAATAATGCTTCAAATCGCAAAAGAGCGAAATTTAGAGGTCGTGCTAAGTGGCGGGGTTTTTCAAAATGCCACGCTTTTGGCTTTGGTAGTGCGAAAATTTAGCGAGGATGGCGTGAGATTTCACCTACACAAAAACACTCCCGCAAACGATAGTGGCGTGGCTCTCGGGCAACTCATGGCCTATATCGCTCGCCTGAAATAATCAATAAATTTTATCAACTAACTTAAAATTTTAAAATTTTACGCTAAAATCGCAGGGAATTTTTAATCAAACAAGGCAAAAATGATGAAAATTTTAAAATTTTTACTATGTTTTGCGCTGTTTTTAGGCGCAGATGAAATAAATTTAAAGGGCGAAAGCGTGCAGAGCAAAAATCAAAATTTAAAAGAAATTTATTTAGCGGGTGGCTGTTTTTGGGGTATGGAAGGGTATTTTAGGCGAGTAAAGGGCGTCGCGAGCAGCGAGGTTGGCTACGCAAACGGCAATAGCGAAAAAACGGATTATTATTCGCTCAAAAACACAGACCACGCCGAAACGCTAAAAATCAAATTTGATGAAAATGTCGTGGCATTTGCCGAGATTTTGGAGCATTTTTTCAGAGTGATTGACCCCATAAGTGTCGATAAACAGGGTAACGATGTCGGCAGGCAGTATCGCACGGGGATTTATTATACCAACGAGAGCGACAAGGAATTTTTGCAAAATTTCATCGCCTTAAAACAAAAAAAATATAAGGAAAAAATCGCCGTTGAGGTCGCACCACTACGCAATTACGCGCGCGCAGAAGAGTATCACCAAAACTACCTTGGCAAAAACCCAAATGGATATTGTCATATCGACCTAAATTTGGCGAGCAAACCGCTTTATGACGAGAGCAGGTTCGCGCTCCCTAGCCCAGAAGAGATGAAGGAAAATCTAACGCCGTTGCAGTTTAGCGTGACGCAAGAAAAGGCGACGGAGCGCCCATACACGAGCGAATTTGATAAACTCGACGCAAAGGGCATTTATATCGATGTCGTTACGAAAAAACCGCTTTTTAGCTCGACGGATAAATTCGACGCAGGGTGTGGGTGGCCGAGCTTTTCTAAGCCGATTACTACCGACGCGCTGGATTATGCGCGCGATACTAGCCACGGCATGGTGCGCACGGAGGTTAGCTCACGGCTTGGTGGGGCGCATTTGGGGCATGTTTTTGAGGACGGTATCAAAGAAAAGGGCGGTTTGCGCTACTGCATAAACGGCGCCTCGCTCGAATTTATCCCGCTTGAAAAAATGAGCGAGCGCGGATACGGCGAGTTTATCCCGTATGTGAAATAGTGAAATTCTGCTGTCTGCAAGCTTCGATACCTGCGCCGAAATTTCGCCAAATTTTGCTTGCCATTGTCATTGCGAGAAATTTTGCTTTCGCAAAATTTCGTGGCAATCGTCAAATTTTAAATTATCAATCATAAAATGGCAGAATTTTAAAGTTTAAATTTTTGCCATTTACCCTGCGCTTAGTTTGAAATTTGGCGATTGCTTCGCTTTGCTTGCAATGACACTTATGTGCAAATTTTATACAATAAAATTTTCGGGTGCAGTATCTGGCTTGAAAATCTTTGAATTTAGCTTTAAATTATTAACAATATCGATAAATTGCATTATCTCGTTTTTATATTCTTCTGAGATAGAATTTTCACCGATTATAGGTTTATGATAATCTATTTTTTCAAAACTATCGCGATTAAAATTTAAATATATGTAAATTTTGTTGTTAAAAAAGCAAAAATTGCACTTAGTGTTAAGCATTTCTCTTAAATTTAACATTTTTTCCATAAGAGCAGGGGTTAAGATATATCTTGCGCCGACTTCATCTGTGCAATATGTCGTGAAAGTGTCGTTAAAACAGGCATTATCCATTTTTGTTTTGGTAAAATGCGAGCTAGCAAATTCGTCGTAATTATCCAAAACAGTAACCCTAGACTTAAAAGATTTATTGAATTCAGCTATAAATAATACACCAAAAAACATAACTTTGTTTTTTACAAGTTGTCTTTCAAGTGTAGGGGCTATTTTTGAAAATTTTAAATCGCTAAATTTGATTTTGACACCGCCTACTTCACCATAAACCAAATCGTTGCCATTATAGCTATCCAAAACGCCTCCGCTATAAAGTTGCGGGATATCAAATTCGCTAAATTTTATAAATTTATGCGGTTCATAAACTAAATTTGGTGAAATATCTTTTATAATTTCTCTCATCAGTTGCTTTTTGAATTTGTATTTAAACCACTCTTTAAAATCGAGTAAATATATGATTTCATAAATTTTAAGCAACAAACTAGTTATTATCATGCCTCCAAAAAAGCCGTAGAAAAAATAATTAAGCCAAGAAATATCAAATTTTCTTATAAAATACAAAAAAGGAATAATTACGATTAAAGAGATTATTAAATATTTGAATTTTTTGGATAACAATAGCACGATTGGCACCGACAAGCACATTATGACAAGTAAGTCAAACGCTGTGGTGCTGGTGTGTTTTGTAAATTTAATTTCATAACGCCAAAATATATATGTTAATAAAATTATCGATATAGGCAAAAAGAAAGTAAAAAATTTTTTAGCATTTTTCATTTTTAAAGAACCTTTGGCTCTTATGTTTTCCCAATGAGCCAAAGTATCTAGCGTGATTTTGGCATTTTTTTCATTTTCAGCCATTTTTCGTCTCAAACTACCTTGAATTTTTGCTTAAAAGGCTTAAAATTTTAATCATCAAATCTTTTTAGAAGCGAGCCGTAGCTCTCAATTCGGCGATCGCGTAAAAACGGCCACCACCTGCGCACATTTTCGCACCTTTGCATATCAATCTCCACGACCTCGCAAAGCTCGCTTTCGCTATCTGCGCGAAATAGCTCTTCGCCCTGCGCTCCAAAAACGAAGCTATTGCCCCAAAATTTAATCCCCTCTGCGCTCTCATCGCATGTCATTTCGGGCGCAGTATTTCCCAAAACTACATTTGGCGAAATTTCGCTAAGCTTCGCACTCTCAAATCCCACGCGATTTACGGCGATCACAGGCAGTGAGTTTGCCACGCTATGTCCTCTTTGCACAGCGACCCACGCTTCTAGCTGTCGCTCTCGCTCCGAGCTTTCATCTCCCATAAACCAGCCAATCGCAGTCGGATAGATTAGCACCTGCGCCCCACGAAGTGCCATTGCGCGCGCAGCCTCAGGATACCACTGATCCCAGCACACCAGCACGCCGAGCCTTCCCACGCTCGTATCAATCGGCTCAAAGCCCATATCGCCGGGCGTGAAATAGAATTTTTCATAAAAATTAGGATCGTCTGGGATATGCATTTTGCGGTATTTGCCAAGCACTTTGCCGTCGCGCTCGAAAACCACAGCCGTGTTGTGATACAGCCCAGCACTCCTGCGCTCAAAAAGTGAAGCCACAAGCACCACGCCAAATTCTTTGGCGATACTGCCCCAAAATTTCACATCGTCTTCGAAATTTGTCGCATAGTCGAAATTTTCGGTGTTTTCGCGCTGACAAAAATAGTGAGTTTGGTGGAGTTCTTGAAGCACGATTAAATTCGCCCCTTTTTGCGCCGCCTTTGCGATAAGCTCCTTGGTGCGCGCTATCGTGGCTGATTTGGTGCCGTAAAATTTGTGTGAGATTAGTCCTACTTTTAAATTTTTCATTTTTTGCCTTTAAATTTTAAATTTTATCGCTAAATTTATTCATACACGAGCAGTGAAGCGAGCCGTTTTGACGGATAAAAACCCGCGCATCTACGCCAACAACCTTGCGCCCTGGGCAAGCATTTGCTAATCGCGATAGTGCGATTTCGTCGTTTTTATCGCCATAAGTAGGCACGATAAGACCGCCATTTACAAATACGAAATTCGCATAAGTCGCCCCCAAACGCCTATTTTCGTAAAAAATCGGCGCTGGAAGCGGAAGTTCGATGACCTCGAATCCATGCGCTAAAATCTGCTCTTTTAGCGAGCGCAGGGCAGGGTAGTGTGTGTCGTTAGAATCATCGCATGAAGCCACGGCAACGAGATTTTCGCCCGCAAATCTAGCCAGTGTGTCGATATGACAGTCTGTATCATCGCCCTGAATAAATCCGCCTTTAAGCCAGATTATTTTTTTTAGCCCAAAAATTTCGCCTAGCTTTTGCTCTAAAATTTCTTTGCTAAGGGCGTTTCGGTTGTCATTTAGCAAGCACTCCTCGGTCGTCATTAGCACGCCAGCGCCGTTAAATTCGACACTTCCGCCCTCTAAAATCAAATCGACATTGCGCAGCGCTTTGCCCCAAATTTCATAAAGCGTGGCATTTAGTGCGTTGTCCTTTTCGCTCGCAAATTTCCCACCCCAAGCGTTGAAGGTGAAATTTAGCGCCTCTACCTTGCCCTCATTTTCGACATCAATCGCGCCATAATCGCGTATCCAAGTGTCATTTGTAGGGATTTGCACGAAATTAACGGCGAATTTTTCGTCTATTTCGCCACAGATTTTCTCAAAAATTTCTTTGCGCGGTGCGATAGCCACGACTGGCTGAAACTGCGCCACAGCGCGGATAAAGTGCGTATAAGCACTACTAATCTCGCCCAAATACGGCGCCCAGTCGCTGTCCTCGTGAGGTAGTGAAACTAAAAGTGCGTTTTGATTTTCCCACTCTGCAAATGCTCTCATTTTCTCTCCAAAATTAAATTTGCGTTGAATTTTATGTAAAATTTAGCGTAAAATTTTACGCTAAATTTGTTAAAATTTTAAAAATTCCTCTTTGAAAATGCCTTTTAAATTTTCGTAAGGCACGATGATTTCGGGCTCGCCCATAGCATACGGCGCGATGAAATACGGCGCGAAGACAAACGCCACGCCTTCTTTGGCGAAGTAAAATTCGCTTTTAAAAACGATATCTTCTGGCAGATTATCAACCCAAAATGTCTTGATAAACTCCGTAATATCGCGCTCTTGGCAGGCTTTGTCGCAGTTTGGCTGCGAGGCTATGATATCTGCGCGAAGCATATCTTTGTAACCCTTGAAAATCTCCTTGTATAGGGGCTCCACGCTAACCGCGCCGATTAGGACATTTGTAATGTCGATTTTTTTGTCTGCGACTAAATCGTAGATGATATAGCTCGTGTGCTCCATGCCGTGCGCTCCGCCAGAATACGAGTATGAAAACTGCTTGATTTGGGCTAGGTTGCCGATTTGAGAGACGAAGCTTTGCTCGGCGCTAAATTCGCTATGAAAGTCCAAATCGCCATTTTGAGCCATTTCTTTATCGGCTTGGGCTTTGGATTGTTCTACTAAACTTGTGGCGTATTTTTTCGCGTCCAGGCTTTTTAGCAAAAGCGCGCATCTCTCGTCGATACTCTCACCCTCGCAAATCCCAAACAGGCGGTTTTTTAGCAAAATGTCTAAATTTTCGTTGCCGGTTTGAACTAGGGTGTAGCTGTGCGCATCGTCTGAATACAGCTCCTGGGACTGAGGGTTAATCTGCGCGTAAGAAAACAGCGCAAACAGCGCAATTGTGGCAAGTTTTTTCATTTTTTTCCTTTAAATTTACAAAATTTACGCCAATTTTTCTTTAATCAAATCCAAAATTTTATCCACGCTAATGCTTTGTTTTTCTAGATTTTTGCGCTCGATAAACTCTACTTCGCCGTTAGCTAGGCCTTTGCCGACTAGCAGGGCGTATGGAAAGCCCATAAGCTCGTAATCGTTCATCTTAACACCAAATCGCTCATTTCTATCATCAAGCAGAGCGTTAATACCTAAATTTCGGCATTTCTCGTAAAGTTCGGTCGCAAAATTGACGATATTTTCATCTTTTGCATTTGAAATGATGATTTCCAGCGCAAAAGGCGATAGCTCTTTTGACCACACACAACCCTTCTCATCGTGGCTAGACTCGACTGCGACTGCGACTAGGCGGCTCACGCCGATACCATAGCAACCCATGAAAAATGGCTGTGTTTTGCCGTTTTCGTCTAAAAATTTCGCCCCCATAGGGTCTGAATATCTCTGTCCTAGCTGGAAAATGTGTCCTACTTCAATGCCCTTTGTGACGCGCAGTTCGCCCCCGCAGCACGGGCATTTATCCCCAGCTTTGACCTCGGTTAAGTCTTTGAAGCGAGTTTTGTTAAAATTCGTAACCGCACAACCGATTAAATGGTAGTTTTCTTCGTTTGCCCCAGCTATCATTTCGCGCTCGTTTTCAAGCTCAGCGTCTATGTAAAAATCAATATCTCTTGGCAGTCCAAATGGCCCGCAAAACCCTGGCACAAGCCCAGCTTCGCGCACTTCGCTCTCATCTGCGTCGATTAGTTCTAGCGCGCCACAAGCGTTTTGCGCCTTTGTCTCTTGCAAATCATCATCGCCTCTAACAAAGAAAACCACGATTTTTGCGCTATCTTCGTAGATTGCCTTTTTCATCACGGCTTTGATTGTAAAAAATTTATCCACTTTGAAAAATTCAGCCACACTCTCGATTGTTTTGGTGCCTGGCGTGTGAAATTTCATCATGCCTTCGGTTTCTGGCGCTTCGCAAGGGGCTGTGCGTTTAGCGCGGTGCGCTGCTTCGATATTAGCAGCATAAGAGCAGTTTTTGCAGACCAAAATATCGTCCTCGCCGTTATCTGCTAGCACCATAAATTCCTTGCTTCCACTTCCGCCGATTGCGCCACTATCGGCTTCTACGGCACGGAAATTTAGCCCAAGACGGGTGAAAATTTTGGTGTATGTTTGCTCCATGAGATCAAATTCGCGCTTCAAATCAGCCTCATTTGCATGGAAACTATATCCGTCTTTCATAGTAAATTCGCGCCCACGAAGTAACCCAAAGCGCGGTCTAGCCTCATCTCTAAATTTGGTGTTTATTTGGTAGATATGAAGTGGAAGTTGCTTGTAGCTGGTGATTTTATTGGCTACCATTAGCACGGCGCTTTCCTCGTTTGTCGGGCTTAGGACGAAGTCGTTTTCTTTGCGGTCTTTTAGGCGCAAAAGCTCTTTGCCGTATTTGTTATACCTGCCACTTGCTTTCCACGCATCAGCTGGTGTAACCACGCTAAATGCGATCTCTTGCGCGCCTGCATTATTCATCTCTTCGCGCACGATTTGCGTGATTTTGTTTAAAACCATTTTTCCTAACGGCATAAAATTATAAAGTCCGCTGCCTAACTGCTCGATAAATCCTGCCCTAAGCAAGAAAATATGGCTTGGCAAAATGGCGTCTTTTGGTGCTTCTTTAAATGTCGGTGCAAAAAGTTTGCTAAATTTCATTTTTATTCTCCATTGTTTTGCTATTTTCGTAGTCTAAAAATTTTTCGTAATTTTCTTTAAGGGCGAAAATTTCATTTAACGAATTTGTCGCGAAATCAATCTCGTCCTTGCTCTTTAAATTTTTCAAATTTGTCGTTGGTGTGTGCAAAAATGATTTGAAAACTTGGTGAATTAGCTTTCTTGCTTCTTCTTTGTCGCTGTTTTTTAAATAGCCCTTTTTGATAGCTTTTTCTAACTCGATTTCGGAAACCTCACGGGCTTTGGCGCGTAGGGCTTTGATGAGTGGGGTGGCTGCTTTGGCGTTTTGGCTATCGAAAAACTCGCTAGTTTGCGCCCCGATGATCGCATAGGCGTTGTGAGCCTGCTCCTCGCGCAAGATTAGGTTGTTTTTGACGATTTCTTCTAAATCATCGACGCTATATACGACGATATCCTCGCTTTGGCTTAGCTCTATGTCGCGCGGGACGGCGATATCAAAAAAGTAGCGTTTGAAATTTTTGGCTTCAATGATTTCATCGGTGATTATTGGCGTAGCGGAGCTTGTCGCGCTGAAAAATAGTCTATTGATATTGACATATTTTTTTAGATTTTCTAAGCTATCAAATTTCACGCCTTCCCCTAGGCTTTTGGCTAAATTTTCGGCGTTTTTTAAATTTCGGTTTAAAATTGTAATCTTCGCGCCACTTGCGAGCAGGTGTTTGCACGCTAGCTCGCTCATCTCGCCAGCACCGCACACTATGGCTTCCTCGCCTTGAAGCGAGCCTAATTTTTCCTTTGCCATGGATACTGCCACGCTTGAAACAGATACTGGGTTTTTGGAAATTTCGGTTTTTGTGCGCACGCTAGCGGCGCATTTTAGCGAAGCGTCGATTGCGCTTTTGATATCCTCGCCTGTGTTGTTGTTTTCAAGCGCAAATTTATACGCATCTTTTAGCTGGCCTACGATTTGCGTTTCGCCGACAACTAGGCTATCGAGCGAGCTCGCGACCGAAAAAAGATGATGAATCGCGCCATCATCATCGTATAAATCAGCCCTGGTTTCTAGCTCGTCTAGCCCCACGCCACTGACGCGAGATAGCGCAAGCAGGGTAAATTTCGACGCAGCCTCATAATCGCTTACACTAGCGAAAATTTCCACGCGGTTACAGGTATTTAGCACCATGCACTCTTTGATACTCGCGTTCGAGCACAAAAGTCGTAAAATTTCTTTTTTTCGCACATCGTTTGTGAAAGATAGCTTTTCACGCACTGTAATATCTGTGTTTTTGTGAGTAAAACTCACACTCATATAAGCCATTAAAACTCCCTATTTATCATATTTTCAGCGATTTGTATAAGTTTTTCGTTTTTGAAATCTTTTATCGCTTCTATTGCGCTAGTGCCTAAAAATTTCGCTTCATTTATGCAACGCTCAATGATTTTATGCTCGCTAAATTTTGCCCTAAGCCACGAAATTTCGTCCTCGTTTAGCTCTTTTTTGAAAAGTGATTTTAGTTTGTCTTTATCATTTTCGTTCAAATTCTCGTATAGATAAATATACGCTAGCGTAGTTTTACCCTCTTTGAAATCCCCTAAATTTGGCTTTCCTAATACTTCGCTCGATTGCGTGATATCCAAAATATCATCGATTATTTGAAAGGCAAGGCCTAAATTTTTGCCATATTCGCCAAATTTTTCTACCTCCGCACCCTCGCCAAATTTCAAATACGCCGCACTTCTTGCCACTTCCTCGATGAAAACGGCGGTTTTGTAATAAATCATTTGGGTGTATTTTTGAGCATCAGAGTTGAAATTTTGCGACATTTTTACATCCATCATTTCGCCGATTGCGAGTTTGGTGACAGCCGAGCTTAGAGAAGTAGCGATGAAAGCAGGAAATTTGCAAAGCTCGCTGTAAGCTTTGGAGTAGAGTATATCGCCGAGCATAACGGCGTTTTTAGAGCCCTGGGTTGCGTTGATTGAGGGCTTGCCGCGGCGCATTACGCTTTCGTCGATGACATCATCGTGAAGCAGGCTAGCAGCCTGAATAAGCTCGGTAATAGCGCATAGTCTTAGGCTCTCTTCGCTCTGGCCTGCGATATTTAAAAGCAGTTTTGAGCGCAGTTTTTTGCCTGAACTAAGAGTCAAAAACATTTCGCTAGCCACGCTGTATCCGCAACTAGCGATGAAATTTTGCATAATTTGATCGATTTTGTCCATTATTTCTTTCTTTTTTGATAAAAAATTTAGCGATTATAGCAAAATTAAATTTAATCCAAGCTAGAATTTATCGATAATCTCCCACGCTTGCTCTGGCGTTTTTGCGTTTTTTACGCCCTCTCTAAACTCACCCATGCCCCAGCTTACTTGCAGATACTGGATATTTGCCCTTTTGGCGGCGAATTCGTCCTTTTTGCTATCGCCTAAAAAAATCGCTTTTTTAAATTTGCTATTTTTTAAAACTTCTAAAATCATAGCGGGATCTGGTTTGTGTGGCACTCTCTCGCTCTCGCCCACGATAAAGTCAAAAAACTCGCTTAGCCCCGTAAATTCGGCTATGCTAGCAAGGCTAACTTGTGGAGCATTCGAGGCTAGGGCGACGAAAAAGCCAGCGTTTTTGCATTTTTTTAGCAAATCCAAAATCCCAGGATATGGCAGGGCGAATTTGCGGTAATTCCCCATATACACAGCCATAAATTCAGCCCCTAGCTCCGCGCTCACGCTCTGTGTGCCATATAGCGCGATAAAGGGGTTTTGCGCAGGATCGTTTATCACGCTCATTATGTAATCATGCTCCAAAGGTGCGAGATCAAGGCGGTTTCTAGTGAAATTTATACTCTCGCAAATGGCCTTTTTGCTATCAAGTAGCGTGCCGTCCATATCAAAGATTATCGTTTTCATGCGCCTCGCCTTGCAAAAATTTTCTAATATCGCTCTCCCATTTTGGCGCGGCGGTTACTGCACTTTCGGTGTAACATTTATCGAAAAATTTATCGATTCGCGAGGCGTCAAGGTTGTTTAAAACGCTGATTTTAAAGTATCTTGTATAGCCTGCTACATCGAGCACCTCCCCGCTCGTGCCGATACAGACGAACATTTCGCACTCTTGCAGCGCCTCGTATAAATCGGCGTAGTGCGGGGCTTGCTCGCCAAACATAACGATATTGTGGCGCATTTTAGAGCTTTTACATTTTTCACAAATTTGCCCATTTATTGGCGCGTAGCCGATATTTTGGACATGTCCGCACGCCTCACAGCGAATTTCGGGCAAAAATCCGTGCAAATGAATTACACCATCACACCCAGCGCGTTCTAGCAGATCATCGACATTTTGAGTTTGCACGACGATTTTTTCTCCAAATTCTTTTTTTAATTTTGCGATTGTGTAGTGGGCTAAATTTGGCTCGCAACCCGCTAATTGCGCTCTGCGCTCATCGTAAAATTTAAGCACCTTCGCTCTATCTTTTAAAAACCCAGGCACCGAGCAAACCTCTGCCACGCTGTATTGCTCCCATAATCCGCCACTCTCCCTAAATGTGCGAAGCCCGCTAGCCGCACTCAGCCCAGCCCCGCTTAAAATCAATACTTTTTTCATTTTTTACTCCATAAATTTTATTTTTTTGCGGGGGCGGCGCTCAGAGTTGCGATGGCCGCCCGCCCCCACGCCCCCACCAGGCCGACGCTAGTAGTGACGCGCTTTGCGCGCTAATTTTACTTAAAAGTCATCGCTAAATTTGCCCTTGTGCTTCTCTTTTTTGTAAGTTTTTGAATTTTTGAGTTTTTCTAGCAAATTTGCCTCTTTTATCAGCTCGTCTTTGCCCTTGTGCGCTAGGACCGATTTCACGAAGTTTTCGAGCGATTTCGTGTAGGGCTGATCTAGATAAACAGCTTCTACTTTTTTTAAAACTTCGTAGTTTTTTATTACGCGAATTTTAAATAAATTCTCGTCAAAATCATCTCGTTTCAAAATCGAAATTGCCGATTTTGCGAAGCGTTCTAAGGCGCGGATGTATTTGATACGATCGCTTTTTTCATTTATTTGGCTCAAATTTTATCCTTTGAAATCAAAAGTGCGATTATACCAAATTTAGCTTTATTTTTTATTTTACATATTTTTCCTATATATTATTAAAACTATATTTTTTTCAAAACACTTTAAATAGGGAATTTATAAAATATATTTTCTCTATTGACTTGTTTGTAAATAAGTGTTATAATCTCTTTAAAATTTTAAAAATTAAGGAGGAGAGATGGCGGAATTTAACTTCGAAACACTAGCAACCCACGCAGGATACAGCTCAAAAGAGGGCTGCGGTGCAATGGCGGTGCCGATCTATCTAACCACAGCGTTTGACTTTGGCACGAGCGAGGAGGCGGCAGCTAGATTTGCATTGCAAAGCCTTGGTCCCATTTATACGCGCTTGAATAACCCAACGGTCGATATTTTCGAGGCGCGCATTGCAGCATTAGAGGGCGGAGTTGCGGCGATTGGCACTGCTAGCGGTCAAGCCGCTTCGTTTTATGCGGTCGCAAATGTCGCAAGTGCGGGCGATAATATCATCATGGCGCAAAAAGTCTATGGCGGAACTTCGAATTTAATGCTTCATACGCTTAAAAAATTTGGCATTGAGACGCGTATGTTCGACGCAGACAGCGCGGACGATTTAGAAAGCTTGATTGATGAGAGAACAAAGGCGATTTTCTTCGAAACGCTTTCAAATCCGCAAGTGGCAATTCCAAATTTTTATAAAATCATCGAAATCGCCGATAAATACGGCATTATCAGCATTGTGGATAACACAGTCGCCACGCCAGTGCTGTTTAATCCTATCAAAAAAGGCGCCGATATCGTCGTGCATAGCGCGAGTAAGTATATCAGCGGTCAAGGGCTAACCATCGCAGGTGCTGTCGTAAGCGGGGCTAGCACAAACAAAAAAATCCTAGCTAATCCACGATACGCTGATTTCAACGAGCCTGATGAGAGCTATCATGGGCTAGTTTATACAGATTTGGTAGAAAATTTCGACATTTTCACGCTTCGAATTCGCCTTGGTTTGCTTCGCGATATCGGTGCGACGATGAGCCCATTTAGCGCGTGGCAGTTGATTCAGGGGCTTGAAACCCTAAGCGTGAGGGTCAAAGAACACTCTCGCAAAACGCAAAAAATCGCTGAATTTTTAGAATCTCACCCAGCTATAAAAAGCGTAAATTACCCAGGACTAAAAAGCTCACCACTAAATAAATTTGTGAGTGAAAATTTCACCGAGGGGCTATGTAGCGGGCTTTTGTGCTTTGATGCTGGAAGCAGAAAAGTAGCTGATGATATCATGCGAGAGGTGAAAATTTTCGCCGTTGTCGTAAATATCGGCGATAGCAAATCCGTCATCACTCACCCAGCTAGCTCAACTCACTCGCAATCAAGCGACGAGGAACTTTTAAGCGCAGGGATTACTCCTGGCTTAATAAGACTTAGCGTGGGGCTAGAAGACACTGACGATTTGATTAATGATTTAAAAAACGCAATCGAAAAAGCGACTAAATAAGGGGAATATATGGCACTTTTATCTACAAAAGGCGTTTATGGTTTAATGGCGATTTTAGAAATCGCCAAAGCTAGCGAAATTTCGCCGATTAGCATTAGCGAAATTTCAGATAGAATTTTGGTTTCCAAAAACTATTTGGAGCAAATTTTAAATGGCCTTAGAGGCGGTGGATTGATCGAGAGCATAAAGGGCAAAAACGGCGGATATTATCTCTCGCGTGATATTGAGGATATCACATTTGCCGATGTTTTCAAGGCTATGGAGAAGGACTTTAAGCTTACGAATTTGAAGCTATTAAACCCAAATTTAGAGTTTTTTTTCAAAGAGTATGATGAAAAACTGCTAGAAATTTTCAACAAATCAATTAGCAAATTTGAAGAATACAAGGAAGAAAGCACTAAATTTTTGGATTTTAGTATTTGATTTGAGGCTACGCGCAGTTTCACAACGATAAAAAAAGGAAAAAAATGAAAATAGCAAACGATGTAACAGATCTAATCGGCAACACTCCGTTAGTTAGGATTAATACCTTTTCAAAAAACGCGACAATACTTGCAAAAGCTGAGTTTCTAAACCCAAGCCACTCGGTCAAAGATCGTATCGCGTGGAATATCATCAAGGTCGCCTTCGTGCAAAATCTCATCAACAAAGACACTATCCTAATCGAGCCAACTAGCGGAAATACGGGCGTAGGACTAGCCATGGTAGCTGCGAAAATGGGGCTAAAACTAATCCTAACAATGCCAAGTTCGATGAGTATCGAAAGACAAAAGCTAATCGCGGCTTTTGGTGCGAAAATCGTGCTCACAGATCCGCAATTTGGTATGAAAGGTGCCGTGGATAAGGCAAACGAACTAGCCGAGGAAAACCCAAATTCCTTTATCCCAAGCCAGTTTGACAACCCTGCCAACCCACAAGCCCACTACGAGAGCACTGGCCCTGAGATTTGGCGCGATACAGACGGCAAAGTCGATATCTTAGTCGCTGGATTTGGCACGGGAGGCACGCTAAGCGGGACGGCGAAATATCTCAAAGAGCAAAACCCTGATTTAAAGGTAATCGCGGTCGAGCCTGATTCGTCGCCACTAGCTAGTAGAGGGTGCGCTGGAAGCCACAAAATACAAGGAATCGGCGCAAATTTCATACCGAAAAACCTAAATTTAGACATAATCGATGAGTATATCGCGGTCGCAAATGGCGCAGCTTTCGATACTGCAAAGACTTTGGCGCAAAAAGAGGGCTTGCTAGTGGGCATTTCAAGCGGCGCAAATGTCTATGCGGCAAACATCATCGCCAATCGCTTCGAAAATCGTGGCAAAATCATCGTAACCACGCTAAATGACACCGGCGAGAGATACCTTTCTACCGATTTATTCAAATAAAATTTAATTTCAAATTTGCGAATTTTGTAATTCGCAAATTTGCTTTTTACTACGAAAAATTCCAAACGCTAAATTTGCAAAATTTATAAAATTCTATAAATTTTTGCCAAAACACTGCGCCGAAATTTTAAATTCGTAGATTGCTTCGAATTTGCTACGCAAATTCTCGCAATGACACTAGCGAGTAAATTTGTTTAATTTGTCATTGCGAGCGAGTGTAACGAGCGTGGCAATCTACGAGTTTAAAATTCCAAACGCTAAATTTGCGAAATTGAAATTCCATAAATTTACACATTATTATCAAAATTTGCGCTAGAATTTGGCTAAATTTCATAAAAAAGGAAAGTTATGAAAAAGCTTTTTGTTTTTTTATTTTTGTGCGCTTCTTTGTGGGGCAAAATCAACATAAACGACGCGACTAGATACGAGCTAATGACCATTGGCGGGCTTGATGCGGGCAGGGCGGACATGCTCATAAACTACCGCAAATCGCGCGAAATCACAGATGAAAATCAGCTAAAAAATATAACCGGTTTTGGCGGTTATGATACGACTAGGCTCGCGCAAAATTTTGATTTGCAAGCCCTGCCAAAGCCAGAGCCTGTCCCAGAACCTAAAAAAGAGAGCGAACAAAACATAATCATAATCCAACCAGAAAAAAAGATCTATGTAAATCACCCGCCAAGATACCGCTACGAACAGCATTTCGGCAATGGTATCACTATCATAGAGGAGGGCAATCTACGACGCAGACCACTGCCGCCACGCTACGAGGAGCACCGAGGGCGCCGCTTTGGCGCGCATGAACAAAACAGAGTCGCCAAACCTGCGCCCGTGCCACAGCACCTCACCACACAAAGAGCTAAGAGCTCCCAAAATAACTGCGTCATGCGAAATGGAATTTGCATAAGTGGCGAAGTGCGCGCCAGAGGCGTGTGGAGGTAGGCTATCTGGCTTAAATTTTAAAATATGAAAAGGAAACAAATAGTAGAATGAGCGAAATAGCTGTATTTTTAGGAAAATTAGGAATATTTTTATGTGCAATTTCACTGTTAATTCTAGGTCGTGCATTTTTCCATTTTCAAATCAGTGTTAAAAATTTTTTTTGTTTTGGAATTATTGATTTTGATGAAATTAAAAGAGAAATTCAAAAAATTATAAAGAGGGTTAAAAGTAAAAATAAAGATAATTTTTTTCAGACATTTAAATTTTGGATTAAAAGCATACTATATTTAATGAGTATTTTCATTATTTTTACTGCTTATCTATTATTATATGTTGGGCTTATATGCTTGAATTTAGGGTTAATATTGATTTTGATTTATTACAACTTTTGATAGTTAAATTTATACCACAAACCAAAATCATTTTTAAGCTATTTTATGGATTTAAAGTCATTTAAAATTTAACTTTCCAAAATGCTACAAATTTTGCAAAACACAAATTTTCGGGGCAGTGTTTGCAAAAATAAAGGCGAAATTTAGCTATTTTCTCGCCATGAAAACAGCGAAATTCGCCCATTTAAAGATAATTTCCACGCTGGCAAATCCAGCATTAAGCGCGAGCGTTTTGTTCTCACTCTCGGTGTATGGGATTAGCACATTTTCGAGCGCTTTGCGCTTTTGGGCGATTTCGAACTTCGAATAGCCTTGATTTTCTTTGTAATTTTCGTAAATTTCAATCATATTTTTACTAAGCGTTTTATCCTCATAAACGAGCTTTTCAGCGAAAATCAAAACTCCGTTTTCGCCCAAATTTTCATAAATTTTGCGCATAAATTCTGCCCGTTTTATCGGGCGAATAAACTGCAAAGTGTAGTTTAAAATCACGGCGTCAAAGCCCTTAAAATCGCACTCTAAGATATCTTCGCACGAAAATTTTATCTGCGCGCCAAAAGCAGCGGTTTTTGCCGCGGCGATTTCTAGCATTGCTTCGGAGTTATCCACGCCAAAAAGCGCCAAATCAGGGCGCATTTGATACAAGCTAAGCAAAATCCCAGCCGTCGAGCAGCCAAGGTCTATGGCTTTGGCACCATGAGTCAAAATCCGTGCCAAAAGCTCGCAAACAAGCTCGGAGCTTTGCTTGTAAAACGGCACCGAGCGCGCGATCATATCGTCAAAGACGCTAGCGACGCTTTTGTCGAACTCAAACTGCTTTTTTATCGGCGTTTTGAAAATTTCATCTTTCATATTTGTTTCCTAAAATCTCCCTAGCAATGGCGATGTCGCTTGAAATTTGTGCTTTTAATTCGCCTAAATTTGCAAATTTTTTGTTTTCGCGGATAAATTTGATAAATTTCACGCTCGCGCTCTTTGGCGTGAAATTTGCGCCAAACTCCCCTAAAATGTGCGTTTCTATGGCGAAATTGCTATCTGTGCTGACCCTGTGCCCTATAAATGAGACACTTTTGTAAATTTTGTTTTTTACCCTGCACAGCGTGGCATAAACGCCATGTTTGGGCATATAAAACTCGCTAGCATCTAGATTTAGCGTCGCAAACAGCTCCTTTGCGCCTAGTCCTTGACCGCTGATGACTTTGCCAGAGATTTCATACTCTCGCCCCAAAAACTGCGCCGCCTTCTCGCACTCACCAGCGTTTAAAAACTCTTTGATTAGCCTCGTATGCACGCCAACGCCGTCGATTTTATACTCGTCGATTATGAGCGTTTCGCCGGCGAAATTCGCGCGTAAAAACTCTGCGTCGCTGGCTCTATTTTTGCCAAATTTAAAATCATTTCCGACTACGATTTTTTCCAAATTTGGAAAATTTGCGTTTAAAAGTGCGATAAATTCGGCTCCACTTAAATTTTTCACCCTAACTAAATCGCAGTAAAAAATCTCTTTTTCGCAAATTTGGCTAATTAGGCTAGGTGGCGTGAGTTTGGGCGCAGTATCGGCGATGACTATGACTATGCCACCATGCTCGCCAAGAGCGTCAAATAGCTTTTGATGAGCCCTGTGAAATCCGTCGAAATTGCCGATAGCAAGGGCTTTAATCTCGCTTTTTTTCGCTCCATTTAAATTTAGAAATTTCTCGTTTTCGCCAAATTTGGCTAGGATTGAAATTTCGCTAGGCTCGCTCATTTTTGCTTCGTCCATACGATTTTTTGGGTGTCATAGCCACTTTCTTTGGCTTTGTTTAGGTAGATATTTTTGATGAGTTCGGGCATGGTTTTGGTGCGCGAAAGCATATAAAGCTCGCCTGTGTTTTCGCCAAAAACGAGCGCGTAGCTGTAATCCACATCGGTTTGAGCGACGCTAAATTTGGCATTTTTTATCATACCTTTGCGAACTAAATTTCCCTCGGATTTTTTGCCCACAAAGGCTAGTTCTTCGCTAGATAATTTGATTTTTCCGCTTTGGCTTTGGGCTGATTTTAGCATATTTATCGAGCCATTTTTATCGACGAAAATTTCATAAGCTGTGTTTTCTAACTCGCCTGTAAAGCCCTTGATATGGGCTATCTCATACCAACCACCGCAAAATTTAGCTATGTCAAAATCCCGCGTGATAGGCGCGTTTGGCGAAATGCTTTTGGCGCACGCCCCTAGGAAAAATATAGTTAAAGTTAAAATTAAAATTTGCTTAAATTTCATCTATTCTCCTTTTTTATAATGATAGAAAAACTCCTGATTTCCCTCTTTACCTTTGATTTGACAAGGGAGTTTTTGTATCATTATAAGCCCCATTTTAGCGCAGTTTAACTCAAATTTCGCCATTGCTTGCTCTACTAGCTTTTGATTTTTTATGACGCCTTTTTTATCTCGTTTTGCGCCCACGCCGACCTCGAATTGCGGTTTGAAAAGCAAGATTATATCGCGCGAAGCAAGGCGCAAAATGCTAGGCAAAATTTTCTCAATCCCGATAAAGCTGACATCGCAGGTGATTAGCTCAAAACTCGTTTGGCTCTCAAACTCCCTGATATCGGTGTTTTCGCGCACGATTACACGCGGATCGTGGCGCAAGCTATCATCTAGCTGTGCGCTTCCCACATCAAGGGCTACGACCTCGCTTGCGCCGTATTTTAGCAAAATTTGCACAAATCCGCCCGTCGATGAGCCGATATCTAGGGCGCGCACGCCCGCGATATCAAGCGCGCACTCATCTAAAAATCCCTTTAATTTCAGTGCGCCACGGCTTACGAAAATCTCGTCTGTCGCGCTAATCTCGCCATTTTCTACTTCGGCTGAGACCTTGCCTAAAATCTCGCCATTTAGCAAAATTTTGCCCTCTTTAATGAGATTTTGGGCTTTGTTTCGGCTGATTTTTAGAGCGTCTGCCACGAAACTATCAAATCTCACGCGCCATTTCCTCGAACTCAACTTCGCTTAGCGTGCGCACGCCAAGGGCATTTGCCTTATCTAGCTTGCTTCCAGCCTCGCTTCCATAAATCACAAAATCGGTTTTGGCTGATACTGAGCCCGAAACCTTTGCGCCCATTTGCAAAAGGCGGTTTTTGATCTCGTCTCTGGGGCGCGACATGGTGCCAGTAAGCACGATGGTCTTGCCAGTAAAGGCGGTTTGCGTGGTTTCGCTCTTAGAAATTTGTGGATTTATGATTGTGATTAGATTGCGAATTTTTTCTTCGTTTTCGGCGCAAAATTCGCAAAAACTTTTTGCCATAGCCTCTCCAAAATTTTCTAAATTTAGCACCTCTTCATAGCTAGCGTCTAGCCATTTCTCGCCGAAACTCTCGGCGATTTTGCGCGCTGCGACCTCGCCTATATGCTCGATACCAAGCCCGCTGATGAAGCGATAAAGCTGCGCGCCCTTGCTTGAATTTATAGCGTTTAAGAGATTTGAAATTTTTTTATCTTTAAAGCCTTCAAGCCCCGCAAAATCAGCCTCACTAAGCGCGTAAATATCGGCGATTTCGTTAATTTTGCCAAGGCTATGAAGCAAGCTAATCGTAGCCTCGCTTAGCCCTTCGATATTCATACATTTTTTCGAGCAAAAATAGATTAAAGCCCCCACAATTCGTGCTTTGCAACTCAAATTTTGACATTTTATCAAAGCACCCTCATCGAGCAGGCCACCGCCACATACAGGACACGCGCTAGGGCGAGTTATGGGCGTTTGTGAGCCGTCTCTGCGCCCAGCAAAGACGCTTGTGATTTTTGGGATTACATCGCCGCTTCGTATAATTCCCACAAAATCGTTTTTCATCAGCCCCAAACGCTCGATTTCATCGAAATTATGAAGCGTAGCGTTGCTGACATTTGCCCCGTCGATATTGACGCTTTCGACCACCGCCACAGGGGTGATTGCGCCCGTTCTACCAACTTGTAAATTTATATCAACTAGCCTTGTGATTTTTTCAACAGCAGGGAATTTATACGCCACCATGAAACGCGGAAATTTCACGGTGTATCCCAACAAATCGCACTTCGCGACATCGTTTATGCGAAGCACCATGCCATCTAGCATCAGATCTTTTTTATCGCGCAGGGCGTGAAGCTCATCGTAAGCCTTGCGGATTTCATTTGCACTCGCACAAATTCGCCTAAAATCGTCCCTCTTAAAGCCAAGACTTCGCACAAACTCCATAATCTCACTATGTCGCGTGAAATTTAATCTATTTTCTCCCACACCCCAAGGTATGAATTGAAGTTTTCGCTTCGCTACAACCGCGCTATCTAGCTGGCGAAGGCTTCCAGCTGCGGCGTTGCGTGGGTTTGAAAACAGCGCTTCGCCATTTTGCGCGCGCTCATCGTTTAGGGCGTCAAAATCGCTTTTAGCAATCAAAACTTCGCCACGAATTTCGATTTTTTCGTTATATGGGATTTGAAGTGGGATAGATTTTATCGCTCTTGCATTGGCGGTTACATTTTCGCCGATTTTGCCGTCTCCGCGCGTGGCAGCCGAGATTAAAATGCCGTCTTCGTATGTGAGATTTAGGCTCGCTCCGTCAAATTTCGGCTCGACATAAAATTCTAAATTTGCCTTTTCGCCACGCCCAAGCCACGCCAAAAGCTCGCCGTCGTTAAAAATATCCTCCATAGACCACATTTGCGCGCTGTGAGAAAGCTTTTCGAAACCCTCGCTAAGCTCGCCTCCGATACGCAAAGTAGGGGAGTATGGCAAAATTTGCTCTGGGTGAGCGCGCTCGAAGATTTCGACCTTGCTATATAGCGTATCGTATTCTTCGTCGCTAGCGATTGGATTATCCTGCGTGTAATACGCTCTCGCCCATAAATTCAGGGTTTGCACTGCCTCTTTGTATTCGTTAAAATCCATTTTATTTCCCAAAAATTTTCAGCGCTTTTTCATAATCTTCTTGCGTGTCGATTCCGACGCTGTTTGTCTCTATTTGCAACATTGCGATTTTTTTGCCAGCACTTAGGGCGCGAAGTTGCTCTAATTTCTCGGTGTTTTCTAGCACGCTAGGCGGTAGGGCGCAAAACTCGCGCAAGGTTTTTGCACTATACGCATAAATGCCAATATGCCCCAAATAGTCCTTAAATTCGGCTCTTGGATAAGGTATCGGCGCGCGTGAAAAATAAATCGCAAAGCCGTGGTTGTCCAAAATCACCTTGACTAAATTTGGATCTTGCGCGCTTTTTTCGTCGATTTTTTTGTAGCAACTAGCCATAAATGCGCCGTTTTTGATCGCGCTGGTGGCAAATTCTTTAAATTTAATTAAATTTTGCGTCTCAAAAAACGGCTCGTCGGCTTGGACATTGATTAAAATTTCATCATCGCTTAAATTTGCGTTTTTCACAGCTTCGTTTATTCTATCTGTGCCACTTTGGTGGTTTTCATCTGTCATAACGGCGCGAAATCCATAATCCTTGGCGATTTGCAGGATTTGCTCATCATCTACCGCGATTAGCACGCTATCTACTTTGGCGGCGTTTTGCGCTGTTTTGATAAACATTGGCACACCGGCAAATTCGCATAAAATTTTGTTTTTAAACCTAGTTGAGGCTAGGCGGGCAGGTATTATAATCATAGTTTTATCCAATCAATAATCGTGTTTTTAATCTCGTTTTGCTCGATTATGCTCGTGTGAATTTCAGGGCTGGCAAAAAGGCGTGAAATTTGCGCTGGAATATCGCTTTGAAACTCTTTCGAGAGTGCTATCATATCGGCCTTTTCATCTTCGCACGGACGAGATTTTATCGCTTTTATCATCGACGGGGTAAATTTTATCCATTTCGCCGTAGAAACGATGAGAGTTGGCGTATCGCCACCTAAAAGTTTGAAGCAGTTTGCAGTGTGTGGGTCGATGAGACGGCCACTACTGCTAGCTTCTTTGATAAATTTCGAGCACTCGTCATCGCTTGTGAAACCGGCCTCAAATTCGCTTTGAAGCTTAGTAAGCTCATCTTTGCTAAGGGCGTAGAATTTATCTTGCGCAAGGCTAGCCATAAGCTCTTTTGTGCGTTTATCGCCGAATAAATCAGCCAGCACGCGCTCGACATTTGAACTAATCAAAATGTCCATTGCAGGGCTAATCGTGCTAATTAGCTCCCTGCCACGCAAATCGTAAATTCCAGTATTAATGAAATCAGTTAGGATATTGTTTGCATTGGAGGCAATTTTGATTTTGCCAATATTTGCGCCCATTTTTTTGGCGAAATACGCACCAAGGGCGTTGCCGAAATTTCCGCTTGGCACGATTACATCAAATTTATCGTGCGCGCTAAATTTTGGATTTTTGCTAAATTGCACGCTAGCGTAAATGTAGTAGATGATTTGAAACAAAATTCTGCCGAAATTTACAGAATTTGCCGCACTTAGGCAAAGATTATTAGCTCTTAGCTCGTTTTTAAAATCATCATCGCTAAGTAGCGATTTTAACGCTCTTTGAGCGTCGTCAAAATTCCCTTTAATGCCTAGAATTTTTAAATTTTTGGCTGATTGTTTTACCATTTGTTGGCGCTGAATTTCACTCGTTCCGCCAGCTGGATATAGACATACGACCTTGATATTTGGGTCGTTTGCAAATGTTTCAAGCGTGGCTGGGCCAGTATCGCCACTAGTAGCGCAGATTATGAGGTATTTTTCATTTCTTTGCGCCGCTAGCTCGCCAAGAAGTGCGCCAAAAGGTTGAAGTGCCATATCTTTAAAAGCAAGCGTCGGGCCGTGATAAAGCTCCAAAATATAGGTGTTATCGTTAAATTTAGAAATTTCAAGTGGCAGGGCAGGGTTTTCGAAACTATCATATCTAGCAAGAGCGGTTTTGAAAACCTCTGGCGAAATGTCGAAATCTAGGGCTTTTATAAGCTTTAAAGCGATTTGTTTATAGCTAAGCTCTTTGCACTCGCTCCAAAATTCAGGTGTAAGTTTTGGCAACTCGCGCGGTGTATAAAGTCCGCCAAATGCAGCACTTGGGCTTAGTAGTGCGTCGCTAAGTGTGGCGCTGGCGCTAAAATCTCGTGTGGAAACTAATTTCATAAATTCTCCTTATCTAATCAAACTTCCGATACCAGTATCAGTGAAAAGCTCTAATAAAAGCGAGTGTGGGATTTTGCCATTTATTATGTGAGCGGCCTTGGTGCCTGTGTTTATGCACTCTAAGCAAGCATCGATTTTAGGTATCATACCGCCACTAATCGTGCCGTCTTTTTTCAAAGCCGAGATCGAATTTTCATCGAGTTTGCTAATGAGTTTGCCCTCTTTATCTAGCACGCCGTCGATATCGCTTAGAAAAATCACTTTGTCGGCTTTTAGGTAGCTAGCGATTTTGCTAGCGCAAAGATCTGCGTTTATGTTAAAGCTGATATTTTCGTCATTTTCGCCACCGGCAAGTGGCGCGATGACAGGCAGATAATCGCGATCTAGCAAATCATAAATGACTTTTGTATTCACATCTGTGATTTCGCCTACGAAGCCGTATTTTTCGCGGTCTAAAAATTTTGCCTTCAAAAGTCCGCCGTCCTTACCACTAATGCCTATGGCAGGGGCTCCGTTTTGGTTAAGAAGCGCGGTGATTTCTTTATTTACAAGTCCGCTTAGCACCATTTCGGTTACTTCGATAGCTTCTTTGCTTGTTACGCGCAAACCATCGCAAAATTCGCTTTTGATATCCAGTAAATCGAGGGTTTGGTTGATTTTTTTGCCGCCGCCATGCACGACGATGACCTTGATACCAACCATGTGCAAAAGCGTGATATCACGAGCGAAATTTAGCTTTAAAACCTCGTCGGTTTGGGCTGCGCCGCCGTATTTAATGACGAAAATTTTATCGCGAAATTTGCGGATATAAGGTAGGGCTGAGATGATAATTTCTGCGATTTGACTTGATTTTATCATTGTTTTCTCCAAATTTAGTGGTTTAGTTTGCTAGCAATGTAGGCTTTGATTTGGTTTTTGAAATTTTCGCTAAGCGTGGTTTTAAGCTCGATTACGCTGATATTTAGCCCGAAATTTTCGAGCTTGACGAAATCTTTGGCGGTGCAAATGATATGCGTGGCACTAGATTTATGAAGTAAATTTTTAATTTCATCTTTTGTAAAATCATAGTGATCTGGGAAATAAAAACTGGCTTTGGCGTGTTTTTCAAACTCTTTTAAGCGCCATGGCTTGGCGATTGCGCTGATTAAAATCGTATTTTCCTTGTCGGTGTGTGGATTTGGAAAATTTGAAATTTCACTAGTGGATTTTATATCATCTAGGCTGGGAATAAAATCTGCGAATTTGTAGAAATTTGGTGGATAGCGATAGCCAGCAACCGGCAGCGGCAAGGGCAAAAGTGGCGAATCGCTAGGGCGCAAAACAATCTCAAATTTTTCTATATGAAATTTAGAAAATCCATCGTCTAAAATCACGAGAGCAAAGCCATCTTTTTTGGCCTGCATTATGGCATTTTCGCGGTTTTCGCTCACAAGAACGCTTGCGTTTTTTAGGGTTTTGGCATAGAGCATGGCTTCATCGCCACTGGTTTTTATGTCGCATAAAATTTCGCCATTTTTCGCCACATATTGTAGTCCGTGGCTTTTGCGGCCGTATCCGCGCAGTATTATGCAGGTAGGAATTTCAGGGCTAAATTCTGTAAAAATCGCCCCCACAAGCGGAGTTTTACCACTTCCGCCAAGGGTTAGATTTCCCACGCTTACTACTGCTATGCCATAATCTTTGGGTTTAGTTATAGCGCGCCTAATCATCTGAATAAAGCCAAAAATGATTGAGAGTGGAAGCAAAAAAAATGAAATTATAAGCCAAATAACGCCCGGATCGTATAAATTTTTTTCGAGCCAAATTTTAAACACGGCTTCTCGCAATTTCTATAATTTTTTCGCAGATATACGCCACATCGTCATCGCTAAGCGAGGCATAAATCGGCAAAGATAAAATTTGTTGATAATTTTTTAGCGCATTTGGGAAGTCATTGACTTTGTAATTATACTTGGATTTGTAGTAGCTTAGCAGGTGCAGTGGCACATAGTGAAGCCCCACATCAATGCCCCTAGAAATCATTTCGCGCGCGAAATCATCGCGGTTTTTGTCGATTTTTATGATAAATTGTGTATAAATGTGCTCCGCGCTATCGGTAGGAAGCTCGATATGAGGGCAATTTTCCAAGGATTTCCTAAACATTTTTGCGATATTTTGGCGACGCTTGATAAAACTATCTGTTTTTTCTAGTTGCGATAGTGCAAATGCCGCATTTATCGAGTTTAAATCGTATTTTTGACCGATACGATCTACATTGTAAGTAAAGCCTAAATTTCCGTCTTTATAAAACGCTTCGCCCACGATTCCGTTATTGCGCAAAATTTTGGCAGAATTTGCCAAACCTTCGTTATTTGTGACGAAAAATCCAGCCGTAGAGATTGCGTCTTGGGCTTGTGGATTTATCTGAAAGCACGAAAACAGCGAGTTTTCAAACGAGCCGATTTTTTTGCCCTTGTATGTAGCACCTGTGGCCCTAGAAGCGTCATCTATGATAGTGATATTTTCTTTTTTGGCGATTTCGTAAATCTCGTCCATATCGGTTACGAGCCCGGCTGTGTGCGAGATAAAGGCGCATTTTAGCTTTTTGTGTCTGTTTAGCTCGATAGCTTTTGAAAAGCTTTCAGGGGTGATATTAAAGGTGTTTGTATCGATATCTACAAATATCGGCTCAGCATCAAAATGCCTAATAACCGCCGCTACATGCGGAAATGAATTGACCGAGCATAAAATTCTATCTCCGCGCTTGACACCAAGTGTGCAAAGCGCAAGATGAAGCGCAGTAGTGCCACTAGTAGTGGAGATTGCGTAATTCACACCAAAATACTCACAAATTTTGTTTTCAAAAATTTCTGAGTATTTTATTTGTGGATTGTGAAGGGCATTTAGTATAAGCGATTCTTCTTTATCATCAACCTGCGCTTTAAAAAAAGGTATTTGCCTCATGTGAAATCCTAAGCATTAGGATCTACTTGTGCTACATTTGGCATGCGTAATTTAAAGCTATTTTTTATCATTCTATTTGTGATAAATTTGCATAAATCAGCGTTGTGATTCGAATCAAGCAAGTATGCTAAATCATCTTTTGTGATTTCTTTGCCGCCTCTAATTTTTTCGCGAAGTTCAGGGCGAGAGAAGATGTCTCTAAGCACGCTATCTAGGATATCATAGCTATATCCAAGCTCTCTTTCGTCGCTTTGATTTTCCCATAAATCTGCGCTTGGAGTTTTTGCGATTATGTTTTCATTGATAGTAAGCGCTTCGGCAAGCTTGCTTACTTTTGTCTTTAAAATTTCGCCGATTGGGTTAAAGGCACACGCTAAATCACCATAAATCGTGCTGTATCCTAGCATTCTTTCGCTCAAATTTGTTGTTCCGACTACGACTGCGCGGTGTTTCGCGCTGTAATCATATAATAATCCCATGCGAACTCTTGTTGCAAAATTTCCAGTTCTTAGCTTGTCTGCGCCAGTATCAAGCGAAGCGAAAGCCTCCATAAATGGGGCGATTTCTTGGATTTCGTAGTCTATACCAAACATATCGCAATGCTCAATCGCATCGCCTAAATTTGCTAAATTTGAGCTAGGCATAGGCATGATTAGGGCGCGAGTTGGGATCTCTGTTAGGGCGCATAACGCCGATACTACGGCACTATCAAGTCCTCCGCTGACTCCGACTACGAAAGCGTCTGCTCCTGTTTTTTCAAGTTCTGTGGCCAAAAAATCGGTCAAATATGGAATTAAATTTTGAGCGTTCATAGAAAACCTTTGTAAATTATAAACTAAACTTTTAATTCTACCAATATTAAACTAAAATTAAGCTTTAAAAAAGAGAGAAAAATTTGATTAAAATTTATGATTTATTTGTGTATTTTGCCAAATTTGACAAAATACACAAAATTATTTGTAAAATTTTGCGTATTTACAGGCTGATTTTGACATAGACTCGTTTCGGGGCAGGGTAACCTTCGATAGTGAGATTTGGGTTTTTTGGATCTAGGAAATTTTCCAAGCTCTGGCCGTCAATCCACTCAGTTTTTCGCTGTTCGTTAAAATCAGTTTGTTTGGTTTCTAAAATTTCAAAATTCTTAAATTTCGCCCTTTCGCACCAGTTACTAAGTGCGCCGATAGTGGGCACGAAGTAGATATTTGAGATCTTAGAATACCCGCCCTTTGGCGTAAGGGCAAAATCTCCGTCCATATCTATATACATCGTATCTAAAATCACCTCGCCACCGCTATTTAGCGCGGATTTGAGCTGTTTTAGCATAGAGATAGGATCTGAGCGATGATAAATCACGCCAAGGCAGAAAATCGTGTCAAATTTCGCCCCATAAAACGGCAAATGCTCCACGCCAAGCGGCTCGAAAATCGCCTGCGCTCGCATAAAATGCTGTAAAAACAAAAATTGCAGATAAAATAGCGCGCTAGGATCAAAGCCTGTAACGCTATGCGCGCCAAGGCCTAGCATACGATACATATAGTATCCATTATTACAGCCCACATCTGCGACATTTTTGCCCGCCAAATCAATATACCCCCTTAAAAGGTTAAATTTGATGAAGCTTTGCCACTCGCTGTCGATAAAAAGCTCATTTAGCGCGAAAGGCCCCTTGCGCCAAGGTTTTAGCGATAGTGCGATTTGCTTGATTTGCTCCATTTGCTCTTCGTTTGCGTCAAATTTCGCACTTATAGCATCGCCAAAACTCACCTTGCAATCAAATTTTGGCAGTGCCTTAATCGCACCTAAAATTTCGGCGTTTTGAGCGTTTTCTAGTTTTTTTAACATTTCGTTTTTTATGGTAGTTAAATCCATTTTTTACCCTAAATTTCATAAATTTTGCGCCATTTTATCAAAGCAAATTTAAAAAAGCAATTTTAAAGCGTTAAAAAGATAAAATCTCTGTCTTTTAGAGCCAAGTTTGGTTAGATTATTCAGGAATTTTTTCAAATGAAAAGACGAGATTTTTTTAAATTTAGTAGTATTTTAGGTGTCGCTAGCTTCGCTCCTAGCGTGGTTTTAGCTGATACAAGCGCCAAAGAAGCTGAGCAAAAAACGCGCAAATTTAGCGTTAGTTTAAAACACGCTATCAAAGAGGTCGGCAAAGAGAGCAGGGTCTGGGTCCCGCTCGTGCTTCCAAGCGATTTTCAGCAGGTCATTTCGCACTATAAGGTTGGCTCAAACGCAGTGGAGAAATTTATCACTGAGGGCGAAATTCCGACATATTATGCGAAATTTAGCGGAAGCGAAACTCCGATACTTGATATCAGTTTCGATGTGCAAACCACCGAGCGAAATACCGATTTTTCGAAGGTAAATTTCAACGAAAACGAAAAATTAGCCCCCGAAATCGCTAAATTTTTGCAACCAACTACGCAAATTCAAATCGACGGCGTGGTTAAACAAAAATCAGATGAAATCGTAGGAAATATCAAAGGCGATTTAGAAAAGGCTAGGGCGATTTACACCTGGGTGGCAAACACCATGGAGCGCGATAACAGCGTGCTTGGGTGCGGACTAGGCGATGTGAAGCAAATACTTAGTAGCGGTAAATTAAGTGGCAAATGCACCGACATAAACTCGGTTTTTGTGGCTTTGGCGAGGGCTGCTGGGATACCTGCGCGCGAAATGTTTGGTATTCGTGTGGGCGCGTCGCGCTTCTCATCTCAAATGGGCGCAGCACCCAAAGATGACGGATTTAGCCATATTTCAGGCGGACAACACTGTCGCGCTGAGTTTTATCTCAAAGGATACGGCTGGATTCCAGTAGATCCTGCCGATGTCACCAAAGTCCGCCTAGGCGAAAAACTCACAAACGACGACCAAAAAATCGCGCAAATCCGCGAATATCTCTTTGGCAACTGGGAGATGTGCTGGATAGGGTTTAATTACGGCAGAGATTTTACGCTAAGTCCGCGCCCAGCGCAATTTCCGATAAATAATTTCGGCTATGTTTATGGCGAAACAGACGGACAAACGCTAAATTATTACGACCCGAAAGAATTTAGCTACGATTACAAAAGTCGCGAAATTTGAGTAAGCTAAAATTTATCGTTCTAGCGATTATAAGCGCATTTATGGCGACTTTGTGCTGTTTGCCAGCGCTTTTATTTTTGCTTTTTGGGGTGAGTTTTTCGGCACTTTCCTTTGCGGACGAGCTGGCGAAATTTCGCCCCATTTTTACGGCGTTTTCCATTGTTTTTTACATTGTGAGTCTATATTTTGTGCTATTTCGTAAAAACTCATGCGTCATCGGCGCAGGTCGCAAAAAATGGTATTTTATTTACATTTTAAGCGGAATTTTGATATTTTTACTTCTATTTTATCCTGAAATTTTAGGGAGATTTTATGCGTAAAATTTTAGTTTTATCACTCGTTTGTGGCGCGCTTTTTGCACAGCGCGAAATCGAAATCCAAGTCGGAAAAATCCATTGCAACCTATGCGCAACTTCGATTAAATTTGCCTTGCAAAAATGCGAGGGGGTAATCAGCGTCGAGGCCAAAGAGGGCGAGAAAAAGGCGGTCGTCATCGCTGAGGATAGCGCCGATACGAACGCTATGATCGAGGCTTTGAAAAACGCAAAATACGAAAAAGCCAAAATTTTAAGTATTAAACAAAAATAAGGAAATTTATGCGTAAAATTTTACTATTATTTGCCCTTGTTAGCGCGCTTTTCGCCGATAGAGAGATTGAAATTTATGTAGAGAAAATACACTGCCCGCTCTGCACGCAAATGGTGCGAAAGGCCCTAAGTGAGTGCGATGGCGTAATCAGCGCGCGCGTGGAGTTAGCAACTAAAACAGCCAGCGTGCTAGCGCGCGATGATGCCGACACAAAGGCAATGCTTGAAGCTATCGCAAAGACCACTTACGAAGGCAAAATCGTAAGTGATAAGCGAAAATAAGGCGAAAAATGCAAAAAGTTATGAGTTATTTTAGGCAAATTTGCGAAATTCCGCACCTTAGCTATGAAACGGAAAAATTGCGAGATTTTTTAGTGGAATTTGCAAAAAAGCACGAATTTAGCGTGGAAGTTGATAGTGCCGGAAATATTTATGCCCTCAAAGGTGAGCCAAAAATTTGCCTGCAAGCGCACTATGATATGGTTGGCGTGGGACTTGCGCCGCAAATCGAGCTAGTGGAGCAAGACGGATTTTTAAGCGCGAAAAACTCATCGCTTGGGGCTGATAATGGAATCGGTGTAGCAATTATAATGGCGATGATGAGCGAATTTAGCGATTTTGAGGCAGTTTTTACTAACAACGAAGAAGTGGGGCTCTGGGGCGTTAGAGAATTTGAGGGCACGATAAAAAGCAAAAAAATGCTAAATTTAGACAGCGAAGATGAAAACGAAGTCATAATCGGGTGCGCAGGAAGTGCCGAAATTCGCGCTCTTTGCGACAGCGCGCGCGAGAAGACAAGTGGCTTTTGCTATGAGATTTTTATCGATGATTTCCCGGGCGGTCATAGTGGTGTGGAAATTCATAAAAATTTGCCAAACGCTATTAAATTTTTAGCCGAATTTATCGCTAAAAATAGCGGTAAAATCGCCGAATTTAACGGCGGCGAAAGGGCAAATTCGATTCCTGCAAAAGCTAGTGCGACTGCAATTTTTAAAAATGAAATTTCAAATTTTCCAAATTTCATAAAACATAAATTTTTTGGATTTAAAGAGTGCGAAATTTATGAAAATTCGGACAATATTTTAAATCTCATTTGCGAATTTAAGCAAGGCGTTAGGGATTTTAACGATGATTTAGGCTTGCCACAAACTAGCATAAATTTATCTTTGGCTGGTGAAAAAAACGGCAAATTTGAACTTTTGTTTTACGCTAGATCGATGAGCGAAAAGGGTTTAAAAGGTGTGAAATACCAAACCAAAATGTCGGCTGAGAATTTTGGCTTGAAATGCGTTTTTGGCGAAACTAGCCAGCCTTGGCAACCGCAAATTAGCGAATTTAGCGAATTTATCTTAAAAAATTTGCAAAAATTTGTGCCAACTGCTAGGCTGGGAGCCGTTCATGCCGGGTTAGAGTGTGGCGTTTTTATCACAAAAGATAGCGCTATACAGGCAGCTTCGATTGGTCCAAATATCACTTCGCCACACAGCACGCATGAAAAAGTCGAGCTAAAATCGGTCGAAAAAATTCTAAATGCCGTGCGAGAAATCATTAAAAATGTAGGATAAATTTATGAAATTTTATCCTTACTCTTGCAAAGATGATTTAAAAAACACTCTGCGCACCTAGGTTTTACAGCTTTACAGGTGTATCGTCCAAATAGCACCAAAGCTTGGTGCAGATAGTTTAAATCGCTTACAAATGCCTTTGTAAGGTCGTTTTCGGTAAGTTCCGGTGTTTTTGCGCTACTTAGCCCAAGCCTGTGCGAAACGCGAAAAACATGTGTATCCACGGCGATAAAATTTGCCCCGCAATGCTCGATTAGCACGACATGGGCTGTCTTTTGCCCGACCCCTGCAAGGCTAATTAAATCCTTTTCATTTAGCGGGATTTCGCCGCCGAAATTTTCCACCACAGACTTTGCCATTTTGATTAAATTTTGCGCTTTGTTGTTAAAAAAACTGCACGAATTTATCAGCATTTTAACTGCGCCCAAATTTGCATTTGCGAGCGAGTGTATGTCAGGAAACTCCCTAAATAGCGCAGGTGTGATTAAATTTACTCGTTTATCGGTGCATTGCGCGCTAAGCATAACGCAGACGATTAACTCGTATAAATTCCTAAATTTAAGCTCGGTTGTCGGCTCACCAAAATGCGATAACAATAAATTTTTGATTTCTAAAATATCTTTTTTCGTTCTCATGCCCCTATTTTACACAAAAATTTTGATTATTAACAGCTTTTTGGCTATAATCTCGCATTTTTTTACAAGGAATTTTAATGAAAAAATTACTATTTTCAGCCCTAAGTTTAGCAGCGGCAGCGAGCCTAAATGCGACAGTTTTCGCCACAGTAAATGGCGCGCCAATCACAGAGGCCGAGGTCGCCCCGCACATAGCAGCACTTGGCAAAAATCCAGCCACGCTTAGCAATCAAGAAAAACAAATGGTGCTTGCAAGAGCGATTGATATTGAAATTTTAGCCGCTGAGGCTAAAAAAAGTGGCGTTACAAATCTACAAGAATACAAAGACGCCCTAAAAGCAGCGCAAGATAGAATCGCTATCGAAATGTATCAACACCAACTATCAAAGCAAATCAAAGTAAGCGACGCTGATATTGCTAAATTTTACAACGAAAACAAATCTGCTTTCGTCGAACCAGCCGCTTTGTTGCTATCTAATATCACAGTGGAGAAAAAGGCCGAAGCTGACGCGATTATCAAAGAGCTAAAAAACACAAAAGCCGACGCTTTGGTGGCAAAATTTGAAGAACTTGCAGTAGCTAAATCAATCGTGCCTGAGGCCAAACAAACCAAAGGTCATCTTGCATGGGTTACCCAAGAAATGATGCCAAAAGCGTTTTGGGACGCTTCAAGCAAGCTTAAAAGAGGCGCTATCACGCAAACCCCTATCAAAACTGATTTAGGCTATCATATCGTGCTCAAAGAAGACGCCAAACTTCAAAAACAGCTTAGCCAAGACGAAGCCAAGCCTTTCATCGAAAATTTAATCAAAGGCCAACAAGCAGGCGCTGTATTAGAGCAAAAACTACAAGAACTTCGCAAAAGCGCGAAGGTAGAAGTAAAATAAATTTCACTTCAATTACACTGACCCGCTCATAGATACGCGAAAATGCGTATCCTAAGGCGGGCAAAATTTTAATCATTAACCAGCTTTGGCTATAATCTTGCGATTTTTTTTACAAAGGAATTTAAATGAATAAATTAGTTTTTTCAGCACTTAGTTTGGCTGTGGCCATGGGCCTAAATGCGACAGTTTTAGCGACTGCTAATGGCAAAAACATCACAGAAAATGATGTTATTCCATTTCTAGTAGCCCAAGGCATAGCTCCACAACAATTCGCTTCACTGCCAGCAAATACCAAAAAAGATATCTTAAACCGCGTTATCGCTAGAAAACTTGTCGTAGAACAAGCTAAAAAAGCAGGCGTTATGAACGACGAAGTTTATAAAAAAGAGTTAGAGTTCCAAAAAGACAACCTAGCTGTGCGCGTATGGCAATCAAAAGAGGCCAAAAAAATCAAAATCAGCGACAAAGAGGTTCAAGACTTTTACAACAAAAATAAAGCCAAATTTGTAAATCCAGAACTTGCCCAAGTTCGCCATATTTTGGTCAAAACAGACGCCGAGGCAAAGGCTGTGATTGATGAGCTAAAAGGGCTAAATGGTGGCGCACTAATCACTAAATTTAGCGAAATCGCAAAAGCCAAATCAATCGAGCCAGCCGCAAAACAATCAGGTGGCGCACTACCAGCGTTTCCAAAAGAGGGCGCTATGGTTAAACCTTTCGCAGACGCTGCGTTTGCGCTAAAAAAAGGTGAAATTTCAAAAACTCCTGTTAAGACAGAATTTGGCTACCATGTAATCTTAAAAGAGGATCAAATTGCAAAACGCCAAGTCCCAGTTAGCGAGGTAAAACCTCTAATCGAAGGCTCAATCCGCCAAGAAAAAGCAGCCGCAAATTCAGAAAAATTGGCGCAAGATCTGCTTAAAAAAGCAAAAATCGAATACAAATAATCTTAAAAAAGGGGTGCAAAATGGGTGTTTTAGATGTAGTTAAAGCTGGTGTATTATTTGGTGATGATGTTAGCAAGCTCTACAAATACGCGCAGAGCGAGGGTTTTGCAATCCCTGCTGTAAATGTCGTAGGAAGCCACTCTGTAAATGCTGTATTAGAGAGCGCCAAAAAGGCAAACTCTCCTGTGATTATCCAATTTAGCAATGGCGGAGCGAGTTATTATGCGGGCAAAGAGTGCGAAAACGGCGCAATTATGGGCGCAGTCGCAGGTGCTTTGCAGGTGCATTTGCTAGCTAGGTATTATGGTGTGCCTGTGATTTTACACACTGATCACGCAGCGCGCAAACTGCTTCCTTGGATTGACGGATTATTAGAGGCAAGCGCAGGGTATAAAAAAGCGCACGGCGTGCCACTATTTAGCTCTCACATGCTAGATCTTAGCGAAGAGAGTTTGGAAGAAAATTTAAGTACTTGCGAAAGCTATCTTAAAAAGATGAGCGAGCTAGGAATTAGCCTAGAAATCGAGCTTGGCGTAACAGGTGGCGAGGAAGATGGCGTGGATAATACAAGCGTGGATAACGCGCTTTTATACACGCAACCAGAAGATGTCGCGCTTGCGTATGAAAGACTTAAAAAAATCAGCGATAATTTCTCGATTGCAGCGAGCTTTGGCAATGTGCATGGCGTGTATAAACCGGGAAATGTCGTGCTTCGCCCTGAAATTCTACGAAATTCACAAAAATTCGTGCAAGAAAAATTTGGCTTAAATGACGCCAAACCTGTAAATTTCGTATTCCACGGCGGTAGCGGTAGTGAGATCAAAGATATCAAAGACGCTGTAAGCTATGGCGTAGTCAAGATGAATATCGACACCGATACGCAGTGGGCGTTTTGGGACGGCGTGAGAGAGTATGAGCTCAAAAATAGAGCATATTTGCAAGGTCAAATCGGCAACCCAGAAGGCGAAGATAAACCAAACAAAAAATACTACGACCCTCGCAAATGGCTAAGATGTGGCGAGGAAAGTATGGTAAAAAGATTGCTTGTCGCATTTGAAAATTTAAATTGTATAAACAAAAACTAAGGCAAATTTCATGGAAAAAACAACAGAAATTTTAGATTTAACGCTTCCAGAAAATCCAGAGCGCTCACTACTGGGCGTTTATCTGAAAATCGTGTTTGTTCCTGTGGCGATTTTCGCCATATTTTTGCTAGGATTTTTGAAGGTAATCAACTTCAAAGTCGAGCTCCACTCGATCGTAATGATGGGCTTTTTGCTCATCATTGCGCTATTTTTGGCTAGGCATAATGCTGAATTTGGCTGTTTGAAATTTCAAAATAGTATCGAAAATTTCAAAATTCAGCTTAAAAACTACATCGTCGAAAATCTCCTTAGCATAGGCGCTAAGAAAAAGTCCGACGCTAAATTTGAAAATTTCGTAGATGAATACTCGCACTCGCTTCGCAATGACAACTACGCCTCCGTCGCGGTGGGTGTTTTCCCAATGCTGGGCATTTTGGGCACATTTATTAGCATTGCGATTTCTATGCCAAATTTCTCATCATCAAATATCGCAAATTTAGAGACCGAGATTGCTGGGCTTCTAGGTGGCGTTGGCACGGCGTTTTATGTGTCGATTTATGGTATTTTTCTGGCGCTTTGGTGGATTTATTTCGAAAAAAAGGGAATTAGCAAATTCGAAAGATTGCTTTTAAAATACAAAAACGCCACAAAAAACTTTTTTTGGAGCAAAGAGGAAATCACGCAAAGCTACCTTAGCGAGATACTTGATCGCAACGCCGAGGTTTCGCGCTCCTTCATGGCTATGGCTTCAAATACCCTTAGCGATAGCCTAAATGTCGCAATCGATGAAAAAATGCAAACACTTCAAGGCATAATTGACGCCGAGCAGCGCGCCCTTGCGCTAACTACTAGCGAATTAGAAAGGGCTAATGAAATGATACTAAATGCCAACCTAACTCACGGCGAAATCAGCAAAAATTTCGACCAAATTTTATCGTCTTTAAAGGCCGTTACGAGCAACATGGTCGAGATTCAAAACGGCATTTCAGCAGGATATTTGAGCTTTTCAAAATCATCTGAGCAAAAAAGCGCAAATCTGCAAACCAGCGCAGACGCCCTAAATCAGGCAATCGTAAATTTTACCTTGCAGATCAAATCCCTAAATGAAAATATGCTAAGCGAGCAAATTAACGCAAGAGAGAGCTTTAAAGCAAGTTTTAAAGAGCTAAATGACGAAATCAAATCGCTTTTTGATTCTAGCCTAGGCAAAAACACAAGCTCAGAGGGTATCATCGACGAGCTACGCAAAACGCTTCAAAGCATAGACGAAAAAGAAAACCAAAATGAAGAGTAAAACCAGCGAAAAAGAGACCTTTTGGATAGCTTACGCTGATTTAATGGCGGGGCTTTTGTTTGTCTTTATTTTACTAATCGGCGGGATTATCGTCAAATACTATTTGGTGCAAGACGACCTCAAAGCCCAAACTAGCGAGCACGAAAAGACTATGGTCGCACTTCAATCCTCGCAGAAAAAATCAGCCGAATTAGAGGCTTTAAATAAGATTTTTTCCGAACAGCTTGAAAAGCTAAATGTCGAAAACACCGACCTTCGCAAGCAAAATTCGATCTATTTTATCCAAATCGAAGATTTAAGCGCCATGGCAGAAAAACTCAAAAAAGAGAATTTCGACATTAGCGAACTTTTGAAAAACTCACGCACCGAAGCTACCGAAAAAGAGATAAAAATCGCGTTTTTGCTCGATCAGCTAACCCAAAAAGAGAGCGATTTCAACAAAATTTTGCACGATTTAAATGTCACCAAAAACCGAATTCGCAACCTAACCGGTCAAAAGGTCAAACTAATCGCCGAGCTTAAAGAGAGATTAGGCGGCAAAATCCGCATAGATAGCGAGAGCGGGGCGATGACGCTAAATTCGTCCGTGCTTTTCGACAAGGGTTCAAGCGAGCTTAAAGAGGGTAGCAAAGAGAGCTTTAAAACCGCGCTAGAAGGGTATTTTAGCGCACTTATGGATAATGATGAAATCAGAAATAGCCTAGATCAAATCATCATCGAGGGCCACACAGACAGCGACGGCGGGTATTTATACAACCTAGCCCTTTCGCAAGAGCGCGCATTGGCGGTCATGAATTTCATAAACGAGTGGAACAAAGACGAGAGATTGCAAAAATACCTAATCGCAAGCGGGCGCAGTTATTCTCAGCCTGTGCTAACTGACGGCGCCGAGGACAAAGACGCGAGCCGTAGAATCGAAATCAAATTTACGCTTAGCAACAAAGAGGCCATGGAAGAGATCCGCAAATTTTTGGAATTTGACGCAAATGCGACAAGATAGCTTTGGCGGGGCGCAATACTCGCGCGAGCTCTCGCAGCGTGCTATAATCTCGCCTGAGTTTGAAGCTCATTTGCGCGAAGTAGACAAGGTGCAAAAAACAGGCGAAATTTCGCTACAACCCCCAAAAATCCAAAAGATAAAAATCGAAAATTTTAGCTTTGCAATTTTGCGTGATGATTTGATTGGGATTTTTAACGGCAATAAAGCAAGGAAGCTTCAATCCCTGCTGGGTGCCGATTTGCAGGGCATTTCAAAGATTGTAAGCTTTGGTAGCTCGCAATCAAACGCCATGTATAACGAAAGCGTTTTTGCCCGCATAAAAGGGCTAAAATTTCAGTTTGTCATCTCGCATTTAAGCGAAAATTTAAGCGCGCGCCCGTGTGGGAATTTCGCCGCCGCACTAGAAAATGGCATGGAGATTTTCGTGGCGCAAAATCGCCGTGAATTCGCGCTTAGCCTTTGCGATGAGAGCACGATTTTTATCGAAGAGGGGGTTGCGCAGGGCGAAGCTGAGGCTGGATTTATCGCGCAGGCTAAATTTATCGAGGAATATGCGCGCGAAAATGGGCGAGAATTTGACATTTTTTTGCCAAGTGGCACTGGCACGAGCGCGGCGTATCTAGCCAAACACAGCCGTTTTCGCACCTTTACCACGCCTTGCGTGGGCGATTGCTCGTATCTGAGAGAGCAAATACTAGCCCTAGATCCGCGCTCGGGCGTGCAAATTTTGCCCCCGCCACGCAAATTTCACTTTGGCAAACCCTACGCCGAACTTTATGAAATTTGGCAAAAAGCCCGTGCGCAAACCGGCATAGAATTTGATCTCATTTATGACCCTGTGGGACTTCTCACGCTTTTAGCTAACCGCGAAAAATTCGCAAACGAAGTCCTATATATCCACCAAGGCGGAGTGCTCGGCAATATCTCGCAACTGCAAAGATATGAGTATAAATTTAAAATTTTGTAAATCGCCTTTAAAAGCCTTTTTATAAACATTTAGCTAAAATCCAAAGTTCAAATTTGCAAATTTAAGGATTAAAAAATGCCAAGCATAGAAGAAAAAGTAGAATATCTTATAAAACAACAACTAGATAAACTCAAAATCAAACATTATGCGAAAACCGAAATAATCAACAAAGGCATTGATGAAGCCTTAAATAAAGCTCCAAGCAAAAGTGGTGGTGAAGGTAAAAATTTGCCTGATATTAAACTTTTTATTGAGACAAAAGAGTTAAAGCAACTGCCCGTGATGATTGAAGTCAAAGGAAGCAAAGGCGACCTAGCCAAATTTACCACAAACGGCGAAATTGACAATTTCACAAAAGACAAAAAACCAAACTATGCAAATATCAAAAAATACGCTCTAAACGGAGCTATTCACTACGCCGATGCCGTTACATTTTATTCTGATTTTAGTGAGTGTTTGGCTATCGGTATAAACGGATATGACACACCTACAAAAGATACAAAAATCGAATATGCCGTTTATTTCGTAACAAATCCACAAATTTATCAAAAATTAGGCGATTTTAGCGACCTAAGTTTTCTAAAAAGCGAAAATTTAGATGAAATCATCGAAAACTGCAAACTTTCAGCCGAGCAAATCGAAGCAAAATCAAAAGAGATAGAAAACGCCATAGAAGTCAGACTTAAAAATTTAAACGAAACTATTCACCACACTTACGGCGTTGCAGTTCAGCACAGGGTTGAGATTGTAGTCGGTATGATTATGGCTGCACTTGGATTTTCTAACATTGTAAAACCTTTAAATTCCGATGAACTAAACGGCGAAAACACTTCAAATTCAAACGACGGCAAAAAAATATTAAACAAAATCGCCGACTTTTTAGACGCCAAAAATTTATCAAAACCGAAAAAAGATATGATTTTAAACGAACTTGAAAAGGTTTTTATCCACACGAATTTATGGCAGAGTGAAAACGGCGAAAGTAAGCTAAAAAATATCTATAAAATCGTCCTTGACAATGTAATGCCATATCTTAAAAACAATCGCTACCATTTAGATTTCACGGGTCAGCTTTTCAATGTCCTAAATCGCTATGTCGATGTGCCTGACGGCGAGAAAAACGATGTCGTGCTAACTCCACGCTATGTAACCGAGCTTATGGCTAGACTTTGTGAAGTCAATAAAGACAGCTTTGTTTGGGACTACGCATTAGGAAGTGGTGGATTTTTGATTTCTGCGATGAAACTTATGCTAGAAGATGCAAAAAAGAGCATAAAATCCGACACAGAGCTTAAAGATAAGCTTTTTCATATCAAACAAAAGCAACTCTTAGGTGTCGAGCTTCGCCCGGACATTTGCCTACTTGCGATTTTAAATATGATTTTAATGGGCGACGGAAGCTCAAATATCATAAACGCAAACAGCCTTGATAAAAATAAATTTGACGGAAATTACCAAGACGAAAACACCCCTTTCCCTGCAAATGTATTTTTGCTAAATCCGCCGTATTCAGCTGACGGCAAAGGTTTTGTCTTTGTCGAAAAAGCCCTTAAAAAGATGAAAAACGGCAAAGCAGCCGTCCTAATCCAAGAAAACGCAGGAGCAGGACAGGGCTTACCATACACGGCTGAAATTTTAAAACACTCAACACTTCTTGCAAGCATAAAAATGAGCGATATTTTCTGTGGCAAAGCAGGAGTTCAAACTGCCGTTTATGTATTTAGCGTAGGCACTCCACACGATGAGACGAAATTAGTCAAATTTATCGATTTTTCAAATGACGGATATATCAGACAAAATCGCAAAAAAAGTGGCTTAAATGTAAATTTACGCGACAGCGATGATGCCAAAGGTCGCTACAAAGAGATTGTCGATATTGTGCTAAATCGCAAAAAATCCACAAACTATTTTAATGATTGCGTTATCGAAGATACCATTAGCCTTGACGGCAAAGACTGGACTTACGCCCAACACAAAAAAATCGACACAATGCCAAATTTAGGCGATTTTAAAAAGACCGTGAGCGATTATCTAGCTTGGGAAGTAAGCCAAATTCTTTCAAAGGAAACTCCCCGTAGCATAAATTTTTCAAATTTACAAAGATTAGAAAATGAATTTAAAGCTAACGGCGGGGAATTTAGGGAATTTAAGCTTAATGAATTATTTGAAAGCTCAAACGGAGATTTTGATATTCAAAAAACTCATATTAACGGCAAAGGTCATTATGTCGTAAGCTCGGGCGAACAAAATTTAGGAATTATTGGAAAAACCGATATAAAAGCTAAAATTTTTGACGCAAACACAATTACTATTGATATGTTTGGAAATGCTTATTTTCGCCCTTATGAATACAAAATGGTAACTCACGCAAGAGTTTTTTCTTTGAAATTTACAAAAGGAAATTTAAATCCAAAACTCGGATTATATTTTGTTTCAAAGCTATTTTTCTTGCCACAAATTTATTCGTATTCAGATATGGCAAGTTGGAATAAAATTCAAAATTTAGAGATAAATTTGCCATTTATAAACGGCGAGATTGCTTTTGATTTTATTGAAAAATTTATAGCGGAGCTGGAAGCGGAGCGTGTTGCGGAGCTGGAAGCGTATTTAGCGGCGACTGGTTTAAAAGACTACAAACTCACCACCACCGAACAAACCGCACTTGATATTTTTGCAAACTACGAGAGAGAGAGAGAGAGAGAGAGAGAGAGTAAATTCCGCCACGCCGCTTAAATTCGCCGAATTTAAAATCGGTGAATTGTTTGAGAAATTAGAGTTAAAATTCTTAAAAAGGAAATTTGAAAAAGAAAAAGATATTTCTAAAACACAAACGCAAGAATTTAATTTGCCGTTAGTTAATGCAAAAGACGGAAATAATGGCGTTATGTATTTTGGTAGAGAACAAGATTTTCAATCGGCAGAAATGACACTTGATATAGTAAATGACGGAGCAGTATCAACAGGCAATGTATATGCTCAACCGCAAAAAACTGGTGTTTTATATAACGCTTATTTAATAAAACCAAATTTTGCTTATGTAACAAAAGAAAATTTATTGTATTTAGCTAAATCAATAGAAAAATCAATAAAGCATAAATTTTCGTATGAAAATAAAGCAAGTTGGAATAAAGTAAAATTTGAAAAAATCAAACTCCCTATAAACGAAAACGGCGAACTAGACTTTGAATTTATGGAAAATTTTATAAAAGCAATTCAAAAATTAGTCATAAAAGATGTCGTTTTGTGGGCTGATAAAAAAATCAACGCCACGAAGCAAGTCATTGCAAAACACTAAATTTACAAATTTGTTTAATCTGTCATTGCGAGAAACGGCGCAAGCCGTTTCGTGGCAATCTACGACTTTAAAATTTAAGGTCAGTATTTTTGCAAATTTACCGCAAAGAATTTTAAATTCGTAGATTGACTTCGCCTACGGCTCGTCCAAATGCCCCTTCGCTTCGCTCGGGTCGCTACGCTCATTTTGCTTCGCTTTCTGTGAAAGCTCGCAATGACAAAATCGGGGCAGTATTTCAAACTTGCGGTAGCGGAAATCTCGCAATGACATTAAATTCCCAAATTTATTAAATTCAAAACCAAATTATGCTATAAACTCCAAATTTTTACAATCAAAATTTTAGGATTAAATATGAAAATTTTAAAAAGCACAGATAGCAATTTTGCGCAAGAATTCGAGGCTCTGGTAAATCGTGGCAATATGGATATGCAAAAGGTAATGCCGATCGTAAGCGGTATCATCGATGATATCAAGGCGCGTGGCGATGAGGCGCTAAACGAGCAAATAGCCAAATTTGACAAATGGGAAGTTAAGGGAAATTTGGCGATTTCGCAAGATGAGATGAAAAAGGCTTTTGACGAGCTAAGCGACGAGTTAAAAACCGCCCTTAAAGTGGCGTATGATCGCATTTATGCCTATCACGAAAAGCAACTCGAAAAAAGCTGGATTGACTTCGGCGCGCACGGCGAAATTTTGGGTCAAAAAATCACGCCCGTAGATCGCGCGGGGCTGTATATCCCGGGTGGCAAGGCTGCCTATCCTAGCTCGCTTTTGATGAACGCAGTGCCTGCAATCGTCGCAGGTGTCTCTGATATCACGGTCTGCACCCCTGCTGTGGGCGGAGTGGTAAATTCGCTTCTTCTTGCCGCCATGTATGTGCTAGGAATCAAAAAAGCCTATAAAGTCGGCGGTGCGAGCGCAGTCGCAGCCATGGCGTATGGCACGGAAACGATAGAAAAGGTCGATGTCATCACAGGCCCTGGAAATATCTTTGTCGCCACGGCTAAAAAGCTAGTTTTTGGCGATGTAAATATAGATATGATCGCAGGTCCTAGCGAAGTGGGCGTGCTAGCAGATGCTAGTGCGAGTGCGTATCACACGGCTGTGGATTTGCTAAGCCAAGCCGAGCACGACGAGATCGCAAGCAGTATTTTGGTAAGTGCAGATGAGAAATTTGCCCTTGCTGTAAAAGATGAAATTTATAAAATTTTGCCTACATTAGAGCGCGAGAGTATCGCTAGAAAGAGCATTGATGACAAGGGTGCGATTATTATCGCGCGAGATTTCGACGAGGCGATAGATTTGATGAACGACCTAGCTGTCGAACACCTAGAAATCGCCATGGACAACGCCTACGATTACCTTGCGCGCATTAAGCACGCAGGCGCGATTTTTTTAGGACACTACACGCCCGAGGCTATGGGGGATTATTTGGCGGGGCCAAATCATACTTTGCCGACAGGTGGCAGTGCTAGATTTTTCTCGCCGCTTGGGGTTTATCACTTCATCAAACGAAGCTCGGTAATCGCGCTAAATAAGGGCGCAATCGACGCTCTGGGCGAAGCGTGCATGGCACTAGCGCAGGCTGAGGGGCTCACAGCGCACAAAAAATCGGTTGAAATTCGCTATAAAAATAATGATTAGGAAATTTACCAGTTTTTTACTTTGGATTTTTGGTATTATTGGTTTTTTGTTTTTGGTTTTTGGCGTTGCTATTTATATTTTTTTAAATTCTTTATTTTCGCCGCCAGCTGGGTGCGATCCGAGCGAGCCCAGCGACGCTTGCGATTATATAAACACAAATTACGAAAGCCAGTTTGAAAACACCCAAGCAAACCCCTTTCCTGCGGATTTAACCCCAAAGCCTATATTTTGGGAAAATGCGATTGATGGAGCATTTCCCGATGCCATTAGCGTGCCTTATATCTACTTGCGAGATAAGCATGGCGTGTGGCTTCGCTACAACGACGGCTTGTCGTTTGATTATCTTTTGGGCGAAGATATGCCTGAAAAGCATTATTTATACATAGAAGATGATTTTTCGCCAAGCGAGGAAGTGCGAAAAAAGGAGAAATTCCACAGCCACAAATCATGGAATATCACCCTAAAAGAGGGCGCAAACGAAATTTACAAGCAAACGGCGCATAAAATCACTAGACAATACATTGGCTCGTTTGATTTGCACTCAAACCCGGGCAAGACGCTGTGGTTTCCTAGCAGTGCCGAGCAAAATTTCGAGGCGATTTCAAGATTGCAAATCCCACTTGAAACTTACGATTTCCCGTCTAAACTAAATAGAAATACCGAAATCACACCCCAAAAATACGGCAAATTTCACGGAGATAGCGAGGTTTTGCCAGTAGATGAAAATGTCTATGAGATCAAAACCGCCCAAGGAGCGCAAAAAATCCGCACCTCAAATATGAGCAAATGGTCAGTAGAATACAAAAAACAAAAGGCGATTTGTGGGGATAAATTTTGTTTATTTCTTTTCACGGATACAGATAAAAAAAATAAATATTGCGAAAATATAGGCAATGAAACAGCGATAGTTTTTTTAAATTTAGAGCGCAAATTCACTTCTAGATCATATAGCAATAGCCCGCTATATAATACCAATGGCTATCATTTTGGGCTAAAAGAGGGTTACGAAATCGACGATATAGCCTCATTTGAGATGATACCGAGCGAGTTTGCGGAGTTTAGGAAAGAGCAACAACCCGATAAAATGACCTACAAAAATGTCCCCACAGGCGAAAAATTTATCGAATATGAGCTTAAAATTTACGCCAAAGACGGCGCGCTCATCAATCAGTATTGCGACCACTACTACATGCACAAGCCAATAAGGGAGTTGCAGTGAAAATAGGGCAAATGGGCGGAATTTTTTGTTTTTTGCTAGTTTTTGTTTGCTTTACTAGCGCAAATGAGCAGAATTTTACGCAGAATTTATCACAAAATTTTACGCAAAATTTAAGCGAGAGTATTTCTGTGGATACTGCGCCTGATACTGCGCCGAATTTGGACGCAAATTTTAGTAATGGTGTTTTTGCAGATAGTGCGCCAAATTTTGAAATTTTCCACGACGAAAACGCTACAAACGAGCAAATTTCTAGCGCACTAGACGGGCTTTTGGATTTTGCGCGCGCAAATGCTGAGCGCATAAATGAGGAATTTGGCGAGTATGGCGAGCGGATTTTCACTCATTTTATCTACAATCCCAAAATTTCGCGCACAGGCAAATTTGATTTCGACAAAATCACTGAAATTTTAAAATTCAGCCCAAATTTGAATTATAACGAGGGCGAATTTGACAATCCATTAAATATCGTAAATTCCTATGGTTGCGATATCGGCGCAGGTTTGGAAAATGACGAAAATTCCACTAAATTTGATAGCGAGGAGCTGTTTGCGCTAATAGATTTGCTGGTAAGTAGTGGCGCCAAACCTAGCGAAAACGACGCAAAAATGGCTAGTGCGTGCGACAATTTCGACGCGTTTGCGTATTTTTTGGCTAATGGCGCACCGCTAGGAAATGGCGTGGTCGCTGATATCACTTCGAGCGAAGCGGAGTTTATCAAAGACCAAAATATCACGCTTGATTATCTTTTAAAAACCCCGCCAAGCGATCTTAGGCGCATTGCGCAGAGTTACGATTTTTCAAAATTTCACGCCGATAAAATGCGGTTTTTCGAGGAGAGTTTAAAGTATAAAGGGATAAACGAGCTCGATAAAAAGGAGCTTGAAGGCTTTATTAAATTTTCTGCGCTTATGGATAATTCGCTTGCGGTGCAGTTTTTGTTGGAGCATGGCATTTGCGAAAAAGACCGCCAAATGTGCGCTTATATGAAGGCGCAGGCGAAGTATTTCGAGGCCGAGAAAATCTCGGATATGCTTAGCTTGGAGCTGAAACATAAATTTTGAAATTTCACGCTGGCGCAACCTTGAAATACTGCACCGAAAATAAAATTCGTCATTGCGAGCGAGTGTAACGAGCGTGGCAATCTACGAATTAAAAATTTAAGGTCAGTATTTTTGCAAATTTATTGTTAGGAATTTTAAACTCGTAGATTGCTTCGTCGCTTCGCTCCTCGCAATGACAATAGCGAGCAATTTTTTCATAATCTGTCATTGCGAGACCACGCAGTGGTCGAAGCAATCCATTAAAATTTAGAGAGAATTTTACTGGATTGCTTCGGCAAAGCGTCTTGACGCTTTGCTTTTGCTCGCAATGACAAAAATAACAATTCGTCGCAATGCGCTCGCAATGACAAAATCGGGCAGTATTTAGGAATTTGCGGTAGCGAAAGCTCGCAATGACAAATTAAAGCAAATTCGCTTCGCTCGCAATGACAAAAATAATGCTTCTTACAATGACAAAGAATTTTCGGGCATAAAAAAAAGCGCCGAAAAATTCGGCGCCGAAGTAGAAATAAAAGTAAAACTACGATTATTTATCGTTAGCAATTCTTTCTTTCATAGAGCAAGCTTTTTGGTGTCCTTGCTCGCAAGCCATTGATAGTGATAGCATTGCACGATCGTGATTATGCCATTTGCCGTCTAAAACTGAGTGGAAGATACCGTCGCGGTAGCAAGCCTCAGCCCATTTAGCGATATTGCAAGTTTTGTCATAATATGTGTGAGCTTTGTCATAGTCTTTTGGTAAGCCGTCTTCACCACGGAAATATTTCATACCAAGCTCAGTGCAAGCTTGATAATCTCCTGCTTCGCATTTAGCGTCCATTTCCTCTGCTATACCAGCGAATGCGCAACTCGCAAAACCAAATAGTGCTAAGAAAACTAGTTTTTTCATAACTTTCTCCTTGTAAAAATAATATGTGTTTCCTTTGGAACGCGTGATTATACACTAAAATAGTTATAATAGAGTTAAATTTTAATTAAATTTTATGTAAATTCGATAATTTGCGCCGAATTTTATCGGCGCAGTGGTAAAAACAGAGTAAAAATAGTGATTAATTATCGTCTTTGATTCTCTCTGCCATTTTGCAAGCTTTTTCGTGACCTTGATCACAAGCCATTTTCAAAGATTGCATTGCGCGATCGTGGTTGTGCTCTGCACCAACGCCTACTGAGTGAAATATTCCGTCGCGGTAGCAAGCCTCAGCGTAATTGTGTTGGTTACAAGTTTTATCATAATATGAGTGAGCTTTCTCGTGGTCTTGTGGCAAACCATCTTGACCGCGGTAGTATTTCATACCAAGCTCAGTGCAAGCTTGATAATCTCCTGCTTCACATTTTGCGTCCATTTCCTCAGCTATACCAGCGAATGCACAACTCGCAACACCAAACAATGTTAAGAAAACTAGTTTTTTCATAACTTTGCTCCTTTTAATAAAATATTCGTTTCCTTTAAAACGGGGCGTATTATACTCCAAAAATTTGCTAATAAAGCTAAATTTTACTTAAATTTTTAGTAAATTCGACAAATTTTATTAATTTACTAGGTTTTACGCGTCTTGTAAGTAGTAGGATATTTGTTCGTCCTTCAACATACGGATAAGATTTGTAGTCCCGCTTACACCTGTTGGATAACCTGCCGTCATGATATATGTTCCATCAAGCTTGATCGCACCACAATCCACGCCGCTTTTGATAGCCTTTGCCATGAGCGTGTGAAGCTTGGCTTCTTCTGCTATAACTAGGCTTTGGCCTATACCCCAACAAAGCGTGAGATAGCGCGCTGTGTTTATATCGTGCGTAACGGCTAGGATATCGATATTTGGGCGATATCTCGCCATTTGCACGGCTAGTTTGCCAGAGGAGGTTAGGGCGATGATTTTATCCGCGTTTAGCTGACCTGCTAGCCTAACGGCAGATTCAGCCATGATATCGGTGCTATCGTGGTTTTCGTGCTTGAAGCGGTTGTAAGCGTAGATTTCTTGCGCTTCTAGTATCGTATGCGACATAGCGCGCACGACAGCGACTGGATTTATGCCTACTGCGCTCTCTTCGCTTAGCATTACAGCGTCTGTGCCGTCAAGCACGGCGTTGGCGACATCGCTGATTTCGGCTCTGGTGGCTGTTTCGTTGCGCGTCATGCTAAGAAGCATTTGAGTGGCTGTGATGACTGGTTTGGCGGCTTCGTTAGCTTTTTTGATAATCAATTTTTGGATTGAAGGCACCTTGTAAAACGGCACCTCGATACCCAAATCGCCCCTAGCGACCATGATTCCGTCGCTCTCGTCGATAATGCTATCTATATTTTCCACAGCGTCAAATTTTTCTATTTTTGCCAAAACATGGGCGTGCGAGCCAGAGGCGCGCAAAATTTTCTTTGCTTTGATTATGTCGTTTGCGCTTTGCACAAAGCTGATTGCCACAAAATCCACGCCAAGAGTGGCGCCAAATTCCATATCGGCTCTATCTTTTGGCGTGATGACATCTATGCCAAGAACGGTATTTGGGAAATTTACACCCTTTTTCGAGCTTAGAGTGCCGTCGTTTTCAATGACGGTTTGGACGACATCGTTTCCGCTGTGAGCAACCCTAGCGCGGATTATGCCGTCGTAGAGATAGACATATTCGCCAGCTTTTAGCATAGGCAAAATTTGGGGTTGATTAATGCTAAGAGCGTAGTGGTGTGGGGCGATTTGGGTGCCGATTTGCTCTTTGGCGTAGATATCAAGCCTATCGCCAGCTTTTAATTCAAACGGTGCTTCAAGCTCGCCAATGCGGATTTTAGGGCCGCAGATGTCTTGTAAAATCCCGATATGAAATCCGACCTTTTTCTCCACGCTACGGATTTTTGCGACATTTTGCGCGTGGTATTCGTGCGAGTTGTGCGAAAAATTTAGTCTAAAAACATTGACCCCAGCCCTAACCATGGCTTCCATTATCTCTTCGTTATCGCTAGCTGGGCCAAGCGTGGCTATGATTTTTGCTTTTTTCATTAAATTTTCCTTTGTGTTGAAATTTGAAATTTAAAAGTGAAATTTATGCAGAAAAATTCTGCATAAATTTGATTATTTTACAAGTTCGTTTTCGAATTTTTCAGCGTCGAATTTTTTGCCCAAAAACGAGCAGATTGAGATAGCGTCGCGCTCTGCGTTGCCAAAACAGCTTGTCGCACCCGGGCTTGGAGTCATATTGAAAATCACGCCGTTATTATCGTCGATTCTAGCCTCGCCTAGAAGCAATTCAAGCTTGTCTTGGTCGATGATTTGGGCTCTGACGCCTCCAAAACCTTTGGCATAGTAAATATCTTCTTCTCTAATGCTAGGTATGATTTTTTTGGCGTTTTTGATAAAGAGTTTTTTGCCCAAAACCGGCACTTCAAAAGCGATATTGCGCATTAAGAAATTTCGCACATCACTATCGCCAAAATTATTCCAAAATACCTTTGCGACCTTTGGCGTGAAATTTAGGGATTGGAAAAACTCAGGCACTGAACGACAGCCTTTGTAACGCTCTAATTTTGGCATAGTTAGCGCAGTAGGGCCAAATCTCGTGCAACCATCAGCTAGCAGGTCAGGGTCTCCGTGAAGTGCGGCAAATGGGAGTTTTGGGTTTTGCACCATATAGACTTTGCCGTTTAATAGTTTTTGTTTGGTTAGATAAAAGCTTCCAGCGATACAAATCGCGCTAAGGCTCTTGCCGTAGCCCATTTTATGCGCTAGCCATAGTGAGTGCGCGCCCGCATCAACTACGACAAAATCAGCGCTGACTGAAATTTTGTTTGCAGTGCGGATATAAAATTTATCGCCTACCTTTGTGATATTTTGAACCTCAGAATTTAGGTATAAATCGCAAATTTTGCCCTTTGTTTTTTGCGCATTTTCGACTAGGGTATTTGTCATGGCACCAAAATCGATTGTAGTATATGCGCCAGTTTGCACGCCAAGACCTGCGACATCTTCGGGGCGAGGGTTGCCATTGCTATCGAAAATGACCTTTGGCTCGATCTGTTTTAGCTTGTCTTTGTCATAAAATTCCAAATACGGATAAAGCTCTTTGAAAACCTCATAGCGATCTTTGATAAAAGCGACCTCGCTATCGCCCACGCCGATTGCCATTTTTTGCCCTTCAAAGATAAATTTACCGATATAATCGTGCTTTTTGCAGTATTTCGCAATCATATCGGCTGCGCGTTTGACCTTTTTGGCTTTGTCGATTGTGTAGTTTGTCTCGATATCGCCACAATGAATCGTTTGCGAATTTGCCGTGCCTTTTGTATTTAGCGTGGCTAAACCCTCGTATTTTTCGATGATTGCGATGGATTTTATATCAGTGTATTGCGCCAAAGTGTATGCTAGCGCACCGCCAGAAATACCGCCGCCGACAATGACGACTTCGTAGTGTTTTTCTTGCATTTTCACCCCTTAAAAGTATGCGATATTTTGCAAAAATTTTACTTAAAAAAGTGTTAAATTTCGCCGAATTTATCGGAATTTCTCGGAGTTAAATTTAAGATTAAATTGTCATAAAATAACTAAGAATTTAAAAATTTCGCAAGGTTAAATTCCTTGCGAAATTTTATTTTTTCAAAGATTTGAAAAGCTCTACGCTATCGAGCTGTTCCCATGGGTATTTTGGGTTGCCGACTTGGCCGTAAGCAGCTACTTTTGCGTATAAAAATGTCTGGGCACTTGGTTTGTCTAGGCCGAATTTCTCGGTAATCCAACGCGGGGTTAGGGCGAAATTTTCGAGGACAAATTTCGAGAGTGTATCATCATCAATACCAGCGTTTGTGCCCATACAATCGACACTCACGCTAACTGGTTTTGCTACGCCGATAGCATAGCTTAGCTGGATTATACATTTTTTCGCTAACCCTGCTGCGACGATATTTTTAGCGATATAGCGCGCTGCGTAAAGCCCCGAGCGATCGACTTTGGTGTAGTCTTTGCTAGATTGTGCGCCACCACCAATTGGCGAATATCCGCCAAAGCTATCGACGATGAGTTTGCGACCAGTCAAACCGCTATCGTGAAGCGAGCTGTGATTTACATAGCGACCTGTTGGGTTGATATAAATTATGGTTTTTTCTTTTTGATAAAGCTCTTTTGGAAGACCTGCTGTGTCGATTAAATTTTGGATTAGTTCGCGCACATACTCGATACTCATACTCTCCACGCAAGGCGCGCTTACTACGATTGTGTGGATTGATTGCGGTTTGCAGTCTTCGAAATTTGACTTCGTGCCATAATCAAGCGTAACTTGTGTTTTAATATCCACGCCAAGCTGATTTGGGTGAGTTTTGGCATACTCATAAACCTTATCGCAAAGAAGCCTTGCATAAGTAATTGCTGCTGGCATGAAATTTTGCGTCTCCGAGCTAGCAAAGCCAAACATTATGCCTTGATCTCCCGCGCCGATTTCGCCACTTTCTTGATCTACGCCTTGATTGATATCTGGGCTTTGTTGGTTTAGATATACATCGACCTCGACATCTTGCGGGTGCAGGCACTGCTCGCGGGTAAAAAATGGATTGTCATTGTAGCCAATGTCGCTAAGAGCGCGTTTGACGATATGGCGATAATCATCGTGTGTAAAATCGACCTTGGCATTTACTTCGCCGCCGATTACGATATGTTTGCCCGCTACGAAAACCTCGCTAGCTACGCGTCCTTTGGGATCTTTTTTTAAAATTTCATCGACGATTGAATCTGCGATTATGTCGGCGCATTTATCTGGGTGACCAGGGCTTACGACCTCGCTTGTGAATAGATACATTTAAGCTCCTAAAATTTTGAAAATTTTGGGCGTAATTCTAGCGTTTAATATTTAATGTAAAATGAAATTTTATTAAATTTTTAAAGAATTTAAATAATGTTAAATAAAAATTTAGATATATTGCGACAAATTTTACTCATTGAAAGGGAGGCAAGATGACTTACTTAGATAAGCTGATACAAAGTTACAGCAACAAAAGCCTGATAATGCGCATTATCATCGGACTTTTGCTCGGTGCTGCGCTAGGGTATTTTGCTAGGGTCGGTGTATCTGGGCTGGATTTAGACGGCGGTGAAACAAATGCGTGGAGTAATATCGCGAATTTGGCTAGATTGTTTGGTGATTTTTTCGTAAGTGCGCTTAAAGCTGTCGCCCCAGTGCTAGTTTTTATTCTAATTTTAAGTTCGCTTGTCAATAAAACTTTTGGAAGCACGACAGGACTAAAAAGAGTTATCGTGCTTTATATCGTAGGCACGCTTTTGGCTGCTTTTGTTGGCGTTGGCGTTAGCTTTATGTTTCCGACTCCGATTGCACTTGATGGCGTTGGCGCGGCAAACTCACCTGCACCTGCAAATGTCTGGGAAGTGCTAAAAACTACATTTTTCAAAATCGTTGATAACCCTGTAAATGCCCTTTCTAGCGGTAATTATGTCGGTATCGTCGCATGGGCGGTAGGACTTGGAATCGCGCTTAAATTTTGCACGAACGAAACCAAACGCTTCATCGGCGATTTAAGCGAAGGTGTAACAAAAATAATTCAAGTTGTAATTCAACTAGCACCAATTGGTATTTTTGGCATTATTACTTACACCGTGTATGATTTGGGCGTGGAAGGTCTAGCAACCTATGCTAAGCTTACAGGCGTGCTTGTGCTAGCACTTATTTTAGTAGCTGTCGTAGTAAATCCGCTAATCGTATTTTTCGTAACCAAGAAAAACCCTTTCCCTATCGTCTTTACCTGCCTTAAAGAGAGTGGAATTCCAGCGTTTTTTACACGCTCATCGGCTGCGAATATCCCTGTAAATATGAACCTTTGCAAAAAACTTGGCGTCGATGATGAGCTAAGCTCAATTTCAATTCCGCTGGGAGCTACCGTAAATATGGCGGGAGCCGCTGTGGTTATCGCTATTTTGGCACTTTCGACTGCATACACGCTAGGAATTCACCCTGATTTTGGCACGGCTTTGCTACTATGTGTAGTCTCAGCCGTGGGCGCATGTGGCACAAGTGGCGTGCCTGGCGGTTCGCTTATGCTTATTCCGCTTGCGTGTGCGCTTTTTGGTATCGACAACGATATCGCATTTAAGGTCATCACCGTCGGTGTCATAATCTCTGTAATCCAAGACTCAATGGAAACAGCCCTAAATAGCTCCACCGACGCACTTTTTACAATTATCGTTTCACAAACTTCAAAACATTAAAATTTAAAAATTTAAGCGACCAAATTTTTGGTCGCTTACCACTGTATAACTCTTTTTGGCTAGAATTGCGCCAAAAATTTAAAGGAAAAGTATGAATTGGGATTTGAGTGAATTATTTCAAAACGAGGAAAAATTCGAGCTTGCCATAGAAAATACGCGCACTAAGGCTAGCGAATTTGAGGCGAAATTTAGGGGAAATTTAGCGAATTTAACCTGCGATGAATTTTGCGAAGCATTAGGCGAATACGAGCGCATAAACGCGCAAATTTCAAAGATTATGAGCTTCGTGCATTTAGATTTTGCCAGAGATACTACGCGTGGGGCAAGGCAGGCCAAAGTGGAGCAAATCTGCAACGATATCGCCCAAAATTTGCTATTTTTCGAGCTAGAATTTAACGAGCTTAGCGAGGAGAGAGCGCAAAATTTTATCGCGGGTAGTGGCCGTTTTGCTTACTATTTAAATTTGCTTAAAAAACACAAATCGCACCAACTAAGCCTGCTTGAAGAAAAGGTTTTGCTAAAAACGAGCGTGGTTGGCGCAGAGGCGTTTTCAAGGCTTTTTGATGAGAGTATGGCAAGGCTAAAATTTGACTTTGGGGGCGAGAAAATCAGTGAAGAGGAGCTTTTATCGCACCTTTATGATAGCGATAGAAATGCGCGCAAGCAGGCCGCAGCCTCGCTAAGTGCGGTCTTAGAGCAAAATTCGCACCTTTTAACCTACATTTATAATATGATAAAAACTAGCCTTAAAATCAGTTGCGAGCTTCGTGGATACGGCCAAGGCGAGCTAATCATGCACGAAGAAAACCAAATCGAAAAATCAAGCGTCGATGCACTCATTAGCGCAACCGAGCGAAATTTTGATTTAGTGTGGCGCTACTATGATAAAAAGCGCGAAATTTTGGGGCTTGAAAAGCTCTATGATTTTGATCGATACGCACCGCTAAATTTAAACGACGATAGCAAATTTAGCTTTGATGAGGCTAAGCAAATCGTCCTTGACGCCTTTGATAAATTTAGCCCTAAATTTGGGCAAATCGCAAGGGAAGCGTTTGCGAAAAACTGGATTGATGCCATGCCAAAGCCAAATAAACAAAGTGGCGCATTTTCGCACTCGGGTTCGGCTGATACGCACCCGTTTGTGCTGCTAAATTTCACTGCCAAGCGTCGCGATGTATTCACCCTAGCGCACGAGTTAGGTCATGCAATCCACCAGTATTTAAGCTACAATGCTGGATATTTTTACTCATTTACGCCACTTACCACAGCTGAGACAGCCTCTGTATTTTGCGAAATGCTAGTTTTTGACTACATGCTCTCGCGCTCAGATAAAAGCGTGGCTCGCGCCATGATAGCAAACAAACTCGAAGATATTTTTGCCACGCTGTATCGCCAGATAGGATTTACGACATTTGAGCGCAGAATTCACGCCACGCCTGATGAGCTAACCACGGAGCAAATTAATGAAATTTGGCTAGAAGAGTCCAAAAAAATGTTTGGCGATGCGCTAGAACTTAGAAATGAATATAAAATTTGGTGGAGTTATATACCGCACTTTATCCACACGCCGTTTTATTGCTACTCTTATGGCTTTGCGCAGTTGCTAGTTTTGGCGCTTTATGGGCTGTATAAAAGTGGTAAAATTTCAAATTTCGCCGAAATTTACACTGAATTTTTAAGCTCAGGCGGAAGCGATTCGCCGAAAAATTTAGTCGCAAAATTTGGGCTAAATTTAGATGATGATAAATTTTGGGAGATTGGAATTTCTCAAATTCGCTCTCTCGTCGATGAGTTTGTAAAGGAGTAAAGATGATTTTAGAAAACGAAAAATTCATACAAAAAGAGATTGCGCACATCAAAGAAATTTTGGAGCTTTTTTTCGAGCTTGGCGAGAGTTTTGGCGTGGTAGCGCGCACAAGCGAGGTGAAATTCGACCCCGAACTTCCTAGCGAGATAAGTGCGGGCTTTATCAAAAAACCTGTGATTTTCTTCGAGTTAGAAAACTACACGCTGTCAAGCGCGCATATCCAAAAGGACGATTTGAAATTTGAAGCTGGTTTTGGTAGCGAGGATTTCGCAGCAGTCGTATCAATCCCGCTGTATGCTATAATGGAGCTAGTCCAAGCTAACACCCCAGTGGCTGTAAATTTAGCCAAAATTGATAGCGAGTGGATCAAAAAAGAGAGATCTCGCAGAATTTTCGCTAGATAGGAAAGATATGAAATTTTTAGACGAATTAAACGAGGCTCAGCGCAGGGCAGCACTGCATATAGACGGAGCTATGCTGATTTTAGCGGGCGCAGGTAGTGGCAAAACTAAAACAATCACCGCGCGCCTAGCTTACCTGCTAGCAAACGGCGTGCCCGCGCAAAACACGCTCACGCTAACTTTCACAAACAAAGCAGCTAGCGAAATGCGCTCTCGCGCGCTTAATCTAATCGCAAATTTAGGGCTTGAAGTGGGTGTGCCACTGCTATGCACATTTCATAAATTTGGACTTTTGTTTTTGAAATTTTACATTAGCGAGCTTGGCCGTAAGCCAAATTTTGCCGTCATAGATACTGATGATAAGAAAAAAATCCTAAAATCGTTTGAGATAAATTTGCAAACAAGCACCATGGCAAATGAAATTTCAAAATACAAAAACGCCCTAATTGGCCCAGATGAGCTTAAAAACAATATCGCCTCGCTAAGCGATGATATCAAGCAGGCAAACGAGGGATTTTACGCCAAAATGCTAGAAGCCTACACCAGATACGAAGAGTATTTGCTAAGCAATAATTTAGTCGATTTTGATGATTTGCTCGTGCTTCCTTACAAAATTTTAGACGCAAACGAGGCACTTTGCGATGAAGTTTCACGCCAATACACCTACATAACCGTCGATGAGTATCAAGACACGAACGAAATTCAGTTTAAACTACTACAAAAGCTTTGCAAAGCGCACCAAAATTTAACCGTCGTGGGCGATGATGATCAGAGCATTTATAGCTGGCGTGGGGCTAGGGTGGAAAATATCCTAAAATTTCGCGATCAATTTGAAAATGTAAAATATGTGAAATTAGAGGAAAATTACCGCTCGACTAGCCAAATTCTCTTCGCTGCAAACGAGCTAATTTCGCATAATAAAAACCGCCTTGGCAAAAATTTAAAAAGCACATTTGGCAAGGGCGAAGATGTCAAAATCCTACACTGCGAAAACGAAAGCGACGAAAGCGCGCAAGTAGCGGCGAAAATCAAAGAGCTCATAAACTCAGGTATCCACCCAGCCCAAATCGCCGTGCTTTACCGCGTAAATGCCCTTTCGCGCGCACTCGAAGAGGGGCTAAACCGCGCGAAAATTGCATATCGCATAGTAGGTGGCGTGAAATTTTACGAAAGAGCCGAGATCAAAGACATCATCGCATACCTGCGCCTAATCATCAACGAAAACGACGATTTTTCAATGCGTCGCATTATAAATGTCCCAAAAAGGGGCATTGGCAAGGTTAGCCTTGCAAGGCTCGATGAAATCGGCGCAAGGAAGCATTTAAGCTTGTTTGATGCGTTTTCAGATCAGGGTGCAAATCTAAGCGCCAAAGCAAAAGAGGCCCTAGAAAAGCTCAAACTATACATAAACGAACTCTCGCACGAGCCAAGCGTGGAGAAAAAAATCGACGGAGTGCTGGATAAATTTGAGCTAAAAGAATACTACGAGAGCATGCCAGAGGGCGATGATAGATTGGCTAATATCAACGAATTTTGCGCTATGCTAAAAGATGAAGCCGTAAATAAGCCAAATTTCGATTTGGGCGAGTTTTTAAACGATTTGGCACTTCTTAGCGATCAAGACAATATCAGCGCAGAGGCGATAAATATCATGAGCGTGCATGCTAGCAAGGGTTTGGAGTTTTCGCACCTTTTTGTCATCGGGCTTGAAGAGGGGTTTTTCCCAATCATCAGCGACACGACAGATTTAGAAGAGGAGCGCAGGCTAGCGTATGTAGCCATAACTAGGGCGAAAAAAGAGCTAACGCTTAGTTTTGCGAATTCGCGCTTTTATCGCGGGAAACGGGATTATCTATCCAAATCGCGATTTTTAGGCGAAGCAGGGCTAATCGATACTCCACTTAGCCCACAAAGTGACGGCGAGTTTAAAAAGGGTGATTTAATCACCCACAAACTCTTTGGTATGGGCAAGGTAAGCGCCAGTAAATGGCGACAAACTTACCATAAATTTCGGCGGAATCGAGCGCATGATAATGAAAAATTTCGTGCAAAAACTAGTATGAATAGACTTTTTTTAGCAAACAAACCTGCCGGAATTTCATCAAATCAGTTTTTAGGACGCTTGAAGCGCAAATATGGCGTGAAAAAAGCCGGATTTTCTGGCACCCTAGATCCCTTTGCTAGCGGGGCTTTGGTCATTGGCTTTGGAGAATACACACGGTTTTTTCGATTTTTGCGTAAATCGCCCAAAGTCTATATCGCCACGCTGTGGTTTGGTGCTAGTAGCGAAAGTGGCGATAACGAAAATATTTATAGCGTAGAAAATGTGCCAAAGCTTAGCATGGAGCAAATTTTAGGTGCAAGGGATAGCTTGCTGGGCGAGGTGCGATACACACCACCAAAATTTAGCGCGAAAAAAATAGATGGCGTGCGTGCGTATGAACTAGCTAGAAAAGGCGAGGAAGTGACGCTTAAAGAGCAGGTTATGAGCGTGTATGGGTGCGAAATCCTAAGCTATCGCCACCCGTTTTTGAGCTTTAAAATTTCAGTTAGCGAGGGCGGATATATCCGCTCATACGGCAAACTTTTATGCAAAAAGCTAGGCGTATGCGGGACACTAAGCGCGCTTTGCCGAGTAAGCGAGGGCGAATTTAGCCTAGAAAATCCGAAATTTATGAGTGAGGCTAGTATAAATCCGAAAGATTATCTAAATTTAAAAGAAAATTTTTATAATGGCGATAAAAATGAAATTTTGCTCGGCAAAAAACTTCGCGCGCAAAATTTTAAATTTCAAAACAGTGGCGAATATTTGATAAATTTGGGCGAATTTCACGCAATAATCGAAATTTGCGATGGCGAAGTAAAATATCTGTGGAATAGGATAAAGATTTGAAAAGTTTTGCTAAAATAAATGTTTTTTTGAAAATTACTGGCGCAAACGGCGCATTTCACAATATCGCCTCTCGTTTTGTAATTTGCGATGAAATTTACGACGAAATCAGCTTCGAGCGGGGCGAGCGGGGCGGATTTTGCATAGAGTGCAACAAAGAAATCGCCGGTAAAAACATAATCCAAAGCGCATACGAGCGGCTGTGCGAGAGCGGTTACAAAAACGAGCTCGATGAATTTTTTGCAAAATTTTATGTAAAACTTTACAAACAAATTCCAGCAGGCGGTGGATTGGGTGGCGGTAGTAGTAACTGCGCCGCGTTTTTAAAAATGATAAACGATGAGCTAAATTTGGGAATTTCAAAGCCAAATTTAATGCAAATTGCAAATTCGCTCGGAAGCGATATTTGCTTTTTTTTAAGTGGTGAAAAAAGCGCAAATGTGAGTGGCAAAGGCGAAATAATCGAAGCGTTTGATGATGAAATCCCGCCACTTAGGCTTTGCCTAAAAGGGCTATTTTGCGATACTGGCGCGGTGTATAGGGAATTTAGAAAAAATCATTTTAATAAAATTAATTTAGGCTTAGCTAGCAAGCTTTTAAAGCTAAAATCAAGCGAAATTTTAAATAATTTTGACGCTGAGAGCCTAAATGATTTGCTAGCCCCAGCGCGCGCACTTTATCCAGATTTGCGACTAGAAAAGGGCGAGTTTTTAAGCGGAAGTGGCAGTTCGTGCTTCAAGGTAGATTTAAGGTAGAAAAATGATAAAAGAACTTACAAAAAACAGAAAAGCCTTCCACGACTTCGAAATTTTAGAAAATTTCGAAGCTGGCGTGGTTTTAAAGGGTAGCGAGGTCAAATCCTTGCGCGCTGGCAGGGCAAATCTCAAAGACAGCTTTTGTCGCATAATAAGAGGCGAGTTATTTTTGCTAGGGGCGCACATAAGCTATTTGGAGCACACTAACCCGCATTTTCGCCCAGACGAAAAGGCCCCAAGGAAGCTTTTAATGCACAAAAAGCAAATCGACAAACTTCTAGGCCATGTCAGCAAGGACGGCCTTACGCTGGTCGTTACCTCGCTGTATCTAAACGACAAAAACCGCGTCAAGGCTAGGGTGGCACTAGCGCGTGGCAAAAACCTGCATGATAAAAGAGAGGCGCTAAAACGCAAGGAAGCCGACAGAGAGGCTAGAAGCGCCATGAAAAATTATAAATAAAAATTTTAAGTAAAAAGGAGAAATGATGAGAAAAATTTTAACGCTGATTTTTGCTGGATTGCTTCTTTGTGGTTGTAATGATGAAAGTGCGCAAAATGCGCAAAATAGCGAAGCAGTGGCGAAATTTACCCCATTTAGCGTGGGCGAAAAATTTAGCTTAAAAAGCGTCGTGGGTGGCGAAGTGGTGATCGAGCGCACGAATAAGGGCTTTAAAATCGCAGGAAGCGATAAAATTTTGATGTTTGATATCTTTGGGACATATTGCGAGCCGTGCAAAATCGAGGCTCCGCACCTAATGGACTATCAGCTAAAAAACGCAGATGATTTTATGATGGTTGGCTTAATCCACTTCGAGGATATCACAGATGCGCAGGTTGTGGAGAATTTCACCAAAAAATACAATGCGTATTATTTCATAGCAAACGACAAGCAAAATTCCCGTATCGTGGAGCAAATTTTAACCGATATCAACTACCGCCACGCTCTTTCAATCCCATTTAAGGTGGTTTTTAAGGACGGCGAGTATCAGACACTGACAGATATAAACGAGGGAGATGAGCGCGGAAAGCCATATTATTTGGGTATGGTTTCGACAAAAGTGATAGAAAAAGATATGCTTAGGATAAAAAATGGCAACGCAAACTAGCACAAAGGTGCGAGTTAAGACCTTCAAACCCTCGCCGTATCGCGTGGTGCTACTAAATGACGATGTTACGCCAATGGATTTTGTGGTGATAATTTTAATCGAAATTTTCGCTCACACCACGCAAAATGCAGTCAAAATCATGCTAAATGTCCATAAAAACGGGCGCGGGATTTGTGGGGTATATGCCAAAGAGATCGCCAAAAGCAAGCAAGAAGCCGTTTTAGAGGCAGCCGCGAGAGAGGGCTTCCCGCTAAAATGCATTATAGAGGAGGATAAATGATAGGATTTTATTTACAAAAAGACATTGATAACGCTGTGCGAAACGCCGTAAAAGGCGGGTTTGAGTATGTTAGCATAGCAAGCGTGATATATGAAATTTTCTCAGATAAAAATTTTAGAAATTTTTTTGAAAACGAGTTTTCAAATTTTGAGTATGAAAATTTCAAAACCAGCATTGGCGAGCTAATCGCTTCAATGCCAAAATCAGACGAAAAAAACCGCACCAAGGTCGCAGCGACAACCGATTTGGCGCGCATTATGGGGCTTTTCGAGGAAAGCATTGACAACGAAAACGAGCTAGATTTTATATCTTATGTCCTTGCTAGCAAGGATACAGATGCGGCTAAAATTTTCGAATTTTACGGGATAAATTCTTACGATTTTGATAAATTTAGAGATAGATATTTGCAGTGGTTTGACAATCGCGATATGGCGCAAAACGGCGAAAATGGCGAGATGGACGAGGGGCTTTTTAATGATTTTTTAGGCGAAGATGACGAGAGCAAAAAGAAAAAAAAGCCAGCTAGCGAGCTATATACGACGAATTTAAACGAAATGGCAAAAAGTGGCAAAATCGACCCGCTAATCGGGCGCGAAAAAGAGATCGAAAAGACCTTGCAAACCCTTTGCCGCCGCAAAAAAAACAATCCAGTCCTTGTGGGCGAAGCAGGCGTGGGAAAGACGGCTATCGTAGAGGGAATTGCACTAAAAATCGCAAATGGCGAAGTTCCAGCAAAGCTAGCTGGAAAGACGATTTACGCCCTTGATATGGGCGCGCTCGTAGCTGGGACGACGCTAAGAGGCGAGTTTGAGGAGAGATTAAAAAATGTAATCGATGAATTTAGCAAAAATGATAAAGCTATACTTTTCATCGATGAAATTCACACGATTGCGGGTGCAGGGGCAGGATCGCGCGAGGATTTGGATATGTCAAATCTGCTAAAACCGGGCCTTGCAAACGGCACGCTTAGCCTAATTGGCGCCACGACTTATGCTGAATTTCGCAATCTAAGCAAAGACAAAGCGCTTGCTAGAAGGCTATGCAAAATCGACATAAACGAGCCTAGTATCGAAGATAGCGTGGAAATTTTAAAAGGAATTGTGAAAAAATACGAGGAATTTCACAATGTCAAATTTAGCGATGAAATTTTGCGCGAGGCTGTGAATTTAGCCAAACGCTACGAAAGCGACAAATTTTTGCCAGATAGCGCGATTGATTTAATCGACGAAGTGGGCGCGAGCTACGCATTTAAGGAGCATAGCGAGGCGATAAATGTCAGCAAAGAAGATTTGGTAAATGTGCTAAGTGCTAGCGCAAATATCGCAAATTTAAGCCAGAGCGTCGATAACAAAGAGACCTTGCGAAATTTAGAGGAAAATATCAAAAAAGAAATTTTCGGTCAAGACGAGGCAGTTTCTAGCCTAAGCAAGGCACTTTTGCGCTCTTATGCTGGACTTAGACACGAAAATTCGCCAATTGGAGTGTTTTTATTCACAGGAAGCTCGGGCGTAGGCAAAAGCGAGCTAGCCAAGGTTTTGGCTAAAAATTTAGGTGTAAATTTCGAGCGATTTGATATGAGCGAGTATATGGAAGCTCACAGCGTGAGCCGCCTAATCGGCGCGCCTCCGGGATATGTGGGGTTTGAAAACGGCGGAATTTTGACAAATCAGATCAAAAAACACCCTTACAGCGTCGTGCTTTTCGACGAGATCGAAAAGGCTCACCCGAGCATGACAAATATATTTTTGGGTATTTTTGATAACGGCGTGCTAACTGACACAAACGGCACGAGTAGCGATTTTAAAAACACCATTATCATTATGACCTCGAATTTAGGCACCAAAGAAGCGCCACAAGTGGGCTTTACCAAAGATGAAAGCTATAAAATCGACAACGCTGTGAAGAGCTTTTTCGCCCCTGAATTTCGCAATCGCATAGATAAAATCATAAATTTCAATCCGCTAAAAGGCGAAATTTTAGAAAAAATCGTGGATAAAACAGTGCGCGAAATACAATCAGGGCTCAAAAATATCGAAATTTCGCTAAGCAAAGGCGCAAAAGAGTATTTGATAAAAAAAGGTTATAGCGCAGAATTTGGCGCAAGAAATCTCAAACGAGAGGTGCAGTTGCAAATCTCAGATGAGATTAGCTCGGAAATTTTATTTGGCGCGTTGCAAAATGGTGGTAGGGTTTTTGTGGATTTCGCTGATGAAAAGCTTAAATTTGACTTCGAAAGTGTGCCAATGCTGGACGCGAAGGTATCAAATACTGCCCAAATTAGCGCAGATGAGAACGGCGGTTTAACCAAAAGTCCAGACGAACCCCAAAACGCCACGGTCATAAAATAAAAATGTCGAAATTCTACACCTTCCCAAACCCAAAAACCGCGCCAGATTTCGCCCCGCTAGCTAGCGGGGGAGATTTGAGCGCAGAGTGTTTGCTAAGCGCATACACGCAGGGAATTTTCCCGTGGTTTTGTGATGGAGAGCCGATTTTATGGTGGTCGCCAAACCCGCGCGCGATCTTAGAGCCAAAGGCTGTGCGCACCCAAAAATCGATAAAGCCATATTTAAAACGATATGAAGTAAAATTCGACCAAAATTTCGCTGGATTTATCACCCTTTGCAAACAAACCCGCCAAAACTCAGATGATGGGACTTGGATTAGCGATGAGATTGTAGAGGCGTATATAAATTTAGCAAATTTAGGCGTCGCTCACAGCGTGGAAGTCTATGAAGAAGGCGTTTTAATTGGCGGATTATACGGGCTGATTTTGGGCAAGGTGTTTTGTGGCGAGAGTATGCTCAGCCTAAAAACAGGCGCGTCGAAGGTCGCTTTAATCACGCTTTGTAGGGTTTTAGAAAAATTTGACTTTTTGATTGATTGTCAGATTATGAACGAGCATTTGCGCTTTATGGGGGCGCAAGATATGCCAAGGGGCGAATTTTTAGCCAAATTTCAAATTTTGCAAAACTTGCCAAGCGGATTTGAAAAATTTAAAGATTTAGAAAAGTTAATATGATTTTACGGGATAAAAACTCAAATATCGGTATTTGTGTGCTTGCGGCTGTGCTGGGATTTTTGATGTGCGTGTTTGTGTGGATGATGTTTTACTCTGCTAGTAGCGATCGCAGGCTTCCACGCCTTGACATAAACGAAACAAACAGCGCAATCAGGGGCTCAATCATCACCAAAGACAAATATGTCGTCTCAAACTCGACCAAACTCTACAAGGTCAGCATAGACTCTCGCTCTCTTGATCCGCACAAGCTCGATTTGTTTGTCAAACTCTACTGCATTTATACAGGCGATAGCGAAAAACGGGTCAAAAAAACAATCCAAAGCTCAAAGGGCACCACGGTTTTATCCTACAAAATCGACGCCAAAACAGCCGTGCATTTAAAAGAGTTAGCTTACAAGCTAAATTTAAAGAAATTTTTCGTGGCCTTTGAGACAGCTAGCGGGCGTGTAAATCCGCCAGTGCGTATGAGTGTGAGCGAAAGTGGCGAAAAGCGCACTTACAATATCCAAAACTCACTAACCCCGCTTTTAGGCTATATCAACAAAAAAGAGGTTTCAGGGATTACCAAAGTAGTCGGCATTAAGGGCGTGGAGAAATACTATGAGTATTATCTAACCCCGCTAAAAGATGAGTTTATCACGGGCCCAAGGGATCTAAAAGGCAATATTATCCTAGAAAAAAGCACCAAAAAAACAAACAAAATCGACGGATATAATGTCCATTTAAGCGTGCCTTTGGCGCTACAAAGAGATGTCGAGAGGCTAATTGATAAAGCTAGCTTAGCTTACGATGCCAAAGAGATAATCGTAGGCATAATGAACTCAAAAACAGGCAAAATTCTCTCCCTTGCCACAAACGCTAGGTATAATCCCGAAAATATCACAAAACAAGATGTAAAAAACCTAAATTCGACCGCTAGCGAGTATGCTTACGAGGTCGGCTCGATTATGAAGCCGATAATTTTCTCAATCGCTTATGAGGGAAATTTAGTCAAACCAACAGAAATCATAAACACCCACAATGGCGCATACAAGCTAGGTTCGCGCACTATCCGCGACACTCACCCAGCAAAATCAATGAGTGGCGAGGAAATCATCGTGCATTCATCAAATATCGGTATGATTAAAATCGCCGAGCGTATGAGTGGGCAGATGATTTATGACGGGCTTTTAAATTTCGGTATGGCGCAAAAAACCGGTATTGATTTGCCTTATGAGCAAATTGGAAATATCCCTAGCGTGCGAAGTTTGGAGGGCAAGGTTTATAAGGCTACGATTAGCTATGGTTATGGCGCGCAGATGACATTTTTGCAGATGTTAAGCGCGTATGGGGTTTTTAATAACGGCGGAGTTTGGATTAGTCCAAGGCTGGTCGAAAATTTAGAAATGAACGGTAAAATTTACCCTGTAAATGAGAGCGAAACACGCACCGTGCTAAGCCCGCAAACAGCAGATGTTATGCGACAAATTTTAATCAAGGTAGTCGAAGGCGGCACAGGGCGCAAAGGGCGCACGAGCGGTATCGAAGTAGGAGGCAAAACAGGCACCGCTAGAATTGCCAAAGGTGGCGGATATTCTAGCGCGTATAATAGCTCGTTTTTTGGTTTTGCGAACGACGCTCACACTAGCTACACCATAGGCGTGCTAGTTAGAGAGCCTAAAAAAGGCAGTTATTACGCGGCGCAAAACGCCTTACCTGTGTTTAAAAGTATAGTTGATTTGCTAGTCGAAAAAGGATTTTTAACCCCTAGTGGCGATAGCGACAAGATAAATCATGTAGATATTAAAGATTTAAATGAAATCAAAGATTAAAGGATAAGCGATGAAAATAGGAATTATCGGACTTGGTTATGTGGGGCTTCCCCTAGCAGCGGCATTTAGCGCAAAACACAGCGTTGTTGGATTTGATATAATGAAATCTCGCATAGACGAGCTAAACGGGGGCCATGATAAGACCCTAGAATTAGAAGATGACAAACTTGCCACAGCGCTAAAAAATGGGCTTAAATTTACCTGCGATATAAATGATTTAAAAGATTGCAACTTTTATGTCGTTTGCGTCCCAACGCCTGTGGATAAATTCAACCGCCCAGATATCACGCCACTAATCAAAGCTAGCCAGAGTGTAGGCTCTGTGCTTAAAAAAGGCGATATCGTAGTGTATGAAAGCACGGTCTATCCTGGGGCTACTGAGGAGGACTGCGTGCCTGTTTTAGAGCGCACTAGCGGGCTTAAATTTAACGAGGATTTTTTCTGCGGATACTCGCCAGAGCGCATAAATCCGGGCGATAAAATTCACACTGTAACAAAAATCAAAAAAATCGTCTCAGGTAGCAATGAACGCACACTTGATATCGTCGATGAAACATACTCTTCTATCCTAGAAAACGGCACTTTTCGCGCCAAAAGTATCAAGGTAGCAGAAGCTGCCAAAGTCATCGAAAACACACAACGCGACATAAATATCGGCTTTATCAACGAGCTTGCGATTTTGTTTAACAAACTAGGAATAGATACCAATGATGTCATCGACGCAGCCGCGACGAAATGGAATTTCTTAAGCTTCCGCCCAGGGCTTGTGGGAGGGCATTGTATCGGCATAGATCCATACTACTTAGCCCAAAAAGCCACAGAAGTGGGCTATCACCCGCAAATCATACTCGCAAGTCGCCGCATCAACGACAATATGGGCAAATATGTCGCCACGCAGGTCGTGCAGATGATGATAAAATTCGACAAAAAAATCAAACATAGCAAAATTTTGATTTTAGGTCTTACCTTTAAAGAAAACTGCCCAGACATACGCAATACGCGCGTTATTGATATGATTGATGAGCTTAAAAATTTCGGTTGCGCGGTCAGTGTATATGATCCATGGGCGAGCAAGGACGACGCGAAACGCTACTACGATATCGAGCTAATCGAAAAGCCAAATTTAGGCGATTTCGACTGCGTTGTAATCGCCGTAGCGCACAATCAATTTAAAGAATTCGACTACTCTGGCTCACTGGTATATGATGTGAAAAATATCTACGAAGGCGCGCAAGGCAGGCTATAATAAGCTATAATCTGGGGCTAAATTTAGCCCTGGGTTTTTTGAGCGTGAGTGATGATAAACGGGGCAAACTCATCGCCAAAATTCGGACACTCACAAACCTCAAAATAGCTAAATTTAAGCTCTTTTGCCACATTTCTAAAATACATATCAAGCTCAAATTTCGTCTCAGAATTATCTATACAAAACGAAATCGGAAAAATCAGCGCGCGCTTATTTTGCAAATTTGCCAAATGCTCGTTTAGGTTTGGTTCTAGCCATTTTACGGGGCCTAGGCGGGATTGATAGGCGAGCGAAATATCTTTAAATTTTATGCCAGATTTTTGCAAAATTTCACTTAGAATTTTGACATGCTCATTAACCTGCGCCTCGTAAGGATCGCCAGCGGCGATGATTTTTACAGGCAGTGAGTGAGCCGAGAAAACTAAGCTTGTGCGCGAAATTTCATCAGCACTTAAATTTTTGATTTTTTCTTTGATTAAATTTAGCAGGATTTGGTTGTAAATTTCGCTTTTATAAAAAATATCAACTATTTTAAAATTTGAAATTTCTAAATTTGCTAGGGTTTTTTTAGCGTCGTCAATGCTCGATTTCACAGTCGTTTGCGAAAAATGCGGATAAAGTGGAAAAAGCAAAATTTCATCAAATTTCGCATATTTTGCCAAAACATCACGAGCAAAAGGGGCAGTGTAATTCATAGCAAAATCGCAAACAAACTCATTTTGGTATAAATTTATCTTATCGCAAAGTCGCTTTGTAAGCCCAGCGATAGGGGACTTTCCGCCAAGTTTTTCGTAGTTTTGGCACGCTTCTTTAACGCGCATTTTGGTAATCAAACTAGCTAAAATTTTGCGCAAAATTTTGCTTTTGACCCCCAAAATATTTGGATCGCAAAACATATTTTTTAAAAATACGCTAACCTCGTCTAAGGTATTTGGACCGCCCATATTTAGGAGAATTAAGGCTTTTTTCACGAGATTAACTCTCTTAGTTTGATTGCTTCATCAGGGGTCGCAATTCCCTCGAATTTAGAATTTTCGATTAAATTTAAAAACGCTTTGTGCTGGTATCTAAGCGCGTAATCATCGCGATCGACACGCTGATTTATCCGTCCGTCGTTTGTAACCTTGAATAAATTTAGGGATTCTAAATCGCCAAAATAAACGCCAGAATTCGTGCAAATCTCCACGCCGTGGCGTTTGAGCGGGTATAAATTTGATAGCAAAATCGTGCAATTACTCATCGACTTTGTGCGAAATGCGACTCCGATGCCGTTAGAATCGCCATTTTTGCAGATATTTTGTGATGAAATTTCAGATTTGCTAAGCAGGGCAATCAAATCCAAATCCCTAATCAGCGCATTTTGCAAGCAGTTTGCACTCTCAGAGCTAAATCCATCTACGAAATTTATCGAATAAATTTTCTCGTCCTTAGCTAACTCCCTACACAGCGAGATTATGACAGGATTATAGCGCCCAGCATATCCCACGCCAAGCTTCGCGCCATTAATCGAAATAGAGTAATTTATCTCCCTAGCCTCAGCTAAATTCCCAGCTAGCGGGGATTCTACAAAGATATTTTTGGTAAAAGGTATGCATTTTAAAATGATTTCTTTGTGCGTCGCAGGCGGTGTAGCGATGACCACAGCGTCTGGTTTGGCACTCTCAAACATTTTAGCTAAATCATTATAAAGTGGATATCTAGGGCCAAAATCCTCGGTTTTTTCTTTGTCATAAAGCGCGACCAAATCGAAATAATCGCTTCTTCTAAGCTCTTTGAAATGTTTTGCGCCAAGCTCCCCTAAGCCTATTATGGCTATTTTTTTCTTCATTAATTAATCCTGTAAATTTTGCATAATTTTGATTATAACGAATAAGAGTAAAAATTTATATTTCTTAAAATCAAAATTTGCTAAAATGGGCGCTAAATTTTACTAAATTTAGGATAGTTAATGGATATTAGAAAAGCTTATTTAGACTTTTTTGCGTCAAAAGGACACGAGGTTATGCCAAGCTCACCGCTTGTGCCAGATGATGATAGTTTATTATTCACAAATGCTGGTATGGTGCCGTTTAAAAGCATTTTTACAGGTGCGGTGCCACGCCCAACTCCGCCGATTCGCACGAGTTGCCAAACCTGCATTAGAGCAGGTGGCAAACACAACGACCTTGATAATGTCGGCTACACAGCGCGCCACCACACATTTTTTGAAATGCTTGGAAATTTCAGTTTCGGCGAGTATTTCAAAACAGACGCGATAGCCTACGCATGGGAGTTTGTAACCGAAATTTTAAAACTCCCAAAAGACAAACTTTATGTCACCGTCCATGATAGCGATGATGAGGCGTTTGAAATTTGGTCGCGCCATATCGCAAAAGAGCGAATTTACCGCTTCGGCGATCACGATAATTTCTGGGCTATGGGCGATACTGGACCTTGTGGGCCATGTAGCGAGATTTTTTACGATCAAGGAAGCGAGCATTTCCATAGCGATGAGGATTATATGGGCGGAGACGGCGATCGCTTCTTAGAAATTTGGAATTTAGTCTTTATGCAATACGAGCGAAGCGCAGACGGCAAACTCTCGCCACTTCCAAAACCATCAATCGATACAGGCATGGGTTTAGAGCGCGTAACAGCGATAAAAGAGGGCAAATTTAGCAATTACGATAGCTCGCTATTTATGCCATTAATCGGCGCAGTCGAGAAGCTATGTGGCAAAAAATACGAGTATGAAACTGGCGCGAGCTACCGCGTCATCGCAGATCATATCCGCTCGGTTACATTTTTGCTAGCCCAAGGCACGAACTTTGATAGAGAGGGCAGAGGCTATGTGCTTAGAAGGATTTTGCGCAGGGCGGTTAGACATGGATATTTGCTAGGCATAAAAGAGCCGTTTATGTATAAGCTAGTCGATGATGTTTGCGCTAGTATGGGCTCTCACTATACATATTTAAACGAGAAAAAAGAGGCGGTAAAAGAGCTAGTAAAACTCGAAGAAGAGCGATTTTTCGCCACTTTGGCAAACGGAATCGAGCTATTTAACGAAGAATTAGCCAAAACCTCAGGCAATGTTTTCTCTGGCGATGTCGCATTTAAGCTCTATGATACCTACGGATTTCCGCTCGATCTCACAGCCGATATGCTAAGAGAGAAAAATCTTAAAGTCGATGAGGCTAAATTTGATGAGCTAATGGCGGAACAAAAACGCAGAGCCAAAGCTAGCTGGAAAGGCTCAGGAGATAAAGCGCAAGCCAAAGGCGATTTCGCACAACTTATCGAAAAATTTGGTAAAAATGAGTTTGTGGGGTATTCATGCCAAGAGAGCGAGGGTCGAATTTTAGCCCTTTTGGACGAGAATTTTAAAATTTGCGATAGTTTAGAGCCAGGACACACTGGCTGGGTAATGCTAGATATCACGCCATTTTACGCTACAAGTGGCGGTCAGTGCGCAGATACCGGCACTATCGAAAAAAGCGAGGTTATCGACACGCAAAAATTCTTTGATTTAAATTTATCTCAAATCAAAGTAAAAAGCCTACTTAAAACCGGCGATCTCGTAAAATGCGTGGTAAGCACTGGCAAAAGAGCGATGATAGCGCGTCATCACAGCGCGACACACCTGCTTCACGCTGCGCTAAGAGAGGTGCTAGGCGAGCATATCGCGCAGGCTGGATCGCTTGTAGAGGCAAACAGACTTAGATTTGACTTTTCGCACCCAAAAGCGATGAGTAGCGAAGAACTCGCCAAAGTCGAGCAAATCGTAAATCGCTGGATTAGCGCGGGCGCACAGAATAAAACCGAAATTTTAGATATAGACGAAGCCAAAAAATCAGGCGCGATTGCGCTTTTTGGCGAAAAATACGGCGCGAAAGTGCGTGTGGTAAGCTTTGGCGAGGTAAGCAAGGAGCTTTGCGGCGGCACCCATGTCGAAAACATAAGCGAAATCGGAGCGTTTTTAATCTCAAAAGAGAGTGGTGTAAGTGCTGGCGTGCGCAGAATCGAGGCGATTTGTTCGCAAGAAGTGCTAAATTTCACGCTAAATTTAAGATCGCAAATTAACGAAATCGAAGCTGAATTTAAAGGCGCAAACCCACTAGATGGCATTAAAAAGCTAAAAGATGAAATCAAAGGCTTAAAAGAAAAATTAAAACACGCAGGCGATCAAAAGTCCCTGCCTTGCCAAGAAATCTCAGGCGTGAAGCTTTGCGTAGCAGTGGTAGAAAACGGCGAAATTAAAACCATGATTGATGAGTTTAAAAACGCGAACGAAAAGGCTGCGATTTTGCTAATGCAAGTGGGCGAAAATGATAAAATCACAGTCGCAGCCGGAGCGAAAAACGCCCCAATCAAGGCTGGTGAGTGGGTTAAAATGACAGCTCAAATTTTAGGCGGCAACGGCGGCGGACGCGATGATTTCGCTACTGCTGGCGGAAAAGATACTAGCATGGTTTCTAGCGCGCTAGCTGGGGCACTAGAATTTGCAAAAGGTAAGCTAGGTTGAACGAATTAGAAACGAGCTTTGCCAGAAGTGATCAAATTTTGCCCCTAATTCACATTTTAGGGGCGATTTGCTTTATTTGCGCGCATGTTTGCATTATCATGCTGATTCGAATTTTCAGCGATAAAACAGACATCACAAACTCAAATTTCGAAAAAATCAAATTTTATCTTTCGAAATTTAACCTCTTTTTCGGCTCGTTTTTTTTGATTATAATTGTGAGTGGATTTTTTCTAAGCATAGGCAACAACTTCAAATTCGCAGACCCTATGATAAATGCTGTAATCGTTACGCTGTGGGTTTTGGCGGTGTTTATTTTGATAAATTTTGGCTATGTTTATTTTAAATTTTACTCGTTTAAAAAGGCGCTTTTAGCGGGCGATAAATTAGAAGCTAGCGAGCATTTGATTATCATCGCTAGATATTTCGTCCCGCTAAATGTCGCTGTATCGGTGCTTTGCACCTATCTTTGTGTAGCGGTAGGTAGATTTTGATTTATTTGGTTTCATCTTCGCCGACAAGGGCGCAAATTTTGCGGGAAGCTGGGATAAAATTCGAGCAAATCAACTTTGAATTTGACGAAAATGTAGGCGACATAGCCGATGCCAAAACATACGCTTACCGCGTGGCAAGTGCGAAAAAATCGCAGTTTTTAGCCAAAAACAAAAATGCAAAAAATTTGCTTTTTTGCGATAGCTCAGTTTTGGTAGGTGGCAAAATTTTAGGCAAAGCAAAAGATATTAACCACGCAAGAGCTATGCTAAACGCCCAATCTGACGCTATTAGTGAGGTTTATACGGCGATGATTTTTGTGGGCGAGGGTTTTGAGATAAGCACGCTTTTGGTGGCTAGTTACAAATTCGCCAAATTTGGCGAGGCAGATTTAGAAGCGTATCTAAAAAGTGGCGATTGGCGCGGCAAAGCAGGGGCTATGAGTATCGAGGGGTTTAACAAAAAATATATCCAAAGCTTTCGTGGCGATACCAGCACCGCTATGGGTTTAAATGTGGAAATTTTAAAAAGGTATTTAGATGGTAAGAATTTTATTTAGTTTTATTACGGTTTGTTTTTTCGCAGGGTGCGGTGTGTTTATGTATTTTTATACGCAAATTCGCCTAGAATCGAACTCAATTATTGATTATCACCCAGAGCTAACGACCAAAATTTACGATCGCAACGGCAACTTGCTTGCCAATATTTTTAACGAACAAAACCGCCTTTATACTAGATTTGACGAGATTCCAGGTCGTATGGTAGAAGCTTTGGTTGCTATCGAGGATACCGCGTTTTTCGAGCATCAGGGCATTAATACAGAGGCGATTTTTCGCGCGATTGTAAAAGATATAAAAGCGATGAAATTTGTAGAAGGTGCCTCCACTATCACGCAACAACTTGTCAAAAATTTGGTTTTATCTAGCGAAAAAAAGATAGATAGAAAAATCAAAGAGATGATTTTATCGCTAAAAATCGAAAACACCCTAAGCAAAGAGGAAATTTTAGAAAGATATTTTAACGAAGTGTATTTCGGACACGGGTATTACGGCGTCAAAACCGCCGCGCTTGGGTATTTTAAAAAGGATTTAGCCGACCTTAGTATCAAAGAAATCGCCATTTTAGTGGGTTTGCCAAAAGCCCCTAGCCAGTATGACCCTACCAAGCACCTAGATTTGGCGCTTTCTCGCGCAAACAATGTAATTTACCGTATGCACGAGCTTGGCTGGATAAACAAAACCGAGTATGAAATCGCAATGGCAGAAGAGCCGTTTGTCTATGATGAAACCCTAACTCAAAATGTCGCCCCATACGCAGTCGATGAGATCGTCAAAGAGGCAGAGAGACTGCTACCAGATGTGCGCACAGGTGGGTATAGAATCGAAACAAGCCTTGATTTAAAGGCGCAAGAAATGGCGCAAGAGGCATTGATTTTTGGCTACAACGAAATTTTAAAACGCAACAAAGACGCAAATGCTAGCAATGTAAATGGCGCGATTATCGTTACGCACCCGCAAAATGGCGAAATTATCGCACTTGTAGGCGGTGTGGATTATGCGAAGTCAAATTTCAACCGCGCTAGCCAAAGCAGACGCCAAACAGGGTCAAGCTTCAAGCCATTTATCTACCAAATCGCCCTAGATAGCGGCTATTCGACGATGACAGAGGTCCCTGATATCGCGCGTGAATTTGATGATGGAAGCAACAAAAGCTGGAAACCGAAAAACTACGATAGCACATACAGCGGCTATATCACGATAAAAGAGGCCTTGCAACGCTCTCGCAACCTCGCTTCGATAAATTTAATGCAATCAATCGGCATTGAGCGCACGATTCGCAAACTAAACGAATACGGCTTTAAAAATGTCCCGCCAGCGCTGTCTGTGGCAATCGGAAGTTACGGCATTTCGCCACTTGAATACTCGACTATGTATTCGATGTTTCCTGGTCTTGGCATTAGCACGAAGTCTAAATTCATCACCGCAATCACCGATAATAACGGCACTACGCACTATATCGAGCCTGAGCGCAGACGCATTTTGCGCCCAGAACAAGCGTATTTGATGACGACGCTGATGAAAAATATCGTCCAGCGAGGAACTGGCACCAGAGCGCGCGTGCAAGGCATCGAGATTGCTGGCAAAACAGGCACTTCAAACGATAGCATTGACGCGTGGTTTTGCGGATTTACGCCTGATTTGCAAATCATTGTTTGGTATGGAAACGACGATTACAAGCCTATGCGCAAGGTAGAAGGTGGCGGTAGAACAGCTGCGCCTGTGTTTGCGAAATTTTTGGAAAATTATCTTAAAGAATACCCGCAAGCTAAGCGAAATTTCAGCGTCCCAAGTGGAGTATTTACCCGCAGATACGGCGCTGGTGATGAGTATTACACCAAAATTTCCCCACTTCCAAGAAGGGTTGAAACAAACGCAGAAGACGGGTTGATGTTTTAGGACGAATTTTTGAGAATAACTTAAACAAAAAACGCAAAAAATGGGAAATTTTTTAAAATTTCAAGGTTTAACATTTTTAACCCTGCTAATTTTTGATTTTTGTTTTTTTCTGCTGTGTTCCGCATTTTTGGGCGAATTTTTTGCCTTTATCATTTTAGGATTTTTAAATTTAGGATTTGTTTTTAAATTTTGCCTAGCTTTGTGGAAATTTTATAAAGGCACATACGAGGAGGAAAAATTCAGCGCAAAATTTGCATTTGCACAATTTGCGAAATATTTTGCGGAAGCACTATTTTTAGGAATTTGGTTGATATTAGAAGCTGCTTCGGCACTTTTTAGCTCGCTTGGGTGAAATACTTTTAAAATTCCGCTTCGCAAATTTAAAATACTGCGCCGAAAATTTAAAATTTTGCTTTTATGATATTGCGCCCAAAATTTTGCTTTTAAGTGTCATTGCGAGCCCGCTTTGCGGGCGTGGCAATCTACAAAATCCAAATCACTAACCGCTATAATGGCAAAATTCTAAAATTCAAAATTTCGCGAAATTCTGCCATTTACTCTACTTTTAATTTTAGCTTTGTAGATTGCTTCGTCAATGCTTCGCATTTCCTCGCAATGACACTTAAAGACAAAATTTCGGCGCAGTATTTAAAATTTGCGAAGCGGAAATTTTGGAGTTTAACGATTTCGCAAATTTCGCCTAAATTTTGCTTTTGGGCGAAATTCCACTATTTTATCACCTCTTTCATCTCTTTTATCGCATTTTCAAGCCCTACGAAAATCGCGCGCGAAATGATACTTTGACCGATATTTACGAGCGAAATTTCGCTGTTTTTCACCAGCGCAGAGACATTTTGGTAGTTCAGACCTCCGCCAGCAGTTACATTCATACCTAGCCCCTTGGCATACGCACTCATGTGGCGAAGCTTGGAGATTTCATCTTTTAACATCGATTTTAGCGTATCAAGCGGGAGATTATACGCCTTTATCGCATGTGGCGTAAAAGCCAAATTTGACCTAATCGTCGCAAACAGCGCAGAGTATGTGCCAGTGCGAAGCTCGATCGAGCGGACATTAAAATCATTTGCCATGTCGATTACTTCGCGCACAGGCTCGATAAACAGCCCCACGCGCACGCCTGAGTGTTGCAAAAACTCGATATCACTCGCGATTTGCTCAGAGTGCAGATTTAGCCCACAATCCTCACCAGAGTGCGGCACTAGCGTGATACGATATGGTTTAGCCTTGACCAAAATCTCCAAAAGCTCGCTCCCACCGCTACATTCGACATTTACAGGTACCTTTGAGTGGCGCACGATATCGGCGATATCATCTTCGTTGATATGGCGTCGATCCTCGTGCAAACGAAGCGTGATTTGATTTGCACCCGCGCTGATTGCGGTGTAAGCCGCCATCAAGATATCAGGGTCGTTCATCGCCCGCGCCTCGCGCAGAACCGCGACATGATCGATATTTACTCCAAGTAGCATTTTAACTCCTAAGAAAATTTTCGCTATTATAACCAAAAAAGGTAAGGAGAAATTTATGGTTTTAGGCTTTGATTTGGGCTCGAATACACTGCGCGCATGCGTGATGAAGCCAGCTAAAACGGGCTTTGAGATAGTTAAATCTAGCGAGCGCATAGTAGGCTCAGCTAGGGGATTGGTGGCAAATAAGCCTTTGCAAACAGACGCCAAAGAGCGCATTTTGCGGGCTTTGGGCGAAATTTTAGAAGAACTTTCGGATTTGATTTATGAGCGAAATTTAGAGATTTTGGATAATTGTGCTAAAAATTTAGAGAGCGATGATACCTGCGCGCGAAATTTTAAAAATGCCAAATTTAGCCTACCTTACGCCGCTGTGGCGACGGAAGCCTTTCGAGTCGCCAGCGATAGCGTAGAATTTTTCGAAAAACTTTACAAAGAATTTTGCGTAAAATTTAGCATAATCGACGGCGAAACAGAGACAAATTTGACCAGGCTTGGTATCGAAAACAGACTTCAAATTTTAGGTATCAAAGTGCAAAATGTCGTCAGTATCGACCTTGGCGGGGCTAGCACAGAGATAAGCAGTGCCGAATTTGGACAAAGCTTTAAATTTGGCATTGTGAGATTTTGCAATGAAAATCCCGGAATTTTACAAAATTTTAATTACGCCAAATTTAGCCAAATCGCAAACGAGCAGACAAGAAGCGCAAGGGAGTTTTTGCGCAGTTTAGGCACAGGAAAAATCGTGCTCACAAGCGGTGTGCCAACCACGATAAGCGCCCTTAAATTGGGAATTTGTGCCAAAGATTACGACGCAGGCAAAATCAATGGAAGCGTTTTGAGATTTAGCGATTTTGCTGGGGCGATAGAGCAAATTTTGAAATTCTCAAAGCGCGAAGCCGATGAGGCAATGGGCGAGAATAGGGCGGAGGTTATCGTGGCTGGGGCGCTACTTTTAGAGGCGATTTTGAGCGATTTTAGCGGTAGTGGCGCAGATTTTATCGTCGTTGATGATGGATTACGAGAGGGCGTATGTATAAATTTAATGCAAAATTTGGCGAAGCCATAATTAAAAATAAAATCAGCTAAATTTAGAAAAACGCAGTTTTTCTAAATTTAGCCACTTCTAAGGTTTTACAGGGGTGGGGGTTGGTAAGGGGGAGGGTAGCGTCTCCTAAAAAGCGCGCCCTCCCCCTTACAGAGAATTTCACGGCGCAGGTTAAATTCAAAAAATCGTTCAATGCTAAATTTAGGTTAAATTTTACTTCAAATTTTTACTATAAAACAGTATCATACCCAAATTTTATCAAGGAGAAAAAATGGTAAGAGAGCAAATTTTAGAAGATATCAAAACCGCTATGAAATCCGGTGATACGGTGCGTAGAGACGCTTTGCGTATGCTAAATTCTACGCTTAAACAAATTGAGGTCGATGAGAGAATTACTCTGAGCGATGAGAGGGTTTTTAGCGTTTTACAAACCGAAATCAAGCGCAGAAACGAAAGCGCAGCGCAATACAAGGCTGGTGGGCGCGAGGATTTGGCGCAAAAAGAGCTTGGCGAGGCCGAAATTATCGGCGCGTATCTACCAAAACAGCTTAGCGATGACGAGCTTAGCGCGGCTTTGAGCGCATTGCTTGGCGAGCTTAGCGCAACGAGTGCCAAAGATATGGGGCGCGTGATGAAAGCCGCAAAAGAAAAATTCGGCGCTAGTGTCGATGGCAAACGCCTAAGCGAAGCGGTAAAATCGGCTTTGAACTAAAATTTAAAATTCACAATTTAGGCTAAAATTTAAGCAAAATTTTAGCCTAAAACTATTGACAAAAAATCAAATTTTGCATATAATCTAGCACTCAAAGATACAGAGTGACAACTTTTAGAAAATCAAAACTAATTTAGAAAGGACGAAAATGAATTTTCAACCACTTGGAAAACGCGTTTTAATCGAGCGCGAGGAAGAGACCAAAACCACAGCTAGCGGTATCATTATCCCAGATAACGCTTCAAAAGAGAAGCCATCAACTGGTAAAATCGTGGCTGTCGGCACAGAGTGCGATAGCGTAAAACTTGGCGATGTTGTAGCGTTCGCAAAATACGCTGGCGCGGATATCACAATCGATGATAAGAAATATCTTATCTTAAATTTAGAAGATGTTTTAGGAATACTTAAATAAAAGGAATCAAAATGGCAAAAGAAATTTTTTTCTCAGACGAAGCTAGAAACAAACTTTACTCAGGCGTAAAAAAACTAAACGACGCAGTTAAGGTCACAATGGGACCAAGAGGCAGAAATGTGCTTATCCAAAAAAGCTTTGGCGCACCTGCTATCACAAAAGACGGCGTAAGCGTAGCAAAAGAGATCGAGCTTAAAGACACTCTCGAAAACATGGGCGCAAGCTTGGTTAGAGAGGTCGCAAGCAAAACTAACGACGAGGCAGGCGACGGCACAACTACTGCGACCGTGCTAGCTCACGCGATTTTCAAAGAGGGCTTACGCAATGTAACAGCTGGTGCAAATCCTATCGAAGTAAAACGCGGTATGGATAAATTTAGCGCAGCCGTAATCGAAGAGCTAAAAAAATCTGCAAAAGCAGTAAGTGGCAAAAAAGAGATTGCCCAAGTCGCTACAATCTCAGCTAACAACGATGAGAGCGTGGGTGATTTGATTTCTGAGGCTATGGAAAAGGTCGGCAAAGACGGCGTAATCACAGTCGAAGAAGCAAAATCAATCAACGACGAGCTAAATGTGGTCGAGGGTATGCAGTTCGACAGAGGCTATCTAAGCCCATATTTCATCACAAACCCTGAAAAAATGCTAGTAGAGCTTAGCTCACCGCTAATTTTACTTTTCGATAAAAAAATTACAAATTTAAAAGATTTGCTTCCGGTTTTAGAGCAAGTGCAAAAAACAGGCAAACCACTTCTAATCATCGCAGAGGATATCGAGGGCGAAGCACTTGCGACTTTGGTTGTCAATAAACTTCGTGGCGTGCTAAACATTTCAGCCGTAAAAGCCCCTGGATTTGGCGATAGAAGAAAGGCAATGCTAGAAGATATCGCTATCCTTACAGGTGGAACAGTCGTAAGCGAAGAGCTAGGCAGAACGCTAGAAAGCGCAAATATGGCTGATCTTGGTCAGGCTGAGCGTATCGTAATCGACAAAGACAACACTACAATCGTAAATGGTGTAGGCGAAAAAAGCGCAATTGACGCTAGAATCGCGCAAATCAAAGCTCAAATTTTAGAGACAACAAGCGATTATGATAAAGAAAAATTACAAGAACGCCTTGCAAAACTAAGCGGTGGCGTAGCTGTAATCAAAGTAGGCGCAGCAACCGAAACAGAGATGAAAGAGAAAAAAGATCGTGTCGATGACGCGCTAAATGCGACAAAAGCAGCTGTCGAGGAAGGTATCGTAATCGGCGGTGGCGCTGCGCTAATCAAAGCTAGCAAAAATGTCAGCCTAGATCTAAGTGGCGATCAAAAAATCGGCGCAGATATCGTCAAACGAGCTCTCTATGCTCCACTTCGCCAAATCGTAGAAAACGCTGGATATGACGCAGGCGTAATCGCAAACGCAGTCGAAAACGCAAGCGATGAGGCGCAAGGCTTCAACGCTGCAAGTGGCGAATTTACAAATATGTATAACGCTGGAATCATTGATCCGCTAAAAGTAGAGCGCGTAGCTTTGCAAAATGCGGTTTCAGTCGCTAGCATGCTACTAACCACAGAAGCGACAGTCAGCGAAATCAAAGAGGACAAACCAGCTCTTCCTCCAATGCCAGATATGGGTGGCATGGGCGGTATGGGCGGTATGATGTAAGCTTGCCTAGCGCAAATTCAAGAGGCAAATTTAAGAGGGGCAATTCCCTCTTAAATTTGCAAAATTTATTCTATTTCTCGCCATAATCTTATTAAATTTTTAATTCTTTTTTTGTAAAATCAAGGCTTTTTAAAAGGAGAAAATATGAGAAGTCAAATTTTAAATTCCTTTGTTATTTTTGCCGTTTGTTTAGGGCTAGCAGGGTGTGTCCAAAACAAGCCAAAACCGCGCGTGGAGCCATATCCGATAGTCAAAGACAGCTCCAAACAACCGCCTAAAAAAACAAAAAGAATTAAGAAAAAACAAAACGCCTCTAAACAAGATAGCACGAAAAAACCTATCGCGCAAAATTCAGAGAAGCGTTGGGTTGTGGATATCGACTCTCTAAAAAGAGAAGAACCGCCAGCTACGGAAAAAAAGCCAAAGGTGGATAATGGCACTCCTCGCAAATACACTGTCCCGGTAGAGTAAATTTAGGCTAAGCGATGAAACGAGTTGAGCGAGTAGAGCAAATGAGCGAGATTTTAGCAAAAGTGCAAAAGTTCCTAGATGCATTTGAACTCGCCCTTGATGAGTATAAAAATTCGCAAAAACTTATCAAAAAACTTAGCAGATATTATTCTAGTAAAATTTGGCTAAGTGATTACGAGGCCGATGAAAGCGGTAAAATACCGCGCGAAATAGGTGAGGGGAAAAGCCTTCGTGCGATCAATCGCGGTGCGCTAAGCGAAGATGGGATTTACAACGCTATTTGGCTAAACAAACGCCTAGCGCGCGATATGAAAAAATTATCAAATTTGATTTGCAAGGAATAAAAATGAACAAAAAATATGTTTTTATCTTGGTTTTACTAGCGCTCTGCGCTGTGGGAGCACTTTTGGGCGTGGCTAAAAAAGACGAGCTTAAATGCTACGCAAAAGATGCTCAAAGCTGCCTAAATGTCGGTATGAAATACTTCGAAAACAGCCATGACCCAGTAGCGCAAAAGTATTTCAAAAAATCTTGTGATTTAAAAAGCGCGTATGCGTGCTACAATCTAGGCGTTATGTTTGACAACGGCTTTGGCGTGGCTAAAATGGAGCCAGAGGCGATTAGGTATTATACCAAGGCCTGCGATAGCGGCTACGCCCCAGCATGTGTAAATTTAAGCTATATCTACCACGACAGCTCAGTTTATAGCAACACAACCCAAGCTATCGAATTAGCCAAAAAAGCCTGCGATTTAGGTGAGGGAAGCGGGTGCTATAATCTAGGGTTTTATTATCTAAAAGGCAACGCATACCGCCAAAACATACCAGAGGCCATAGCTAGCTACGAAAAAGCCTGCGATCTAAACTACGCCCCAGCGTGCGGATTAATCGGAAATATGTTTGCCAAAGGCGAGTATTTGCAACAAAACAATCAAAAAGCCATAGCTTTTCACCAAAAAGCCTGCTCTCTTGGCAACGAAAAAAGCTGCGCACTCTTCAAAAAACAATAAATTTATCTAAATTTCAACGGCGTTAAATTTGCAAATTTAACGCCAAATTTATCTTTTAAATTTCACTACTTCGCTTAAATTTTCTTCGAGTTTGATTGTATTTTGCATGCTGAAATTTGATGATTTTATCGCGTCAATGCGCTTTTGCAAAAGCGGGTGCGATTCAAAAAGATTGATGAAGGTATCGCTGTCACCAAGTTTTTTTGCGCTAGCGAAAAACTCATCTGCACCGCCAATATGCCCATAAGCGCAGTTTAAAATCCTAAGCGCCTCGCTATCGGCGGCGGCTTCTTGCGAGCGCGAGTATTTGCCAGCAATCGCTCCGCCTAAAATTTGGCTTAGTCTCTCATCGCTAAAACCGAACAAAATCGCCATTACAGCGCCATTTCCTAAACCTTTTATGTGATCGCGGTGCTTAAAATGCGCTAGCTCGTGGGCTAAAACAAAGGCTAGCCCATTTTCGCTTTTAATATGCGAAAAAAGCCCGGTATTGACTGTGAGTGCGCCATTTAGGGCTGCGCTTGCGTTTGGGATTTTGCTTTCGTTTATCACGATAAAATATTCGTTTTTGACCTTGGCGCATGAATTTAGCCGTGAGGTTAGGGTGCGGATTTGTCTGGCAAGCTTCTCGTGTTTTGGCTCGATTACGCGCTCGCTTTCACTGGCTTTGAAAATTTTATACTCTTTGCCCTCTGGGATAAATTTCACAGCCACGCCCACGAAAATATTTAGCGCGAAAAACGCGCACGCGATAACTGCGACAAGCCCCACGCCAAGGGCTAGGAAATTTATAGCATGATTTTCTTTGGAATAATTTTGTTCGCCCTCGTTTTGCGAGGGAATAAATTTAGCCATTGAAATTCGCCTGTTTTGGCTCTTTGGCGTAATAAATCGCCGTAGCGTAAGCTAGGATTTCCACGCTTCCGACATTTTTCGTGGTTTGATTTATCGAGCTTGTTTCTATGCGCAAATTTATAATCTCGTCCGCGCCCAAGGCCTTTTCTTTTAGCCTAATCACAGCCTCGCGTCTAGCGCGGTCTAGCAAGCTTTCATACGGCACGACATCGCCACCGAAAAAATTTATCACGCTAGCGTAAATTCGCTTGAAATAATCAATACTTATAACCACATTTCCGCTTACAAATCTTACCCTTTCGATTTTGCCCGAATTTAGCAATGGGTATTTTGAGTTTGTGGTGGGTATGTGTAAAAACAGAGCCTCTTTTTTGCGAATTCTAGCGAAATGGCGCACCTCAGCTTGCTTGCCAAAGATATATCCAACCCCAAGCAAAATGAGAAATATTATAATATCGCTCATAGCTTACCTTGCCAAAACTGCCGTGCCATAGACATAAATTTCGCTCGCACCAGCCGCAACCGAGCTAGTGGAAAATCGCAAATTTACAATCGCGTTTGCCCCCATGGCTCTGGCCTGCGCGCACATACGCTCGATTGCTTGTTCGCGCGATTCTTCGAGTAGCTCGGTATATCCTACTAGCTCGCCACCTACGATATTTTTTAGGCTCGCCATGATATCGCGTCCGAAGTGTTTAGCTCTGACTGTGCTTCCACTCACCACGCCGAAAACCTGCTCGATCTCACGCCCTGGGATTGTCTCTGTATTTACCAAAGTCATCATAAGTGAATTTTTAAAATTTGCCATATTTTCTCCCAAATTTTACAAAATTTGCGAAATTTTAAATTTCGCAAATTTAGCTTATTTATAGTTTTTCACAAATTCTGCTATGCGCGCGATTCCCTCTTTTATCTCGTCCATTGAGCAAGCATAACTAATCCTAAAATGCTCGTCCATACCAAATCCCACGCCCGGCACGGTCGCTACAAGCGCCTCATCTAGCAATTTTGTGCAAAATTTCATGCTATCTTTTTCTACGCCCCCGCAGTTGATAAATAGATAAAACGCGCCATCAGGTTTGACTACGCTAAGACCATCTATCGCATTTATCGCATCTACGGCGTAATCACGGCGTTTTTGATACTCTTTATTCATCATAGCGATATACTCATCGGCCTTGCCTTCTAGCACAGCCACGGCACCTGCTTGGACTATGCTTGAAATATTGCTCGTGCTTTGGCTTTGAAGTTTTTTCATAGCTTTGTTTAACTCGTCGTTCGCGCACGCTGTATAACCAAATCTCCACCCAGGCATTGCGCCACATTTGCTAAGGCCATTTACGGTGATAGTGCGATTAAACATATCCTCGCTGATACTAGCACAAGCTACAAATTCTTTATCAAAAATGATTTTTTCGTAAATTTCATCTGCGATTACGGCGATATCTGTGCCTTTTAGCACCTCAGCGATCGCTACTAACTCATCTTTGCTATACACAGCTCCTGCTGGATTTGACGGAGAGCAAAGGCTAAGCGCCTTCGTGCGTGGCGTGATAGCTGCTTTTAATTCATCTGCTGTGATTTTGTATTTATTTTCTGGTTTTGTGTCGATTATGACAGGTTTGCCACCGCAAAATTTAACAATCTCAGGATATGTCACCCAAAATGGCGCTGGCACGATAACCTCGTCGCCATCATCTATCAAACATGAAAAAATATTAAAAAGCGAGTGTTTAGCCCCTACATTTGTGATGATTTGGCTAGGTTTGTAATCCAGACCATTATCTCGTTTTAGTTTTAGTGCGACTGCGTTTAGAATTTCAGCTGTGCCTGGGATTGGTGTGTATTTACCGCAGCCTTTTCTCATAGCCTCTATTACGGCATTTTTCGCCGCTTCGGCAGTATCGAAATCAGGCTCGCCTGCGCTAAAAATAATCACATCTTTTCCACTAGCTTTAAGCTCTTTTGCGCGTGTGCTAATGGCGATTGTTAGGCTTTCGCTTAGTCTGTTTATGCGTGAAGCAAGTTTCATTTTTTTCTCCTTTTGGTATGTTTTTAAACAATCATAAATCATCTCTTTGACGCTGAAAGTTTCGTCTTTGCCTTCATAATTTGCGGTATTATAAATATCACTTATCTTGCAATCATCTTCACCGCACTCTAATTTATAGATTATTTTTTGACTTTCTGGCGTCCAACCTTTGCAAATTTGCTCCACCTCTACATCGCCAAATTTTAAAATTTCAAATTTATATTCTGGGTTATCGCAAACATCTTGCCCAGAGATTGTAGGAGCATAATCTAGGCAACCAATCTCTCCGTTTGCGAATTCCTCATCTTTCAAAAATGCGATTTTTAAAGAATTTGTGCAAATTTCGCCACAAATTTTATCAAAATTTTCTTGATTTTGATATATTTTTTTAACTGTTTCTATTTTAAGATTATTAAATTCCCAAGCGTTTAACGCACCGCAAATTCCAAGCAAAATCAAAATTTTTCTCATTATTCCCCCTGTTATTTGAGTGATTTTAGATAGTTTTCATACTCTTGGTTGATCTCTTTTTCTTTGTCGCAGAGATTTTTATCGCCATTTTGTATGCAATCTTCTAAAATTTCAATTCGTTTGATTAGATATTTCATCAGCTCTTTGTTGATATCTGGGAGTTTATTGTGCGCTAGCGGATCGCTGTCGCACTCGCCTAAAATCCTAGCTGGCACGCCCACAGCTGTGGAGTTTGCGGGGACATCTTTTATCACGACAGAATTTGCGCCGATTTTAGAGTGCGCTCCGATTGTGATATTACCTAAAATTTTTGCCCCGGCTCCCACGACTACGCCGTTTTCTAGGGTAGGGTGCCTTTTGCCCTTTTCCAAGCTAACGCCACCTAGGGTTACATTTTGATAAATCAAACAATTATCGCCGACAATCGCTGTCTCGCCGATGACCAAACCAGCCGCATGGTCAAAAAACACGCCACTGCCGATTTTCGCCCCTGGGTTGATATCCACAGCGGTGATTAAGCGTGTAATGCCAGAGATTATGCGCGCGATAAGGCGAAATTTGCGCTCATAAAACCAGTGCGCGAAACGATAATTTATCAACGCCCACACACCCGGATAGCAAAAAATCACCTCAAATACGCTATTGCACGCCGGATCTTGGCGAGATGGCTCGGTAAAATCGTGTTTTATAGTTTGCCAAAAAGTCATAATCCCGCCTTACTGGATAGTTTTTAAATAGCTATTATCATTTAGGAACAAATACAGCTCGCCTAGGACATGCTTTTTCTCTTTTTCTGAAAGCAGTGGCGAGTTTGCGATTCGTTCGTTTAAGCTCTCTCTGATATCGACTACATCATAATCCATATCATCTAAAATATCAATGACAGATTGCGACTCAATAAAATCCGTAATCTCAAATCCCCCGTCTTTTAAAATCACGGTTGCCTCATTTGGGTGAGCGAAGAGGTTGTGATTCATACCAAGCACCTCTTGATACGCCCCGACTAAGAAAAATCCGAGAAAATACTCTTCCTCTTCTGGGTCGATATCGTGCAAAAACAGAGGATTATGCTCTTTGTCAAATGTAATCTCGCCGTCGCTATCGCAGGTGATATCCCACAGCGTCGCAGAAAGCGTAGCGCGCTCGTCGAGGTGTTCGAGTGGCATGACTGGGAAATGCTGTTTAATGCCCCAAAAATCAGGTAAGGATTGGAAAAGCGAGAAATTTACCAAATACCGCTCTTGCGCGTTTCCTAGTGAATTTAAGAAATTTCCATACTCTTGCTTATTTCCCAAAAGCGCATAAGCCTTGCGCACGACTAGATGCACCAAAATTTCGCCATTTGAGCGATCTGTGAGATCCACATATCCCAAATCAAAGAGCGTCAGCACGCTTTCCATGTGCGCCATAGCGTCATGCAGGTATTCAAGGGCGTTTGAGGGCTTTAACGAAGTGTAAAGATCGTAAAGCTCGGTGATGACTGGCGGATTTTCCTTTTTTAAAGCCAGTTTGGCCTCTGTGTATTCTTGGGTAAAAAGCTCCAAAACAGGCGCGACCAGCACAGCGTGGCTAGCTGCGACATAACGGCCACTTTCTATGAAAATATTTGGCTCGATCTCGTTTTTATCCTGCGCGATTGATTTTAAAAGAAAAACGACATCGTTTGCGTATTCTTTGAGGGTGTAATTTCTGCTGAAATTTTCCTTCACTTGCGAGTATTCTATCGCCAAACCACCGCCTAAATTTATCGAATTTAGATTTTTCGCGCCCATTTTGCGAAGTTCGGCGTAGATGTTTCCAGCCTCGACTAACGCCTTTTTGAGCGGGTGAATTTCGGTGATTTGCGAACCGATATGGAAATGAATCATCGTAAATTGCTCGATTAGATTATTTTTTTTGAGCAAATTTACAGCCTCGATTAGCTCGGTCGAAGTAAGGCCAAATTTGGAGTTTATTCCGCCACTTTTGACCCAAATTCCGCTACCTGAATTATGAAGTCGTATGCGAAGCCCGATAAATGGCTTTGGCGCAAAGCGTTCTTTGGCGGTTTCGATTATGGTTTTTAGCTCGTTTAGACCCTCGATTGTAAGCGTGATATTATGCCCCATCTCTGCGGCGATAAAGCCGATATTGATAAGCTCTTTATCCTTAAAGCCATTTACGGTGATTGGCGCGTTGTCGTTGTTATACGCCATAGCTAAAAGCAGTTCTGGCTTAGAACCAGCCTCCAAGCCATACCCGTAAGGCTTGCCGATTTCGACCAAATTTTTCACAAATCCCGGGAATTGATTTACTTTGAGCGGATAGACGGCGTTGAATTTGCCCTTGTAGTCAAATTCTTTTATTGCGCGGTTGAAATTCGAGTAAATTTCGACAATTTGTTTTTTGATAAGGTGCGGAAAACGAAGCAAAATAGGGCCTCTAATGCCGTCAGCCCTGATTTCTTTAACCATATCGACAAGAGGCTGTTTGAAGTCAGAATTCACGCACAACTTGCCAGAATCAATGACGAAATTTGAATTTCCCCAAATATTTAGTCCATAATCGTTCATACTCTATCCTTAAAAAAGTCTTCGATTTCGTTAAATTTAACCATGTCTTGGCTTTTATCCTCTAAATTTTTGCACCATACGCTAGCATTTTTAAACTCATCTTCGCCGATACATAGGCAAAATTTAGCCATTTTTGAATCTGCGTTTTTTAGGTGTTTTTGCAAATTTTTTGGCTCGTATGCGATATGAGTTTTGGTGATTGTGCGCAGTTTTTGTCCGATAGCAAACGCACAAGGCACGATTGCCTCGTCCATTGCGCCGATGTAAATTCCAGCTCGGGGGCTAGGGGCTTCTTTTAATTTTAAAATTTCGATTAGCCTTTCAATTCCTATCGCAAAACCCACGCCAAATGTGCTTCTTTTGCCACCCAAAAACTCTACTAGTCTATCGTATCTGCCGCCACCACCGACTGCGCTTTGTGCGCCAAGCTCACTGCTGACGAACTCAAATGCGGTTTTGCAGTAATAATCAAGCCCTCTAACCAATCGTTTGTCGATTTCGAAATTTAGCCCATTTGCAAGCAAAATTTCTTGCAATTTTTCAAATTCGCCTTTGCACTCATCGCTTAGATTATCGGTGATTAGCGGGGCGGTGGCAAGCTCGCTTTGGCAGGCTTCGTTTTTGCAATCAAGCACGCGGATTGGGTTTGTGATAATGCGCCTTTTACAATCCTCGCAAAGCCTATCCTCGCGCTCGTTTAAAAATTTGATTAGTTTGTTTTTATACTCTGGCATGCACGAGCTATCGCCTAGGGAGTTTAGTTTGAGCGTGGTTTTTACGCCTAGTTTGCGCAAAATTTCAGCTAGTAACAAAATCACGCTCGCGTCCTCATACACGCTTCCCTCGCCAAAACACTCTACGCCAAATTGGTGAAATTCGCGTAGTCTGCCTCGTTGTGGGCGTTCGTAGCGAAACATCGAGCCGGTGTAGTAAAATTTGCGCACGCCACCAGCCTTGTCAAATTTATTCTCGATAAATGAGCGAACGACCCCAGCCGTGCCCTCTGGGCGCAAGCAGACGCTATCGCCGCTTTTGTCACTAAACTCATACATTTCCTTGCCGACTATATCGCTACTCTCGCCCACGCTTCGGCGAAATAGGGCGGTTTGTTCGAGTTTTGGGGTTTCGATTAGCTCAAATCCATAATTCCTCGCCACGCTTTCACATACACGCACGATTTTTGCGAAAAGTTCGGCTTCATAGCCCATTAGGTCGTTCATACCACGCAGTGCTTTAATCATCTATAAATTCCTTTATTTTTTTTGTTATTTTATCAATATCATCGTTTGCATTGACGATTAAAAAATTTAATTTTAGCTTTTGTAAGGTAAATTTTATCTTTTCTTGCACCCTAAGCAGATACTCCACGCCACGAAGCTCGATTTTATCGTATCCCGCGCGAGTATTTAGCCTAGCTATCAAATCATCTTTGCTAATCTCAAAAAATACAAATTTACCATAAATTTCACCACCAAGCGCGATTTTATTTAGCATTACAAGCTCGTCAAATTTAGCGTTTTCATCGTTGGCTAGGGCATAAGCGATACCTGAGATGAAGCTTCTATCGCTTAGGATTAGATTGTGCGAATTTGGCAAAACAACCTTCTCGTGGTGTTCGGCGCGATCAGCTAAAAACAAAAACATCTCAGCAGTTTTTGAGATACTTCCGCAAATTTGACCTAAATTTATGTGGTTGTCGCCATTAAATTTGAAATTTTCGTTTAAAATTATACTACGCAAAATTTCGCCAAACCTCGTAGCGCCCGGTTCTTTGGTAACTATCGCGCCAGGATAAATTTCAGCTAGGCGCGATATTTGCGTGCTTTTGCCAACTCCGTCAATCCCTTCGAAGGCTACAAACATCAATTTTCCTTTTTAAGCAGTGGCAAAATTTGCTTTGGCACAAACTGCGAAACATCGCCGTCGTGGCGCAGTATCGTGCGAACCATAGAGCTCGAAATAAAGGCATTTTTCAGACTTGGCATCAAAAATACACTCTCAAATTTATCCCATAGCGATGTGTTTGTGTAGCTAAGCTGTAATTCGTATTCGAAATCGCTCACCGCGCGCAGTCCCCTAATGCAAAAATTCGTGCCATGGGATTTGGCGAAATCGACTAGCAGATTTGAAAACGGCTCGACTTTGACATTTTTTAGATCGCTAAGGGCAAGCCTTGTCATCTCTAAGCGCTTTTCTAGCGAAAAACAAGGGCTTTTGCTCTCGCTAAGTGCGATTGCGACGACGACCTCGTCAAAAAGCCCAAGGGCGCGTTTGATTACATCTAAATGACCATTTGTGATAGGATCAAAAGTACCGGGATAGATACATTTTCTCATTTTTGCCACCTTTTAAAGAGATTGTTTGCCACGCCCATAGCGTCGCACCATTTGCCGATTATGAAATTTTGCATATCTTCTAAATTTTTTGCACCGCTGTATCCGCCGATAATGGGCGGAGCGATGATGACGCCGAGATTTGCTAACTCGCTCATTGAACGAAGCGAAATAGGCGAAAAAGGCATTTCGCGCACGCCAAGGATTAGTTTTTTGCGCTCTTTTAGCGCGACGGCTGCTGCGCGAGTGCTAAGAGTATCGGCGATACCTGCGTGAATTTTTGCCAGTGAGTTGATAGAGCAGGGGGCAAAAATCGTAGCGTCTATACCAAACGAACCAGACGCCACACTCGCGCCAATATCGCTATCATCGAAGAATTTCACAGCTTGATTTTCGCTAATGAAATTTGCAAAATTTATATTATTTTCGGATTTTAAGACGATTTTTGCATTTTTGCTTATGATTGCGTAAATTTCGTTTGGCGTGGTCGATAAAAATTTGATTAAATTTAACCCAATTTCGCAAAAACTAGCACCGCTTACACAAACTAGGATTTTCATAAGCAAACTTTTTGATTTGGATTTAAAAAAGTGGAGCGGGAAACGAGAGTCGAACTCGCGACATCAACCATGGCAAGGTTGCGCTCTACCACTGAGCTATTCCCGCACGAAGTAAAAAAGAACTTGGATTTTAGCTTAAAATTTCTCATTTGTCAATACCATTTTGCTTAAATTTCATAAATTTTTACAATTTCGCCATTTTTTTGCTCGCATTGCTCAAATTTTGAGAGCATAAAATGCGTCGCCGAACAAAGTGGCTTAATCATAGCCGAGTTTGATTTTATCGGCGTAAAATAGCCGTTTTCATATACGCCTAGGCTTAAATTTATGCGATTTGGGCGAAATTTTAGCTCACCATTAAATTTGGCTAAAATTTCACGCGCCTTAAAATTTTCACCAACCATTTTTTTAAGCACCGGCAAGATTATGATTTTTGCTAAAATAAACGCCGCTAGCGGGTTTCCCGGCATTACAAAAACAAGCTTTTTGCCCGCATGGTAGCATTTAATCGGCTTTCCTGGCTTTATGTCGATATGCTCAAACACTGGGCTAAATCCAAGCTCGCACAAAATTTGCGCCATGAAATCAGCCTCGCCCACGCTTGCCCCACCGCTTGTGATTATCACATCATAGCTTTGCGCTGCGCTTTTTAGGGCTTCTCTCACTGCGCCCGCTTCGTCTTTGATGATTCCAAGATAGTCGTTTGCGAAATTTTCACTCTGCAAAAGCGCGCAAATTCCACTTGCGTTTGCGTTGTAAATTTCGCGCTCATTTGCGCTTTCCCACGGCTCTTTTAGCTCATCGCCACTCGAAAGCACGGCGATTTTTGGCGTGGTGCGCACGGGGATTTCATTTATGCCTTGCGCTGCTAAAAGCATGATTTTAGCAGCATTTATCCGCTCTCCTGCGCTAAGTAACACCTCGCCCTCGCGCACTTCTTCGCCCATTTTGCGAAGTCCATCACCTGCTTTTGCGTTAGCTGGAATTTGCAAAAACCCGTCCCTAGCGTGCGCGTCCTCTACGCGAAGCACGCTGTTTGCGCCCTTTGGCATAGGTGCGCCTGTCATTATTTTTTGCGCTTGATTTGGCGAAATTTCATAAAATTTTTGATCACCAGCAAAGATAGTTGGCTCTATGATTTGCAAACTCTCGCCGATTTTTTCGCTGTTATACGCATAGCCATCAAGTGCGCTATTATCGAAGCTTGGCACATTTTTTTGCGCCGTTATATCCCGAGCCAAAACAGCCCCAAGAGAGCGTGAAATTTCAATCTTTTTTTCGCCAAAAAAGCCTAAATTTTGCCTAAAAATCAATTCCAGCGCAGTGTTTATATCAATCATTCTTCTAGCCTTAGAATTTGCGCGCCTAGTGCGCTAAATTTGGCCTCCAAGCTCTCATATCCGCGGTCTAAGTGATATATGCGATGCACGCGCGTAGTGCCACTTGCTGCAAGAGCCGCTAAAACAAGAGCCGAGCTAGCGCGCAAATCCGTCGCCATGACATCTGCGCCTGCGAGTTTGCCACCCTTGATTGTAGCGATATTGCCGTTTAGTTTGATATCTGCGCCCATGCGGTTTAGTTCGCTCACATGCATAAAGCGGTTTTCAAACAGCCTCTCCTCGACCGTGCTAGTGCCCTGAGCGACGCATGTTAGCGCCATAAACTGCGCTTGCATATCGGTCGGAAAGCCCGGATACTCGGTAGTGATGATTTTGGTCGCTTTGATTTCGTCTGCTGGCAAAATGGTGATTTTAGAGTCGTTACCACTGCCTGAAATTTCAAATTTAAATCCCATATCCTCAAATTTCGCTAGCACAGCGCCCAAATGCGCAGGATTTACGCTTGTAACGCTGATTTTAGAATTTGTTATCGCCCCGGCGCACAGATATGTCCCAGCCTCGATACGATCGGGGATTACGGTGATTTCGTTGATATTTAAAAGTTCGCCCGCTGTGCCTGTGATTTTAAGCTCGTCAGTGCCGATTCCTTCGATTTTTACGCCAGCACTAGCTAGGGCTTCGCACACAGCCACGACCTCTGGTTCTTTGGCAGCGTTGATTATGCAAGTCTCCCCATGCGCTAACGCGGCCGCCATTACGACATTTTCGGTGCCTGTAACGGTGATTTTATCAAACGAAATATTCGCGCCCTTTAATGCGCCCTCGCACACGACATAGCCTTCTTCGATTTTGACCTGTGCGCCCATTTTTTCGACCGCTTTTAGGTGCAAATCAATCGGCCTTGCCCCTATCGCGCACCCGCCTGGCATGCTAACTTCTGCCTTGCCAAAACGCGTTAGCAATGGACCAAGAACTAAAATCGAAGCGCGCATTTTGCGCACGATGTCATAAACTGCCTTAGTTGAGTTTATCCCTCTTGGATCGATTATAGCGGTATGAGCGTCTAAATACTCGCATTTTGCGCCTAAATTTGCCAAAAGCTGGATTAGGGTTTTGATATCTGAAACATCTGGTAAATTTTTAATTGTAACTGGGTTTTTGGACAGTATAATTAGCGCGATTAGCGGTAGTGCCGCGTTTTTGGCGCCTGAGATTTTTATTTCGCCACTAAGCTTGGCTTCGCCTTTGATTTGTAAATAGTGCATTTTCTCTCCGTTTTGATTGCAAAAATTTCACCGTGATTATACATAAATTTGCTTTAAAATTACTATTTTATTACATTTGGTTGCTAAAATGAAAACACATTTCGTATTTTTTAAGGTAGTTTATGAAAAAAATTTTTGCTTTATTTTTAGGGGCGTTTTTGATGAGTGGCTGCTCGTGGCTAGCTCCGTTTTCATCGCCTGCAAACCCCACTACGCAAGGGGATTATGAGGTTTATGAAGATAACTCTGGCTCGTCACAAATCCCAGGAAATACCTACAACACAACGCTCATTTCATGGGTAGATAAATACACCGGAACCAAGGTAGGCGGGGATTGTAGCGGGTTTATCACAGCGCTAAATTCTAAAAACAAAGAGATTTTTTTCAACTCAAAAGAGCTGCCTAAGTATTTCACAAACGGCAGAAAATCACAAGCGATTTATAATTATTACAAAAAACGCGACCTAATCGCGCACAAAAACCCGCGAGTAGGGGATTTGATATTTTTCCAAAACACTCTTCAATCAAACAAAAAACGCCTAAATAACGAAATCAGCCATATCGGCGTGATCCGCGAAATTTACGCAGACGGCAGGATAAAATTCGTGCATAATTCGCGCGGTAGAAACAAGGTCGATTTTGTAAATTTAAACAAAAAAAATACTCACAAAAACGGCAAAAAAATCGAAAATAGCTATATCGTGCGCTGCGGAAGCAACAAAGTTTCTTGCCTAGCTTCAAATCGCTTCGCAGGATATGGTCGCGTAAAACAATAAATTTAGGAAATTTATGCAAATGGCAAATTTCGGACAAAGGGCGAATTTCGGGCAGGCAGGCAAGGCCACACTAGCTATCATCATCGCAAACTGCGTGCTTTTTGTCCTAGCGAATTTAATCCCAAATTTGGGCGCGTATTTGGGGCTAAATTTGCTATTTTTTGACGGATTTTTTTGGCAAATTTTATCATCATTTTTCATGCACGCTGGAATTGCGCATTTGGCGATGAATATGGCCGTGCTGTATCAGTTCGGCTCTATTTTAGAGCGATTTTTCGGTAGCGTTAAATTTACAATTTTATATTTCGGGCTTGGAATTTTTACAAATTTAATCTGTCTAATTTACATTTTTTGCGCTTACAAATTTATGGGACAAAATATAAATTTAATCGGTGCGAGTGGCGTAATCTGCGCGCTTTTGGGCGTGATTTTGTGCTATGAGAGACAAAATTTAAAAAGCGTTTTGGCTATGGTTGTGCTTATTAGCTTTGCTCCGCTTTTGCTAGCTTCAAATGTGGCGTGGTATGCGCATTTGATAGGGTTTGGGGTAGGATTTGGATTCGGCAAGATACAGCAAAAATTTAAAATTTTGTAAAATTTTGCGTAAAATTATACGAAAAGGAAATTTATGAAACAAATTTATTTTATCAGACACGCCAAAGCCGAGGCTTTCGCACAGACAGATTTCGAGCGCAAACTAAGCCAAAAGGGCGAAGATGACGCAGGCAGGCTAGGGGAGCTTTTGGCAAAAGAGGGCATAAAGCCCGATATCATCATCACTAGCCCTGCCAAACGCGCACTAAAAACTGCCAAAATCATAGCCAAAAATATTGGCGCCAAAGATATTTTAAAAGAAAAAAAAGAGCTTTACGACATCAGCGCGCGAGAGCTGGCGGAGTTTGTGCGCATGCTCGATGAAAAATACAAAGTGGTTTTCATAGTAGGCCACAACCCCACAATCGGCGCAGTGTGCGAGTATTTCAGCAACTCAGTAATCGAAAAATTCCCGACTTGTGCGATTTTCGGATTAGAATTTGAAGCGGAAAATTTCGCTGAGATTAGCGAACATAGTGGGAAAGTTTTGCTTTTTGATTATCCAAATTTGCATTTACAATAAATTTTTACAAAAGGAGAGAATTATGTCAAAATTGTTAGTTTATGCCTCAAAAAGTGGCGATACAAAGGCTGTGGCTGAGTATATCGCAGAAAAACTAGGCTTTAAGATAATGGACGCAAAAGAGATTTGCCAAGCAGATATCGAGGAGGCTAGTGCGCTGATTTTAGCGGTTTCTACGCATGCTCAGGGGCAAATTTTCGCAAATTTTGAAAACAAATTAGAGCTATTAAACAGTATTGATTTAAAGGGCAAACCTGTCGGGCTCGTGGGCGTGGGAAACTGCGAACGACACGGCGATGATTTTTGTAGTGGGCTTAGTGCGTTTTTGCCGGTATTGCGCAACGCAAAACTCGTAGGGCTAACAGACGCTGATGGGTATAATTTTAGCTATTCAAGGGCATTTGTAAATGGGAAATTTCTAGGTCTAACTATTGATTTCAAAGGTGATAAAAACTGGAAAAATAGGGCTGATAAGTGGGCTAGGGCAGTAGAGAGTGAATTTTAAATTTAAACGCCGTTTTTGGCGTTTAAATTTATAAATTTTATCTCACAACGCTGATTATTCCGCTGCGCCGAGCGTTCGCTCTCTTTTGTCGATACTTATCTGTCCGGCGTAGAGATTGCGGTATTGCGCATGGAGGTTGTATCCGTCGAAATCGTCGTCCTTATAGACGGCCTTGTATAAATCGATCGCCTTTTTTATCCTGAAATGTAGGCTGTCGCGCGGATACTTGACATCTTTGCTATACATTTTGTTAAAAATATAATTCAGCAAGATAAACGCCTCTTTTCGCGTTAAATTTTGCTTGTTTTTGAAAAATTCTTTTTCGTCGAAAATCAGCACGAAACCATAGTTAGGATCGGTGTTTGTCTCGGTTTCGTTGTAGTCAAATTTGACATAAATTTTCTCTTTGATCTGCACGAATTTCATTTCGTTGAAATCGAATTGAAAATAGTTTGGAACGCCCCTGAAATTCGAACGCCCACCAAATTGCTTTAAATATAAATTTTTATTATCGCCGATTATTACAACATCGAAAAGCATATCAAACCTTTATCATATATATAATTCATAATTTTAATAAATTTTGGTAAAAACTCGGTAAATTTGTAAGCCAAATTTCACAATTTTCAATGAAATTTAAACGAAATTTTGCGCCAAATTTTCGCGATGATCGATACTCAAACACCCCACAAATACATTTCGATACTGCGCGTGCATGTTGAATTTATGGTCTTTTTCTTTGGTGAAATTATAAATTTTGTTTAAAAATTCAATCGTTTTTTTTATTTTTGCGTGCAGGCTGTCGCGCGGGTATTTGACATTTTTGTCATAAATTTTATCAAAAAGATAGCTTAGCATATAAAAAATCTCTTTTTTAGAAAGGTGAGTTTTGTTGTTTATAAAAAATTTATTGTCCTCGAAAACGAGGTAAAATCCGTAGTCCAAATCAGATTTGCAACCTGTGGATTTGATAGAAAGTTTGTTGTTTAGCTTGACAAAAGACATCGCAGAAAAGTCGAATTTCAGGTAGTGCGGGACGCCGTTTAGGTTCGAGCGACCAAACCGCTTTAAATATAAATTTTTCGTATCGCCAATTAAACTGATATCAAAAAGCATGTCAAACCTTTCTCATCTGATTGGTCTAGGCATTATAGCGCAATAAATTTAATATAAAATTAGAAGCATGATTACATTTTAGGTTTATGTATTTTTAAATTTTATTTTTAGTATTGAAAACTGCAATTTTCATTTTTACTTTTATATCCAATCCCATTATTTTAAAGTTCATCTTTTTCAATAATTGCTTGTAAAATCATAGTTCGTATCCTCTCGTTTTCACTTTTGCGAATATCATTGCAATGACACGGATTATAGCGTTAGGTTATTTTGGCTCGTAGATTGCCACGCTCGTTACACTCGCTCGCAATGACAAATCAGGGGAAATTTTCCGCTGTCGTTCGCTCGCAATGACAATGGAAAGTGTAAAATTCAAATTTAAATCCACTTTGCCATGCGAGCAATGCTCGCTCGCGATGACAAATAGTGAGAAATAACTAAATTTGGATTATTTAAATTCGGCCGTGATTGTATCTGCGATGAATTTCGCGTGTTTTATGAAAAAAAAGTGATCCCCATCAAGCGGGTAAAATTTGCTATTTTTGATGAGCGAGTGGATTTTCTCGCCACTACTTAGAGCTGTGGCTGTATCGCTAATACCCCAAAAAATCAGCGTTTTTTCGGGTTTAATCTCGGCAAAAATCGGCTCGAAATCCTCGCGAATCACATTTTTTAGCGTCCCAAACATCTCTTCGCTCATACCAGAAGCGTCTTTGCTAGCAAAAAATCGCCAAAACTTCGCAAGCCCAATATATTTTAGGCACTTAAACACCGCGATTTTCGCCCTCACCTTCAAAGGCTTTGGCTCGATTATCCCAGCCGAGCTTAGCAAAATCAGCCTTTTTGGCGCAAGCAGTGTGGCGACCTTGCCACCGAAACTATGCCCCATAATGGCCTCAGGTGCGCCTCCAAGCGCAGCGATAAACTCACGCATAATGCCCGCATAATCCTCGCTTGTAAGCGCGAATTTTGGTTGCGAGCTAGCGCCAAATCCGGGTAAATCCACGAAAACTAGCCTATAATTTGGGAAAAATTTCGCCTCAAAGACCCTCTGCATAAGCTCTTTTTTCGCGCCCCAGCCGTGCAAAACCAAAATATACGGCTCGACGCTTAAATTTTCGATTTCGTAGCTGATTTTGTATTCGTTGCCACCAAATTTTATGGTTTTACTGGCCATCTTGACCCTTTTTACCATAAATCGCTTTGAGTAGCTCGACTGCCTTTTCTAGGCGCTCGTATTCGCTCATGCTAAGCATTACGGCCTCAAATTTATTATTTTTGACAATCATAGCCTTTTTAATCTCTTGACTATTTAGTTTTTTTAAAATTGAGCTAAAATTTCTCGCCATTTCCGTCGCTGTGTAAATTTCGTCTTTATTTAACATAAACAATCCTTATGTAAAATTTTACGCAAAATTTAGCGTAAAATTTTTAAATTTAGCTTATTTATTCGCTGAAATTTTTGTTATCAAATCATACGAAATCGGAATTTCCTTAGAGGCTGGAAGCGAAGTAGCTAGCTTGCTCAAAACCTCTGCAAAGTCGCTAAATAGGTAGTTTGCCATACTTCCTGGATTTGGATTTATTTCGTTTAGATACACTTCGTTATTTTGCACGAAAAAATCACACCTAATCAGCGCCCCCTCAAATCCACCGACATTATAAAGCTTGGCAAACGCATCTTTCATCTTATCCTCGACTGACATACCGATTTGTGCCTCTTCGACCACGCCAGTGCGCGAAAAGTCAAGGTATTTTCTACCAAAATCCAAATAACCCTCTTTTTTCGGCTCTTCGATGAAGGAATACTCGATTTTGCCGTCGATTTTAGCCCCTGCTAGGTTGTATTCTTTGATATTTTCCATATATGGCTCGACGATTGCGCTATCATCTAGCTCATAAACCTTATCCATGCAGTAGTCGAACTCTTTTTCTGATTTTGCTATGCCGATACCGATACTAGAACCCAAATGAGCGGGTTTGATGATGACTGGGAAGTTGAAATTCGGCAAGCTGTTGCGATTGACGATTTCAAATGGCACGGTTTTTACACCTGCGATTTGTGCTAAGTATTTGGTTAAAATTTTGTTGTAGCTTAGCACGCTAGCCTCGATTCTAGGGCCGATATAAGGGATTGAGAAAAACTCAAAAAGGCTTGCGAATTTTCCGTCCTCGCCGTCGCAACCATGGATTAAATTCACATAAACACTCACTTCAAGCATGCTTTTTTTGCCAAACATACCCCCACTCATATAAAATCCACCATTTGAGATATTTAGCTCTTTTGATTTTGTGTATTCGCCGTTTTTGAAATATACTGCGCGCATATTTTTCTCTTCGATTAAGAAAAATCTCCTATCTTTGTCGCAAAAAACAAACGCCAAATTCTCGCCCTTTAATGCGTCTTTGACCGCGATTGCAGAGATTATGCTAATCTCGTGTTCGTAACTTTGACCACCAAAAACTATACCGTATTTCATTATTTCTCCTTGTAAATTTTAAATTTATGCTAGTTTTTTCAATGCCTCTTTGATCAAATCAGCCGTATTTGTGCTGACGCAATCAAGCAAAATTTTACTGATTCTATCGCGTTTAAAGCCTAGACTTTCAAGCGCGCTCATCGCCTCTGATTTATATACCTCGCTCTCGCCAAACTCCATTAGTTTCGCGTCCCCTAGCTCGGCGATTATGCGCCTAGCTGTCTTTGGGCCGATCCCTGGCACGCTCGTTAGTAGCGCGCTATCGCCTGTGATAATCGCGCGAGAAAAGCTCTCTGCGCTAAGCGATGAGCACACAGCCATTGCCGTGCTAGCCCCTATTCCGCTTAGTTTGATTAGCATTTCAAACATATTTTTCTCTTTTGGCTCCAAAAATCCATAGAGCAAATTTGCGTCCTCTCTGATAATCTGAGTTATCAAAAACTCCACCTTTTCGCCCCGCTCTACCCTAGCGCCACACCCTAGCGAAATCGCCACAGCATAACTTACGCCACTAGCGCACTTTATCACGCATTTAGTGGGCTCTTTGTGCGTGATGATTCCTTCTAATCCTACTATCATTGAATTGCCTTTAAAATTTCATCAATTGCCAAATTTAACGCCGAATTTGTCGCGTTATAAATGCTTTGCGAGCTTGGATCTGGCACAAAAACTCGCTTTGTAATCACGCCAGATTTTATGCTTTGCACAGTGTTTAAAAACTCGTAGCCAATCGTGATTTTAGCATGATCGCCATCGACTTGAAGCGTGATAAGCGTGGTTTTGAGCCTCAAATCTCTCTCTTGTGGCACAAAAATCGGATTTAGCGCACATGTCGAAAACGCCGCGTCGATTAGGGCTTTATAAAGCATTTCGCTTGGCATTGTTATGTATTTAGCGTCGCTTGCGTATCTCGTGCGAGATTTCCAATCCACGATTAAAATATCGCGTCTATCGACCAAATTTGTCGCAGTTACACTCTCGATATAGATATTTTTGCGTGAATTTGACTTCGCGGCGCAGTGTTTGTGGTCGTATTTAAGCTCGTAATAAGTATATGGCTTGACACTCTTTGCCAAACAGCCTCCCAGCAAAGCTCCTGCCAAAACTGCGCTAAATGCGCATAAAATTTTTCTCATTTTCAGTCCTTTTTGGTATCTCTAAAAAAGAATTCATACGGATTTTCTTCTAGCCTAAACATAGCCCCTTGAAACTCTCTTAAAGCCTTGTTAAACTCGGTTAGCGTGGTTTTGGCCTCGTTTAGGGTAGGATCTAGTATGGCTTTGAGATTGTATTCGCCCCGCTCTACGCGCTTTGCCATAATCTGACTTGTTTTTTCGAGCGAATTTGAAAGGCGCGTCGCACTGCTAGCAAAAGCATTAAATTTATCCAAAATTTCGTCTAATTCGTGCTCTCTTTCGTTTAAATTTGTCATTAGGGTGTTGAAATTCGCCATTAATGCGTTTAGTTCGTTAAATTTCTTCTCATCGCTAAGTTCTGCGCTAAATTTGTTAAGCGAAGTTAAAATTTCATCGACTTTTTTCATATTATCTTGCGATAAAAGCGAGTTGATTTTAAATATCATCTGCCCTACACTATCTGTGATAACTTCTGCTTTGGAGCCGATTTTATCGAGCAGGGTTTTATCTAGCTCGATGATTGGCTTTTCTTCATTTTCGCTAAATAGCTCGCCACTTCCCTTTGTGATATTTAAAAACGAAATTCCGCTAATGCCTTGCGTTTCGACCTTGGCGATACTATCTCGCGAGATAGGGAGTTTGCTTTTAAGCGATACTTCGATTTCGATTATTGCATTTTCGATATCGACAAAATCTATTTTTTTGATGATTCCAGCATTTACGCCGATAAATTTGACATCTGAATTCTCGCGAATTCCAGTCGGAAGCTCCTTAGTATGGATATAATACGATCTGTAAGTCTCCCTAGTATCGGTGCGAGTTAGCATCCACCACACGAAAGCTGTAAGCGCAAACACACACGCCATAACAAATGCGCCCACGATTGTATATGAGGTTCTATTTTCCAAATTTTGCTCCTATTTCGCTCTCATTTTAAATAGCTCTTCAAGCGGGTTGTTTTCTAGCTTTTCGATTTCGCTCAAAGCCCCTTCGAAGATGATTTTTTTATTATCGACTATCAAAAATCTATCAAGTATATCAAAAATACTATCCACATCGTGCGTTACCATTACCACGGTTACGCCAAGATTATCTCTTAGCTCGCACACTAGCCTATCAAGGGCGCGTGAGCTAAGCGGATCGAGCCCCGAGTTTGGCTCGTCTAAAAATAAAATCTCAGGGCTTAACGCCAATGCCCTAGCGAGCGCGACACGCTTTTTCATACCGCCACTTAGCTCGTTTGGATTTAGCATTGCGCTCTCTTTTTTCAGACCTACCTTTTGTATCCAAAACATAGCAAGCTCGTTAATCTCTTTGTCGCTAAAATTCGAGTATTCGCGCAGTAGCACGCCTACATTTTCTAGCACATTCATCGAGCTATACAGCGCGCCGAATTGAAACATCACGCCACATTTTAGGCGAATTTCATTGCGTCTATCCTCGCCCACGCTCCAAATATCCTCGCCAAAAATTTTAATCTCGCCGCTTTTTGGCTGATTTAGGTAAATCAGCGTTTTCATTAGAGTGGTTTTTCCACTTCCACTTCCGCCCAAAAAGCCGTAAATTTCAGCCTTTTTCACGCTAAAACTCACATTATCGTGCATTATGCGCGTCCCATACGCTGTGGTTACATTTTTTGCGCTTATTATCTCACTCACAGCCCAATCTCCGAGAAGAGTATCGCAAAAATCGCGTCTATGGCGATGACCCAAAATATCGCATTTACCACGCTGATTGTGGTGTATTCACCGATACTTTGGGTATTTCCCTTGACCTCAAAGCCTCTCATACAGCCAATTATTGCGATAAATGCGCCAAAAAACGGAGCCTTTATCATACCGGCGAAAAAGTGGCGAATTTCGACATTTGATTTAAATCTATCCAAATAATCCAAAAATCCTATCTCCAAATACGCCTCGCAAACTATCATTTGAGCGAAAATACATATCGAATTTGCGATAAAAATGATAAATGGCATACAAATCACCATAGCCAAAATTCGTGGCATTGAGAGGAAATAAAACGGATCAAAGCCCATTGTTTTCATCGCGTCGATCTCTTCTGTGATTTTCATAACGCCAATTTGCGCCGTAAAACTCGACGCAGAACGCCCAGCAATGACAATCGCTGCGATTAGCGGGGCAATCTCGCGCATGGTTAGAGCGCCCATAATATCTATAATATAAATACTAGCCCCAAACTGCGATAGCATATCTGCGCCAATGTAAGCTAGCACCACGCCAATTAAAAACGCGGTCAAAGCCACGATAAAAAGCGAGTCAATGCCGTTGTCTTTGATAAAATTTACGGTCTCTTTGAGGCGAAATTTGCGCGGGTGCAAAAATAGCGAAAATACCTTGCAAAAAAACTCCCCCAAAAATGCGGCTAGATTTACAATCCCAGCCCAGCCTGTGCAAAAATACAGCCCGATTTGAGCCAAAACCCCCATACCATGCACTTTTGGCATAAAATTATGGTCTATGCTCTCATCGCTAATAAATTCGAAAATTTTCTCTATTTTTGGATTTTGGCTCCTAAATTCCACGCTTTTGCCACGCATTAAATTTTTAATGCTATAAGCCATGAAATAATCCAGCTTTTCGACATTTGTAAAATCTGCTACGAAATTGTCTAAATTTGATAGTGTTTTTTTAAGTAAATCAAGCTGTTTTTTTCCGCTTCGATATGTCCAGCTACCCTCAAATTTTAGGGTTTTGATGAAGTTTTGCGTATCGAGCGAAAATGGCAAATTTTGCAAAATATCCTCTTTCAAAATCAAAAAATAGGCGAAATTATATTATAATCTATCTTTTTATTTTATAAAATTTAACGAGGAATTATGTTTAGAGGGTTTTTTACAAACAGCGTCGGAACGCTAGCTTCTCGCATTTTGGGCTTTGTGCGCGATTTGCTGACGGCTTCAATTTTGGGCGCTGGTGTGTATAGCGATATATTTTTTGTGGCGTTTAAACTGCCAAATTTATTTAGACGACTTTTTGGCGAGGGTGCCTTTACACAGGCGTTTTTGCCAAATTTTACCGCTTCGAAAAAAAAGGGGATTTTCGCAGCTTCCGTGCTGATTAGATTTTTTCTTTTTATTGTGTTTTTAACTGCGGTTGTGTGGGTGTTCGCGCCGTTTTTTACTAAAATTTTAGCTTATGGTTTTTCGGACGAGCAAATCACGCTAGCAACGCCATTTGTGCGCATAAATTTCATATATCTAGCTTTTATTTTTATCGTTACGCTTTTTGCCTCTATGCTTCAATACCGCGATCATTTCGCCACTACGGCGTTTTCGACCGCTTTATTAAATTTAGCTATGATTGCTGCCTTGCTTTTGGCTCGCGGCAAAGATGAGCGAAGTATCGTTTTGTATCTATCTTGTGGCGTCGTAGCGGGCGGGTTTTTGCAGTTTTTGGTGCATGTGTATGCGCTGAAATTTACCGGTATGCTAAGAGTGCTATTGGGCGGATTTGCTAGGCTAAAAAACGGCGCAAAAGCGCAAACTAAGGGCTTTTATAACAACTTTTTTGCCGGGGTTGTAGGGGCTAGCGCTTTGCAACTTAGCTCATTTATAGATACATTTTTTGCTAGCTTTTTAGCCAGCGGAAGTATCAGCTATCTATACTACGCAAACCGCATTTTTCAGCTTCCGCTCGCACTTTTTGCGATCGCGCTTAGCACGGCGATTTTCCCGCGACTAACCAAACAAATCAAAACAAACAACCAAAAAGAGGCACTAAATTTAATCGAGCGCGGATTTTACATGCTTTTGGCACTTTTGGCGCTTTCTACAATCGGCGGAATCATGCTCTCGCACGAAATCACCAAAATTTTATTTGAGCGCGGAAATTTCACCGCCACTAACACAGCCCAATGCGCGGCTGTTTTGGCAGCATATATGGTGGGACTGCTACCGTTTGGGCTATCGCGCATTTTTTCGCACTGGCTGTATGCGCACATGAAACAAAAGCTAAGTGCCAAAATTTCGCTTTGGTGCGTGTTTATAAATGTAGTTTTGTGCGCACTATTCTTTAAACCATTTGGGGCTGTGGGTTTGGCGCTTGCTAGCTCGATTACAGGGGGATTTTTGTTTGTTTTCAATCTCTATTTTTTTGGATTTAATAACTTTTTAGCTATAATCAAGGCTAAAAAAATCCTTCTAATTCTAGGGCTTTGCGCGCTTGAAATAGGAATTTTATATGTTTTAAAAGGTTTATATTATGGTAATTTATGATACTGCAAGTAAAAAAAAGGTCGAATTTATCCCGCTTAACGAAGACGAGATTAAAATTTATGTCTGCGGGCCGACTGTGTATGATGACGCGCATTTGGGGCACGCTAAAAGCGCGATTAGCTTTGATTTGCTTAGGCGCGCGCTAGAAGCGCAGGGCAAAAATGTGAAATTTGCTAGAAATTTCACCGATATCGACGATAAAATTTTAAAAAAAATGAGCGAGAGCGGAAAAACTCTAAGCGAGATTACAGAATTTTACACCAAGCGATATTTGGACGATATGAGTGCGCTAAATGTCCGTGACGCCGACATTTCGCCCAAAGCGACCGAAAATATTAATGAAATTTGCGCCCTTGTTTCAAATTTGCTAAATTTGGGCTATGCGTATGAAATTTCAGGCGATGGGATTTACTTTGATACCACCAAAGATAGCGATTATTTAAGCCTTAGTGGCAAAAAAGCAGAGGATCAAAACAGCGAGTTTGCGCGCGTGGTTTCAAACGAGCAGAAAAAAAATGAAAAAGATTTCGCGCTGTGGAAATTCGACGAGGCGTGGTTTGAGGCGCCATTTGGGCGTGGCAGACCTGGCTGGCATAGCGAGTGTGTGGCGATGATTTTAGCCCATTTAGATAGCCATGACGCCGAATTTTGCATTGATATCCACGCTGGCGGGGCTGATTTGCTCTTCCCGCACCACGAAAACGAGGCTGCGCAGTGCAGATGTAGCGAGCATAGAGCCTTGGCTAAATACTGGATGCACAATGGCTTCGTGCAGGTAAATAACGAAAAAATGAGCAAAAGTCTAGGCAATAGCTTTTTTGTCAAAGACGCCCTAGCCCTCGTGCCTGGCGAGGCTTTGAGGTTTTATTTGATGAGTTCGCATTATAGGGCAAATTTCAACTACACAATCGATGATTTGCTCGCCTGCAAAAAACGCCTTGATAAAATTTACCGCCTTAAAAAAAGGGTAAATATGGCGCAAAATTTGCCTTGCGTTGAAGCCAAATTTAGGGGCAAAATTTTAGAGTTTTTAAATGATGATTTAAACACATCTGGCGCGCTTGCCTGTGTCGATGAAATGGTGTCTTGCGCAAATGAAGCACTCGATAAAAGCCCAAAAGATAAGGCTCTAAAAGCGCAAATTTTAGCAAATTTAGAATTTGTCAAAAATACCCTTGGCGTGCTTTATATGGACGAGGTTAGCTATTTTCAATTTGGCGTAAGCGATGATGAAAGAGCCGAAATTTTGCGTCTAATCGAGCAAAGAAGCGAAGCTAAAAAGCAGAAAAATTTCGCCCTAGCCGATGAAATTCGCGCCAAACTTACAGCGATGAAAATCGAGATTATGGATACGCCAAATGGCACGATTTGGGAAAAAAGCGCGCAATAAGTAAATTTAAGGAAGAGTTTTGAACGATTTTAAGACCATTTTGACAAGATTTAAACCATTTTTGATTGATTATAAAATCCAGTTTGCGCTGGCATTTTTAGGTATGATTATGACCTCGCTTGCGACATCTGCGAGCGCATATTTGGTAAAACCGGTGCTTGATTATATCTTTGTCGAGAAAAACACCCTCTATCTCTATCCGCTTGCGTTTGCGATTATAGCGGTGTTTGCGATGAAAAGTGCCGGCACATTTATCCAGACATACTACACTTCATTTATCGGGCAAGATACCGTGCGCAGACTGCGCGATTTGCTCGTATCAAAGCTAATTAGGCTAGATTTAAAATTTTTCAACACTCACAGCACGGGCGAGCTGATTTCTAGGACCATGAACGATATCGAGCGAATCCGCACGGTGGTTTCAAACATGATACCTGATTTTGTGACGCAAATCATCACCATTTTTGGGCTTCTTGGCGTGGTGATTTACAATAGCCCTAAGCTTTCGTTTTTTGCGCTCGTGGTCTTTCCGGCTGCGATTTATCCGCTATCGCGCCTAGCCAAACGCATGAAAAAGGTCTCGCGCCAGTCCCTTGAAAAGACCTCTGATATCACATCGGCTCTAAATCAAATTTTTACAAATATCGAAATCGTAAAGGCTAGCAACGCCCAAAATTTCGAGGTAAAACACTTCGAGGAAGAAAATTCAAAATTTTTCAAGCTAAATTTAAAGGCAATAATTACAAACTCGCTCGTAAGCCCCGTAATGGAGATGCTTGGCGCACTTGGCGTGGCTGTGGTTATCATCGTAGGTGGCAAAGAGGTCATCGAGGGCAAAATGAGCATAGGAAGCTTTTTTAGCTTTTTGACCGCGCTTTTTATGGTCTATACGCCGATAAAAAAGGTCTCATCACTGCATAATAAAATGCAAGACGCCACGGCTGCTACTGAACGGACTTTCGAGTTAATTGATTTAGAGCCAGCCATCATCGGCGGAAGCCTAAAAATGGGCGATATATCCACGCTCTCTTTCGAAAATGTCTCGCTTAGCTATGATGAAAAAATCGCGCTAAAAGATATAAATTTTAGCGTCAAAAAGGGGCAAATTTTAGCCCTTGTGGGAAACAGCGGCGGCGGCAAAAGCTCGGTAGTAAATCTCATAATGCGCTACTACGACGCCAAAAGCGGAAATATACTTTTCGACGGCAATGAGATTAGCGAATTTGACATCGCAAGCCTGAGGGATAATATCGGCTTTGTGAGCCAGCGAATTTATATTTTTAACGATACAATCGCTGCAAATGTCAGCTACGGCGCGGAATTTGACGAAGAGCGCGTCATAAATGCACTGCGCCTTGCCAATGCTTATGAATTTGTCGCCAAGATGGAAGACGGCATAAACACGCTTTTAAGCGAGTTTGGCGCGAATCTCTCAGGCGGACAGCGCCAGCGTATAGCGATTGCGCGCGCGCTGTATAAAAACCCGCAAATTCTCATTTTCGACGAAGCCACGAGTGCGCTAGATAACGCCAGCGAAAAGGAAATCTCATCTGTCATCGAAAAGATAAAGGCCGATAAAATCGTCATTGTCATCGCTCACCGCCTATCCACTATCAAAAACGCCAGCCAAATCGCCGTGGTCAAAAACGGCGAGATTATCGCAATGGGCGATGATGAAACACTAAGCGCGAATTGCGATGAATACAGGATTTTAAAGGGTCTAGCGAAGGATTAAATTTTGCAAAATTTGTCCAAATTTCGCGCCAATTTGTCATTGCGAGAATTTAAAATTCCTTGCGATAAATTCACTGTCATTGCAAGAATTTTGCGCCCAATTTGTCATTGCGAGAATTTTGCGTTAGCAAAATTCGTGGCAATCTACGACTTTAAAATTTAAGGTCAGTATTTTTGTAAATTTATCGTTTATAAATTTCTAATTCTTAGATTGCTTCGTCGCTATCGCTCCTCGCAATGACAAATCAAACAACGCCCACGCTATTGTCATTGCAAAAATTTTGCGCTCGCTTGCTACGCTAAAACAATCGCAAATTTTGCAAATTTAACCTTGAATTTTTCAAAATTCGAGTAAAATACCAGCTTGAATTTCAATTTTTAGGATATTTATGTTTAAAAGCCTGCGTGCGGCAAGGACGCTAAGTGCGCTATTTCTAGCGATTTTTTTTATGTTTATCGGGGACGCGCTAGCCCTATCATCAGCTGGCGTTATACTCAAAATGCGAGGCCAAAGCGACCTAATCATCGGCATTATCTCATCATTTTTCTTCCTAGGCGCCATTTCTAGCGTGTTTTTCACGCCCACGATTATCGGACGCTTCGCCCATGTGCGCTCGTATTATATTTTTAGCGTGGTTTTCGCGCTGTGCGCCCTAGCCCACGATATCAGCGCAAATTTGGCGTTTTGGGCGATACTTCGCTTCGGGCTTGGGTTTTGTTACTACGCACTTTTGATGATAATCGAAAGCTGGATCAACTCCAAAATCACAAACTCTATCCGATCACGCGTCCTAGCCGTGTATGAGATCGTATTTTACGGCGCATTTACCGTGGGTGTGGGGATAATCGCGCTAAATTTAAGCGCAAATTTAATCTTTTTTCTAAGCGGATTTTTCATACTTTTTGGGCTAGTGCCTTTGAAATTTATGCGTTTTAACCCGCCCGCAAAAGCGCAAAAAGCCACAATCTGCATGCCAAAAATCTCGGTTCTACCGCCACTTGCACTTGCGACGGCAGTTTGCGGCGGGATTTTGATAAACGGATTTTTTTCAATGGCGAGCGTGTATGTGCTTGGAAGTGGAAATGTCAGCCAAGTGGGCTGGTTTATGGGGCTAGCCATGGTCGGGGGCTTCATTTCGCAGATTTTTGCCAGCCCTGTGTCTGATTTTTTCGGCAGGCGCAAAGCGATAATGCTAGTGTGCGCAATCGGCGCATGCTCGGCACTGGGGCTATTTGCCACCGGGAATTTCGAGGTCAAATGCGCCCTAGCCTTCTTGCTAGGATTTGGCGTTTTTCCGCTATACTCGCTCGCGATCGCGCGCGCGAACGATTCCTTTACAAACAGCTCCTCAATCTCGCGCGTGCAAATCTCGGCCTCGCTTTTATTTTCGTATTCGCTCTCATCGTTTTTCTCGCCCATAATCATAGGCGGGGCGATGAGAGTTTTCGGCGCAGAGGGATTTAGCGCAGTGTTTTTCGTAGCAATGGTGTTTTTGCTCGTTTTCGCATACTTCCGCCCCGAAATCGCCCCGAAGATTTGAAAAATCCAATCGAGAGAAATGCGAAGCATTTCAGTAAAAATAAAATCAGCTAAATTTTAAAAAGCAACGCTTTTTAAAATTTAGCCACCTCTAAGGTTTTACAGGGGTTGGGGGGGGTTGTAAGGGGGAAGGGGCGCGACCTCGCAATTGGGGCTCCCTTCCCACTTACGAGAAAAGCAAAATTTTGCTTAAAATTTTAAAAATCATTCAATACTAAATTTAGGTTGAATTTTGAATTTAAATTTTTCTGGATTGCCACGCGCGCGCGGTGCGCGCTCGCAATGACAGCAAATTTACATTTAGAAAATTTTTTACTCGTAGATTGCTTCGTCGCTTCGCTCCTCGCAATGACAAATTAGGCAAAATTTGTATAATCTGTCATTGCGAGAATTTTGCGTAGCAAAATTCGTGGCAATCTACGAATTTAAAATTTAAGGTCAGTGTTTTTGCAAAATTTAAGTAGAATTTAGAAATTAAATTTTACTGGATTGCTTCGGCATTATCACGCCTCGCAATGACAGCAAAAAGACAAAATTTTTTAAATTTTACCCGCTAACTCTTTGGCAAGAGCGATAAATGCCTTTTCGATTTTGCTTAATTTTTTGTCTTTTTTATAAGCCAAAACCAAAGTTTTTTTCTCGCTAAATTCTGAAATTTTAAAAAGTTTTATCAAATTTGCCTTATCGCTTTTTATCATTTGCGGTATCGTAAAGCACGCTCCCACGCCGTTTGCGACGATAGTATTAGCTATCTCAAAGGTTTCGATTTCGCACAAAATTTTTGGCTCTATCTCACACTGCGCAAACAGCTCATCATAGCCCTTTCGTGAGCGCAAATTTTGCGTTGGTAGGATAAATTTCTCGTTTTTTACCAAATTTATCGAAATCTCTGGGTATTTTTCGTCCCTAAATTTCAGCGACAAAGGGTGAGTGCTAGGCAGAGCCAAATAGACATTTTGCGTCAAAATTTCAGTGTATTCCAAACCCTGCGTATCGATAGGCAGTATCAGCATGCCTACATCTAATTCGCCATCAAGTATCATCTGCCTAATCCTCAGCGTCGAGCCATACTGCGTGATTTTGGCGTCGATATCTTTGTATTTTTTTACAAAATTTGAAAGCAAATTTGGCAAAAGTATATGGCCGTTTTGCGAAAAACCGAGAGAAATTTTGCCTTTTCTTAAAGAGTTAAAATTTGAAATTTCAGTGTGCAAATCATCTAAAATTCCCAAAATCAACCTTGTTTTTTCGAGATAAATTTCACCTGCTTGGGTCAATCCTATGGGATTTTCTTTGCGATTAAAAATCTCAATCCCTAGCTCTTTTTCAAGTGCCGATATGCTTTGCGAAAGCGATGGTTGCGGGATTTTGAGTGCATTTGCGGCTTTGGTGAAGCTTCTAAGCTCTGCTACTTTTAGCACGAGTTCCATGCGTCTAAATCTCATTTTCTACCCCCTGTGATATAAAAAATCTTATGAGATTATATCATTAATAATATTTGACTTATATTAAATATTAGGCTAAATTTCGCTCATTAGTTTTATTTTTTAAGACTGATTTAAAATTCCCTGTAAGGAGAGATAATGAAAGAGCAAAATTTCAGCAGACGCGATTTTATCAAATCTGCCTGTATCGGCGTTGGTGCGCTTGGTATGGCAAGCAATGGCCTAGCTAGCGACGCACCAAAAGACGAAAATGGCAACCCAAAACCACTTGGCAACGCTAATGGCTTACCAAGCGTCGATGTTTTGGTAATCGGCTCAGGTGGCGCAGGTCTAAGAGCAGCGGTCGCAGTCCGCAAGAAAAACCCAAATCTTGGCGTCGTCGTCGTAAATAAAGGTATGCCTTCTCGCAACGCGACCTGTATGGCTGAGGGCGGAATCAACGGCATTATCGACTTCGAGCACGGCGACAACCACGAACTTCACATGTTTGATACTATCAAAGGTGGCGATTACCTAGGCGATCAAGACGCAATCGAAAATTTCGCTATTAAAGCCACAGAGGCAATCCACGAACTAAACAACGCAGGTATGCCATTTAACCGTATGGCTGATCGCACAGTCGCGCGCCGTTTCGCAGGTGGCGCGAAATACGAGCGCTGCAACTACGCAGCCGATAAAACAGGCGCTAGTATGATGCACACATGCCTAGATCAGGCGATTTCAAGCGGAGTAAAATTTTTGCTCGATCACTATTTACTAGACATTAGCGTGGAAGACGGCAAATGCGAGGGCGTAGTCTTGCTAGATATCAAAACTGGCGATGTAGTCCCAGTGCTAGCCAAAGCCGTAGTTTTGGCTACTGGCGGTTATACTAGGGTGTTTTTCAACCGCACATCTGTGCCATTTAACGCCTCAGGCGATGGCATAGCAGCAGCACTTCGCGCAGGTCTAGCTTTCAAAGATCCTGAAATGCTTCAATTCCACCCAACAGGCGTTAGAAACGGTGGCGCGCTAATCACAGAAGCAGCCCGTGGATTAGGCGGAATTTTGCTAAATAATCAAGGTGAGAGATTTATGGAGCGATATTCGGCTAAAAAAGAGTTAGCCCCACGCGATATCGTAGCGCGTTCAATTGAGACAGAAATCCGTGAAGGTAGAGCATTTGGCGAGGGTATGGGCGCGTATGTATTGCTAGATGTATCCTTCCTAGGCGAAGAAAAGATTATGAACGAACTACCGCAAATTCGCCATGTCGGCATGCTTTTTGAAAACATGGACTTGGTAAAAGAACCAATCAAAATTCGCCCAACCGCGCACTACTCAATGGGTGGAATCGAAACCGCTGATTATAAAGTAATGAGCACTCAAATGCCAGGACTTTTCGCTGTGGGCGAGACAAGTTGTGCTTCGATTCACGGCGCAAATCGCCTAGGCGGCAACAGTCTAACAGACGCAGCCGTAACTGGCAAAATCGGTGGCGAGGGCGCAGCAGCGTATGCAGATGCTAATCCTACATTTGGCTCAGGCAAAAGAGCGCAAGAAATCGCAAACGCTTGGCGAGAAAAAATCAAAGATATCACTAGCGGAAATGGCGACGCAAACGAATTATATGCGCTAAGAGAAGAATTTGGCAAAGCAAACTGGGATAATATGGGAATTTTCAGAACTGGCGAAAAACTAGAAAAACATGTTGAGGATTTGAAAGAATTCCAAAAACGCCACGCAAATTTAAAAATCGCAAACCCAAATTTGAAATTCAACACAGCGCTTATTGATTATTTAGAGCTTGGCAACCTAATCACACTTGCAAGATGTGCTTGTATCGGCGCTCTAAGACGCGAAGAGAGCCGTGGGGCGCACACCAGAGAGGATTTCCCTAAACGAGATGACGCGAATTTCTTAAAACACACATTAGTTACGCTACAAGACGGCGAACCGCAAGTTGATTACACCGAGGTTAGAATAACTAAATTTCAACCACAAGAAAGGAAATACTAATGAAAGTTATCATTTATAGATTTGACGGCACTAAAAAATATGTAAGCACTTACGAAGTAGATAACGAAAAAGCCAAAGAAATGACGCTTTTAATGCTACTTCAATACATTAAACAAAATTTAGACATTACGCTAAATTTCACAGCAGCGTGCCGTATGGCGATATGTGGCGCTTGTGGTGTAAGAGTAAATGGCCATGCGTATCTAGCGTGTGATACCAAAATGACAGAGTTGCTCGAAGAATACGACAACGCAGATGAGTTTAGAATTTCGCCACTTGCAAATTTTACGGTTATTAATGATTTAGTAGTAGATTGGGAGCCTAGCATTGATAATTTGCGCAAGGTTCGCCCAGGAATCAACCCGGGCAGCGAATACAACAGCCAAAAAGGTGTCGAGCAATCCCAAGAGCAGATAAATTTCATCAAAAAATCCTGGGACTGCATTTTATGCGGGTGCTGTGCGTCAGAGTGTAACAAACTAGGCGCGGACGCAAGCGATTATATGCAACCATTTGTCTTTGTCCATGCGTTTCGCTCGGCTTACGATTCACGCGAGTCTAAACCACTCGATCACCTAAAACCAGCCATTACAAACGGCCTTTGGAACTGCGTGCATTGCCAAGAGTGTATGGATAGATGTCCGAAGGGAATCAGCGCATGGCAAGATATCTCAATGCTAAGAGCTATGTCAATGCAAAAAAATGTAATGACAGATGTCAGCGGACCAGGACACGCAGAAGCCTTTTTACTCGATATGGTCGAAGGCGACGGACGCTTAAATGAAATCAAACTCGCCCTTCGCTCAGAAAGCATTTGGGGCAATGTCGGCAAAACAGGTATTGCAGTGGATTTGATGATGGCTGGCAAGATGAATCCACTCCATGTCTTTGGTGGCGAAAAAATCGAAGGACACGACGATTTAGTCAAAATGGTAGAAGCTGCACGCGCGGCGCAAAACAAAAGCAAATAAAAGGATAAATTATGAGTAAAGAATTTGCATTTTTCCCAGGCTGTGTTTTAAGCCAAGCAGCAAAAGAGTCAAAAATTTCAATCGAAGCAATCGCGCCGATTTTAGGATACAAACTAAATGAGATTAAGGGTTGGAGTTGCTGTGGTGCCTCTCAGGCACAATGCGTCGATCCAGAAGCCGCACTCGTAGCAAATGCGCGAAATTTAGCCCTTGCAGAGGGTATGAATATGCCAGTGCTAACTACTTGCTCGACATGTATGCTAACCCTAAGCAAGGCAAAACAATCCCTAGATATGGGGGCAAAAAACCGCATAAACGAGTTTTTGAAAGTCGGAAATATGGAGTATAAAGGCTCGGTCGAAGTTACAAGCCTGCTTTGGGAGCTTTATCAGGATTTAGACAATCTCAAATCAAAGGTGAAAAAACCGCTTTCTGGGCTAAAAGTAGCGCTTTTTTATGGTTGCCACAGCTTGCGCCCAGAGCGAGTGCTTAAAAAAGAGAGCTCAACAAACCCAAAAAGCTTTGAAGCCGTAGTTAGTGCGCTTGGAGCTACAATCGTGCCATTTGAAAAAAGGCTTGATTGCTGCGGTTTCCACGCTAGCTATCCAGCGGTAAAATCAGTGCAAAAAATGTCTAGCGAGATCGTCGGCGACGCCGATAAAAACGGCGCAGATGTCGTGGTAACCCCATGTCCATTGTGTCAAATGCAGCTTGATATCTACCAAGACCGCTATCAAGACGCGCAAGGTAGCAAAATCCGCAAGCCGATTATCCACCTATCTCAGCTTGTTGGCCTTGCACTCGGACTTAGCGATAAAGAGCTTGGTCTTGATATAAATATCCAAGACGCGACAAAATTAGTGTCGTAAATGTGAAATTTGGGGCGAATTTGACTAAAATTTGCCCTGAATTTGGCTAAATTTCACCCTGAATTTTGCCAAAATTTAAAATTTGATAAATTTTGGCAACCTCCCGCTAACGCGGGAGAGTTCAAAGTATCCTTCCTTTCAATTTACTTTTTCTCGCAATGCTTACAACCCGCATTGCGAAAAATGTTTTTTATTGTCATTGCAAGCAAAATTTGCATAATCTATCATTGCGAGAATTTTGCGTAGCAAAATTCGTGGCAATCTACGACTTCAAAATTTAAGGTCAGTGTTTTTGCAAAATTTAAGTAGAATTTTGAATTTAAATTTTACTGGATTGCTTCGCTTTCTGCGAAAGCTCGCAATGACACGAAATTTGCGTTTGGATTATTTATACTCGTAGATTGCTTCGACCACTTCGTGGTCTCGCAATGACAAATTAGGCAAATTTGCTCGCTATTGTCATTGCGAGCGAAGCGAAGCAATCTACGAGTATAAAATTCCAAATTTGCAAATTTGCTGTCATTGCGAGGAGCTGTTTTAACAGCGACAAAGCAATCCAGGGAAATTCAAATAAATTTTAATAAATTCTCTATAAATTTCCCTGTATTGCCACGCTCATTACACTCGCTCGCAATGACAGCAAAATTAGTAAATTTTACGCCAAACCTCACTCCTTGCTTAGATACCTATCATACACGATAAATTTATAATACACCGCAGCGATTATAAACATAAATCCCATTAGAAATGTTATCTGCCACAGCGCCAGCCCTAGCGAATACAGCGCACCGATAGCCGCTGAGGTCAGAGTTGCGACGATGAAATACGCCATATCGTTATACGCAATCACCCGCCCGAAAAACTCCCTATCGACATGGCTTTGGAGTTGCGTGAAAGAATACGACCACACCGTCGTGATAAAAAATCCAGCCATCACGATACCGATAAACGAAAGCCAGTAATTAAACTCCAACGCCGCCCAAAGCATGATTCCACCGCCCTGCCCTAGCAAAAGCCAAAAATACCGCTTCAAATTTACAATTCGCGTCAGCCACATCTGCCCAAAAAACGCCGCGGCTGAGCGCGCCATATTCATCAGCCCAATCACCAGCGACGCGCTTAGGATTTCCTTGTATTCAAATTTGGCTAATAGCGCGATGAGATTATCATAAGTCGTAACCGCCACAAAGGCGTGAATTACGATTAAATGCACCACCAAAGGGCGCGAGCGTATGTAAGCAAAGCCCTCTTTTAGCATTTTTATCGCGCCTTGCGTGCTACTTCCTGCAATATCTTTAAAATTTAGGCGAATTAGGATAAAAAACGAAAAAACATACAAACAAAAATCCAAAATAAACGCCGCTCTAACCCCAAAATAGTGTATAAACACCCCAGCTAGCGCCATACCAAGGGTATAAGTAATCGTCCAGCTAATGCTAGTTAGCTCATTTGCTAGCTTCAAATACGGCTTTGGTAGAAATTTCGGCAGGGTCGAAGACTCGGTTTGATAAAAGAGCGTCCCAGCCACGCTTCGCACCACGACGATACCCAAAAGTAGCCACAAATACGCCAAATCATTGATAAAAATCAGCATGAAAATCGTCGCAATCTCTATGGCGAACATGCTCACCATTAGGGGTTTTGGGCGAAATTTATCCACGATAATGCCATTAATCGGGGCTAAAAATATATTTGGTATAAACGACACCACGCCCACAGCGGTGATCGCCCACACAGGCGCGCCCAGCTCGATCAGTAGCGTAGCGATACCTACGATCGAAAACCACACGCCAAACATGCAGATAAATCCCGCGCTAAATAGTAAGCGATAGTTGCGAAAATTGCGAAGTAAAATATAATATCTAACCATTTTTGCCTTTCAAAAAACCTCGCATTTTAGCCAAATTTGGCTTAATTATGTGTTTTGGATTTGTTAAATAAAACTACCAAAAATCTTAAATTTAGTATTAAACATTAACTTGCTATAATCGCCAAATTTAAATTTTAGAAATTTTAGGAGAAAAAATGGAAGGTTTCGCAGCTACCGTTGTGGTGATTTGTGCGCTAATCGCGCTGGTTTTGAAGCTTGGTGTCAAAATCGTATCGCAATCTGAGATTATGATTATCGAGCGACTTGGTAAATTTCACAAGGTTTTAGACGGCGGATTTCATGTAATTGTGCCGTTTTTTGACAGCGTGCGCGCTAAAATGAGCGTTCGCGAACAGCTAGTAGATATCACAAAACAGCAAGTCATCACCAAAGACAATGTCAATATAATGGTCGATGGAATCGTATTTTTGAAAATCGTAAATGGCAAAATGGCGCTTTATAATGTCGAGGATTATCGCAAAGCAATATCAAATTTGGCTATGACTACACTTCGTTCAGCAATCGGCGAAATGAGCCTAGATCAGACCCTATCAAGCCGCGATCAGTTAAACTCAAAACTCCAAGTCGCCCTTGGCGATGCAGCCGATAACTGGGGCGTAAAAATCATGCGTGTCGAAATTTCAGAAATTTCAGTCCCAAAAGGCATAGAAGATGCGATGAATATGCAAATGAAAGCCGAGCGCGAAAAACGGGCAATCGAGCTAAAAGCCGAAGCCGAAAAAGCCGCTCTAATTCGCACAGCCGAAGCGCAAAAACAAGAAAAAGTGCTAGAAGCTGAGGCTATCGAGCGCATGGCAGACGCGAAAAAATACGAGCAAATCGCCCTAGCAGTGGGTCAAAAACACGCTATGGATAATATCAATATGGCTATGGCTGCGTCGAAATTCGCCGCTGAATACCTGCTCGCGCAAAGTCGCGTAAATGCCTTTAACGAGCTAGCAAAAAGCGCAAGCAAGGACAAGGTCATCATACCGTATGAAACCAGCGAAATCATCGGCTCGCTCTCTGTGCTAAGCGAATTTTTAGGCAAGGCTGGGGATAAAAATTTAATCACGGAAAACAATCAATGAGCCCACTTATTTTTATCATAATTGGCGTTATTTTGGTGATTATCGAGCTTTTGGTGCTTGATTTCACCTTTGTGTTTTTTGGCGCAGGATTTTTGATCGTGGGGCTATTTAGCTTCGCGCTTCCGCTATCATGGGAGGTGCAAATCCTAGCCTCTTTCGTGCTATCTTTCGCGCTTTTGCTCGCCCTAAAAAAGCCACTAAAATCAAAATTTTTCAAGCCAACCGAGGAGATTAAAGACAATTTCTTAGACGAGAGTGGCGAGGGCTATGTCAAAGAGGGCATGGTCTATTTCAAGGGCACGCTATGGCAAAGCGATGAGATAAAAAACATGGCAGAAGGCACGAAAGTGCGCGTGCGTGGCGTCAAAGACGGACAAATCATACTAGAAAAATAAATCAAAAAGAAGGTTAAATTTGAGTAGAATTACTAAAACACAGGCATTAAATTTGATAAAAAACGCCCCACTTCACGAGCTTGGGGCTATGGCGTATGAAAAAAAATTAGAGCTTCACCCAGAAAAAATCACGACTTTTGTAGTCGATCGCAACATTAACTACACAAATATCTGCTTTGTGGATTGCAAATTTTGCGCGTTTTGTCGTAAAATCAATGAAAAAGACGCCTATATTTTGAGCTTCGATGAAATCGACGCGAAAATCGATGAGCTAATCGCAATCGGCGGGACGCAAATCCTTTTCCAAGGCGGCGTTCATCCGAAACTAAAAATCGATTGGTATGAAAATTTAGTCGCTCACATAGCGCAAAAATACCCACAAATCACAATTCACGGCTTTTCTGCAATCGAGATTGATTATATCGCAAAGATTTCAAATTTAACGCACAAAGAAGTCCTACAAAGGCTTCAAGCAAAGGGACTTTACAGCATTCCAGGTGCTGGGGCTGAGATTTTAAGCGATAGAGTTAGAGATATAATCTCGCCTAAAAAAATCGGCGCAGATACTTGGCTAGGCGTGCATAAAGCCGCTCACGAAATCGGTATGAAAACCACAGCCACGATGATGTTTGGCACAGTAGAAACTGACGAAGAAATCATCGAACACTGGGAAAAACTGCGAAATCTGCAAGATATTACGGGCGGATTTAGAGCTTTTATATCATGGAGTTTTCAGTCTGCAAACACAAAACTAATCGCCGAATACCCAGAAATCAAAAAAACAAGCTCAAATCGCTATTTAAGGCTTTTAGCTGTGGCAAGGCTATTTTTGGATAATTTTAAAAATATCCAAAGCTCGTGGGTTACGCAAGGCAGCTACATAGGGCAACTCGCACTTAAATTTGGCGCAAATGATTTGGGTTCAACGATGATGGAAGAAAATGTCGTAAAAGCCGCCGGTGTGTCATTTCGCATGAGCCAAAACGAAATGATAAGCTTAATCAAAGACATCGGCGAAATCCCGGCTAAACGCAACACAAACTATGATATTTTGGAGATTTATAAATGATAAAAAGCGAAATTTTAGCAAAAAACACCAAAGTAGATTTTCTCACACAAATCGAAAATTCCCTGCCAGTGGCGAGTTTTAAGCTCGTTTTCAAAGCTAGTGGCGCAGTGAGCGAAAAGATAAATGGCCTAGCCAAACTCACCGCAAAAATGCTAAATGAGGGCACAAAGAGCCTAGGTGTAAATAAATTTTACGAAAAGCTCGATATCTATGCGATAAATTTCGATATCGACGCAGGGTTTGAGACCTTCGTAATCGAGGTAAATTCGCTCAAAGAACACTTCGAATTTGCCCTAGAAATGCTGGATAATTTGCTAAAAGAGCCAAATTTCACAGATGAAATTTTAGATAAAATCAAAACCCAAATTTTAGGCGAAATCGATATTTTAAAGAGCGAATTTGACTATATCGCAACCCAAGGCTTGCAAAACTGCCTTTATTCGGGCACCAAACTAGCCTCCCCACTAATCGGCGACGAGGATAGTATCGCGCAAATCAGCCTTGACAATGTCAAGGAATTTTTCGCCTCGCTTGATCTTGCAAACGCCTATGTCCTCGTAGTGGGCGACGCGCAGGGCACAAGCGATGAGGCTAGCCTTGTGCGCAAAAATATAACCAAAATTTTAGAAAATTTCGCCGCCACAAGCGCGCGTGAACTACCCGTTTTTGTGACAAATTCTACGCCAAAATCTCAAATCATCGCCCAAAAAAGCGAGCAAGCCTATATCTATTTTGGCGCGCCATTTTACGCCGAGATTGCAGAAAAATATATCGCAAATGTGGCGCTTTTTATCCTTGGTTCGAGCGGATTTGGCTCACGCCTCATGGAAAACATCCGCGTCAAACACGGACTTGCATACTCTGTGTATGCCAGAGCGAATTTCGACCTGTCTAAGCGCGATTTTTGGGGATTTTTGCAGACCAAAAACGAAAATTTAGCCAAAGCCTACGAGCTAATCAAATCCGAAATCGCAAATTTCGTCCAAAACGGTGTCAGCGAGAGCGAGCTAGAAAGTGCGAAAAAATTTATCCTAGGAAGCGCAGTTTTGCAAAAAGAGACTATGTTTAAGCGCGCAAATATCAGCGCCAACGAATACTATCAAGGCTTCGAATTTGGCGAGTTTGAGCGAAATTTAGAGCGCACAAAAAACCTAGATTTGCGCACGCTAAATGAATTTATCGCCTCGCACGCTGAAATTTTGAATTTAAGCTTTTGCGTGGTTTGCTCAGAAGTCGCAAAGTCAAATTTTAAATTATGAAATTTAGCCCCAAAGACAGCGCAACGCTCGCTAAAATCGGCGTTTTTTCACTGCTTGATTTAGCCTTGGCACTTCCAAAAAGCTATGATGATTTAAGCGTCAAAGATGAGCCAAACACCGGTGAAAACACGGTTTTGATCGAGTGCAAAACCGCTAGCCGTCGCGCCAATGGCATGCTCATCATCAGTGCATTTTGCCTAAGCTGGGAGTGCGAGATCAAAATCGTCATCTTCAACGCCAAAAGCTGGCACCACAGCGTCTTTAAAATCGGCAAGCAGATGTTTATCCACGGCAAAAGCGACAACGCTTACGGCGCGTGGCAGTTCGTAAATCCCAAAATCGTCACCAAAGTAGGCGAAATTATCCCCAAATACAAAAACGCCCTCACGGACGCTGCGACGCAAAAGCTCATTTCAAGCTACATTTCCAAGCAGGCCTTGCTTGATGAGGGGCTTAGTGAAAATGAGGCTGAATTTTTAATGCAAATTCACCAAAACGACCAAAACAGCGTGCGTTTGGTGCAAAATTTAGAAGAAAACGAAAACGGGCTTGAAATTTTAAAATTCGTTGAAATTTATAATTATTTAAGAAAATTAAAAGCCAAAAAAATGGATTTCAAGGCGCAAATTTACCCTTTAAACGACATTTCCTCGTGGCTTAGCACCCTACCTTTTACCCCCACAAACGACCAAATAAAGGCACTTGATGATATCAGAGCCGACCTATCTAGCCCGCTTGCAAAGCGCAGAGTGGTAATGGGCGATGTGGGTTCGGGCAAGACGCTAATAATCCTTGGCGCAGCCTTGCTAAACTATCCGCGCACCAGCTATTTAATGGTGCCAACCTCGATTTTAGCCGATCAAATTTACGCAGAAGCGGTGCGACTTTTGCCAGAGTTTATGAATATTTTGGAGGTCAAAGGTGGCGAGAAATCGCTAAATTTAGAGGGCGCGAACCTAGTCATCGGCACGCACGCCCTGCTCTATCATGATTTGACGCCATCAAATCTCATCATGGTCGATGAACAGCACCGCTTCGGCTCAAATCAGCGCGAAAAAATCAATGCCCTCACCCAGTATGGCGAGTATCGCGCGCACTTCGTGCAATTTAGCGCCACGCCGATCCCGCGCACACTCTCGCTAATCCAATCCGAGCTTGTAAATTTTAGCTTTTTAAAGCAAATGCCTTACAAAAAGCATATCCACACGCTAATCTTACAAAACGCAGGATTTGAGGGCTTTATGAGCCATTTAAAGCGCGAAATCGACAAAGGAAATCAAGCAATCATCGTCTATCCGCTCGTCGAACAATCCGAAAAGCTGATTTACCAAAGCGTCGAGGAAGCCGCGCCGTTTTGGCAGGCGAAATTCTCTGGCGTATATGTTACACACGGGCGCGACAAGGAAAAGGAGGAAATTTTGCTGAAATTCCGCGACAATGGCTCACTGCTAATCACCACAACCGTCGTGGAAGTGGGCATTTCGCTACCAAGACTTAGCATAATCTTAATCGTCGGAGCCGAGCGCATGGGGCTAGCCTCGCTTCACCAATTGCGCGGTCGCGTGGGGCGAAACGGCGGCGAGGGCTGGTGCTATCTCTACACGAAATTAAAGCAAGCGCCAGAAAGGCTAAAAGAATTCGCGCAAACGCTAGATGGATTTAAGGTCGCAGGAATTGATCTGAAAAACCGCCAAGGCGGGGATTTGCTCGATGGCTCGGTTCAGCATGGAGCGACATTTTCGTGGTATGATTATGAAGAAGATATAACCGAACGAGCCAAAAGCAGAGCGCAAAATTTCGCCGATACGCAAACAAGTAGCGAGATTAAATTTTAAAATCGCCAAATTTGCCCGATATTGTCATTGCGAGCTAATGGAGTAAAATCGCCCTAATTTGTCATTGCGAGATTTCCGCTACCGCAAGTTTTTCAATACTGCCCCGATTTTGTCATTGCGAGGAGCTGTGAAACAGCGACGAAGCAATCTACGAGTTTAAAATTCCTAACAATAAATTTGCAAAAACACTGACCTTAAATTTTTCACTCGTAGATTGCCACGAAACGGCTTACGCCGTTTCTCGCAATGACAAATTATGCAAAATTCGCCCGCTATTGTCATTGCGAGCATAGCGAAGCAATCCAGGGAAATTCAGATAAATTTTGATAAATTGAAATTTTATCTAAAATTTACTGGATTGCTTCGAAAACTTCGTTTTCTCGCAATGACATATTTTTTTGTCATTGCGAGCGAAGCAAAGCGACGAAGTGTTGTTTTTGTCATTGCGAGGAGCTGTGAAACAGCGACGAAGCAATCTACGACTTTAAAATTCAAAGTGCGTGTTTTTGCTGTCATTGCGAGCCCAGCGTTGCAATCCAGGGAAATTCAGATAAATTTTGATTAATTTTGAAATTCTCTCTAAATTTTACTGGATTGCTTCGAAAACTTCGTTTTATCGCAATGACACGGATTATAGCGTTTTGGTAATTTTAGCTCGTAGATTGCCACGGCGACTGCGTCGCCTCGCAATGACAATAAAAGGCGTAAAATTTTAAATTTTGAAATTCTCTTTAAATTTTACTGGATTGACTTCGCCTATGGCTCGTCCAAACCTGCCCAGCTTCGCACGCCACCGCTACGCTTGTTTTGCTTCGAAAACTTCGTTTTCTCGCAATGACACGAAATTTGCGTTTGGATTATTTATGCTCGTAGATTGCCACGCTCGTTACACTCGCTCGCAATGACAAATTAGAGATTAAAGAATTTTTCTGAATTGCCTCAAAAAACTTAGTTTTCTCGCAATGGCAGATTGGATAGATAAAATTTTTAGCCATAAAAAAAGGCGCCTTAAAAAAGGCGCCCAAGTATAGTATCAAAAAGCACTAATTATAGTAATGCTTCATAAATATCATCTAGAACGAACATTTTCTCTTCTAGCTCACCACGATAGAATAGCTCGAAAGTTTGCTCATACATATCAGCAAAGAAGCCTTCTTGTGATAGAGATAGGATTTTGCTATCTACGATTTCCATTAAATCGCGGTTGCCTTTTTGAGTGCCTACGCAGTTGAAAGCGATAGCTCCTACGCGTTTGATAGCAAGCTCGAATCTATCATCAACAAAAGGAATAGTAGCGATTGCTGTGATTTTTCTAGCATAGCCGTCAGCTTCGCCAGCTCTTAGCTTATCCAAGCACTCTTTTGATGTAGAGCAAGGGACTTGTTGGATTTGTGGTTCTTTGTTAAGAGCGACTTCAGCTGATGTGCCTGGAACAACTAGAACTCTTCTACCTCTTAAATCGCTTAGTCTTTGGACACCTAAATCTTTTTTAGTAACAACAGCATCCGTTGTTGAAAGATAAGGCATAGAAAAGTCCATTGATTTCTCGCGCTCAGGTGTTCTTGAATAATTGTGGATTAGCAAATCAACTCTGTTTTGAGTTACTGCGTCCATACGCTCAGCATCTTTAACAGCGACAAATTCTACCTTACCGCCGTCACCTAAAATGGCTTTTGCTAGTTCTTTCGCCAACTCAATTTCAAAACCTTGAAATTTGCCACTTTTTGAAATAGAACTCATTGGAGCATCGTGCTCACCTACACCAATTCTTAGCGTATTGCTCGCTTTGATTTGTTCTAGTGTGTTAGCACCAGAAAAAGTCACTGCGCCTGCTAATGCCAAAAGACCTAAAAACTTTTTCATTTTAACTCCTTAAAAATAAAACCGAAAAATACCTAAAAAAAGTAAATAAAAAGACAACACGCGCCCATTTACCAAAATTTTAGATAAATTTGGAAACTTTAACCTAAAATTTTCAAGTGATTTTAATCTAATAAAACTTAAATTTTAAGAAAAAAAATCAAAATTTGCATTTTTCAAAAAAAAATTAAATTACACATTAAACCTAAAATGCATTACATCGCCATCATTTACTACATAATCCTTGCCTTCTAGACGCATTTTTCCTGCCTCTTTTGCCCTACTTTCGCCTCCATGCGCCACGAAATCATCGTAACTAATGACCTCTGCACGGATAAAGCCACGCTCAAAATCATTATGTATCACGCTAGCCGCCTTTGGCGCTTTCCAGCCTTTGGTTATCGTCCATGCGCGCACTTCCATAACCCCAGCGGTAAAATAGCTTATCAAATTTAGCTTCGCAAAAGATCTTCTGATGATATTATCTAGTCCGCTTTCTTCTGCGCCTAGGCTTTGAAGCATTTCGTGCGCCTCATCATCACCTAGACCGATTAACTCCTCTTCGATTTTAGCGCAAAGCTTGATAACTTCGGCATTTCTCGCATTTGCATACTCTTTTACAGCTTTTACATACTCATTATCCTGCGCTATGCCGTCCTCATCGACATTTGCACCATAAATCACCTCTTTTGCAGAAAGCAGGCGCAACTCTTTGTTTAAGCTCGCAAAGACTTCGCTGTCTTTATCTGCGAAATTTGAAGCAGGTTTGCCTAAATTTAAATGTTCTAAGAGCTCATTTGCGAGTGCTAAGGCCTCTTTGGCGCCTTTGGCGTTTGCTTTGGCCTCTTTGTTTAGTCGCTCGATTTTTCTGCCTAGCTGCTCGATATCGGCTAAAACAAGCTCAGTTTCGATGATTTCGATATCGCGGATAGGGTCGATACTGCCCTCGACATGGGTAATATTGCCGTCTTCGAAGCAACGCACTATATGCAAAATAATCTCAGCTTCACGGATATTTGAGAGAAATTTATTTCCCAAACCCTCGCCCTTGCTAGCACCCTTTACAAGACCTGCGATATCGACAAATTCGATTGTCGAGTGCATAATGCGCTCTGGATTTACAATTTTGGCTAACTCATCAAGCCTAGTATCAGGCACCGGCACGATAGCCTTGTTTGGCTCGATTGTGCAAAATGGATAGTTTTGCGCCTGGGCATTTTGCGCCTTTGTTAGCGCATTAAAAGTGGTAGATTTGCCCACATTTGGCAAACCTACGATTCCAACAGAAAGCCCCATTAGCCCCTCTTTTCTAGCTCTTTTTGCAGAGCCATTAGGTAGTATAGATTTGCTCTAACTGCCGCACCTGTCGCGCCGAATTGGTTATATCCCCACGCTTTTTCGACATAGGCTGGGCCTGCGATATCGAGATGGAGCCATTTGTCTTTAAATTCAGGTTTGATAAATTTATCGAGGAAAAGTCCTGCTGTGGTCGTGCCACCGTATCTGCTAGACGCTGTATTTGAGACATCTGCGATATTTGATTTGATAAGTTCTCGCAAATAATCGTTAAATTCTAAAATTGTAAAAAGCTCACCACTAGCTTTGGTTAAATTTTTAAATTTTAGCTTTAACTCTTCGTTATTTCCTAAAATTCCGCTTGTGTATTCGCCAAGTCCCACTACGCAAGCCCCTGTAAGCGTCGCCATATCGATTAGCAAATCAGGGTTTAAATCCTGAGCGTAGCTTAGACAATCAGCCAGCACCAGCCTGCCCTCTGCGTCTGTGTTTCGCACCTCGATACTCACGCCAGAGCGAGAGATTAACACATCGTCTGGTTTGTAGGCGTTGCCACCTATCATGTTTTCGGTAGCGCCGATTATAGCGTGTATTTCAAAAGGCAAATCAAGCTCGGCAGCGCCTTTGATAATCGCCATAGCTGCAAGCGCGCCACTTTTGTCAGCTTTCATTGTCAGCATATAATCGCTCGGTTTTAGGCTAAGTCCGCCACTATCATAAGTCAAACCCTTGCCCACGAAAACGACCTTTTGAAGGCATTTTTCAGGTTTGTAGGTAAGGTGGATTAGGCGCGGGCGATGAGCTGAGGCGCGATTGACAGCCAAAAACGCATTCATTTTCTCTTCTTCTAAAAATCTCTCATCATACACAGCTACGCTGACATCATCATAGTTTGAAGCCAAAATTTCAGCCTCGTCCGCCATTTTGTGCGGAGTGTAAATTTCAGGGATTTCATTGACGCCGTTTTTGGCGAAATTCGCCGCGTCCGCCATAATAGTGCCAAATTTCACGCCACGACCAGCTTTATCGGCTTCTAGCGTTGAGCCTGTATATGTGTCGCTAGCGATAAAAATTTCATTTAGAGTGTAGGATTTTTTTTCGCTTTTGTATTTGTTAAATTCATACGCGCCCAGCACTGCGCCCTCAGCCATAGCCATTGCGCTTTTTTTCGTGCAACCGCAATCATAAAATGCGATTTTAAAATTTGAAATTTTAAGATTTTTTAGCGTATTGTATGCCTGTGCCACGCCCACTCTCACGCGGTCATATTCTAGGGCTTTTATGCCTATATATAGCCTTTTTTGCTCGCTTAAAAGCAAATTTCCCTCGCCTTTGTAATCAAAAAAATCAAATTTATCGCCGTCTTTGACAAAGCGGTGAGCCGTGTCGCCACCGACGATAAAAATCACTTCAAAATCCGCATTTATCGCGTCAAAATTTTGATTCAATAATGTTACTTTCATCTCTATCCTTTCTTAAATTTATAAAATGATTTTCTAATCTTGCAAAAATTTTATAAAACCCAAAGACAATTCCGGCAATCAGCGGTATCGCAAAATACCAGTATTGCTCGATCAAATTTATCGCTTGCCAAATTTGCTTGCCGAAATACCACGCAGGTATCATCGTCATACTCGCCCACGCAACCGCGCTTATAAAATTTATAAATGCAAATTTTTTGGCACTATAACGGGTAATGCCGATACTCATCGGAATTATCATACGCAAACCATACATATATCGCTGGATAAATATCAAAATCCAACCCCAACGCTGTAAAAGCAGGTGCGCGATAGCAAATTTACGGCGTTGGGTGGCGAGCTTTTTGCTAATGTAGTTTTTATTATACCTGCCGATATAAAAATAAAATTGATCGCCCGCAAACGCCCCACACGCCGCGACAAAAATACCAAGTGGTAAATTTATATGCCCCTCATGCGCCAAAATCCCGCCCAAAACTAGCGCGATTTCGCCCTCTAATGCGCACCACGCAAAAAGCACAATATAAGCGTATTGATGATACTGGGTTAGAATTTCTTTGAGCGTTTCTTCCAAACTAAGCCTCTAAAACACAATAAACTTTCGTTCTTGCTTCAAATTCGCCCAGATCGTTTAATGCGCGCAAATTTAGCAAAAAGCATGCTTCCACGCAATCGGCATTTGTTTGCGCAATCAAATCAAGCGCGGCTTTGGCAGTGCCACCAGTAGCGATTAAATCGTCGATTAAAAGCACTCTGGCTTTGCGGTTTTGCGTATTTGCGACTGCGTCAAAGGCATCGACATGCATTTCAACTTGATCGAAGCCGTATTCGAGAGAGTATTTTTGCGAAATGGTGATATATGGAAGTTTTTTTGGTTTGCGAATCGGCACGAAAGCCAAATTTAGCCTAGCCGCAAGTGCCGCACCAAAGATAAATCCCCTGCTCTCAATCCCTACGATATAATCAAGCTCGTAATCCTTGTAGCGATCTACGAGATGATCTAGCAAAAAGCTAAATGCTTTTTTATCGCCCAAAAGCGTCGTTACATCGTAAAACAAAATCCCAGGTTTAGGGAAATCCTCGATAGTCCTTAATGATTTAAAAAGATAAGCTTTATCATCATTGCTTAAAGTTTTCATCCTCTATCCTTTAATAATTTTGCATTTTGCAATCTTAAATTTAACTTTTCTGCTTCGTCGCTTTGCAAGGCTTGTATGCTAAGCTCCAACGCAGATTTTAGCTTTTCTTGATTTTCTTTTAGTTTTGAAATTTCATCTTCGCATTTTGCCAATTTATCGTAAATTTTCATATTTTTACGGATCGAAAGCACCAACAATACAGCCAAAACAAAGCTTAAAATTTCAAAAACCACTATCATATCTCGCCCTATTTTGCGCTCATATCGCAGGCAATCACGCCTAGCTTATTCACGCGTCTTTCGTGTCTGCCGCCGCTAAATTTTGTGCTAAAAAATGTCTTTATCATATCCTCAATCTCTGCGATTCCTAGCACTCTTGCGCCAAATGCAAGCACATTTGCGTTATTATGCTCCCTGCAAAGCCTAGCAGTGAGGCTATCGTGGCAAAGCGCGCAACGAATATGTGTGTGGCGGTTTGCCGCAATCGAAATCCCAATGCCTGTGCCACAAATTAAAATTCCATAAATTCCAAATTTTGTGCTATCTTCGCCGTTTTGCTCGCCGTTTGCGCTAGCTAAATTTTTGCTTTCAACCAAAATTTTATCAGCCAAAATTTTCGCGAAATCAGGATAATCCACGCTGATATTTTCGTCATTTGTGCCTAAATCCTCGAACTCATAGCCCAAATTTGCGATTATTTTTTTGACCTCTTCCTTCACAGCCGGCGAAGCGTGATCGCCCGCAATAAAAACCTTTTTTATCTGCATATTTTCCCTTTATTTTTGCTCATAAATCAAGCTCTCATCGCTTTGAAGCGTGTAGATGAAGCGCCCTATTCTCTCCCAGCGGATTTTTTTATCTGGGTCGATACTAAAATAAGTAAACCACGGCTTGCCTACGATTAGGCGATACGGCACGGTGCCCCAATACCTGCTATCGCCTGAGTTGTTGCGGTTATCGCCAATCATAAAAAACTCATCTTGCGGAACTTTGATATAAAATGCGTTAAATTTCACACTGCCGTATTCATAGACCTTCTCGCTCTCAGCCACCATTATAGGGCGCATTGCTAAGCTTTTGCGCTCTAAATTTCCAAGCATGCTTGCCCGCATGGCGTTTCTAAAATGCGGATTATAATTTATGCCTTTGAATTTATACGGCTCTTTGACATATTTTTGTCCGTTTAAGATGACAATGTCGCTTTTATCGTAGTTTTGCTCTATAAATTCATCGCCCTCGTTTGGTCTGAGGTAGAAATTATCTAAATCAAAAATAACTTCATCTCCACCAACGGCGAAATTTCGCTTGACATAGTGAATTTTCTCATCTTTTGGATAGCGAAATACCACGATATCCCCACGAGCTGGGCGTTTGCCTTGGATTAAATGTCCGTCTCCGTCGCTATCAGGGGCAACTGGAACCTCGATAAATGGGATATGAGGAGTTGGTATTCCGTAGCTAAATTTTTTCACAAACAAAAAATCGCCCTCTAAAAGAGTAACTCTCATCGATCCGCTTGGAATCACAAAAGCTTGCGCCACAAAAAGTATGATAAAAAGCACAATGCAAATCGTGCCAACCCAGCTAGATGAAAAGCGATAAAGCGAACCTAAAAATTTCATTTATTTGCTTCTTTTTAGGCGGTTGCGCGCCGATGTGATTGTGTTTTGAAGTAACATTGCGATCGTCATAGGACCCACGCCACCAGGAACTGGCGTGATAAACGAGCATTTAGGTGCGACTGCGTCGAAATCCACATCGCCAGTTAGTTTGCCGTTTTCTAGGCGGTTTATGCCTACATCAATGACCACCGCGCCATCTTTTACCATATCAGGGGTTACGAAATTTGGCTTTCCAATCGCTGCGACTAGGATATCAGCCTGCGAGCAAATTTCGGCTAAATTTTTGGTGCGAGAGTGTGTGATAGTAACGGTAGAATTCGCGTTTAAAAGCAAATTTGCCATAGGTTTGCCGACTATATTGCTTCTGCCAATTACCACAGCGTTTGCGCCATTTGTCGCTATGCCGTATTCAGCCAAAAGTCGCATAATGCCAAGTGGCGTGCATGGCACAAAAGCCTCTAATCCGCTAACTAGCCTGCCGACATTTACAGCGTGAAATCCATCGACATCTTTGCTAGGATCGATTTTTTCTAAAATTTTATTTGTATCAATGTGTTTTGGAAGCGGAAGTTGGACAAGTATGCCATCGACATTTTCATCAGCATTAAGCTCAGAAATTAGCTCTAATAGCGCAGTTTCGGTAGTTTGCGCGCTTAGATGATATGGGTAAGAATTTATCCCGCACGCTACGCACGCCTTTTCTTTGCTAGCCACATAAGTAGCACTAGCCTTGTCCTCGCCCACTAAAATCACCGCAAGCCCCGGAGTTACACCCTTCGCACTAAGCCCTGTGGCTGCGATTTTTACCTCTTCTTTGACCTTTGCGCTTATCGCTTTTCCGTCGATTAAAGTCATAAAAAACCTTTAAATAAAAATTTAAGCTTCAATTTTACCTTAAATTTAATAAAAATCAGATTTATTTTTGGGCTAAATTTGGGAATTTTAAGTAGAAATGGTAGTTAAAAAACTACCATTGAAATTTATCTTTTTATATTTTTGTTTGCTTCTTGGGCTTTGATTACAGCGTCCATACAGCCTGTGGTGCAACCAGCGCTATTTTGGTTGAAATTTGGCTCGATTTTTTTCTGCTCGATTGGCGCGCTCTCGCTCACGCCCGGCTCTTTTGTGCCACCACAACCGATAAAAAACCCAGCCACTAGGGCGCATAAAATTAACTTTTTCATAAATTCTCCTTTATTAAATTTAAATTATTCATTACGCAAAGTTTGCAAAACATCGACTTCGGTGGCCTTTTTGGCTGGATACCACGATGAGAGTGCTACTATTATCACAGCTCCTACCACGGTAGAAATCAAATCGCTAAATGAGAGCTCCATAGGCAGTTTGCTACTTCCATAAACATCGGCTGGCAGGTCGATGATATCGAAATTTCCAAGCAACCAAACCCCAAAAAGCCCCAAAATAAGACCAAAGATTATTCCGCTTCCGCCAATCGTCGCCCCAAGCGAGAAAAATGTCTTTTTCACCTCTTTTTTGCTCGCTCCAAGGCTAAGCAAAAGCGCGATTTCTTGGCGACGATTCATCACGGTCATCAAAAGCGAACTAACGATATTTAAGCTAGCCACTAAGATTATTAGCAAAAGCACCAAAAAAAGCGCCCGTTTTTCAAGCGCAAGGGCTGAGAAAAAGTTGCCGTTTTGTTGCCACCAGCCAACAGCGCGCGCGCTCGGCGGGAGATTTTCTTTTATGATTTCTAAGTCCTTAAATGGATCGTCCGAGAAAACATGCACCCCGTCATATCGCCCCTCGTCATAGCCCAAAATTTTCGCCAAATCGCCCACGCTAGCGTAAGAATACGCCTTGTCATAAGCAATCAAACCAGAATCAAAGCTAGCGCGCACCTCAAATCGCTTCATTTTTGGAATCAGCGCAAATCCGCCTGGGTCGTTTTTGGTAAAAATCATTGTGATTTTATCGCCCATATCCAGCATAAATTCGTCCTTTATCCCCTTACCGACCATAATGCCAAATTCGCTCAAATTCGCGTCTTTTGCCCCCTGTGCGACGACTGAGTTTATTTGAATTTCATCAGCCAAATTTACGCCAAAGATTATTCCACCCTCTAATCTATCGCCGTTTTTGGCGATGACTTGCGAGCTGATATATGGGCTAAATTTTAAATTTGGGAAATCACCCTTTAAAATTTCGACATCATCGTTTGTGATACCACCGCGAAACTGGCTGTGTATCGTGATAGGATAATTCATCGTAAAGAGTTTGCGTTGAAATTCTTTATCGAAACCGTTCATTATCGCCATTGCGATGATTAGCACCATTAGTCCAATACTCACGCCCAAAAACGCCAAAATCGCAGAAAGCGTGATAAATGGCTGTGATTTGTCGAAACGCAAATATTTAAAAAGTAGATATTTTATCAAAGTCTGCCCTGTGAATTTTGAAATTAGGCGTTTGCAAGTTACCTTGCAAAACCGCCTTTTTTAGGGCCACCTTTACCGTGGCAGTCTTTGTATTTTTTACCGCTTCCACATGGACATGGGTCGTTTCGTTTAGGTTTTTTCGCGCCTAGCGAAAATTCGTTATTTTCTGTGCTTGGATTTTCACTCGAATTTGAATTTTCGCTTGAATTTGAAATTTCGTCCTCATTTGTGTTAGCTTCGTTTATTTCGTCCTGCGCTTCGCTACGCATTTGCTCTTGCATAGCCTCTCTTTCGGCGTCGATTTCCTCTTGGGTTTTGAAGCGAATTAGTTGCAAGGTGCGGATACTATCGCTTTTTAGGCGCAAAACAAGCTCCATAAAGAGATTGTAGCTTTCTTTTTTATACTCGGTTAGCGGGTCTTTGTGATTGTATCCTCTTAGTCCAATGCCCGTTTTTAGGGTATCCATTTGGTATAAATGCTCACGCCAGTCGCGATCAACGATTTGCAAATAAAGCATTTTTTCAATCTCTTTGCGCTGAGCCTGATCGATTTGGCTCATTTTTTCCTCGTAAGAGCTTTGAAGTTGCTCTACAATCACGCTTTTTAGCTCGCCATAATCATTAGCATTTTTCAAATTCGCCTCATCTAGCGTTTCGCCAGTATCATTTAAAATGCGGTTTATTATCGCCTCATAATCGAATTTTTCCTTCTCATCTCCGTCGAAAATCTCCAAATCATCTAGCACGCTTGCGATATACTCTTCGCGGTTTTGCAAAATTTTGTCTTTTAGGTCAAATTCTTTATCCAAAAGCTCGTTTCGGTATTTATAAATCGTCTTTCTCTGCTCGTTTGCGACATCATCGTATTCTAGGATATGTTTTCTAGCCTCGAAATGCAGGCTCTCGACCTTTTTTTGCGCATTTTCTACGGCACGAGAGACCATTTTAGACTCGATATGTTCGCCATCTTTTAATCCCAAACGCTCCATGATATTTTTAATCTTATCGCTACCAAAAATTCGAAGCAAATTATCCTCTAAGCTTAGATAAAATCTACTCTCGCCTGGATCTCCCTGACGGCCTGAGCGACCGCGGAGCTGGTTGTCGATACGGCGGCTTTCGTGGCGTTCTGTGCCTAAGATATAAAGCCCGCCAAGCTCTCTGACTTCATCATTTATGCGAATATCTACACCACGACCCGCCATATTTGTGGCGATTGTTACAGCGCCCTTCGCACCGGCTTCGGCGATGATTTGCGCCTCTTTTTCGTGGTTTTTGGCATTTAGCACAGAGTGAGCGATTTTTTCTTTAACCAAAAGCTCGTGCAGTAGCTCTGATTTTTCGATCGACGCGGTGCCGACTAAGACTGGCTGACCTTTTTTGTTTAGCTTTTTTACTTCCTCGATTACTGCGTTAAATTTCTCACGCTCTGTTTTGTAAATCAAATCGTTTTGATCTAGTCTTTGCACAGGGATATTTGTAGGGATTGAAACGACCTCTAATTTATAAATTTGAGAAAATTCAGTCGCCTCGGTTTGGGCTGTGCCGGTCATGCCTGCTAGTTTTTCATACATTCTAAAATAGTTTTGAAATGTAATATCGGCTAGGGTTTGGCTCTCTTCTTGGATTTGCACACCCTCTTTGGCTTCTAATGCTTGGTGCAAGCCCTCGCTAAAACGGCGTCCCTCGCTTAGTCTGCCTGTAAATTCATCTACGATGATAATCTGTCCGTCGCGCACGACATAATTGACATCTTTTTTAAATATATAATTTGCCTTTAATGCTTGATCCAAATAGTGGCTAAGCACGGCATTTTCAAGCTTGTATAGGTTATCTACACCAAAGAGTTTTTCAGCCTTTGCAATACCTGCTTCGGTAATTAGCACACTTTTGTTTTTTTCATCTAGGATAAAATCGCCAGTTGGTTTTCCTTTTGGATCGTCTGGTGCCTCGCCTTGCACCATTTGTTTGGCTACTTCATTTGCTTTGACATAGCCATCAAGTGTGCGGTTTGTAGGACCTGAGATGATTAGTGGAGTTCTAGCCTCGTCGATTAAAATACTATCGACTTCATCGACGATTACGAAATGATGACCTCTTTGCACTTTGTCATCTGCACTAAATTTCATATTATCACGCAAATAATCAAAGCCAAATTCGTTATTTGTGCCGTAAGTTATGTCGCAAGCGTAAGCCTCTTTGCGCTTAGTATCGTTATACTCGCCACCGACTACTACGCCAACGCTAAGTCCTAAGAAATTATACAAAACCCCCATTTGCTCGGCGTCGCGTTTGGCTAGGTAGTCATTGACCGTCACGACATGCACGCCCTTGCCACTCATAGCATTTAAAACCACAGGAAGAGTTGCGACCAGCGTCTTTCCCTCGCCTGTTTTCATCTCAGCTATCGCGCCGTCGTTTAAAACCATACCGCCGATTAGCTGGACATCGAAATGGCGCATATTTAGCACCCTTTTTGAGGCCTCTCTGACGATAGCAAAAACATCATACAAAATTTTATCAGTCGTTGTTTCGCCATTTTGGATTTGCTCTTTAAGCGCGTTAAATTCAGCTTTTAACGCCTCGTCATCGAGTGCTTCGTATTTTTTTTCTAGCGCGTTTATCTCTTTTGCGCGTTTTGCGTATTGTTTGACCACACGATTGTTTTTCGTGCCAAAAATCCCTCTAACTACTCTTTTAAACATTTCAAACCTTCATTTTAAAATTTTAACCGAACATATTACCATATTTTTAGTTTTTATTTAATTAAACTTAATAAAAACAGCTATAATAACGCAAAATTTTAAATTTAAAGAGGTTTGAGATATGAAAAAATCTGTTTTTGCATTGGCACTTTGCGCTTCGTTTTCGCTCGCAAATCCGCTCGAATTCGACACTCTAAGCGCAAATTTCACCCAAAGCGTCCAAAGCGAAGACGCCAAAATCAACTACACAGGCGATTTTAGTGCGACCAAAGAGCATGCTGTGTGGCACTACACAAGCCCTACGAAAAAAAATATATTTTTTAGCTTCACAAAGGTTACGGTCATCGAGCCTGATTTGAAGCAAGCTATCATCACAAATATCAAAGAAACGCCGAATTTAGTGGCGATTTTATCTGGCGCGAAACAAAACAAATCAGGCACTTACGAAGCCGAGCTTGACGGCGTGAAATACTTCATCACTACCCAAAACGACGCCCCTAGCCAGATCTCATACACCGACAAACTCGATAATAAAGTCGTGATAAATCTGCAAAGCGTGCGCAAAAACGAGAAAATAGACGAGAAAATTTTCGCGCCAAATATCCCTAATCACTACGACATAATCACGCAATAAAGGGCAGAAATGAGAATTTTATTCGTTTGTCACGGAAATATTTGTCGCTCGCCAATGGCGCAGGCCGTCATGGAAAATTTAGTAAAAATTCGCGGTTTGCAAGATAAAATTCATTGCGATTCCAAAGCCACTCACACCGATGAAATCGGCTCTGCGCCCTACTACGAAACCAAGCGAGTATTACGCGAAAAGGCCGTGCCTCTCATGGCTCATGTTGCCACGCAAATCACAAAAGCTGATCTTGAAAAATTTGATTTGATTTTGTGTATGGACGAAGAAAACATGCACTCATTAGCCCGAATTTTTGGGCTAAATTCGCCAAAAGTAAAATTCTTGCTCGAATTTGCGGTAGGCCAAAACGCGCCAAAATCGCAAAAAATCATCACAGATCCATACTACACGCGCGATTTTGAGAGCTGTTATGACGATATCGCCAAATCGTGCGAAGCGCTAATGCAAAAAATAGAAAATTTAGAAAGCTTTTGATAAAATTGGCGCTTTAAATTTCAGCAAGGATAGAAATGTTTAGGTTTTTGATACTTCCGTATTTGGTGCTAGAAATGGTAATCACATACCATTTTTTGCACGCAAACGGATTTGTGATTTTTGTCATCGAAGTCCTTGCCAGCACGATTTTGGGGCTATTTTTGATGACAAAACGCCCAATGGTAAATTTGGCAAATTTCGCTCGTATCACGCCAAAATATATTTTAAGTGAATTTGGCTTTGTCGCAGCTGGTTTTGCGCTATGTGTGCCACTCATACTTAGCGATATTTTGGGCGTTTGCTTGCTCGTAGCGGCAGTAATTTTATACCTGAAAAACCCCGCTTTCAAAAACGACACATTTTATCGAAACAGCAGCGATTATAGCGCGCAAAACAGCACCTATTACAGACCCAAAAACCACGCAAACGACGATATAATCGACGCTGAAATCATCGAAGAGAAAAAAGGAGAATAAATGCAAAATTTAATCATAGCCACCCGCGGAAGCGTGCTAGCTCTGTGGCAAAGCGAACACATAAAATCGCTAATCGAGCAAAAACACGGCGTTAAGGTCGAACTAAAAAGCATGAAAACCAAGGGCGATAAAATTTTAGACACACCGCTTGCAAAAATCGGTGGCAAGGGGCTATTTACCAAAGAGCTAGAAGAGTGTATGCTCCGAGGCGAAGCCCACCTAGCTGTGCATAGCCTAAAAGATGTGCCAGTTGTGTTTCCCGAGGGTCTAGTTTTGGCTGCAATCGGCGCTAGGGAGGACGAAAGGGACGCGATGATTAGCGAAAAATACGCTAAATTTAGCGACCTGCCAAAGGGTGCAAAAATTGGCACCACGAGCCTTCGCCGCAAAATGCAACTTCTAAAAATGCGCCCTGATTTAGAGATTATTTCGCTTCGTGGAAATGTCCAAACACGCCTCAAAAAGCTAAAAGACGGCGAATTTGACGCGATAATTTTAGCAATGGCTGGGATAAATAGGCTAAATTTAAGAGCCGAAGTGGCGCATGTTTATACCTTCGAGCTCGATGAAATGGTGCCTGCAATGGGTCAAGGCGCACTTGGGATTGAGTGTGCCGACAAAAAAAAGTTGCTCGAAATTTTAAATTTCATAAACGACGAAAACAGCGTGCTTGCGACAAATTTAGAAAGGGCGTTTGTGGCGAGATTGGAGGGCGGTTGCCAAGTGCCAATCGGCGTAAATGCGCAAATCTCAGATGATAGCGTAATCGTGCGCGCAGTCGTAGGACTGCCTGATGGAAGCGAGTTTATCGAGGACAAACTCTGCCTTGCACGCGCAGGAATCGATGCGAAAATGGCGCAAAAAATCGGTGCAGATTTTGCCGATAAATTTATCGCCAAAGGGGCAAAAGAGCTTTTAAAACGCGCTGAAGCAATGGTGTAAGTCGAACCACGCAAATTTGGCATATTAAGAAATATGAAAAATATTTTATTGTTTTTGTTGTTTTTGGTGGCTTGTATATTTCTTATAAAGGGGATAAATTTGCCTATGAGCCTAAAAGGCACAACTTTGCATCAAGGCAAATTTGTCAATTATTACCAACCACAGCAATCTAGCAAAAGTTCAAATAGGGGAATTATTTGTGAAATAACTTTGGATAACGAAACTATTTACGCAAGCAATTGTCCCATTTCGCCTGAGTTGTTTAAAAGTTACGGCAAAACAATGAAGATATATACACACAAAGATTTTTTCAAAGACAGAGAAAGAATTTACAAAATTTCAATTTTGGAAAATAACAAAGAGCATACCATTGGCGAATTTCCGAAAATTTTTATTGTTTTTGAAACAATTATAATTTTTATGCTATTTGCTATATTTTTTAAAATCATTTTTAAACATTATAAATTTACATTTTCAAATTTCACAAAATACTAAGTTTAAATTTTGTTTTTTGGATAATTTGCACTTATTTTGAAGAATTCATCGAATTTTACTCGCTACAACCGCCCAAAAGAGCCAAAAAGCCTAAAATCGACCAGCCAGTCGGCAAATCAAAAAACCTTTTTCCCACCCATGAAATTAAGCCGATTATGATAAACGCATATAAAAGTCCTAGCGCGACATTTTCCATAAATTTGCCTTTGTATCATAAATTTGCTCTGCTTTGGCTACGCCTTTGCTTTGCTTATTTAGATTATATAAAATTTAAATCTAAGAGCGGTAGGACTCGCACCTACAATACGCAATCTTATCCTGCTTTTAAAGGGATTGCCCGGACTACTATGTTACTGCCATCAACTCTTAGATTTTAAAAGAGCTAGCCAAGCTCTTGGCATTTATGTTTGCGGTAAAGACCTATACCCGCGACCCTAACAAAAGGGCTGAACTTACCCAAAGTGGCTACTTTTGGGTGGCAATCGCAGTCTTAATTCAACATAAAGCTTTAATAAAAATTTCAAAGGTAATAAATGGTGACGAGAGTTGAACTCGCGATGGCACTATTTAAACGGCACAACACGACCACATGGTATATCTGCCACTTATTACGCTTATATTGTATCAAAAAAGTGAAATTTTACCAAAATAAAGAATTTAAAAACAACTCACAAGAGCGAGAGCTTAACGCATAGTATGATTAAAAGTCTGTATCATACTCTCCACCAAAAATGGCTAAAAACAACGCAAAAACCAAAGAGCCATATTTTTTTATCAAAAAAATAAGATGATAGAAAACAAAATGACCAAAAACATTTCAACTCCCATTTTCTGCGGTTTTACAAAGATTATAGCAAGAAAATAGCAAAGATTAAAGATAAAAAAATATATAAAAGCCAAAATATCGCTTTTGCAATGATAAATTTGTAAAATTCTACGCTAAATTTTGCGTAGAATTCAAATTTCACCCTTTATCTTTTTAAGCCACTCATCTAGCGTTTTTTCAAATCCGATTTGTTTGCTGTGGTAAAATTTCACTCTCGCGCTAGTGTATTCTTGCTCCACCCAGCCACCGAAATCATGCGGATAAAGGTAGTTTGCAATCTCTTTGTCCGAGTTTATCAAATGCCTTGGCGTAGGCAAAATTTCCCCCTCTCGCACGAATTTCAAAGCCTCGTTTATGGCGTTGTAAGCGGAGTTTGATTTTGGCGAGTGTGCCAAATACACCGCGCATTGTCCTAGTATTATGCGAGCTTCTGGGTAGCCGATTTTGCTGACTGCCAAAAGTGTATTAACCGCCATATTTAGGGCATTTGGATTGGCGTTGCCGATATCTTCACTAGCTAAAATCACCATGCGCCTAGCGATGAAATCCGCACTCTCGCCAGCCTCGATTAGGCGCGCCACATAGTATAGGGCGGCGTCCGCGTCGCTTCCACGCAGGCTTTTTATCATCGCGCTTGCTAGCTCGTAGTGCGTATCGTCCGAGCTTACCCCCTGTGCTACGGCACTCGCGCGCAGTGTTTTTAGAGTATCGAGAGAAATTTTACTATCAGCCAAAATCGCAAATTCGAGCAAATTTAAAAGACTTCGCCCGTCCCCTGCGCTAGTGTGTATGAGATACTCTCTGGCATCATCATCGCACACGAAGCCCAGCTCGCCCTGCACCCGCTCAAAAAGCTCGCTCATTTCCTGCGCTCCCAAAGGCTCAAACTCAAAAATCATCGAGCGAGAGCGAATCCCAGAGCTTATGACAAACTGCGGATTTTCCGTGGTCGCGCCGATTATTATCGCTTCGTAATTTTCCATTGGAATTAGCAAAACCTCTTGCTGGGTTTTGCTTAGGCGGTGGATTTCGTCGATGAAAATCAGCGGTTTGGCTAGCACGCCAGAGTGCGCAGATAGGATTTTGCGGATATCTTCGACTTTTAGGCTCGTGGCGTCAAGCTCGTAAAAATCGTAGTTCAGCTCGCTTGCGAGCACGCGCGCCATAGTGGTTTTGCCACACCCTGCCGCGCCGAAAAATATACTATGCGGAATTTTGCCAGAGGCGATAAATTTTTTAAAAAGCTCCACGATTTTTTTCTGACCTAGAATTTCATTTAAGCTTTTGGGACGAAATTTTAGCGCTAGACTTTGCATAACCTGCCTTTGAAATTTGATGCGTGATTGTAGCGAAGTAAGGATAAATTTTAAGTTACACGCCAAATTTACGAAGCGCAAAGGCTTCGTAAGCTAGCGTTTAATGAGCTTAAAAATAAATGAAATTGCAAAAAGCACAAGAAATACAAAAAACAGGATTTTCGCAATACCTGCACTTGTGCCTGCAATCCCGCCAAAGCCGAAAATTCCAGCCACGATTGCGATGATTAGGAAGATTATGGCGTATCTTAGCATTTTAGCCTCCATTAAAAATTTCGCCAAAGCGATTGGGGAAATTTTAACTCTATTTGGTAATGAAATGATAAATTTTTGTGAAATTTTGACAAATTTAGGTAAATTTTAAAATTCGCTACCGCAAGCGAGGCAGTATTTCGGGCTTGCGGCAGCGTGGAATTTCAAGTAAATTTCGCAAAATTTTGCGCTAAATTTTACGCAAAATTATTTCACAGGCAAGACATCATCGACATCGATTTCTACGCCGACTAAATCCTTATCCACCTCGCCAACTATGCGGATTTTGGTATCAGGGCTCACGACTAGGCCGTTCCAGTCATCATCGTCGATATCGACGGTGATAGAGGCGCCACTTTTATCCACGAATAGATATTTATCGTCGTTATTTAGGCGTTTTTTGATATTTCCCACTAGGGTTACCTTCGTATCATCGCGCAAAGATTTCGCCTCTTTGACGCTAGTTACGCGGTATGATTTGGCGCCGTATTCGACGAACTCACCCTTGCTACTGCCATCACCTCCGACAAAACCGCCCTTTGCGAAAGCAAATGCACAAACTGCGCTAAGGATTAGAAATTTTTTTACCATAATTTGCTCCTTTTAAGAAATTTTTTGTGTGATTTTACAATATTTGAATTAAATCTAAATTTAACGAATTTTTTTAATTTTAAAATTTGAAATTTTATACATTTTCGACGCAGCGCGCTCACTAAATTTCTCATCTACGATGATATCTGCGATATCTCTGGCATACTCTTCATCGAATTTCTCCCCGTGCAAATTCGCCGAGCTCGAATACATCGCGCCAAATTGACGCAAAAATTTCGCATGCTCACAGCCTTGCACATAGCGAAGTGAAATTTGATTTGGGTAGATGAAGGTCGATTTTTTCGCCCTTCGCACGAGATTTTTAAATTTTTCTGGCACGCGCGCTAAGGTTTTTAGCTCGTTTAAATTCGCCGTGGTTAGCACGCATGGAGTGTTTTCAGGGCGCATTTTCGCGCGGTTAATCTGCGTAAAGTCCTTGCTTAAAAATCCGGCTGTGGTGTCTGTCTGGGCTAGGTAAATCATAGCGGAAGTGAAATTTCGCCCGAAATTTGGGCGAAATTATTATTTGTAGTTTGTGATTGCGCGAGATAGGATTGCCTCGGCCTTGCTAGCGTCCTCGAAATCCTTGACCTTCACCCATTTACCCGGCTCTAATGCTTTGTAAGTTTCAAAGAAATTTTTGATTCTATCAAGGGTGATTTTTGGCAAATCGCTTAGAGATTTGATATTGTCATATCTAGGGTCGATTTTGCTAACCGGCACGGCTAGGAGTTTTTCATCCATTCCGCTCTCATCTTCCATAACCAAAACGCCGATTAAGCGGCATGGGATAACTGAGCCTGCTTGAAGCGGATATTCATTTAGCACCAAAATATCAGCCGGATCGCCGTCATCTGCTAGTGTATTTGGCACGAAGCCGTAGTTTGCAGGGTAAAACATCGCCGAATACATCACGCGATCGACGCAAACCGCACCGCTTTCTTTGTCGATTTCATATTTTATGTTTGAGCCGTAAGGGATTTCGATTACAGCGTTGATTTTATCAGGGTTTGAACCTACTTTGATTTTAGAAATATCCATTTTTTATCCTTTGTTTAAATTTTAAATTTACCACGCATTTATAGAAAATCCCGTGAAAACTCCCCCGCCGCCGCTGTTTCCCGCCGCAGTAACTGATTTTTTGGCTTCACAACCAGCACAAAAAACCAAAACAGCAAAAATAGCGCAAATTCTAAGGCTAAATTTCAAGCCAAATTTGGGGCTAAATTTCACAGGAATTCCCTAAATTTCACTCTTAGCCGATGATTTTTTTCGCGATTATATCGTTAATATCTTCGACGATTTCTTCGATTGTGCGTTCGCCATCAACTGAGTAAAAAATCTCTTTTTTGCCGTAAAATTCGCGGATTGCGCCGATTGGTTCGTTGAAGACTTTCATGCGGTTATAAAAGACTTGCTCGTTATCATCAGCTCCCCTTGCACGACCCAAAACGCGCTCTTTGGCTGTGTTTTCGCTGACAGCTACTTCGATTACTGCGCTAAGCTCGATCTCATCATCGCTTTTTAAAACTTCGTCGAGTTTTGTCATTTGCTCCACGCTTCGTGGGTAGCCGTCGATGATGATAAAATCTTTTGGCGAGCTTTTAATCGCAGAAGTTATCGTGCCTACAACCACTTCAAGCGGGACTAAATTTCCAGCTGAAATAAAGCTGTCGATTGTTTTGCCTAGTTCGCTACCGCTTGCTACCTCTGCGCGAAGCAAATCGCCAGTAGAGTAGTGAGCGATACTCTCGTTGTTTTGCGCAATCAAGCTAGCGTCTGTGGTTTTGCCGCTGCCCGGTGCGCCGATGATTAAAAATAGATTTTTCATTTTTTATCCTTTAAATTTATTCTAAGTCCTAATTCTTGGAGCTGTTCGCTACTAACCTCGCTTGGAGCCTTTGTCATAGGGCATTGCGCTCTTTGAGTTTTAGGGAAGGCAATGACATCTCTAATGCTACTTGATTTGGTTACTAGCATCATAAGTCTGTCAAAACCAATCGCGATACCACCGTGTGGTGGCGCACCAAAGCTAAGCGCGTCAAGCAAGAAGCCAAATTTTTCTCTTTGCTCGTCTGGCTCGATTTTAAGCAGTTTGAAAACCTTTTCTTGGATATCAGCTTTATGTATTCTGATACTTCCACCACCAAGTTCCACGCCATTTAGCACGACATCGTAAGCGATAGAGGTGATTTCTTCCATATCTGGCTCATCGACATTGTTTGGCATAGTAAATGGGTGATGCATTGCAGAGTAGCTTCCGTCGTCGTTTTGCTCGAACATTGGGAAATTTACAACCCACAAAAATTCGAGTTTGTTCTCGTCGATAATGCCAAGCTCGTTTGCAAGGAAAAGTCTAAATCTACCCATATAATCAAGCACGATTTTTTTCTTTCCAGCACCGAAAAATACAACATCACCGACTTTTAAATCGCAGCGTTTGACTAGCTCAGCCACATCTGCTTCATCGAAAAATTTAACCAAAGGTCCTTTTAGTCCGTCTTCTTTGACTTGGATAAATGCTAGTCCTTGTGCGCCAAATTTACGCACATATTCTTCAAATCTTTGCATTTGGCGTTTGCTAAATTTCAAATCTCCACCCTCGACGACAAGGGCTTTTACGCGGTTTTTCTTAGTGTCTTTTGCGATATTAGCGAAAATTTCATTATTTGAACGCGCGAAAATATCAGCCACATCGATAAATGGCATACCAAAGCGAAGATCTGGCTTATCGCTACCGTAATTCTCCATAGCGTCTTTATACTCCATTACGCGAAATGGAGTTGGAATATCGTGACCACAAGCAGCGAAAATATCTTTCAAAAATGTTTCAGCGACCTTCATTACATCGTTTTGATCGCAAAAGCTCATCTCGACATCTATCTGGGTAAATTCTGGCTGACGATCTGCGCGCAAATCCTCATCGCGAAAGCATTTTGCCACTTGGAAATATCTATCAAATCCAGAGCACATTAAAAGCTGTTTAAAAAGCTGTGGGCTTTGCGGAAGCGCATAAAAACTACCCGGATAAACACGACTTGGCACCAAATAATCCCTCGCACCCTCTGGCGTAGCGCGAGTTAGCACAGGGGTTTCAACCTCGACAAAACCAAGTCTATCAAGCGCATTTCGTGCCGCAATGGCTGCTTTTGAACGCATTGCAAAGCGCTCAAATTTATCGCTCGTCCTTAAATCCAAAAATCTGTATTTTAGGCGAATTTCCTCATTTACACTTTCATCTCCGATGACAAATGGCAATGCACGGCTTGGATTTTCGATGATTAGCTCATCGACTACGATTTCAATCTCTCCGGTTTTTAAATTTGGATTTTCCAAACCCTCGCCTCTGGCGCGCACTTTTCCGTTTGCGCGCAAAACATATTCGTTTCTGACATCGTTTGCTATTTCGTAAGCACTTTTGCTATCTTTTGGATCGCATACTAGCTGTAAAAGTCCGCTTCTATCGCGCAAATCGATGAAAATAACGCCACCATGGTCGCGGTAAGAATTCACCCAACCACAAACGCTAACATTTTCGCCGATATTTGCTTTGCTTAGATCGGTGCAATAATGACTTCGCAATGTGTTCTCCTTAAAAAAAATAATTAAAACCAATGATTATATTTAAATTTTGCTTTTACAAAGCTAATTTTTTATAAAATCGCGCCATGGAAAATTTAATCGCATTACAAAAAAATTTAAAATTTGTCGGAATCATCGCCAAAACAGAGGCGGGAATTTTGCCTATTATGGAGGAAATTTCTAAAATTTTGTGCTTGGGGGGCATTGAAATTTTATGCGAAAAAACCTGCGCGCAGTATTTTGGCAAAACTGGATTTAGCATAGATGAGATTTTATCTCGCACCAAAGTTTTAATCAGCCTTGGAGGGGACGGCACGCTAATTGGCGTAGCTAGAAGCGTGCTAAAAAAAGGGGCATATATAATAGGTGTGAATGCTGGCACACTTGGCTTTCTAACAGACATTAAAAATAGCGAATTTAGCGCATTTTGGCGCGAATTTATGGCTGGGAAATTTAGGCTAGATAAACTGCCTGTTTTGAGCGTGAGTTTGGAGCGCAAAAATGGCGAGAAGCTCGAAATCAGCGCATTTAACGATATGGTTATCACGCGCTCTCATATCTCGTCAATGGCGAAAATCGACGCGTTTTTGGACGATACGCACTTTAACACATACTATGGAGACGGCGTCATAATCAGCTCGCCAGCGGGTTCGACAGCGTATAATATGAGCGCAAACGGCGCGATAATCTACCCGCTTTGCGAAGTTTTCGCTATAACGCCGATTTGCTCTCACAGCCTGACCCAACGCCCACTAATTTTGCCAAAAAGATACAAACTAGGCTTCAAAAACAGCGGAAATTCCGAGCTTTGCGTAGTCATCGACGGGCAAAATTTTTACAATATGGACGAATTCAAAAGCGTGGAAGTGAAAATTTCAAAACACAAATCCCAAATAATCCGCGCTAGCTCATACGATTATTTCGCGGTTTTGAAGGAAAAATTGCGCTGGGGACATGCTGGATGTTAGAGAGAGTGTATATCAAAAATCACCTTAGCTTCAACGAAATCGAGCTAAATTTCGCCCCAGGACTAAGTGTATTTACCGGTGTGAGCGGTGCTGGAAAATCTGTGCTAATGAACGCTATTTTGGCTGTGTTTGGGCTAAGGGAGGCAGAAGCGAAGATCATAGAAGCCGACATTAGCCACGAATTTGGGCTTGATGAGTTTGGCATAGAAAACGAAACGCCGAATAATTTCCGCATTTTGCGGGATAAATCCGTGCGGTATTTCATAAACTCGCAACTAATTTCAAAGAAAAATTTGACCAAAATCGCGGGCGAATATGTGAAATTTCTAGGCGCAAAAAATGCCGATGAGATAAACTCTGACTCGCTTTTGGAGTTGCTTGATTTTATGATTTGCAAAAATGATAGCGCTCATGGCGCAAATTTGGCGAATTTTAGGGCTAAATTTAGCGAATTTTTAAGAGTGCAAAAAGAGCTTAGAAAAATCGAAGAAGAAGAAAACAAAATCGAAGAACTTAAAGAATTTGCCAAATTTGAAATCGAAAAAATCGAGCAAATTTCGCCTAAAATCGGCGAATATGAAGAGCTTTTAGCAGTCAAAAAAAAGCTTAGCAAAAAGGATAAAATCGAAGAACTTTGGGGGAGAGCCGAAGGGATTTTCGAATTTGAGCGAAGCGTGATAGAAGCGCTAAATCTAAGCGAAATGGATAGCGCATTTTTCGAAGATAGCATGAACGAACTGCGCGTAAAAATGGAAAGCTTAAATCTCGACGAACTAGATGAAATCGATATCGAGGCAGTGTTAAACAGACTAGAAGCGCTTTCTAGCCTAAACAAACGCTACGGCGACATTGCCGGCGCGCTTGACACGCTTGAAAGGCGCAAAATAGAGCTAGCGCACTACGAGCAAATCAGCTTCGAAAAAAGGGATTTGACCGCGAAATTTGGCGCGCTAAATTTGGAAATTTCAAATTTAGCTACTCTTATCAGCGCAAAACGAAAAACAAATAAAAACGCGCTAGAAAGCCTGATAAATCGCTATTTGGGCGATTTGTATATGCCTAGCGTGAGGCTGGAATTTTTAGAGCAGAGCTTGGAAGCAAACGGCAGCGACGAAGTGCGCGTAATGCTAAATAATACCGAATTTAAAAATTTAAGCTCAGGCGAGACAAACCGCCTGCGCCTCGCCTTCATCGGGGCAAATTTGGAGATTACAAACCAAGGAAGCGGGATTTTAATCCTCGATGAGATTGATTCGAATTTAAGCGGAAAAGAGGCGATGAGTATCGCAACCGTGCTAGAAAAAATCTCGAAATACTACCAAATTTTCGCTATCTCGCACCAGCCACAGCTCAGCTCCAAAGCTCACTCGCACTTTTTAATCACCAAAAATGGCGAAATTTCGAGCGTAAAACTGCTAAATGAGAGCGAAAAAATCACAGAACTAGCCAGAATGATTAGCGGCGAGACGATAAGCAAGGAAGCATTAGAATTCGCCAAAAAGCTAAAAAATTAGCTAAATTTAAGCCAAAAATGAAACTAATTTGGTATATTTAATCTTTGTTTAATTTTAATTTGGCTATTTTGGCGTAAAATGTTTTGTTTATAAATTTTTAAGTGAGTTTTATGATTATTGATACACATTGCCATTTAGATGATAGTAGCTATTTTAGCGACCTTGACGCCGTAGTTCAAAGAGCAGGCGAGCACGATGTCGGCACTATCGTCATCCCTGGTGCTAGTATGTCGGATTTAGCGCGCGCTAGGGAGATTTCTCACACTTATACAAATGTATTCTTCGCTGTGGGCGTGCATCCTTATGAAATAGATGAATTTGACATTAATACGCTAAAAGAGTTCGCAAACGACTCAAAATGCGTGGGTGTGGGCGAGTGCGGTTTGGATTATTATCGCTTAAATGGCCTTAGCGACGAGCAAAAATCTAGCGAAAAAGCACGCCAAAAAGAGATTTTTTTGGCGCAAATTGAGCTTGCCAAAGAGCTAAATTTACCACTAATCGTGCATATTAGAGATGCAAACGAAGATGCTTATCAAATTTTAAAAACTCACGCAAACGGGCTAAATGGCGGTGTTTTGCACTGCTACAATGCAAGCCCACTACTCGCAAATTTAAGCGAATTTGGATTTTATTTTGGAATCGGCGGTGTTTTGACATTTAAAAACGCAAAAAATTTAGTCGAAATTTTACCAAAACTTCCACTTGATAAAATCGTCGTCGAAACAGACGCGCCATATCTTACTCCGCACCCTCACAGAGGCGAGCGCAACGAGCCAGCCTTCACGAGCCTTGTCGTGGATAAGATAGCCGAAATTTTGGATAAAGATGTAGAATTGATTAAAAGTATCACTACGCAAAATGCTTACAGACTTTTTGCAAATCAAATTAAAGGAGATTAATGAGAGTCATTAAAATCATTTTTTTGATGCTAATTTTCGCAGGTTTTGCGCACGCTAGCCAGTCAAAAATTTCACGGGTAAATCACGACTACATTATGAACGAATTTGGCATAGAAAACAACCTTTCAAGCCAAAAAGTCGTCGCTGATATTTACCGCTCTATCGATTCTTCGGATAAAAAATTATTCAAAGACATCATCACTTCACAAGCTCACAATGCCTTTTTGGTAAAAACTGAAATCGAAAGCATTGAAGCGCCTGAGTTTTTGCTCTACCTTGCCATGGTAGAATCTCACCTCAAAAACACCGTTACTTCGCACGCCAAAGCAGGCGGTATGTGGCAACTCATGCCTACAACTGCCAAAAATTTCGGCCTGCGTATAGATACACATGTAGATGAGCGCAGAGATCCCGCAGCCTCGACGGACGCTGCGTTTTCGTATATTTTGCATTTAAGACAAAATTTTGGCAAATGGTACACTGCCCTCATGGCGTATAATTGTGGCGAAGGCTGTATGAATAGAGCCATAAAAGCGGCTGGAAACGATGATTTAGGCACTCTACTTTCTAGCAATGCAGTGCCAAAAGAGACCAAAAATTTCATCAAGCGCATTATCAAATTCGCCTACATCGCCCAAAGCGATAGTATGCAAAAGGTGCTAAGATTCGAAAACGAGCCGTGGGCGCTAAAACGCATTGCCGTAGCCCCAGGCACGAAGCTAAGCGCGATCGCCAAACAAATCGGCATTTCGCAAACCCAAATGAATAGCTACAATGCACACATTACAAACGGCGTCTCACCGAGCAATGGCAAGTATTTTTTCTATATCCCAGAGAGCAAATATACAGAATTTGTCCTAAGCAGAGGCGATTTTCAGGCGTATGAACCAAACCTTATCAAAAATCGTCCAAAGCTAAGTTTTTCGAAATTTAAGCCTCAGCACGAACACATCGTCAAGGTCGAACAGATCGAAAAAACCACTCCGACATTTGCCTCTAAAACTGATGAAAAAATCCGCACAGTTGCAATGGCGTTTGATCTCAAATTTTAAATTCGGAGTAAATTTTGCATTTTAAAAAATCAATAATTTTTAGCGCGCTTGTCGCGCTAATTTTTGCTGGGTGTTTTTCATCACACAGAAATTATCCGTCATCTAGTTCAGGCTCAAAAGCCCCTAAAATCGGCAAAAACTCGCCTGCAACCATGCGCCCTTACAAGATAAATGGCAAAACCTACTACCCCGAGCAAGTCAGTATCGGCGATACACAAAGTGGCATTGCTAGCTGGTATGGACCGGGCTTTAACGGCAAAAAGACAAGCAATGGCGAGATTTACGATATGAACGCCATGACCGCCGCACACAAAACCTACCCGATGAACACCATGGTCAAGGTCACCAACCGCGACACTGGCGCAAGTGCGACCGTGCGCATAAACGACCGCGGACCATTTGTGAGCGGGCGCGTAATCGACCTTAGCAAAAGCGCAGCCAATAAAGTCGGCGTCTTCGCCAAAGGCACGGCTCCTGTGAAGCTCGAAGTCGTGGGATTTTATGGTCAAACTATCAAAAAAGGCGCGCCAAATGCGACGATTGTGGGCGGAAATTTTATGGTGCAAATCGGAGCGTTTAGAAACCAATCTGGCGCAGCACGCTTCACGCGAGAAAACGACGCTCTGCACGGATATCCTAGCGTAATGCGCGAGTTCGACCTAGACGGCGCGCCGATTTATAGGGTATTTTTAAGCGGATTTAAAAGCGAGAGCGAGGCGCGCGATTTCATCGCCAGCGGCTCACTTCAAAACGCATTTTTCGTGCGTGAGTAAAATTTATGGCTAAATTTAGGCGAAATTTCGCCTAAATTTGGTTAAATTTATCCAAATTTTTGATTTCATTTTTTCACACGCTAACGCAATTTTTAAACACTGCCTCGAAAGGAAAAGAAATTTTGGCGCAGTGTTTTGGTGAAATTTCATAAAATTTAAATTCTGCGAATTTAGCTAAATTTGCGCTTTAAATTTTTAGTGAATTTTTTATTCGCGCACAGATAGACGCCGTATCCTAGGAAAATGCAAATCGCCATTACCACAGCTAGCGAAAATGGGTGATTTGCGCCGGCAGCTCCCACAATCGCAGCGATTAGCCCAGCTACCGCCATTTGCACCGCGCCTAGCACAGCCGAGGCAGAGCCTGATTTGCCCTTGAAGCGCGCCATGGCAAGCACCACGGCATTTGGGATTATGAGCCCCTTCATACCCAGCGTGAAAAAAAGGCAAACCTCAAACGCCCAAAATCCAAGCCCCAAAAGCCCGCACCCAAGCAAACACAAAGCCCCCACAATCATCGCTAAAAAGGCAAATTGCAAAATCACAAAAGGCGAGATTTTTTGCACGATTTTGGCATTTATCGCCGAAAAAATCGTCATTGACAGCGCATTTATGCCAAAAATCAACCCAAATTCCTTGCTACTTAGCCCAAAATGCTCCTTAAAAACAAACGCAGAGCCCGTGATATAAGCAAACATCGCCGCCATTGTAAGCGCAGACGAAAGCGTAAAAATGAAAAATTTGCGATTTTGCAAAATTCTAGCGTAGTTTATAAAAACGGGCTTGAAGCCCAGTTTTAGGCTCTTGTCGATAATCGCGCTCTCCCTAAGCCCTAAAAATATCATACAAAATAAAATTATTCCAAGCACAAAAAGCGTGCCAAATATCACTCTCCACCCGCCAAAATCTAGTATAAACGCCCCAAATGTGGGCGCTAGCATAGGCGCTATGGAGCCTACTATCATCATCAGCGCCAAAACCGACGCGCCCTGGGCGGTGTCAAATTTATCATTTATCACAGCGCGCGCAATCACCACGCCAGCGCACCCGCCAAGGGCTTGGACAAACCTAAAAAATATAAAAGCGTAGATATTCTGGGTATTAGTGCATAAAATACTCGCCACGATAAATAGCGCAACGCCCACTAGCAGAGGCTTTCTGCGACCATAAATATCGCTTAGTGGGCCATAGATTAACTGACCTAACGCAAATGCCACAAAAAACGCGCTGATTGAGAGCTGAGTATAAAATTCGCTCGTCTCAAAGCTGGTTTGAACATTTTTGAGCGCTGGCAGATACATATCCGTCGAAAGTGGCGCCACAGCCGACATATAGGCCAAAACTATGATTAAATATGGTTTTGCGATTTTGGGCGAATTTAAAAATTCGCCGATTTTTTCAAACATCAAATTCCTTAAATTTCAAAATTTAGCTAAATTTTACCCCTAAATATCCACAGGGTTTTCGTCGTTTTCGCTCGCATTTTCATCGCCAAAAAGCTCTTCGCCTTGACTTTGGTCTTGCGTATATGCGCCCTGTTTTAGGACATTTGCCATATTTGTATCAGGGATTGCGAAGCTTTCGATATCTACGCTTTGGCTTGGCACATCTACGCTTTGCATAATCTCATCTGCGCCAGTTTCGATAAATTCCCCGCTCTCGCTTTCTTGCGCAAAATTTGGCGCAGTATCTCCCACGCCCTGATTTGCAAAATTTGGCGCAAATTCCGGCGCAGTATTTGGCGCACCTGCCCCATTTTCTAGCGAAATTTCGCCCACCATTGGCATTGCTTCGGCAAAATCCGGCGTCATATCAGGCGTCATTTCAAACTCGCTACTCTCCATTGGCGCACCGCCGAAGCTTACCAAATCCACAAAACGCGTATAAGGCCCCTGAAATGCGACCTCTATCGTGCGCCCTGCTTCGCCTGAGCGGTTTTTACCGATGATGATTTCAGCCTTTTCTTCTAGCTCATTTCGCTTAAATTCCTCGATCTCGCTCGGATCTTTGCCTGCCATTTCCAGCGCAGCTTTTTTCTCGCGATACGCCCTTTCTTTATAGACCTCATCGCGATAAACAAAAAGTATAATATCCGCGTCCTGCTCTATCGCCCCACTCTCGCGCAAATCCGCCATTTGCGGGCGTTTATCTGATCTAAGCTCCACGCCACGATTGAGCTGCGAAAGCGCGATAATCGGTATATTTAGTTCGCGCGCAAGTAGCTTTAATCCGCGCGAAATTTCGGCGATTTGCAAATGCCTCTCGCTAAAATTGCTCGTGCTTGTCATCAAACCGATATAATCCACCACGCAAAGCTCGATATTTTCGTGCGCGGCTTTGAGTTTGCGCATTTGGGTGCGCACCTGCTGGATATTGACATGGCCACTATCATAGACGAAAAGTGGCAAATCCATCATGCGCTCACACTCGGCATTAAACCTGCTCCAATCATCATCGCTTAGAGTCGCACTTAAAATCGAATTTAGTGGCACAGAGCTTCCGATACTTAGCATTCTATACATAATCTGCACGGCTGGCATTTCCAGCGAGAAAAACACCACGCCCTTGCCCTTTTCGAGCGTTTTTAGCATGGAATTTAGCACGAAGGCTGTCTTTCCCATACCTGGGCGCGCAGCGATGATGATAAGCTCGCCCGGTTTGTAGCCTTTGGTGAATTTATTAAGGTATGTAAAGCCCGTATCAAGCCCCACTAGCTCAGAGCCTGCTTGTTCTTTTTGTTTGCGTAGCTCACTGACGACTTCGGTGATGATTTCGGGGCTGGTTTTGACACCGCCGTGCTTTTCCTCGTCGATTAGTTTGTAGATTTCTGCGCTGATTTTATCGGCAGCTTCTTTGGCTTTTTGGGTTTCATTTACGATAGTAGGTGTCCTGTGCGCGATAGAATTTAGCCCGCGTTTGATAGATTTTTCTTTTAGCTCGTTTGCGTATTTTCGCGCGTCGATTAGTCCGCTCGTGGCTAAAATTTCAGCAAAAATTTGCTCATTATACCTGCCTTCTAGCCATTTTTTGATAAAACTAGGCGCGATAGGCTCATCATGCGCCACGCACTTCGTGATAGCCTCATAAACATCGGCGTGTGGTTTGAAATAAAAGTCCCCCACGCCAATCATATCGCCGATTTCGCTGTATGCCTCGTCGTCTTGTATGAGTGCGCTTAAAATCGCTCTTTCCATATCCAAATCATATAAATTTGCAGCTACTTCCATAAATTTGCCTTGATTAAATTTGATTAAATTTCATTAAATTTGCCAAAATTTAGCGCTCTTCGTAGCGCTTCACTTCATCCTCTACTTCGCTTAAAAATCTCTCTACGAGTTCGCTCTCTTTTAGCTTTGCTACTATTTCGCCATGCCTAATAACTAGTCCGTTTCCCTTGCCAAAGGCGATTGCGACATCTGCGCCTTTGGCTTCGCCAAGTGCATTTACCACGCAGCCCATGACTGAGATATTTAAAGGTGCTTTTATGTGTTTTGTTCGCTCTTCTACGATTTTAATCGCACGGACTAAATCGCTCTGCAATCTCCCGCAAGTAGGACACGAGATGATATTTATGCCGCTTTTTTGCACTCCGGCGTCTTGAAGTATGGCTTTGGCGACTTTGATTTCTTCTTCGAGTTCGCCCGTGATCGAAACTCTCATCGTATCGCCTATGCCCTCCAATAAAAGCGTTCCAAGTGCGATTGCGCTTTTTATCGTCGCGTGGAAGGTCGTCCCAGCCTCTGTAACGCCTAAGTGAAACGGATACTCGCAAAGCGGACGAAGTGTGCGGTAGGCTTCAACCGTGCGGGGCACATCGGAGCTTTTAAGCGAAATCGCAATGTCGGTGAAATCGAAGTCTTCGAGCAATTTGAAATTATAAAGCGCACTTTGGATCATGCCTTGTGGAGTTCTGCCAAATTTGGCTTCAAACTGCTCTTCGAGCGAACCTGAATTTACACCTATGCGAATCGGCAAATTTCGCTCCCTGCACGCTTTAACGACTTCTTTTATGCGTTCTTTTCCGCCGATATTGCCCGGATTTATGCGAATCGCATCGACGAATTGGGCTACTTCCAACGCCAAGCGATAGTTAAAATGAATATCCGCAACTATCGGCAAGGGCGAGTTTTTCTTTATCTCTGCCAAAGCCTTTGCGTCGTCGTGATCTAGCACGGCACATCGCACCAAATCAGCCCCCGCAAAATAAAGGCGATTGATTTGCGCAAGAGTGCCATTTATATCTTTTGTCTTCGAAAATGTCATCGACTGCACCGAAATCGGCGCGTCCCCACCGATAGCAACATTTCCTACTTTTATCTGTTTTGTTTTGTATCTCATTTGTAAATTTGCCTTGAATTTTAAAATTTAGCGTGCGAGATTGTATCAAAATGTGGTTTAAATTTTGCAAATTTATAAAATCTGTCATTGCAGAGCAAGTATTACCGCACCCAAAATTTGCAAAAAACAAAATGAAATTTTATTTCACCCAAATTTGCCAAATTTAAAACAAATCTGGGCTTTAATATGATAAAATGCAAGTGTTTTTTTAATTTTTTTATAAGGATTGCTTATGAACGCATTTTTTGTTTTAGGCGACGATGTGCGCGATATCACAGCCAAATTTGACGGCGCTGTGGCGCTAAATATCGTCCCAGATGTGGCGAGCGAGAGCGAAATCATATCGCTTTTAGAAAAAGGCGAGATTGCACAAATCTCAAAAATGGCAATAGCCAAATTTGACGCAGTCTCAAAAAACGCAAAATGCGTAATCGTCTATGGCGCAAAAGGCTTCGATGAGGTGCTAAATTTCGGCCTTAGCAAAGATTTGGCTCTACCTGTGGTGGGGCTATATACGAGCGAGAGCAAGGCGAAAATCGCCGAGAATTTCGCCAAAAAATGTGGCGCACAAGTTTTGCGCTTCACCACAAAAGATGTCTGCGCTGATTGCCTAGGCGAGGCGCTAAAAGGCGCGAAATGCGAAATTCTAACCCCAGTGAGATTTGAAAGCACACTTTATGCCAAAGCAGCTGCAAACAAAAAATCAGTCGTCCTACCCGAGGCCGATGATGAGAGAATTTTGCGTGCTAGTGAAATTTTACTAAAAAGTGGCGCGGTAAATTTAGTCTTGCTTGGTGATAAGGCAGAAATCAAGGCAAAAGCTGGAAATTTAGGGCTAAATTTAGACGGCGTCAAAATCATAAACCCAGCAAACAACGAATTCTCTGATGAGTTTGCAAACACCCTTTACGAGCTTCGTAAAGCCAAAGGTATGGAATTAGAAAAAGCGCAAAAACTAGTGCGAGATCGCACATTTTTCGGCACTATGCTAGTGTATAGTGGCAAGGCCGACGCTATGGTTAGTGGCGCTAGCACGACCACAGCCGAGACTATTCGCCCAGCACTGCAAACAATCAAAACAATGCCGGGCGTTAGCACAGTTAGCGGCTCATTTATCATGTGCCTAGATAGCCAAATCGTGATTTTCGCAGACTGCGCCGTCGTGCCAAACCCTGATGCAAACGCCCTTGCAAGTATCGCGATTAGCTCGGCAAATACTGCGCGCGCATTTGGACTCGAACCACGAGTGGCAATGCTAAGCTATTCAACAAAAGGAAGTGGAACAGGACCAAGCGTAGAAATCGTAGAAGAAGCCACCAAGCTAGTTGGCGAGCTAGCCCCTGATTTAGCAGTCGATGGACCATTGCAATTCGACGCAGCGTTCGACCCTACAACCGCAAGCAAAAAGGCCCCAGGCTCAGCAGTAGCTGGCAAGGCAAATGTCTTTGTTTTCCCTGATTTAAATGCAGGAAATATCGGCTACAAGGCAGTCCAACGCACATCTGGCGCAGTGGCAATCGGCCCAATCTTGCAAGGTCTTAAAAAGCCAGTTAATGATTTAAGCAGGGGTTGCAAGGTCGAGGATATCGTAAATACAGTGCTTATTAGCGCAATTCAAGCAGGAGTAAATTAATGGAAATTTTAGTCATAAACTCAGGTAGCAGTTCAATCAAATTTAAATTCCAAGATATGGACACTAAAACTTGCCTTGCAAGCGGTGTTATCGAGGAAATCGGCTCAGAGCATTCAAAAGCCAAAATCGAGGCAGGCGAATTTGAAAAAGAGGTCAAAGAGCCGATTAAATCGCACGAAGAGGGCATTGAGATAATGTATCGCTTGCTAAAAGAAAGTGGCACGCTAAAAGACATCAACGATATCGAGGGTATCGGACACAGAATCGTCCAAGGCGCTGATTATTTCGACAAAGCAGCCTTCGTAGATAGCGATGTGCTAGCTAAAATCGAAGAGCTTTGCCCGCTTGCCCCTCTTCATAACCCAGCAGCAGTTGCTGGAATCAAATCATGTATGAGCGCGTCAAAAACCCCAAATGTGGCTGTTTTTGACACTACATTTCACCAAAGCATGCCGAAAGAAGCATATATGTATGCGCTTCCGTATGAATTCTACGAGAAAAACAAAGTCCGCAGATACGGCGCACACGGCACTTCTCACTGGTATGTATCGCGCACAGCGGCTGAATTTTTAGGCGTGGATTATGATAAATTTAACTGCATTACGCTTCACCTTGGAAACGGTTCTAGTATCACCGCTATCAAAAATGGCAAATGTGTCGATACTTCAATGGGTATGACTCCACTCGAAGGCCTTATGATGGGCACTAGGTGTGGTTCGATAGATCCTGCGATTATCGCGTATATGGAGCGCGTGGCAGGTCATGGCGCACAAGAAATGGACGCGATAATGAACAAAAAAAGCGGACTTTTGGGCGTTTGTGGCACTAGCGATTTGCGCAAAGTCGAGGAAATGATGGAAGCAGGCGACGAAAAGGCAAAACTCGCCTATGATATGCTAGTCTATCAAATCGTCAAACTCGTAGGCGCATACTACGCAGTGCTTGGCAAAATCGACGCTATCGTCTTTACCGGCGGTATCGGCGAGAACGCAAATATCTTGCGCGAGAGAGTTTGCGAGAAGCTAGCGCATTTTGGTATCGCAATCGACAAGGCCGAAAACAATATCCGCAGGAAAATCAACCGCGATCTAAGCACGAGCGAAGCAAAAATCAAAACTCTAATTATCCCTACAAACGAAGAGTTAGCGATCGCCGAGCAAGTAGTCGAAGTGCTAAAAGCTAAAAATTTAGCCTAAATTCCGTAAATTTTAGGCGAGAAATCGCCTAAAATTTGCCTATTTTTCAAAATTTACGCTACAATACGCGCTTAAATTTTAAAATTTCACTTCCACACAAAATTTAAAATTTCACCGAATTTAAGGGTTTAAAATGAGTAAAATTTATTTTATCAGCGATTTGCATTTCGGACACGAAAACATTATGAAATACAGCCCAAAATACCGAAATTTTAATAGCGTGGCCCAAATGGACGAGTATCTAATCGCCCTGTGGAACGACACTGTGAGCGATGATGACATCGTCTATAATCTAGGCGATCTCTCATTTCACAAAGACAGCGCCAAAACAGCGCGGATTTTAGAGCGGCTAAACGGGTCGCATAGGCTGATTTTGGGCAATCACGACAAACAAATCATCGCAAACGCCGATTTGCAGGGCTATTTCGACGAAATTTGCGATTATAAATATTTCAAAGCCCCAGGCGTAAAAAAGGGCTTCGTGCTATTTCACTACCCGATTTTGGAGTGGAACGGCGCGCATTATGGCTCGGTGCATTTATACGGCCATGTGCATGACAAAACCCCGCCACTAAAAGGGCGCGCGATTAATGTTTGCTATGATTATAACGGCAGATTTTTGGAATTTAAAGAAATTTTAAAAATGGCTGAGAAGCTGGATTTTAGCGGGTTTATACATAATTCTAGCGATGATGATAACGAAGAGTAATGGGATTTTTAGCATGGGTTTGGGTTTTTGGCATAGTTTGGAATACTGTGCCGAAATTTGACAAATTTTAAATTTGCGTGAATTTTCTAAATTCGGCGCAGAATTTAACTTCGCTCAAAATTCAAAGCTTCTTAAAATAAAACGCATCATCTTTTCGATAATCCAAAAATCACCATATTCGCCGTCAATATAAATTTTACAATTCTCAAATTCGTTTAAATCCATAGCGCACCTACTCAATCACAAGTTGCATTAGATACAGATCTTCGCCGTCGGTTACTCGCAAATTTCTGCTCTCGCATTTTGGGCAGATGAAGTTGTTTTGCTCCAAAACGCCGTTATATCCGCACTTTTCGCACTCTATAACGACATCTTGGATATGGATTTTCAGCTCGGCATTTTCGCAGACCGTGCCCTGCCTAAACACATCGTAGCAACTCTGCAAATAATGCGCCTCCACGCCACTAAGCCTGCCTACTTTGACTACGATTTCTTTGATTTCTCCGCCACCGTTTGCATTTAAATTTTTCTCGCAAAGCTCCACTAGGCTTTGCACTATCGACATTTCGTGCATATTATCTCCATTTTATTAAAATGTTTTTATCATCAAATAATTGATTTTTTTCTCAATATCAATACCTGCAACTTCTAAAAAATATTTTCTCAAATCATCTTTATCTTTTTTTGTGATTATAGGTATGACTTTTTCGCCGTGCTTGGTTTTTATGAGTAAAAAACCAAATGAAAACAGACTGCTAAGCGACCCGTTTCTGACAACAGAAAGTATCATAAACGGGCAATAAAACAATATAATTATTCCACCAAAAATATTCGCCATATTCATCGCGCCCATAAATAAAGAAAAAAACATTGCCACTATAAAAATAGGAAGTAGCATCGTTCTTTTGTCAATAATAAAATTTGAAGCTTTCAATGAATTTGTTTCTATGGATACAATACTAGTTAGGGCGATTTTAGAGTTAAAAAATTTAAATTCATCGTCGTTCGTGCCTATGCGTTTTTTAAACCAAAACGCTACTATTATCGCTAAAATAATCGAAAAAATAAAATTAACATTGTTATTAAATTTGTCATAAATTGTATTTGTGGTCATAAATGTAATAACTCCCTTATCAAAAAGTATCTTTGTTAAAATTAAATCAAAAATGGCAGGGAAAAACATATAAAACGAAATTTCTTTTATAAAATCTCTTATAGCAATCGGATTTTCATCATAATCTCGCAAATTTGATTTTTTAACATTTGGTCTATTTTCTAAATTTTCGTTTTCCAAATTTATCCTTTTGTTTTTGCTGTTCGGTCAGTATCGCTTGATACTGAATTTTAAATTTCAGCAAATTCTAGGCAAAAGCTCGCCCTTTGGAAGCTCCAAAAATCGCCCTGAGCCATACGCATTTTGGATTATCACCCTATTTTGCGATTTTGCTGTGCCTGTTACTTCGCCGATGATTTGCGCATTTTTATCAAATTTACGCAACACCTCCAAAGCTTTTTCTTCGTCGCCACTAGCAACGACTGCGACAAAAGTGCCTTCGTTTGCCAGTTCGTAAGGCTCAAAACCTAGCAACTCACACACGCCCACGACTTCATCGCTCACGGCTATTTTTTCTTCGAAAACCAAAATTTCATTGCCAGAAATTTCGGCAAATTCGTTCAAAACTGCGCTCAAACCCCCACGCGTAGCGTCTCGCATGGCACTTATTTTCACGCCACTTGCTAGTAGCTCCCCTACTACGCCGTTTAGCGGTTTGCAGTCGCTTTTAAGCTCACTTTCAAGCGAAAGCTCATCTCTGGCAGCTAGTATCACAGCCCCGTGTCTGCCCACATCGCCACTAAGCAAGATTTTATCGCCGATTTTGATATTTTTCGCCTTGATGTTTGGTGCTAGGATTTGCCCTATTCCGCTTGTGTTTATGAAAATCTTGTCGCATTTGCCGTGCGGGACGACCTTAGTATCGCCACAGACGATTTTGACACCACACTGCTTGGCAGTATCGGCGATACTGCCCAAAATTCGCTCAAATTCGGCAAATTCCAGCCCTTCTTCGATGATGAAACCAACACTGATAAAAAGCGGTTTAGCGCCGACCATACAAAGATCGTTTATCGTGCCACAAACTGCGATTTTACCGATGTCGCCACCGCTAAAAAATATCGGCGTAACGACATACGAATCAGTCGTAAAAGCTAACTCACCACTGGGATTTGACAAAATCGCGCTGTCGTTGCACTCACGCAAAATTTCATTATCAAACGCCCTAAAAATCGTATCATTGATGAGTTTATTCATCTCTTCGCCACCACCACCGTGGCTAAGCAAAATCGTTTTTTTCAAATTTTATCCTTATTTTGTAAAATTTTACGCAAAATTTTATGAATTTCGTGCGTATTTGAAATACGCAGCACATGCACCCTCGCTACTTACCATGCACGAGCCTATCGGGTTTTGCGGGGTGCAGACCTTGCCAAAAACCTTGCAATCATAAGGTTTTGCCTTACCACGCAGTATCTCGCCACAAATACACGCCCTATTTTCGCCCTTGCTCTGCAAATTTTGCAAAATTTCAGCAAATTTCACTCTCGCGTCAAATTCGGCGAATTTGGCTTTTAGCTTCATACCGCTTTTTGGGATTTCGCCAAGCCCACGCCACGAAAAATCACAAATTTCAAAATATTTATCTATCAAATTTAACGCAGTTTTGTTGCCGTCAGCCTTAACCACGCGGTCGTATTCGTTATAGACTTCGTGCGTATCAGCTTCAAACTGAGTTACCAAATTTAGCACACCCGCCATAATGTCAAGCGGTTCAAAACCGCTCACGGCGATTGGTTTTTTGTATTTGACGGCGATATTTTCGTAAATTTTGCTTCCTGTGATGACGCTGACATGGCTAGGTCCTAAAAACGCGTCGATTTTGGCTTCTTTGTCTTGCAAAATGGCTTCCACAGGGGCTGGGACGGTTACATGATTTATGTGAAAAAATAGATTTTTTAGCCCCAAATTTATCACTTTATCCACCAAAACCGCACTCATCGGCGTGGTCGTCTCAAAGCCTATCGCAAAGAAAATGACATTTTTATCTGGGTTTTCTAGGGCGATTTTTATGGCATCGAGTGGGCTATAAAGTGCGCGTATGTCGGCTCCGTCCGCACGCAGTTTTTGCAGGCTCGTGGTGCTTCCAGGCACGCGTAGCATATCAGCCAAAGTGCAAAAAATCACGCCGTCAAGCGACGCAAGAGCGATTGCTTCGTCAATGCGAGCTCGTGGCATTACGCACACAGGACAGCCGGGACCATGCACGAAGTTTATATTTTCGCCAACCAAATTTGGCAGACCAAATTTCATAATGCTGTGCGTATGACCGCCGCAAATTTCCATGATATTTATGGGCTTTGTGCTTTTTTGCTTTATCGCTTCTGATAGCCCTAAAATCAGCTTTTTATCTCTAAAATCTTTTATCAAATCCATTTTTACTTCTTTGTAAGTTTATAACTTTCTTCGATTAAATCGTATGTCGTCGCCTCGTCGCAAATGCCAAACACTACGCTAATCCAATGCTTTTTGTTCATGTGATACGCCTCTATGACACTCTTGCCGTCGCGCAAAATTTCGCCCAAATTCGGCTCGATTTTCAAATTTAAAATATCAAGCGTTTTCTCGCCCGCAAACGCGCCGGGTTCGACGCCCAGAGTTTTTACGCTCACGCTCTTCATTAGCACGGCAAACCATTTTTTGTTTTTTTCGTGGCGAAAAACGCAAAAGCCCGGCGCACTTTTCCACAAATACTCAGGTTTTGCGCGATACCTGTGCCAGATTTCTTGGATTAGTGTTTCTGCTTCCACCGCGCGCCTTATTTGATTTTTTTGGCTTTTGCACTCACGCTTTGGATTTTAAACTCATAAATCTTCATACGGCGAAACTGTCCGTCTATTGCCTTTTCGAAAGCACTCATATACTCTTTGCAATACTTTTGACAAAGAAGTTTTATTGCCAAATACATTATTTTTTCATCTTTTACTTCGTAAGCTTTGGCTTTTGCTATTGCAGATGTGTATTCGGTCGTAAATGCTTTTTTGCCAAGCATGCTTGTATTGTCTTTAATCGCCTCAAATTCGGCATCGCTTAGGACTGGGACTTGATTGTAGCTAACACAAACAATACTTACTTCCCTGCCCTGCGTAAAAAGCTCCGCCTTGCTCCCCTCGGGCGCGCCGTGGATAAAGATACTATCATTTTCCCTAGCAATCGAAAGCGGAATCGAAAAAATCTCGCCATTATCTCTCACGCACGAAATTATGGCATATTCGCAATCATCAATGATTTTGTAAGCTTCCTCGTTTGAAAGTTCTCTGTCTTTTCTACGCATTTTTTTTCCTTTGCACGGCTTGTCTTTTTAGCGCTTTTTTGCGATTATTCGCGCTTGCTTCACTGCGACGCACAGCCCAGTGCGCCTCGCTCGCAACCGCTCTAAAACACAAAAAATCATCTAAAAATACTTCGCCTTATTTTTTTTCGAATTTTAAAATTTATTTTAAATTCGCTAGCCCCATATCGCCCTCGTCTGCCGAAATTTCGCCACTATTCATCTCTTCGGCGATTTGTTCGTAAATTTTCAAGCTCTCTAAGGCAACGGCTGTGTCGATTTTTTCCATCGCAAAGCCCACATGAATAAGCACGAAATCCCCAACGCTAACTGGCTCAGAAATGAGATCCAAGCTCACGCCACGCCTAACGCCGAGCGTTTCGACGGTCGCGAAATTATTTTCATCTATTGAAATCACTTTTGACGGAATTGAAAGGCACATTATCTAAATTCCTTTTTAAATTCCAAAAATTTCAGCCACTTATCCACGCCCTCGCCAGTTTTACTATCTAGGGCAATTACAGCGGCTTTTGGATTTAATTTTCGCACCTCTTTGACCACCTCTTCGACGCTAAAATCAAAATGCTCGATTAGCGAGTGTTTGGTTACTACGACCAAATCCGCCGCGCGAAACATTACAGGGTATTTTGCGACCTTGTCGCTTCCTTCGGTTACGCTTAGAAGCACGACATTTGCGTGTGCGCCGACATCGTAGCTTGCAGGGCAGACGAGATTTCCGACATTTTCTATGAAAACTAAATCAAGCCCAGTGGTATCGAGATGATGAAGCCCTTCATGCACCATAAATGCATCTAAATGACATGCTTGGCCTGTGGTGATTTGATGAGCGCGCGCGCCTGCTTGCAATACGCGATCGGCGTCGCGATTGGTTTCTAAATCGCCCTCGATTACGCCGATTTTAAATTTGCCACTTTTGATAGTAGCTTCTAGTAGCGTTGTTTTGCCACTTCCTGGGCTACTCATCAAATTTACGCATAAAATCCCGTCTTCGTCGAAATGCTCTCTGATATGCGCTGCTTCGGCATCGTTTGCAGATAGAATTTTTGTGATTACTTCGACGGTTTTTTTATCATTTAGCACAGGGTGTGCGTGGTCGCCGTGAGTGTGAATTTCGCCGTGCTCGTGCTCATGCGCCTCTCCATGAGAGTGAGCGTGAGCGTGATTATGCTCGTGTGTGTGCGTAACGCCGTCAGAGTGCGTGTGGCTGTGAGTGTGTCCTGCGATAGAACATCCGCAATCTTTACACATTTTTTATCCTTTAATTTGAGATTAAATATACAAGAAAAATTAAAACCAAAGCCCACACCACCGACCAAATAACAAATTTTTTCCAAAATTTATTGCTACTTTGCTCGTGGGTTGCGACTTTGTTTTGTGAGTTTTCGTAAAAATCTTTTGCCCTCATATCCGCGCTACTTAAAACAGCGCGCCTGACATCGACAAATTCGCCATTATAGCGCATTGCCCCGTCTGGTTCGATCCTGTAAGAATCTATTTTTTTAACGCTCCATAAAACTTTATTAGTTGCGCTTTGCATTTTGATTAGGGCTGAAATTTGCCCCTCGCTATCAAGGGCGTAAAATTTTAAAATTTTATCGTATGTAGCCTTGTCGATTTGCCCCAAATCCGCTAAATAATCTAATTTTTCTTTAATACTTTTTTGGTGAAAAGTATGTAAAAACATAAAAATTCCTAATCGTAAAATAACTTGCGATTTTACCTAAATTTAATTATTTAACGCTGAAATTTAGCCTTTAATGTAATCGCTGGCGTTGTATGCCTTGCCCGCGTCAAAATCCCGCAGTAAGCGCACCACAATGCCACTTAAAAGCAAAATCGCAATCAGGTTTGGAATCACCATAAGGCCGTTGAAAAGATCGGCTAGCTCCCAAACAAGGTCGATTTTAAGCAGTGAGCCCATAAAAACAAAGCCAATAACCAAAAGCTGTAAAAATTTTACCCCTTTTGGTCCAAGCAGATAACGGATATTTATCTCAGCGAAATAATACCAGCCCATAATCGTGGTAAATGCGAAAAACAAAAGACAAATTGCCACGAAGCTATATCCAAGCTCCCTGCCCAAAAAATTCGACGAAAACGCCTCTTGCACGAGCGCAATCCCGCTAAATACAGCCTTGCCATCAGCCCCAAACTCCACCACGCCCGAGGTCAGTATCACAAAAACCGTGATATTTAGCACGATAAATGTATCTATAAAAACGCTCATAATGCCTAGCATTGCTTGATCGACTGGGTGAGCGACATTAGCAGCAGCGTGAGCGTGAGGGGTAGAGCCCATACCAGCTTCGTTGCTAAATAATCCCCTAGCCACGCCATATCTCATAGCCATAGCGATACTCGCTCCCGTCGCACCGCCCCATGCAGCACTTGGATCAAAGGCAGCCTTGAAAATCAGCGAAATAGCGCCAGGAAGCTCGGAGATATTAGCGCAGATTATGCTAAATCCCACCAAAATGTATAAAATCGCCATAAGCGGGACGACCTTTTCGGCTACGCGCGCGATCGCACGCACGCCACCGATGAAGATTATCGCGCAAACCACAGCCAAAATTTCGCCGATATAGACTTTATCGATATTAAAAGCCTTGCTAAATCCGTCTGAAATGGCGTTTGCTTGCACCATATTTCCCATACAACCAAGTGCTAAGATTATCGCTATGGCAAAAACCACAGCCAAAATTTTGCCAAAATTCCCGCCAATACCGCGCGAAATATAAAACGCAGGACCGCCGATAATATGACCACTTTTATCCTTTGAGCGATAAATTTGAGCCAGACAGATTTCAGCGAAATTTGTCGCCATACCAAAAAACGCAGCCAACCACATCCAAAAAATCGCCCCAGGTCCGCCCATAATAAGCGCGGTCGAAGCTCCGACTAGATTGCCCGTGCCAACCTGCGCCGCAATCGCAGTCGAAATCGCCTGAAACGAGCTCATACCGTGTTTGCCAGCCTTTTTGCCATGGAGCGAAAAATCGCCCAAAAGTCTATTTCCAGCAAGTTTGAATTTCAAAATTTGAACGAATTTTAATCTGATTGTAAAATACACGCCAGTCCCGCAAAGAAGGGCTATGAGAAAGTATGGCCCCCAGATAAATGAGTTTATGTCGGTTACAATTTTGATAAAATTTTCCATTTTTGTCCGCCTTAATCTGCCTCGAATTTGTTAAAAATCGATTATTTTACTTTTTTCGCGCTTAATAAAACTTAAAATTTTATAAATTTCAGTTTTAATTTATAATTGTAAGAATTTATGGCACCAAATTTTGCTAAAATTCGCGCCGTTTTTAAAAAAAATTTGAAATTCATCGAGGCTAAAATGAATCTAAAAAACGAAAATATCTCCAAACTCTCAAATTTCCCGATTATGTTTTTTGCCGTAACAATGGGGCTTGGCGGGCTTAGTATCGCTTATCGCGCCATTAGCGAGGCGTATGGTGCGCCACATTTTATATTTGAAATTTTGCGATTTTTCGCACTTGGCGTTTTTGCGCTGATTTCGGCGTTTTACACGGCAAAAATTATCAAATTTCCGCGCGCTGTGCAGGCAGAATTTACCCACCCAATCAAGCTAAGTTTTTTTGCCACATTTTCGATTAGCCTGCTTTTACTAGCCATTGCGTTTAACGATATTAGCGCGCTTCATAGCGCATTTTACGGCGTAGCGATGATATTTCATGCGTTTTTGACGCTTTATATCATTTCGTTTTGGATACAAAAAAACATGCTCATCACCCACTCTAATCCAGCGTGGTTTATCCCAATCGTAGGCAATCTCATCGTAGTAATCGCCGCGAGCGAAAAGGGCGAATATCTGTGGTATTTTTTTAGCATTGGGATTTTCTTTTGGATTGTGCTTTTTAGCATTGTTTTTTACCGCATTATTTTTCACGACCAGCTCGCACAAAAATTCGTCCCAACGCTTTTTATAATGATTGCGCCACCGTCTGTGGCGTTTCTGGGCTATATCAACATCGGCGGCGAGTTTGATATGCTCGCTAAAATTTTGATAAATTTGGTGCTATTTTTCACGCTTTTGATATTTTTCATGGCAAAAAGCTTTTTCGGGCTTAAATTTTTCCTATCATGGTGGGCTTTCACTTTCCCGACAGCGGCTGGGTGCATTGCCTTTATGAAGGCGTATTTTTTAAGCGCGGAAGTGTGGTTTGCAAGGCTCGGGCTTGGTATGTTCGCGCTTTTGTGCGTTTTGATAGCGATTGTAGGATACCACACTATAAAAGGGCTAATTAACGGCGAAATCTGCGTGCAAGAGTGAAATTTAGCGCAAATTTCGCCAGATTTATTGTTTAAGAAAATTACTTACAAAATGCACATTATCAACCTTAAAATTTGGTAAAAGTAAATTTATAAACTTACAAATTTTCTTAAAATCCACTTATAAATTCGCTATTTTTATTGACTTTTAAGAATTAATATTATATTATAACGCCAAATTTTCACAAGGAGCAACCTATGGCAGTAGATGTTATAAAAGTCGAGCAAATGGTCAAAGACGCTGAATTTTTAGAAAACATCAGAGGCAGAGAAAGTTACAGAAAAGCTCTAAAACTCTTAGGAATTGCTAAAAATTATAGTCTTTTAGATAGCGAAAAATGGGAATCGCTCCATAATAGCGTGCAAACAATGGCTTCGCTCTTGGGCCTAGCAAGGGCAGAAATAGATGAGGTCTATACCCCTAAACAGCAGGTTTTAGCCGGCCACACTATGGAAATCATAGAGCTACTCAAAAAGGAAAAAACCCCGCTTCAAATCACAAAAATTTTGCAAGAGCGAGGCGTGGAGGTGGCTTACTCTCAGGTCAGCCATTTCATATCAGAGACAAGGCTAAATCAATTTTCCGCACCATCGACTAGGGAAAGGCTCGCCAAATACAAGGACGAAATCCAAGCCAAACTCGAAAAGGGCGATAGCTATTACGCAATCGGTGGCGATTTGGCAGAGGCATACCCTGAGCTTAGCGAGCTTACATATTCGCAGATTAGCAACTTTATCAAAAGCGAATTTGGCGAAAAATACCTAGCCGAAATAAAGGCGAAATTCGCTGGTCCGACAAGCGAAGAGTTGCTAAGCCCATACAAAGATGAAATTCGCAAAATGCTAGCTAGCGGCGACCAGCTCACGGATATCCGTGCCAAACTAAAAGAATTAAAGCCAGAGCTAGGGAATATTTCGTATTCACAGCTTAACTACTTTATCGCAACGAAACTCTCGCAAGGCTGAGAGCCTGCGATAAGAGCGTGAAATTTGGCGTGAAATTCTCGCGGTGGCGCGTTAGTAGTGCGCGCGATGCTGTCATTGCGAGAATTTAAAATTCCAGCATTGCATTTGCTGTCATTGCGAGAAGCGAAGCGACGAAGCAATCTACGAGTTTAAAATTCCGAAGTGTAAATTTGCAAAAATACTGACCTTGAATTTTTAATTCATAGATTGCCACGCTCACTGCGTTCGCTCGCAATGACAAAAAACGAATTATAAATTCTTGCATAAATTTAGAAGTTTTTCTAATTCATCGGCTATAAATTTCTGCTCTGCTTTCGGCGGCAGGGGGATTGGAAAAAGATTTATCGTTTCCATAGAAATATTATCATTTGTAGAATTTTTACTTTCTTGAATAATTTTTTGAATTATCGGAGCAATTACATTGTAATTGATATATTCAGGTAATGCGTTTCGCACTTTTATAGTTGCTACACGCTGATTTACAATCATTTTTTCTTCAAGTTTTTTAACAAAAAAACTTTTTCCTACTGTTCCACCTGTCATACATAAGAGAATATTTTTTTCTCCAAGTATAAAAGGTTCATATTCTGGTAAATATGGAAGACGAACAATGTTTGTATCAATAAACCCATTTTCATTAAAGTCTGAAATGCGTATAACTCTCACACCATTTGTAGTGTAATTTGTGCTTTTAAAAGCATATCCGCCATTTATTGTTGCAATCTCCCCTAACTTCACCCATGCCCAAGAATTTGGAATTTCAAAAGGTGGGTTGAAATCCCCGTCAGTATTTAGTGGCGTGATAGTGCGATATGATTTGATTTTGGTTTTTAGTTTAGCGATGATATGTTTGATTTTATCGCTATTTTTTGGTTTTGTTTTTAGAAGTTTTTCTAAATTTGAAAGCAGTTTTTCACGCTGTGATTTTAGAGTTGAAATTTTAGCGTTAAATTCAGCGATTTCATCAAAGGCTGTTTTGTTTGTCATTGCGAGATTTTTCGCAGAAAAATCGAAGCAATCCAGAGAATTGCCTTTATCTTTAAATTTAGAGATTTTGGAATTTTTCTGGATTGCTTCGTTCGCTTCGCTCTCTCGCAATGACGAAAGGGACGAGATTGCTCCGCCTGTTCGCTCCTCGCAATGACACGAAAGGCGAAATTTCGCTGAGAGTTCGCCACGAATAGCGTAATCAAGTATGGATTTTGGAATTTGTATTTTAAATTTGGTTTGCAAATTTGCCAAATTTAGGGCTTTTGCTTCGTAACTCTCACACTCTTTTAATGCTTGCTCCAATTGACCTGCAATAAATTGTTGCTCCGCAAGGGGTGGTAGGGGGACAATAAGATTTTTGAAATCAGTTTTATTAAATTTTCCTTGTGCCGTAGATGATGAAATGCCTTGCAACGCAGAAATACCAAAAGATGATGAAAAAAGATAATAAAACCAATATTTGCTATTTTCATCAAAAAATCTAACCATTACAGAATTTGGTGCTAATGTCATTTTTTCCTGTAATTTAGGCACTATAAAAACCTTACCGATAGATGCACCTATATTTGGGAAAATAAGTTCTCCGCCAAATAGATTAGAGTTTGATAAAAATTCATATCCGTGTTTATCTGTATATATCAAATCTTTTTGGAAATTTGTTTTAAAGTCAGTTGTCCTTACTAATACTGCATAATTAGGACTTTGATAATACTTTACATTTTCTCGCAATGTAGCAAAACTTCCACTTGCAACAAAATCGGTTACTTTTTTGACATAATCCCCTAACTTCACCCATGCCCAAGAATTTGGAATTTCAAAAGGTGGGTTGAAATCCCCGTCAGTATTTAGTGGCGTGATAGTGCGATATGATTTGATTTTGGTTTTTAGTTTAGCGATGATATGTTTGATTTTATCGCTATTTTTTGGTTTTGTTTTTAGAAGTTTTTCTAAATTTGAAAGCAGTTTTTCACGCTGTGATTTTAGAGTTGAAATTTTGGCGTTAAATTCAGCGATTTCATCGTAAGCTGATAAATTTGTAAATTCAGTGCGAAATTTCGCTGAGAGTTCGCCACGAATAGCGTAGTCTAAAATTGATTTTTTCAAATTCGCAGGATTAGTCATTATTGCGCCTTGTTGCTTTTAAGGATCGCCTCGATAGCTTCGAGTGTGGCGGACATTTGGGATTTTAGTTCGTTTTGTTCGTGAGTGAATTTTTCAATCAACTCAAACGGCGGTAAAATTTCGTCTTTGGCTTCGATAAATCCGCATAAATCAAGGTTGTAGTTTTTATCTACGAGCTGGGCTTTACTAAATTTGGCGGCTTTTGGGTTGCCGTTTTCATCATCAAAGGCAGTGCGGTTTGTATCCCAAGCGAAAAATTCATCAAAATGCTCTAATTTCATAGGTTTGGTCTTAGAAAATGCCTTGTAGGTAGGCGGCATATCAAGGCGATAAAACCAAGTCTCATCAGTGCCTGTGCCGTTACGCTCAAAAAACAAAATATTTGTCGTAATGGAAGTGTATGGGGCAAAAACGCTTTTTGGGAGACGGACGATTAGATGTAGATTAAATTCGTCAAGTAGGCGTTTTTTGAGATTGATTTTGGCACTATCATCGCCAAATAAAAATCCATCAGGCAAGACTACGGCGGCTTTGCCATTAATCTTCAAGCTCTCGGTGATGATTGCCATAAATAAATCAGCGGTTTCGCTACTTCTAAATTCGCTTGGAAAATTTGATTTTATGGTGTCGTTTTCGCTTCCGCCATAAGGTGGGTTCATAGCGATAATGTCAAAGCTAGGCTTAATATCATCAAAATGGGTGTCAAATGAGTTTGCGTGGTCTAAATTGGGATTTTCGATGCCTTTGATTAAAAAATTTGTTACACATAAAATATAAGGAAGTGGCTTTTTCTCAACGCCGTAAAAGCTTTCTTTTAAAATCTCACTATCTCGTGTATTTTTGGTTAATTTGTTCAAATAATTAAAAGCTGAGGTCAAAAACCCGCCCGTGCCACAAGCGAGGTCTGCGATTGTATCGCCGATTTTCGGGCGTAAAATTTCCATAATAAAATCCGTTACAGCTCGCGGAGTGTAATACTCGCCTGCATTTCCTGCGCTTTGCAAATCTTTTAAAAATGTTTCGTAAGTGCTAGAAAGCAGAGCTCTATCGGAATTTTCATCAAGGGTAATGCTATTGATTGCGTTTATTAGCTTGCGAAGCTGGATACCGTCTTTCATAAAATTAATGCGATCTTCAAAAGCTTTTTTGACGATTTTTTTATTTAACGGCATATCGTTAGTAATGTATAAATTTTTAAGCGTAGGGAAAAGTTTATTATTTACGAATTCTATCAACTCATCACCTGTTTTGATATCTTTTCTAACATTGCCATTGGCGTCGTATTGATTAGCCCAAGTATCCCATGAAAGCTCATCTGGTATGATAGAAGTATAAATTTCGCCCTCGAATTCAGCGCTATCACGCCAACGCTTTTCGTAAAAATCATAGACTTTTAAAAATAAAATCCAAATAATCTGACCAATTCTTTGAGCGTCACCATCTACTCCTGCGTCTGTGCGCATAATGTCTTGTAATGTTTTTATATTTAACAAATCAAATCCTTATTCTGCGTAAAGTGCTGATTTTATGCTATCAATAGCAATTCTATATGAAGCAATGTCGCCAAAAGCGGTTTTTAGCTTTTTAAAGCTTGGGTCGTCAAATGGCTCTTTGCTAAAAACCTCCATACTTTCTAACTCATTTATGCCATTTTGCTCGTATCTTTCAAGCAAAATTTGCAAAATTTCTCTCGCTTCACCTTGATAATTTTCTAAAATTTTGTTTGCTTTTTTGGCTCTTTGTGAGCGAGAAAGCGGAATTTTGCCAAAAGCAAGTGAAAGCAAAATGTCAAATTCGTCCATATTTTCGTATTGAGAATAACTTCGCAATTCTTCGATTAAAATTCCTTTGTTTTCAAATTCACCAAGTAATTCAAGCTTTTTCTTACTAGAATTCCAAATTTTGAGAAATTCCTCTAAATTTGCAAATTCCATACTATCCTTGATATTTTTTTTAGAATAATCTATAAAATTGTCAGTAATTACTTCACCATTTAAATAAATTTGGTTAATTTGCGTATCTATCGTAACCTCAACTCCATTAACATAATACCTTTTTACACTCTTTGGCTCAGGGTCTGGCTCGGGAGTTGGCTGAGGTGGAAATGTCGTAGGAGGCTGTGGGGTTGGCTCTGAGCTGCCACCATTTATCTCGCTAGGCGCAGGCTCATCGATTTCTACGACAGGCGGAACTTCGATTATTTCGATTGCGCCGTCGAATTCTGGGTCTTTAAATTTTTCACTAGAACCTTTAAAATCGATAACTGTAAAATATTTTTTGTTTCGTTTCTCATCTAGTCTTGTGCCACGCCCTATGATTTGTTTGAAATCTGTCATTGAATTTATGATTTTGTTTAGCACGATAACTTTGGCTAGTTTAGTATCTACGCCTGTGCTTAAAAGCTGCGAAGTTGTGGCTATGACTGGAAATTTCTTTTTTGAGCTGATAAAATCACTCAAATATCTCTTACCGTCCATATCATCACCAGTGATACGCACGACATAATTTTTGTCTTTTAAATCTAAATTTTCATTTTCTAATGCAAATTTTACCAAATTTGCCTCTTCTGTGGTTTCGCAAAAAACTATCGTTCTTGCAAATCTATCTTTTATCGTGTATTTCAAAAAATTTGTAATCGCCTTTGCAATGGTGTTAGTTCGCTCATCGATTAAAATTTTTTTACCAAAATCAGATTGATAATATATACCCTCTGGAACTTCTTGCCCGATTTTATCGATAGTTTCGCCCTGTATCTCTATGCCGTCATCGATATTGGAAATATATCTAATGACTTTAAAAGGTGCTAAAAAGCCATCTTGAATTCCTTGTTTAAGCGAGTATTCGTAAATAGGATTTCCAAAATATTCTAAATTTGACCCGCTATCATCGTGTTTTGGAGTAGCTGTTAAGCCAAGCTGAGTAGCCAAGCTAAAATAATCTAAAATTTTACGCCATGCCGAAACTTCGTTTGCGCTACCTCTATGACACTCATCAATGATAATAAAATCGAAAAAATCTCGCGGAATATCTTTATAATATGTAGTAAAAAAGTCCTCGTCATCGTTTCCAGCAAGTTGCTGGTAAAGCCCAAAAAATATATCATATTCGCTAGCGTTAATTTTATGTTTTTGGATTTTGTTGATATTTTTACCAAGTGGCTTAAAATCTCCGTCGATACTCTGATCTACTAAGATATTTCTATCTGCTAGATAAAGAATTTTTTTAAATTTACCACTCTTATAAAGCCTATGAATAATCTCAAAAGCGGTAAAGGTCTTGCCTGTGCCTGTCGCCATAACAAGTAAAAGGCGTTTTTGTCCTTTTGCAATAGCCTGAATTACGCTATCAATAGCAATTTGTTGATAATATCTTGGTTCGCGATTTTCTAAATAATACGGATAAGTTATAAGTTTTTCTTGATCTGGGGTTATATTTTTCGCATTTATATAACGCATAAAAAGTTCATCTGGGGTTGGGAATTCGCTCATTTTAAGGGTTTTATTTTTGCCAGTAAAAAAATCATATTCCATAAAAGCGTCACCGTTTGAAGCATAAGCAAATGGAACATTTAGCATTTTTGCATAATCTTTGGCTTGTGATAGTCCGTCTGTATAGGATTTATCATCTTTTTTAGCTTCGACTATGGCTAGACGAATATTTTTATAAGTCAATAAATAATCAGCAAATTTAGGTGTTTTTCTAGAAACTTTATCACCCATAAATGCCATTTCGCCGTCTGTGAATTGATAATTTTGCTTTACAGGAAATTCCATATTTATTTGGTTTTGAATATTCCAGCCTGATTTTTGTAAGCTTGGTGTAATGAGTTTTAATTTAACATCTTCTTCGGTCATTTTTTATCCTTAGCATAAAATTGCGGATTTTATCAAAACTTAACAAAAAAGAAAATGAATTTTTGTTACGCTAGAATTTCGTCGCTGTTTCACAACTCCTTACAATATCAAAAAGCAAATTTTACACAAATCACCTGCACGCGGGATTTTTACCACCTCGCGTGCAGTATTCCCCCAGCCAAAAGCCACGCTTAAATCATGGCTAAATTCCAAGCCAAAACACCACGGATTAAAACACAATCAAAATCCCAAGCGAAAAAGCGTGGCTAAATTCCAAGCCAAGCACCACGCTTACAACACAATCAAATCCCAAGCCACGCGCCACGCTCAATCAAAAATCAAATTTTACAGAGCTTTTGCGACTAATTCGTTGATATTGGCGATAAAAGCGCCCGGATCATCGACGCTTTGGGTCTCGCCGAGTTTAGCCAAATCAAAAGCCAAACGCGCCACGCTAGCAATCATAGTTTTATTATTTTCTAGCTTTTTGATAATCTCATGCTTTGCGTTGATTTCCAAAATCGGCTTAAACTCAGGCAAATTCGTCTGTCCCATTTGGCGCAAAATTTGCTGTGTGGCGTAGTCTGGATCGCTCTCGTCAAAGACAAGGCAAGAAAGCGAGTTTGTCAGACGAGTGGAGATTTTCACATCTTTTACAAGGCCCTCCAAGCACTCTTTAAATTTCGCCGCCACTTCCAGCGCCCACGGGCTTTGCTCTTCGTTTTGCTCAGCACTTTTTACGCTAGTTACGCTCTTGATTGCTGTGCCGTCAAACTCGAAAAGTCCCGGCATAACCACAGCATCAATCTCATCATCGCAGAGCAAAACCTCCACGCCCCTAGCGTTAAAATCCTCCAAAAGTGGCGAGTTTTTCAGCATTTTCGCGTCTTTGCCGGTGATGAAATAAATCTCTTTTTGCTCCGCGTTTTCGCTCATACGCGCCTTGTATTCATCTAGGCTGATTAGCCCCTCGCGCAAATTTGACTTAAATAGCGCTAGGTGGCTAATCTCAGCCTTATCAGGGCCGAATCCATACAAACCCTCTTTTAGCACTTTGCCAAAAAGCGCGTAAAATTTCTCATATTTTTCGCGATCATTTTTTAGCATTTTGGCTAATTCGCCTAAAATTTTCTTTACGCTTTGTTCCTTGACATGGGCCAAAATGCGGTTTTCTTGCAGAATTTCACGGCTTACATTTAGTGGCAGATCCTCCACATCTATCACGCCACGCACGAAGCGCAAATACACAGGCAAAAGCTCTTTGGCGTCATCTGTGATAAATACGCGCTTGACATAGAGTTTGACGCCACTTTGATAATCCACGCGGTATAAATCAAACGGCTCGTTTGATGGCACATAAAATAGCGTCGTGTATTCATGCACACCCTCTGCTTTGGTATGTATATGAAATAGCGGATCTGCGCTATCATGGCTGATTTGTTTATAAAAGTCGTCATAATCGCTCTGTTTTAGCGATGATTTTGGCAGTTGCCAAAGCGCGCTAGCCGAGTTTAGCTGCACGACCTTGGTCTCGCTATGACCCTGCGCGCCGTCCTCGCCAGGGATATACTCCTCTTTTTGCCCAAAAATCGGATATGGGATATGGTTCGAGTATTTTTTGATAATGCCCTCTAATCGCGCTAAATTCGCAAATTCATCGTCTTTTAAATGCAATATTATATCGGTGCCAAAGCTATCTTTTTCGCAGGCAGAAATCGTGTAGTCCTTGGCGTTTGACGACCAGATGAAAGCCTCGTCTTCAAGGGCTTTGCGCGAGATGACATCGATACTATCTGCGACCATAAACGCCGAATAAAATCCCACGCCAAACTGCCCGATTAGGTTGCTATCTTTGGCGGCATCGCCACTCAAATTCGCCATAAATCCCTTTGTGCCAGATCTCGCAATCGTGCCTAGATTGGTCTCTAACTCGCCTTCGTTCATACCGATACCATTATCTGAAATTTTTAAAATTTTATTCTTGCTATCGAGCGAAATTTCAATGCGTGGCGTGTAGCTTAAAGCCTTGTAAGCCTCATCGGTAAGGCATAGATAATTTAGCTTATCAAGCGCGTCTGAGGCGTTAGATACGAGCTCACGAAGGAAAATTTCCTTGTTTGAATACAGCGAGTGGATCATTAAATTTAATAAATCATTGACCTCTGTTTTGAATTTTTTCTTTGCCATAAAATGTCCTTTGGATTGAATTTTGTTTAAAAATTAGCACATTATAGCACCGAGTGCTAAGTTTTGTCAATATTAAGCCAAATTTTGTTTTTAAATTTGGCTTAGAATATCGTCGATTATGGATTTTGCGCCGTTTTTGGAGCTGAAATTTACTAGCCCTCTACTTGCACTTGGAGCGTCGAAATTTTGGATTAAATCCAAAATTTTATCCTCGCTAGCCTCATTTTGGCGCACGATTTTGCATAAATTTAGATCTTGCAAAAATTTCGCATTGTAGAATTGATGATCTCCTGCCGCGTGCGGAAACGGCACGAAAATCGCAGGAAGTCCGTTTGCCACGAGCTCCCACAGAGTGCTAGCCCCACTTCTGCCTACGCACAAATCGGCCTTTGAGATCAAATCGACCAAATTTTTGCTAAATCCCACAAGCTCGACATTTAAATTCGCGTTTTTGTAAAATTCGCTGTATTTTTCAAACTCTTTTTCGCCACATTGATGAATAATCTCATAGCCCATTTTAACGAGCTTTGGCGCTAAATTTGAAGCAAGAGTATTTATAAAACTCGCCCCTTGCGAACCGCCTAAGAAAATTATCGTTTTTATCTCACTTCGAATTCTAGATTTTTCGAAAAAAATGTCGCTTACTGGATAGTCGAATTTATCGCTTATGCACTGGGTATTATCCTGCGTAAATTTCGTCACGCAACCACAAGCCGTGGGAAGCTCGAATTTTTCCCTAGAATATGGGCTATAAATTTTCTTGCAAAACGGCTCTAAAAGGTCGTTTAAACGCCCTAAAATAGCGTTTTGCTCGTGGATAAAAAGTGGCTTGAAAAAAAACAAAGACGCAAACGAAGCCGGAGCCGAGCTGTATCCGCCCACGCTGATTACGGCTTTTACGCCGTTTTCTTTGAAAATTTTACGACATTTCAAAGATAGTTTTAAAATATTCATCAGCGATGAAATTTTACTAAATCCTTTTTTATTTACCACGCCAGAGCTTTCCAAAAAATACGCCCGCTCGAAAATTTCGCTATTTTCGAACCACGCTCTGTCTTGGCCGTTGGTCGAACCGATAAAAATCACCCCTATTCCGCGATTTTTAAGCTCAGTGCCCAAACTTTTTGCGATACTTAAATGCCCGCCTGTGCCACCACCACTGATTGCTATCATTTTTAGCTCCTTAAATTTGCGCGTTTGCTAATCATAAGTATAAATCCAACCGCCATTGAAGCAGCTATGACATGGCTTCCGCCATAGCTTAGAAACGGCACAGCGATACCCTTCATAGGTATTAACCCAGTAATTCCATAAGAATTTAGACAAAATGAGAAAAATAGCATAAAAGCAATGCCAAGCCCAAAGAGAAAATATACGCTATTTACGGATTTTGAGGCTATGCGAAAGACCCTAGCAAGCATCGCAGCAAAGAGCAAAACAATGCCAAGAATTCCAAAAAATCCGATTTCCTCGGCAATGCCAGCTAGCACGAAGTCAGTATGCACCTCGCTAAGATAGCCCAGCTTAAAGCTTCCCTGCCCTAGCCCAGCCCCCATTAGCTCGCCATTGTTTATGGCATTTAGCGAGTGGCCGACTTGGTAAGGCATATTCGCATCATCTACGCGAACCTTAGCGGCTGTTTCTGGGGAGAGAAACGGAGTGATAGTGTCTTGCACGCCAGCCCACCATGAGCGAATTCTCACGATTCTGTGCGGACTAGTGACGATAAAGGTATAACCCAAAATGCCGATTATTCCCACCACTATGCCAACTAGCCTCATACTTGTGCCTGCGAAAAACGACATACATATCATCGTCGCAGCCAAAACAGCCACTTGACCAAGGTCCTTTTGTCCTATGGCGATAACTATGCCAAAAATCGCGAAAAGAAAGACATACGGAACCCAAATTTTAATCTCTTGCCAAACCGTTTTTTTGGTGTGGTTCATCTTGCGCGAGAAGCTCCACGCCAAAAAATATATAAAACCAACTTTGAAAAATTCCACCGGAGCGATACTAATGCCTGCGATTTTTATCCACCTAGCCGCTCCATTTACCTCTGATACGATTGATTTAGGCATGAAGCCCATTGAGATCATCACTAGCCCAGATACCACCCACAAAACCATGCAAAACGGCGTTAAAACCTTATCTGGGTTAAACTGCGAAAGCCCCCACATAAGGAAAATGCTAAACATACCAAATATCCATTGTTTTTTGAAAAAATATAGCGGCTCAGTATCGCTTGCAAGCGTGGTATATGAGGTCAAGGATAGCGAAAATACAATGCCTATGGTGATTAATGCAACCGTGAAATAAAACAGCCACTGATCTGTTCTCAAATTTTACTCCATTTAAATTTCAAAATTTAGCCAAATTTATTTGATGATATCTCTTCACCCTTTGGTATTAACTTCGCTTAAAATTCCCATTTGCTCTAACTGCTCGATGATTCTAGCAGCGCGGTTGTAGCCGATTTTAAGACGGCGTTGCAGATAGCTACCAGATGTTTTACCCTCGGTTAGAACGATGTTTTTCGCCTCTTCAAACAGCTCGTCAAGCTCCATATTTTGCGGATCCATCATACCTGTGCCCTCTTTTTGACTATCATTTTCGGCCAAAAATCTCTCATCATAAACCACGCTTTCTTGCGAACGCAAATACTCAGCTATGGCATTTATCTCATCTTCTGTGCTAAATGGCGCATGCAGGCGAATCGTAGTGCTTCCACTTGGTGGCATAAAGAGCATATCACCTTTCCCTATCAGGCTTTCAGATCCCATTTGATCGAGGATTATGCGACTATCTGTATATGAGCGAACCTTAAAGCTAATACGACTTGGCATATTTGTTTTGATTTGGCCCGTTACAATCTCTTTGCTTGGGCGTTGAGTTGCTATGATGAGGTGGATTCCGCATGCTCTTGCCTTTTGAGCTAAAAGCACTATGTTGGTTTCGACCTCTTTTCCACCTGTCATAATAAGGTCGGCAAATTCATCTATCACAACCACAATATAAGGCAAAATTTCGCCATTTTCTTTTGAAATTTTGGCATTATAACTTTCGATATTTTTGACCCTATTATCAGCCATTATGCGATATCTATGCTCCATTTCAGCCACGACATTTCCAAGGGCGGTTATAGCTTTTTTTGGCTCAGTAATAATCGGCGTTAGTAGGTGTGGGATATCCTCATAAAGCCTAAATTCAACCATTTTTGGATCGACCATTATTAGGCGCAGGGTTTTTGGCGAATTTCTATACAAAAGGCTTAAAATAAGAGCATTTACGCCGACGCTTTTACCGCTTCCTGTTCCTCCTGCGATGAGTAGATGCGGGAGTTTTTTTAGATCTGTGACAAAAGGCTGACCCACGATATCCTTACCAAGAGCCATTGTAAGCGGACTAGAAGCTGTTTTAAAAACCTCACTTTCAAAAATTTCGCGCAAATAGATTGTCTGGGCCTTTTTATTTGGAATTTCGATACCTACGACATCTTTGCCAGGAATCGGGGCTTGGATACGGATCGTCTCCGCGCGCAGTGCCATAGCCAAATCATCTTGGAGGGTTAGGATTTTGCTAACCTTAATGTGCGCTGCTGGGCGAAACTCAAATGTCGTAACCACGGGGCCTGAGTATGTGCAAATGACATCGCCGTCGATTTTAAATTTGCGAAGTTTATCGAGCAAATCAAAGATTTTTTGATCTATTTCGCTATCATCGACCATATTTTGTTTTTTGGGCGGATTTTCCAAAAAATCAAGTGGCGGAAGGGCGAAATTTTGCGGTTTGTCTATTTTACCCTTTTCTAGCTCATCAAGAAGTTTTTTGTTTTCGGCAACCTCGCTTAAATGCTCGACTTTTTTTAGCGAAGATGGTTTTTTGGAATTTGATTTTTTGGAATTTGGCTCTAAAATTTCATTTTGCAAATTTGGCTCTTTTTCTAAATTTAAATCTAAATTTTCACCCTCCAAATCATCGCTTTGCTCGGTTAGAAATTTTTCGATTTTGCTCTCTTGCTTTTCGCTAAATTCGGCTCTGTCTTTTTTAAGCGGTTTTGGTTTTAGCTCGGTTTGCGCCCTTGTGGCTCTTTGGCGGGTTTGTTCGCGCGAAATTTCACTTTTTGCCTCGCTAGTTTGCTCTTTGATAAAAGAATTTTTGATTATGTTTGTAAGCTTATCCTCGAAAATCAACACCAGCGAAAGGACAAAAAGTGTTAGATTAAAAATCCAAATCCCCACGCTTCCCACAAACTGCCTTAGCTGATTTATAACCACGCTACCGATGATTCCGCCACTATCGCCAATAATGCTTGATTGCACAAAAAGCACGGTGAAAAATAGCAAAATCACGCCTATGCAAAATTCAAAAAATCTAAAATCAAATCCCCTGAAATAGCGATACGCGATATAGACAAGCCCTAGTAAAAATAGCGGATAAATATATGAAAAATAACCAAAAAGCCCTAAATTTACCGAGCGAATTGCATTGCCAGCACTGCCGACAAGAGCTGAGTCAGGCGCAATCGTAGCAAATCCAAAAAACAAAATTATAGCCGAGACGATTATAAAATATACTTCTTTTATTATGATAAATCCTTTGAAAATAAAAAGCGCAATTTTAGCAAATTTAAGGTTAAAATTTTATTTGAAAACTAGAATTTTACGAAGTTGAGATAAATCCGCGCCCGATTTGGACGCGGATTTTGTTTTAGCTTTTGACAGCTTTTCCCAAATCCCACATTGGCATAAAGATACCAAGAGCGAGTAGCAATACCATACCAGCCATGAAAAATAGCATAATCGGCTCAACATAGCTAGAAATATTATCGATAATATCATCGAATTTCTCTTTGTAATAATCAGCAACATTTCCAAGCATTTTATCAAGGTTACCAGCCTGCTCACCAGCGCTAATCATCTGAATAAGCATACTCTCGTAAAGTCCAGTATTCTCAAAAGCCTCTGTTAGGCTAACACCTTGTTGAACAGCGATTTTAACGCTTGAAAGTTTTTCTTTTAGCGTGTGATTATCGACCATCAAAACAGCCGTATCAAGGGCGTCTGCGATAGGAATACCAGCGCGAACTAGCTCGGTAAAAATAAGCATAAAGCGTGACATTGTAGAGTAGAAAATAATCTTACCAAACAAATAAACCTTTAAAATTCCCCTATCCCAGCCGATTTTAAACTGATCGTTGTTTTTATAGAGCCATTTAAGACCCACGATTGTAACGATGATACCAAGCAAAATATAGCCACCATAATTGCTAAGCGCACTTTCAATTCCTAGCAAAATTTTTGTAGGAAGTGGCAAATCTGCGCCGAGCTCTTCGAAAATTTCGCGGAATTTAGGCACAACATACATCATCAAAATCGTAAATGCTATCGCCATAACAATCATCAAAGTCATCGGATAGCGCATAGCCTTTTTAAATTTTCTTTGGTTCTCATAAAGTTCAGTAAGCATAGAAGCTAGCTTGGCAAGTGATTCGGCCATATTACCTGTGGCCTCACCGAGGCTTACCATTGCCACGACGACATCGCCTAGTTGTGGGCGGAATTTCTCAGCTGATTCAGTAAGGCTAAGACCCGCATTAAGGTCGTCGTTCATCGCGCTAAAAATGCCTTTTAGCGTCTTATCCTCTGTCGCTCTTGCGACCTCTTTAATAGAGTCGTGGATAGAAATACCAGCGTTTGTCATAACAGAAAGCTGTCTAATGGCAGCAACTAATGGCAGAGTTTTTACCTTGCCACTACCGCCCATTAAACGAGTTACTTGGGTTTTAAAATCGCCTGTGATATTACCCAAATTTTGCGTTTGAGCGCGTCTAGAAATCGAACCGCCTGAGCGTTGTTTCATTAGGTTGTTCGCATTGACCTTGTTATTGACTTTTAGTCGCATTTGCTGGCGTTTTCCACCAGCGTTCATATTTACATTTAAATCTTTCATTGTTTAGCCACCCTATAAATTTCTTCTATACTTGTTACTCCACGAGCCGCACGAATAATGCCGTCTTCAAACATATCGATAAAGCCCTCCTCTTTCGCCAAAGCTCTCATATCGTCTTTCGAGCCACCATTTGCAATCAGGCTTTGCATACGATCTGTAATAGGCAAAATTTCACTTATCATCTCACGACCCATATAGCCTGTCTGACCACATTGATCACAACCAACTGCTTTGAAAAATTTATACTGCTCAGGTAAAAATTCTTTTAACTGATCGAGCATAGATTTTGGCACATTTGTCGGTTGTTTGCAGTGCGGGCATAGCTTGCGCCACAAGGCGTTGAGCCTCGACCGCAATAAGCGCACCACTGATTAAGTAACTCTCAATTCCCATATCTACAATTCTTGGTATCGCACTAACAGCGTCATTTGTGTGTAGTGTAGAAAAGACCAAGTGTCCAGTAAGAGCCGCTTGAATCGCGATTCTAAGCGTTTCTTGGTCGCGAATCTCACCAATCATTATAATATCAGGGTCTTGACGCAAAATCGAGCGCAAAGCCGACGCAAATGTAAGGCCTGCTTTTTCATTAACATGGACTTGTTGTATTAAATTTACCTGATACTCAACAGGGTCTTCAACGGTAATGATTTTTGTATCGACACTTTTGACATCGTTTAGTGCCGCATATAGTGTGGTTGATTTACCACTACCAGTTGGTCCAGTAACTAGGATAATGCCATACGGTGCGTGCATTGCATTGCTGAATTTTTTAAAGCTTTCTGGGTGCATACCAAGCTTTTCAAGGCTAATGATAACCTTAGATTTATCCAAAATACGCATAACGGTAGATTCGCCATTGATAATAGGCAGTGTCGAGATACGAAAATCGTATTCGCGCCCAGAAATCGTCATAGAAAAACGGCCGTCTTGTGGCTTTCTACGCTCTGCAATATCCATATTTGAAAGCAGTTTCAAACGGCTAACAAGTGGCGGATAAATGTCTTTATCAAAGATAAAAATTTCTTGCAACATACCGTCAATTCTGGTGCGCACGACGCAGTTATTCTCAGTAGGCTCGATGTGAATATCGCTACCGCGCATAATGATTGATTGTTTTACAATCATCTCGATAAGCTGCAAAATCGCAGATGTATCATCGCCTGTGCCACTACCGCCCGTGCTAGCAAGCTCTTTTCTAATAGTAGCGACCAAATCTTTGATACTTTCAGAAAGTTCAAGCTTAGCCATATATTTATTTACTTGATTTGGATCGGCCACAACGATTTTTAGAAGGTGTTTGTTAAAAATCGCTTGAATTCTATCCTGGGCTTCCATATTAAATGGATCAGAAAACGCAACATAGATATTTAAATCGTCCGCCCTTACAGGAATTACGCCAAATTTTTTAAGTTGCGCCATCGGAGCGCGCTCAGATAGTTTAAAATCGATATCAACATCGTCTAAATTCATATAGGTTAAATTTTGCTTTTTAGCCAAAACTTGCAAAAATTCTTTTTGATCGATTGAAAATTTCTCACGAACATCTTCGTAATCAATCTGTCTGCGTTTGTAAAGCTCAGCTAAAATCAAGCAAAAATTTTCTTGACTTAAATAGTTGTCGCCGACCAAAACTTCGCCAAGGGTCAAACCAATATCCATTTTCTCCTGAATTTCAGGGACGATAGCTTGGGTTAGGACATTATTTTTTATTAGAATTGAAACAATCTGCTCTTCTATCTTTGTCATATCAATCACCAATAAATTTTAATCGAGCTAAGTTTTTCACTGGCATAGATTGCCACCACCATTTTTTTTACTCCCTCTTCTTCTTTGATAAAAAGCTCGGCTTTTTCGCCGTCATCTAGGGTAAAAACATACGCATCACCTTTTTTGGTGTATGTTTTCTCTACGAATTTATCAAAAATTTCAGACAAAATATAATTAATCTTCGGCGTTCTGATATACGAAATATCCACGCCATCGCAAAGCGCTAAATAAAGCATTTTCTTTTGAAAAACTATGGTCGAATACAAAGAGGCATTTTCCCTAGTTTCCTTCGTTTTATACAGCATTACCATTGGCACGACTAGCTCATTTACCCTATCCATTTTTAGGCAAGCTTTCGCGTAAGTGTTTGCTAGCGCCTCGTTTTGCTCCTCGATAAAGAGATTTCTAACGCTTTCTTGGCAAATTCTATTGTATTGACCGATTTGATCCCAGTTTCGCACATCATCGACATTGACAGCGAAAACAGAGCCCAAAATTAGCGTTAAAAATAAAAATACTCTCATAGCGCACCGCTTTTGATTTGATTTATTAAATTCGCAATTTCACCATTTTTAGCCTTAGAATTAAATGTTTCTAGCGCATAAATAGCGTCATCTTTGCGACCTTTTTTATAATTAGCTTTGGCGAAAATTATCCAGCTATTAATATTGTTTTTATCAATCTCATTTGATGTTAAAGCCCATTTTATCGCATTGTCATAATCTTTTTTATTATAAGCTTCCTCGGCCAATGAAAGCGAATATTCGATTTTATTTGTCGCATAAAATTTACTCTCCAAACTCTGTCGCTCAGAGCTTAAATTTGAGGTGCGAATTTCAAGACGAGAGCTAATCGGAGCCCTATTTACAGGGGCTGGCGCGTTAGAAGCGACATTTTGTTTTGGCGGCAATGGAGCCTTACCAAAATCAATAATCTCGTTTTTCATCGGTTGGTTGAAATTTTGAGCATTTGGGTTAAAATTTGGCACATTGTTAGCCTGATTAAAACCCTGATTAAATCCGCCGTTTGCAAAATTTTGGTTATTGGCAGAATTTTCGTATGTGTTTGTAATCTTAAAACCGCCAGAATCCTCGCTAGATAGCACGCCCACATCGTTGATATTTAGGCTTGGGCGATCAATATTTTGCGCTCGGTTGCTATCGTTTGCTGGGGCGCTGATATTATAATCTGCACGCGAAATTTCACTATTTTGCGCGGCAACCTCAGTTTGCGGGGCAGTATTTATGGTAGGCTGGGCCTGCGGCGCAAGGTTTGGCGCAACATCACTTATGGTAGATTCGTTTTGGATATTTTCGTTTATGCTAGCCATGCTGACTTTATCATCGTCTTTAAGCAACCAAAAAATCGCGCCGATCGCGATTGAAATCAAAGTCAAAAGCCCTAAAATCGTCTTGTCAAATTTAAATACAAAATTTGGCTTAGATTTCAAAAAGGAAAATTGCTTTTTGTTTTTATTGTATTCTTCCCATTTTTTTTCTAATTCATTAACTTCGTAAAATTCAAGCATCGATTATCCCCGTGCCAATGGCCGCCATTTCTATGATTTTATTATTGATTTGAGCAAAACTAATTTCTGTTGGCTTATTTGCCTCGTAATACTCAAACAGCTCATACATTTTATACATTAATTTGTTTATGTTTCTCATATTTCCATCAGTTAAATTTAGGATTAAATCGAAATTGTCATCGCTAAACATAAAATAATATTGCTGAAAACCATGAAAAACTAATTTTTTTTCTATATACAGCTTCACCTCGCCTAAATTTGAGTTTGGAAGCTCTATACTCTCCCAAATTCTGGTTTTAAAATAATCTTTGGCAAGACGATCTTCCTCGTCTGTTTTATGCACTGTAAATAAAAATTTAAATAACCTAGAATCCGCCATTAATCTAATTTTTTCAATCAAATTTCCAGGATAAAGCTGAGCTTCATCGAGCAAGATTACCACCTGCTCCACGGCTGCACCTCCACCTGTAATCCCAAGTCTTTCGCGATAAACTCTCATAAAATTTTCGTAGTTATCGATTGGCGCAACTGGGTTAGAGTGGAAAATTTGAGAATAGAGTTCTAAAAAAAACTCTTTTTCATCAAAAAAAGGTTGTGGCATAAAAACTACTTTAACCTTTTTTTCCAAATCGACCTTGATTTTATTTAGCAAAAAGGTCTTTCCGCAACCTGGTTTGCCATAAAACAAAATCAGTTTAAGCGGTTTTTGTAGGGCATTTAAAATTTTATGGTATGCAAGAGTTGATTTATCGAGATTAACGAAGTCTGAGACTTCGTTATCTTCGATAAATATCTCTTTAATAGAGGTATAAGTGTTACTCATTATTTTTCATAAATTGATTTTGAGTAACCAAGCTCTTTTAGCGATGTAGCCAAAGGAGCGCCTGTATTGTCGATAATATGTGGAGTTACGACAAAAATAAGCTCAGTCGTGCTTAAAACATCAGCTGTGCTTTTGAATAAATTTCCTACAAGAGGAATTTCAGCCAAAATCGGAACTCTTGTATTATTTTTAGATTTTGTTTGACCAATCAAACCACCAAGGATTACAGTATCGCCATCATCAACCCAAACTACACTTGAAAGTTTCTTTTGAAGTGTATCAGGAGCGATATTTCTAGGTGTAGTAGTTTTCACATCATCTTCTGCATATTTAAAGCTACTCAAAGACGGATTGATTCTAAGCATAATTCTATTATCATCTGAAATTTCTGGCAAGATATTTAACAAAATACCGATAAAAATAGAGTATTGTGTTTGATCAGATGTGACAGAGCTACCATCACTTGCCGCAGTTAGAGAAGTAGCGCTTTCTAGCAATAAATAGTTGATAGTATCACCAACAGAAATAATCGCTGGTTGGTTATTCATAGTAGTTACCTTAGGGCTAGATACAACTTTTGTTTTACCCTTAGTCTCCAAGAAGTTAATCATACCATCAATGCTGAAATTCAAGTTCGCGCCGATAGCCCAAGCACCGTTGCTAGTGCTTGTTTTGCCAGACCATTGATTAGTAGTACCGCCAGTAGTAGTTCCGACATTTAATGCAGCATTACCGCCAGTGCCATTTGTAATAGTTCTACCAACTGAATTTCCGAAATTAAACAAACTAGCTGTTCCAGCATTGTCTATGTAAGTATTGAAACCAAGTTGGAATTTACTCCAATCGATACCTGTTGTGTATTCATTGTGCAACTCGACAGAGATGATATTTACATCAAGCAAAACCTGTCTGCCAAGGCGTTTTTGCATACTTTTCAAATAACTATCAACACGAGCAATTTGAGATTTTGTAGCAGTTACGGTAATCAAACCAGCATTTTGATTGATGATAGGAGCTACGGCTACATATTTTTCTGTGCCGTTATTTAAAATACTAGTGATATCATCGCTGATTTTTTCCCAAAAATCAAATTTCTCAGTAGAAGTGATTTTGTTATCATCTAATTTAGCATCATCAATATCATCGCCTACCTCGATAGGAGCTGAATCAACAGAAGCTTTTGTAGTAGCCACTCCCTCTCTTACAGAAGTGATATAATCTACCTTAAATGTCTTTGTCTCTAATGCAGAAATTTTAAGAACATTGTTTGAGTAATCATAGCTAAGGTTGTTTTCTTTGATCAATAAATCAAAAACCTCTCTTAATGACATATCTTTAATGCTAACACCTTGAAGCTCTTTTGCAAGCTCTTCTTGTGCCATAGCATCTTTTGCAACGACAGAAAATCTACACATATCAGATAATTGTGTTAGCATTTCATTTAGTGTTACAACATCATTAACCTTAATATTCAAAGCCTTTCTATCGCAGTTTGAAGCAGCAGATAAACCTGTGACACCAAGCGATAATGCAAGCATAGCAGCTAAGCTAAGTTTCTTACTTGTATGTAATAGTGACATTTTGATTTCCTTGTTTTAGTTTTAATTCGATTTTATTATCTTCGTTATTAGCGACAATAACGCTATTGCCAGTTATTTGGACAATCTTATATGAACCGATATAATCACCTAGTCCATACCATTTGTCATTTAATTTAACTTTATTGCCCATAATACCAAGCAACTGATAACCTAAACCTTCTGTTTTTTTCACCACAGGCTCAGCAGGACCAGTATTAGCCTCACGCGGATAAAATGGATCTGGCAAAGATGCGATTTGAGAATCACTAAGACCCACTCTTGGCTTGTTTAGGTTAGAAAACATACCATTATATCTATCTTGAAATGCTCTTACTTCATCAGATAGACCCTTAGGCTCATCTGCTCCAAAAAGCACACTAGACAAAACAAACGAACATAAAATTATCTTTTTCATTTGTAATTCACTCCCCAGATAGACATACCAACCGTGCCACCAATTTTACCTTCCTCGGTGCCATTGATATCCATCTTATTAACATCTACAATCATTTCTGATTGTTCGATTAAATTTACATATCTAACAACATTTTGAAAAGCACCTTCAAATTTAACATCGATATTCAACAATGCTTCTGGTTTGAATACATTTTTAGCACTCGGCTCTTTTTTAGAGCTAATAATGCTATGAATTTTGATATTATTATTCTCAGCCAGTGTTGTTAAACTGTCCATAAAGGTAGCCCAGTTTTTCTCATTGTATGTTAGCTTTGAAATCTCTGTCAATTTTACATCTAAATAGTTGATTTTATTAACAGCGTTTTCCAAATTTGTCTCTTCGCGTTTTAAAGTAGCTCTTTCTTGCGCAACTTTGCCAGTAGGATTACCGTTAAACTCAGTATCATACTCTCTTTGTGATTTTTCCAATTTATCAGTCGCGCTAGCTAAATTGCTTTCACTCTCTTCTAAATATGGCACAGAGTATGTGCTCAACGCAAAGTAAGCAATAACCGCTGCCAAAGCCAAGCCCATATATAAATATGTGTTGGCGCTATTTCCTTTGGCTGCAAACCATTCATCAATTTGATCTAATGAACCTTTTTTTCTCATTAGCGCACCTCCACACTTATATTACTATCATAAACGACACTGTCATCTTTGCCTTGCAAGACGATTGTTTCAGTATATACGCCATATTTTGCTTTTTGGCTTATATCTTCTAGCAACTCTGTCATTTGCTTGTCATTTTTAGTATGAACTTCTACGGTGATATTTCTATCATCGTTGCCTATTCTTACCAATTTTCCTCTGTTTTTAACAATCATATTAGTAAGGTCAAATACAGACATGCCCTTCATAGCATACTCATTTTTCTTACTAAAAATTTCGTTAATCAAACTACTGCGATCGCCTAGTTCTTTATTTCTTACGCCAAATTCCTCTTTGACTTTGGCAGTTTTATCTCTGGCTTCTTTAACTTGCGCTCTTGCAGGGACAAGCTCTGATTCTAGCCCCTCATACTCTACTGTTTTCTCATCAGCTATCATATTGTTGTAATAACCATAGCCGAATTGATATGCAGGGTAAGCAGCACCAAGCAACAAACCACCCAAAACATAGCCAATCAATTTACCGCTATATCTTTGATTTAATGGTGGTGGGCGCATAAATGGTGAGTAGTTGTGATCATCATCTGGCTCAGCCAAGTATTGCTGTCCGGCTAAAAACATCAAAGTATCTAGTTGAGTAAGCGGATAATCTTTCGCATTAATCGCTACGCTAAAATTGAAATCTTTGTAGTCGATTTTTAGATTGTTTTCTACAAAAACCTCGATAGCAGGGATTTTGCCGATATCTGTGCCGATATAAATACTTTGAATATTTATATTATAGACCTTAGATATACCGTTCAAAACATCGTTGATATAGTAGAACATATCATCGAAAATTTGAATCATATAATCTCTCTCAGCTGGATTTTCTAAATTTATACCTTGTGTTGCAAGTAATTTAAAGAATTCAGCCTCTTCCATTCTGTTTCCGACCAATTCAGAAAATTTGTCGTGCAAGAATTTGAGATTGTATCTAAGCTGTCTTGATTGAAAATATTCACCGTTTTGATAGACGACCAAAAACGCGTCATCTCTTTGCAGATAAACAAAACAATCAATTCCGTCTCTTGTCAAAATTCCACGAGCATAGAGATTTTCGTAAAGAAACGGTGCCATAGCGACATAATCGATGTAATTTGTGCGAGCTGCGATAGCATCAAATTCAGCAGTTAATTTTGTGTTATCGACGACGAATACATTAAATACTCTATCATCGCTGTTAGCACCGATAACTTCGCTATATGTAATTTTATAATCCAGAGCAGTGTCAAGACCTAGCTCCTCATAAACCTTAACGACGATAGTGTCTAACAAATCGTCATCCGCGACAGTCTTGCTTATTTCGACTGTTGTTGTCATTACATCCTTATAAGGTACATAAGAAATGTAAGTCTCTTTCGCACGATTTGATTTAGAAAAATCGTGTTCAAAAACTTCATTTTCACTTAGACCGAATATGGTTTGCGTGACTTTGTTGATTGCAACAACCGAAGTAGCATTTTTACTATTTCTTGCCATAACACTCCACTTCTTTAAATGAAATTAAATATCTACGAATAATAATAAAAATAAAATGAAATGTCAATAGATAAAGTGCCTTTTTACGCCATTTTCATCATTTTTCCACCCTTTTTTTACCAAAACTATTAACTTTAAGTAAATTTTAATGTTTTTAAAGGCGGAAATTATTTTTTTTCCTCTAATCCCTATTCTCTTAATTGTTTCACCATTTTTGCCAATTAAAATTTCTTTATGAGAGTTTGTGTCGGTAATAATCTTGGCATAAATTGAGATTAAATTTGGCTTTTCTATCACTTTTTCGATTAAAACATCGCTCGAATATGGCACCTCGCTATTAGTATTTTCGAAAATAGATTGCAAGATAAATTCGCGGTAAATGTCCTTTTCGTTTGTAGTGCTTAAAATTTCAGGATCGTAAAAATACTCGTGCTCGGGCAGAAATTTGCAAATTTCGTCCAAAATTTGGCGTTTGTAGATATTTTTTTTGATACTAACTGGAATTATGGCTTCAAATTTATCTTGAAATTTTTGATATTCAAGCAGTTTTTTAACGATTTTTTCGTCATTTACTTCATCGATTTTAGTCAAAATCACGATATGTTTGGCAGCGGGATTTAGCTCGACAAATTTCGCGTAGTTTTCCACGCTATCATGCACAGGCGCTAAAAACAGCGTCAAATCGCCGTCCCCAATGGCTTTGAGCGCCACTTCGACCATAAGCTTATTCATCAGCTTCTCGCTCTCGTGAAGTCCTGGGGTATCGACAAAGATGATTTGATCATCTCCATGCATAACTATGCCATTGATTTTACGGCGTGTGGCGTTGATTTTGTGCGAGACAAGCGAAATTTGCTCACCCAAAAGATAGTTTAAAAACGAGCTTTTCCCAGCGTTCGTGCGTCCGATAAGTGTAACAAATCCGCTTTTCATTGAAATTTCCCGCAAAATTTAAAGAATATATTTTGCCAAATCGTCGTTACTTACGATTACGCCCAGCTTTTCGCTGACTAAATTTTCATCGATCACGATCTTTTCACCGCTGTGCTCATCGGCTTCGAAGCTGATGTCTTCTAACACCTTTTCCATTATGGTATGAAGTCGTCTAGCACCGATGTCTTCGACCTGTGCGTTTGCCTGAGCAGCGTATTTGGCAAGTGCTTTTATGCCACTTTCGCTAAATTCTAACTCCACGCCCTCGGTTGCTAAAAGCGCACAGTATTGTTTAAGAAGCGAATTTTTTGGCTTGGTTAAAATTTCGTAAAGCGCGTTTTCATCTAAGCTTTCAAGCTCCACGCGAAGCGGAAATCTGCCTTGAAGCTCTGGGATCAAATCGCTTGGTTTGCTTATGTGAAACGCCCCAGCAGCGATAAATAAAATGTGATCGGTGTCTAAATTGCCAAATTTCGTGCTCACGCTCGATCCCTCCACAATCGGAAGCAAATCGCGCTGAACGCCCTCTTTGCTCGGATCTTGGCGCGAGCCGTTGGAGCTAACGGCTACCTTATCAATCTCATCGATAAAGATAATGCCCTCTTCCCTAGCCCGTCTCATCGCCTCTGCCTTTACGCTTTCCATATCCAAAATTTTCTCGCTAGCTTCGTTTTTAAGGGCGACTTTGGCGTCTTTGATTTTGAGCTCTTTTTTTGTTTTTTTCGTCGCTATGCCGATGACTTTAATGAAATTCTCTTGCATATTTGCCATTTCTGGCGGTAAATTTGAGTTTGATTCTAGCGTGTTTTCGCTGATTTCGATTTCGATTAATTTCTCGTCCAAACTCCCGCTAAGTAGCTTTTCACGCATTTTTTCGTAGCTTTTGGCATACTCTGCGTTTTTCTCTTCGCTAGCCCCTCTTGGTAATGGCGGCATAAGCTTTTCTAAAATTTTTTGCTCGATATACTCGTCGATTTTGTCTTTGTTTTTTTCAAATTCTTCATTTCTGACTAAATTTACAGCCGCAGCTGCCAAATCTCGCACCATAGACTCCACATCTCGCCCTACAAAGCCCACTTCTGTGTATTTGCTAGCCTCCACTTTGATAAATGGCAAACCAAACATTTTTGATAATCTTCGCGCGATTTCTGTTTTTCCCACGCCGGTAGAGCCTATCATAAGGATATTTTTTGGAGTAACTTCGCCCCTCATATCATCGCTTAGCCTCATACGGCGATAGCGATTGCGAAGTGCGACTGCTATCGTGCGTTTAGCGTCCTTTTGTCCGATTACATAATCATCTAAATTTTTAACAATTTCCTTTGGTGTCATCATCTATTTATCGTCCCAGATTGCGTAAGTTTTAATGTTTTCGTTTGTGTAAATGCAAATTTCACCAGCTATTTTCAGGCTCTCTTTTACCAAATCCTCTTCGCTTAAAATTCCAAACCTATCCAATGCCCTAGCTGCGCTTAGTGCGTAGTTTCCGCCACTTCCAATGGCCGCTAGGCGACCGTCGTCTGGCTCGACGACATCGCCCGTGCCACTTAGCAAAAATATATTTTTTCTATCCACTACAAGCATCATGGCTTCGAGTTTGCGTAGATATTTATCCTTGCGCCACTCTTTGCTAAATTCCACCACAGCTTTCAAAAGTTCGCCCTTTGCGTTATCAAGGCACTTTTCAAACATATCAAAGAGATTAAACGCATCGGCTGTGCTTCCTGCAAATCCAGCTAGCACGCTTCCGTCTTTGCCTATTTTGCGAATTTTAGTCGCATTGCCTTTAAGCACGGTATTTCCGAAGGTTACCTGTCCATCTCCGCCGATGACTGAGCCACTTTTGCCTTTGTAAGCTAAAATCGTAGTTGCTTCAAACATTACTCTGCTACCACATCTATTTCAAATTTCGCCACAATGCCGTGTTTAAATTTCGCCGAAACATCGTAAATTCCGACACTTTTTATATTTTCGACTTCCAAGACTTTTTTATCTATATCGAAATTCTTTTGCTCTTTTAGCGCAGTTGCGATCTCTTCTTTTGTAACTGAGCCAAAAAGTGCGCCATTTGCACCTGCTTGTTTTGCGATTTTTAATCGGACATTTTTTAACGCCTCTTTAAGCTCGGTAGTTTTGTCGATTTCCTCTTTTTCTAGCTCGGCTTCTTTGCGTTTGCCAGCCTCGTATTTACGCAAAACCTCGTTAGTCGCAGCTAGCGCAAAGCCCTTTCCTATCAAAAAATTATTTCCATATCCGTCTTTTACTTCTTTGATTTCACCGGCTTTTCCTAGCCCTTTGACATCTTTTATAAGTAAAACTTTCATTAAATTTCCTTTTAAATTTTAAAATTTTCGACCGCTTTTTCCTGCGATAATAAATCTAAGCGCATTTAGCTTGATAAAGCCGTCTGCGTCTTTTTGGTTAAATACAGCGTCTTCTTCAAATGTGCTAAATTCGACATTAAACAAGCTATCTTTGCTCTCTCTGCCTATTACGATGACATTTCCTTTGTATAGCTCTATGCGAACTACACCATTTACGCACTCTTGTGATTTATCGATTAGGCTTTGAAGCATGATTCGCTCTGGGCTAAACCAAAAGCCGTTGTAGATCAGCTCAGCGTATTTTGGCATAAGCTCGTCTTTTAGGTGCGCTGCGCCACGATCTAGTGTGAGGCTCTCTATCGCGCGGTGAGCTTTGAGAAGGATTGTGCCACCTGGGGTTTCGTAGCAACCTCTACTTTTCATACCGACATAGCGATTTTCGACTAAATCAAGTCTGCCAATACCGTGTTTGGCGCCAAGATTGTTTAATTCGTGTAAAATTTCATGTGCTTTTAGTTTTTTGCCATTTAGCGCAATTGGATCGCCATTAGCATACTCGATTTCGATGATTTCGCTCTCATCTGGGGCGTTTTTTGGATCTGTTGTCCATCTCCACATATCATCTTCTGGGGCGTGATTTGGATCTTCTAGCACCAAACCCTCATAAGAAATATGAAGTAAATTTGCGTCCATTGAATATGGTGATTTACCTGGTTTTTTTGTTATATCAATACCATGTTTCTCGGCGTAAGCAAGGAGCTTTTCGCGGCTGTTTAAATCCCACTCACGCCATGGAGCGATGACCTTTATATCAGGTTTTAGCGCATAAGCACCAAGCTCGAAGCGAACCTGATCGTTTCCTTTGCCAGTAGCGCCGTGGCTTACAGCGTCTGCGCCTGTTTTTTGCGCGATTTCGACCATTTTTTTCGCAATTAGCGGTCTAGCGATACTTGTGCCTAGCAAATACTCGCCCTCATAGACTGCATTTGCGCGAAACATAGGGAAAACATACTCTTTTACAAACTCTTCTCTCAAATCTTCGATAAAAATATTTTCTGGTTTAATGCCTAGTTTTAGGGCCTTGTCTTTGATTGGGGCTAGGTCTTCGTTTTGACCGATGTCAGCAGTGAAGGTTACCACTTCGCAACCATAATTATCGCCAAGCCATTTTAAAATAATACTCGTATCAAGTCCGCCAGAATACGCTAGAACTACCTTTTTTACGCTTTTTTGCATAACCACTCCTTTGATTTGAAAATAACGGCAAGGATTTTAGCTAAATTTTGGTTTAAAAGTTCTGAAATTTGCGAAATTTGGGAAATTTGCGAAATTTTAAGGCGTTAAAATAAAAATTAATATCAAATTTGCTAAAATTGATTTTGAAATAAACTTTCAATAAAGGTAGATAATGTTTTCATCATTTTTCAAAAGCAAAAAATGGCGAATTTTGGCGTGGGGCGGTATGTTTTGCATACTAGGTATAAATTTGTTTCAAACCATTTTAAATGTCAAATTTAACGAATGGTATCGGACATTTTATGATATGGGTGGCGAGATAGACAAGCACACAATCGATGAATTTTACCAACAAATTTTGCTTTTTATCTGGATTGCTGTATGGTTCGTGCTATCGGTGGTTGCTGAGCGATATATCACGCGTGTATGGGTGCTAAAATGGCGCGAGGCGATGACATTTGCATACATTGGCTTTTGGCGCAAGGTAGAGCGCGATATCGAGGGTAGCTCGCAGCGTATCCAAGAGGATATTTATCGTTTCACCAAAACGCTCGAAGATGTCGGCATGCGTATCGTGTATGCCTTTATGACGCTCTTTGCCTTCATACCGATTTTGTGGAATTTAAGCTCAGGGGTCAAAGTACCAATACTCGAAAATATCCCAGGCGGGCTTGTTTGGATTGCGCTAATCGTTAGTATCGGAGGGCTTGGGATTTCGTGGTTTGTGGGACGCTACCTGCCACGCCTAGAATACAACAATCAAAAAGTCGAAGCAGCCTTTCGAAAAGAGCTAGTATTCGCCGAAGAAGATAAGCAAAACTACGGCAGCGAAGAGAAAATTTACTCACTTTTTGACAAGCTTAAATTTAACTACCACAAGCTATTTTTGCACTATTTGTATTTCGATGCGTGGCTAAATACATACTCACAAATCCTAGTCATGGTGCCTTACCTCATCATGGGTCCTGGGCTTTTTACCAAGGCAATCACGCTTGGCGTGCTAATCCAAACGGCAAACGCGTTTAATAAAGTGCGCGTGAGTTTTAGCGTATTTACGAATAACTGGACGACGATTACGGAACTTCGCTCAATCCACATGAGGCTTAAAGAATTTGAGGAAAATATCGGGTATAAGCCAAATTTAGAGTAAAAAAAATAGCGAATTTGGGTGAAATTTACCTAAATTCGCAAAAAGGAGTTCAATGAAAATTTTAAAATTTAACTTCTAAATCTACCCAGAAATTTCTACCTTTTCCCACTAAATAGCTATCTCTATTCACAGCAGCGTTCATATAAGGTTTATCAAAAAGATTATTCACGCCAAAGCCAACTTTCGCCCCGTCAAGCAGATCTACAACGCCATTTTTTATCTCATAACTTCCACTAAAATCAACGATAGTGAAAGGTTTATCTACATAAAAATACTCCGTCCTACCAGAAATAAAGCTAGATGGATTTGATTTTGGATCAAAATAGTGGCTAACTTTGAGTTTCAAATCCAAATCAGTAATAGGCGAATACCCAATAGAGCCGGTAAGCTTGCTAGCTAATTGCTTTAAATCTTCTCTTGTTTGCGTGTCGTAAATTTTGCTGTTTTCGTAGCTTGCGCCAAATTTGAAATCCCCGATTGCGTAATTTGCGCTAATCTCCACACCATATCTTTTGGCTTTATCGACATTTTGGTATTGAGCGTATTGTTGAAAATCACTAGCGCCCCAATCGTTTAGACGATTTGGTGGCGGAGTGCCTAAATCTGGGCGAGCTTTAAGTGCAATCATATTATCAATTTTTCCGTCAAAATAGATAGCCTTGAAATTCAAATAATCATTGCCGATAATTTCGCTTTTTTCATAGCTAAATCCTACTTCCCACTCTTTGGCTGTTTCTGGTTCGAGGTTGAAATTCGGCACATAATAATACATTCTATTCATTGCACCCATTTGAGAAGCTTCATTTGGCGTAGGAGCCCTGAAAGCCTCAGCATATCCAGCGAGCAAATTAAACCCTTCAAAAAGCTCAACCCCAAGCGCAACCCTCGGCGAAAATCTGCTATCGTCAGTGTCTGCGTATGGAGCGTGGGATTTAAATTTATCATATCTTCCGCCAAGCGTTAATTCGAAATTTCCCATTTTCATGATGTCTTGCAAAAACGCAGCATAAGTCTTTTGGGTATTTGGCATACCGCCAAATTCGCTTTTTACGCCATCATAGATATAAATCGCATTTTCTTTTCTGTGTTGATACTCTGCGCCCACTACCAAATCATGATCGATAAACCCAGTTTTGAAAAATGCCTCGTTTTTCAAAGAAAATCCGTATCTATCATCTTCGTTTTTATAGCTTAAATCCTGCCCAGCACCCTCTAAATAATACCTATCATAGTGACTTTTCGAATCATAAGCTTTAAATGCTAAATTTACATAATCCAAATGCGCTGGATTATATGTGTAATCAAAAATAAAATCTCTTTGGAGAATTTCGCCTGTGACGGGATTTACAATACCATTTAAATTTTGATAAACATTTGATCTAGCCTGCCACGGGATTCTCGTATCTTCTTTGTAATCATAAGCACTAAATTGCACCCTGTGGCTGTCGCCAAAATCAGAGCCGATTTTTGCAAAAAGCGTTGTGATATCCTCGTCGTTTTTATCTTTTTTTACGACTTCTTTGTAACTATCGCTCCAACGACCGCCATCGGCAAATTTATTGTCGCCAAAAGTTTCAAATTTACCATAAAGCAAAATATCAATCGGAATATCAGTAGGATTGGCATAAACAGCGCCTCTTGCGCCTTTCATATTATTGCTTTCAATCCTGCCGCCTATCATAGCGCCGATTTCTTTACCTTCACGCAAAAAATCTTTCGCGCTTTTTGTCTCCATGCTAATAACGCCGCCAATCGCGCCAGAACCATGCAAAATCGAACTAGCCCCCTTTACAACCTCTGCTTTTTTAAGCAAATCGGTATCTGTGCGAAGTGTAGAAATCATACCGCTAAAAAGCCCTTTTGAGCGAGACACACCATCTTGTTTGATGATAATTCTCTCATCATCGCTAAAACCGCGGATATAAATGGTTTTCGCTGCCTGTCTGCCCGTATCCAATCCGCCGTCGACACCCGGAATTTCGCGCAAAGCATCAACAATATTTGGTTTGGATTTAAAATCATTTGGTGTCAAAACACCGACAGAACCAGGATATTTTAAATTTTCGACCTCCGTCAAGGTCGCACTAACGATAATCTCGTCGAATTCAACCGCATTATGTTTGGGAGTTGTTGCGTTGTTTTCGACACCAAAAAGCACACCAGCCACAACGATAGAAAGATAAAAGCTCTTTTTCATATGGAATTTCCTTTCGTTAAATTTGCATTTAAAAATCGTGGCAAAATTATATTCATTATCAACTTAAAATATATTGAAAATTTTTATCAATAAAATGTAATAACGATTATACTTCGTTTTTATCGAAGTTTTTATAAAATTTTAAGGAAAATTTATTAAAAAATTTTGCGAGAATTTATTGTTTTATTTTCGTTTAAAATTTTAAAATTTATGAATTTTATGCTTTATAACAAAATTGATAAAACAAATTTATAGTAGTAAATTTTTGATTACATTGCGCCCGCAAGCTTTTTAAATTTTTCAATCATCTTCCACATGCCCTATTCCAGTGATTTCGCAAATTGTATCTTTGTATTTCGAAAAATCTGTTATTCGATGGCGTTCGTTCGTTACTTCGATATAACAACGACCGCCGAATAATTCTTTAACTTTTTCTACATTATTTACCAAAACTTCGTCGCTTTGGGATACAAAAATACTCATTGCAATCGTAATTGACGGGTTAAATTTATAATTGTAAGTCGCTCGTTCTGCGATGAAATCGTAGTTTTGCGGGTCAAAACACGGGTTAAAAAGGACCAATTCGCAACAATTTTGCTCAGCAATCGCTCTGGCATAATAGCAGCCAAGCGATGAAGCGATTATTTTATACTCGTCTTTTTCTGGTAGTTGCGCTAATAAATTTTGAAAATTTATTTCGAAATCCGCCATGCTATCCCAATCTAGAACTTCAACTTTAATCCCTAGTTTTTCGATATTTTGCGCGGTTTGTGCGCCTGTCGAATTATATCCGTGAATGTAAAAATATTTTGTGGTATCGTTTTCTGGCGCACATGCTATGCCTAATTTAATTTTTCGTTTTGCTTTTAGTTTTTTAATATTTTTTATCATTTTTGCTCCTTATTTTCATTATAATATCTCCGCCTTAGATTTTCTTTAATCTAGCTTAAACAAAAATTTTAAAAATTTTAAATTCGCCTAAATTTCCAAATTTTAAGGCGAATTTGGCTACAATCCCGCCCATGAGAGTCGATAAATTTTTAAATTCAGTAAATATCACAAAAAGGCGCGCTATAAGCGAGGATATGTGCAAAAGTGGCGTAGTCTATATCAACGGCGCAGTGGCAAAAGCTAGCAAAATCCTAAAAATCGGCGATATAATCACCATAAAATTTTTAGAAAAAGATAAAAGCTATCAAGTTCTGGGCTTTCCCGCCACCAAAAACACGCCAAAAAGTGAGCAAGAAAAATATGTCAAAGAGCTTTAAACTCACGCTAAAAGAGAGTGAAATTTCACAAATCGCTGAAATTTTGCCACGCAGTGGAGTGATTTTGCTAAATGGCACACTAGCAAGTGGCAAAACCACGCTAACGAAGGCTATCGCGCTATCACACGGCATAGATCCAGCCGCTGTGAGTTCGCCGACATTTTCACTCATGCAAAATTACGGGCAAATTTACCACTACGACCTGTATAATGGCGGTAGCGAGGCGATGATGAACAATGGCTTAATTGAAAATTTATTCGAAGACGGGCTTCATATCATCGAGTGGGCGGACGAGAATTTGATAAAATTTATTGAAAAATATGAGCTGGATTGTTGCGCGGTAAATATCAAGGTCATGGGCGACAAACGCGAATACGAGGTAGTTTATGCATAGATTAGAAGTAAAAGATTTGAAAAAGACTATCAAAGGCACCCCGATAATCAAGGGCGTTTCATTAGAGGTCGAAAACGGCGAAGTCGTGGGCTTGCTAGGTCCAAATGGCGCAGGCAAAACCACGACATTTTATATGATTTGCGGGCTGATTTCTAGCACGAGTGGCGAGATTTTGCTCGATTTTAAGGACATTAGCAATGTCCCGCTTCACAAACGCGCCAAGCTTGGCATCGGATACCTGCCCCAAGAAAGTAGCGTTTTTAAGGATTTAAGCGTGGAAGAAAATTTAATGCTTGCCGCTGAAATCACCTACAAAGATAAAAAAACAGCTGCTGAAAAAGTCGATGAAATGCTAAATCTGCTAAATATCGAGCCGATAAGGGAGCGAAAAGGCGTGAGCCTAAGCGGTGGAGAACGAAGGCGTTGCGAAATCGCACGAAGTCTAATGATAACGCCAAAATTTCTCTTGCTTGATGAGCCGTTTGCAGGTGTCGATCCTATCGCTGTTAGCGACATACAAAACATCGTGCGAAGCCTAAAAGAGCTTGACATTGGCATTCTCATAACCGATCACAATGTCCGTGAGACTTTGGCGATTTGCGATAGAGCCTATGTCATAAAAGACGGCGAGTTGCTCACTAGCGGCACAGCAAAACAGGTCGCAAACGACGAAAATGTGCGAAAATACTATCTAGGCGATAATTTTAAATTTGATAGCGAAATCGTAGAGTAAATCGAATAAACTTTAACAAATTTTGGACAAATTTCACCAAATTTAAACCCCAAAATTTTAATAAAATTTGCCAAATTTCAACCTAACGAAATTTGGCAAAAATTCAAAATTTCGCAAAATTATACTTAAAATTTTACGAAATTTTATGCGTTAAAATCCCTGTAAAATTTTACCAACTATACTTTGCGGTTAGTGTTACCTTCGCACCCTCTCCGTAATAGCACCAGTAGTTGCACCCTGCGACATACTCCTTATCAGCGATATTTGTCGCATTTAGACGAAGCGAAAAGTCCTTATACGAATACTCCGCCATAGCGTCAATTAGCGTGTGTGATGGCACACTCACAGCGTCGTGGCGAGGCGATGTCCATGCGCTGCTCTCGCTCTTGCTTTTGCCCACATAGCGCACGCCAGCGCCCATTTTGAGGCCATGTCCGCCACCCAAATCCATAGAATAAACCAAAAAGCCAGAAAGCATATCTTTCGGAATTAGTGGCGTTGGCGTCATGTAGTCAAAGCCATCGACATTGATTTTAGCTTCGTTGTAATGCGTGTAAGCGGCGATTAGGTTTAAATTTTCGCTTAAATTCACATTTGCGCCAAGCTCCACGCCTTTGGCTACCTGCTTTCCAGCCTGACTTGAAAAGCTCGAACCATCGGTGTATGGGACATTTCTCTGCTCTATGTCAAAATACGCTAGGCTAAATTCGCCGTCTATGAAGCTTGGCAGATATTTCACACCCGCTTCGTATTGTCTAGCCGTGGTTGGCTTGTAAAACTCGCCCGAACTCGTGCGGCCGGATTGTGGCATAAAAGACTCGGAGTAGTTGAAATACGGCATAAATCCGCTATCAAACGCGTATAAAATCCCAGCCTGATAGGTCGTTTCGTCCGTGTCGTAGCTTTTATCACCATTTAGCGTGGCCTTAGCCTTGTCGTGGCGAATTCCAAGCGTTAAATTTAGCTTTTCAAACAGCTCAATTTTATCGTTTAAATAAAACCCAAGCTGACTTTGATCTAAATCATAATTTGGGTTTGAAAACGACAGCGCGGGATTTGCCGTTAGGCGGGTGCGCACGGGATTATAGACATTTATAGTGCCTACGAAGTAGTTGTAAAAATACTGCCCCCTAGCGCGGATATCTCTGTAATCCACGCCCAAAGTTAGGCGGTTTTTCACACTACCCCACTCGTCTTCGTAGCTTATACGGTTATCGAATATATGCGAATTCACACTCGCATCGACGAATAATAAATCCTGCGCGATATCGGTATCGTTTATCATATTATACTCGACACTTGCGCCGATTTGGTCTTTGTTTTCGCGGTTAAATTTATAGCTTGATTCGAATTTTAGCTTGTCGTTAAAGCTATGCGCTAACTCATATCCAACCGAAATTTGATCGCGCGATAGACTATCATTTAATGCGCCCAAATTCGCACTTGGCGAAATTTTACCCTGCGCGCCAGGGATCATAGTGCCAACATAAGGGAAAAACCCATTGCTTCCAGTGCCAACATCGTGCGTATAACTCGAAAGTAGCGTTAAACTCGTATCATCGCCTAGCAAAAACAAAATCGATGGCGCGATGAAAAAATGCTCGTTCCATGTGTAATTTATGTCGCCACGCTTTTTCTCATAATCGCTTACAATGCGAAATTTCACATTTTCGCTAAATTCGTCGCTGACATCGAAAAACACCCCGCGCAGGTGATTTGAGCCAAATTTCGCGCCGATTTCGCCTTGTGGGGTGAGAGTTGGGCGCTTAGAGATGAGATTTATCACGCCACCAGCGTATGATGAGCCATAAAGTAGCGAGTTTGCGCCCTTTACCACCTCGATACTCTCATATCCGTATAAATCAGGGCTGATGCCAAAATATCCGCCCTTATACGCACTCGCGCCGTCCAAGCTCACACTCGCTTCAAACCCACGAAGTCTAAGCCAGTCGCTAGTGTCCAAATCCGCGCCATAAGGCTGTCCAATGAAACCAGCTTCGTATTTTACGGCCTCGTCTAGCTGTGTCGCTCCACGCTCTTCGATTGCTTTTTTGCTCTCGATTACAGATGAGCTTCCAGCACTCATGAAATCGACCTTGCCACTACCCTTGCCTACCGAGCCTACCACGGCGATTTCGTCTAAAACCTGCGCCTCGTTTGCCCTCTCAGAGACTTCCTGCGCCAAAACAGCCGCCGCACACAAACTAAGCGCAAACGCGCTACCAAAAATTTTTCGCATAAATGCTCCTTTGATTAAAATTTATTAAATTTTTCTTGCAATCCATAGAAAATAAAGGCTTCCGATTATCGTAGCGACCACGCCACAAGGTATTTCGTAAGGAAAAATCAAATTCCTACCCAAAAAATCCGCCACGCTCATTATCAAAGCCCCGATTAGCGCACTTGCCATGAGCCCAGCGCCCGTTTTGCGAAAGCCCAAAAATTTCGCCAAATGTGGCGCGATAAGCCCCACAAAGCTCACTGGCCCCACGCAAAGTGCGCTAAAAGCCGACAATACGGCGCAAAATACAAATAAAATTGTTTTAAATTTGAAAATATCCACGCCCACGCTACTAGCGCACACATCGCCTAGGCTTAAAATCGTAATTTCTCTTTGAAATCTCATCACCACGCCAAAGCTAATCACGCAAAGCATCGCCAAAAGCAAAACTTGCGAAAAACTCGCACCGTAGGTGCTTCCAGCGCTGTATGAGATAAAATCATAAATCCTGCTATCCCCGCTAAAAAGCAAAATTTTCTCCACTGCGCTCACAAAGGCACTCACCGCAATCGCGCTTAAAATCACGCGCATTGGACTCATGCCACTTCTCGCATTTATCGCCAAAATAAAGCCCAAAACCACCAACGCCCCAAATACACCAAAAACAAAGCCAAGCGCAGGTGCGAAAAACATCGAAGCAAGCACGCCAAGGCTAACGCCAGAACTAATGCCAAGAAGCTCGGGCGAAGCCATGTCGTTGCGGGTTAGGCTCTGTAAAATATAGCCACAAACAGCCAAAATTCCGCCACAAAGCAAGGCTGTGAAAACGCGGTTTATGCGCAGAGCGAAAATTTCGCGCGAGAATTCGCCATAAAATAGACAAAACACCACAAAAACAGCCAAAATTCCGCCAAGAAATGGCAAATTTAAATATTTCGCTCTTTCGTGAATTTCGTTTTTGGCGCCGTTTCCTGCGTTTGCGTCCTTTGTGGCGCAGTGTATGAGCCACAAAAACATCGGCGCACCCAAAAATGCGCAGATTGCACCCGCAGGAAGCGAAATTTGGGTTAAATTTTGTAGTATTATGAGCCCTGCGTCGCAAATTCCAAGTATCAAAGCCCCCAAAATGGCGCAAAAAATCGCTTTTTTGACAAACGAGCTAAATTTTAGCTGATTTGTGAGATAACTCGCCCCAAGCCCCACAAATGCGATAATCCCGCAATGCGCCACCGCCACAGCGGTAAAATACGCACCCAGCACAAAGCCTATAATTCGCACCAAAACGACATTTAGCCCAAGCGATTTTGCCGTGCTATCGCCAAGCCCAAAGAGCCAAAACGAACGCGCAAAAGCAAGAGTTACAAGCAGTGCTGGAAGCGATAAAATCGCCATTGTGCGCAGGTTTGCGTAGCCGTTTTGGGCCAAATCGCCACTTAGCCAAACCGTGATAAAATAACTTTCATCTTTGAAAAATATCAAAAGTAGCGCGCTTAGTGCGCCAAAGACTAGCCCTATGATTAGACCGCACAGCGTCGCGCTAAATGCGCTAAACTCGCGTGTATTTGTGAGCACAAACAAAAGCCCAAGTCCGATGAGCGCGCCCACAAACGCACTTAGCGTGGTGCCAAGCGCGGGCGCGAACAGCCCCAAAAACAGCACCCCAAAGGCGCTTGACGCGCTTACGCCACTGGTGCTATCACTCGCTAATGGATTGTGCGTAATAGCGCAGAGCAAAAGCGATGAAAGCGAAAGAAGCGCACCGCAAAGAAGAGCCGTCAAAATGCGCGGCAGGGTGGAATTTAGCACCACAAGTGTGCGAATTTCGCCCAAATTCGCGTGTGCGCCAGCAAGAGAAATGGCGCAGAGTATCGCAAAAATGAGCGTTAAAATTGGCAGAATTTTATTCATTTGCGCCCTTTTGCGAAATTTTAGAATTTGCTAAATTTGCTAAATTTGGTGAAATTTTGAAATTCGCTAAATTTGCCTCATTTTTCAAAATTTCACTCAGCAAATTTGCAAATTTTTGCATACTTAGCCACGCACCAGCACTCCACACAGCCTCTATTTGCGCGCGGTTTTGCAAAATTTGCAAATTTTTATAAATCCCATTTGAGGCGATTTGCGAGTTTATATCAACCCTATTTGGCTCGATTATGACGAGCTTTGCGCCCTGCTCCACCTCATAAAGCGCGCTTACATGGGCACTCGCGATACCCCAGAGATTATATGATAAATTACTTGGAGCCAAATTTGTAATCCCAAGTTTAGCCAAAACCACGCCATATAGGCTATTTGCGCCATAAATCCTAATGTGAGCCGCGTCGATAAACTGCACGACTAAAACTGGCGTGGCGAAATTTTCTAGCTCTTTTTTCTTTTTTTCGAAAAATTCGTTGTTTTTGGCAAGTAAAATTTTCGCTCTCTCTTCGCAATCCAAAATTTTCGCCACTTCCAAAACAGCCAAATTTAGGTTGTCTTCCAAATTTCCGTCTTTATAAACATCGATAACACGGGTTTTGGCGTATTTTGAAATGGTTTTTTCGTGCCCCGCAAAAAACGATGGCAAAAGCACAAAATCAGGCTTCAAAGCTATTATCATCTCCAAACTCGGCTGGTTTCTAAGCCCCAAATCTAGGGTATTTGCGCCACTACCTAGCCTACCACCCCAGAGCATGAAACTCTGCTTTTCAGCCATTGCAATCGGCCGAACTTCTAAAAACTCCAAAATCTCCGCCACACCCCAATCTAGCGTGATTATACGCGGTTTTTCGCCCCCAAATACTGCGCCGAAAATTAAAAATAAAAAAATAACCACTCTCATCAAAACATCGCCGTTAATAAATTTGTCTTTGGGTGCGCGATTATATGGGCATTTACGCCGTAAATTTCTTTGATTTTTTCTGCGCTCATAGCCTCGCTAGATGGGCAGTTTAGTATCAGCTCGCCGCCTTTTAACGCGATGATTTTATCGCAATGCGAACAGGCTAAATTTATGTCGTGAATCACGATGATGACGCATTTGCCAAGCTCTTTTGCCATTTTTTGAACTAACGCCATGACGCTTAGCTGGTGCGCAATATCTAGGGGCGCTAATGGCTCGTCAAGTAGCAAAAAATCGCTTTCTTGCGCGAGTAACATCGCTAGGAAAATGCGCGATTTCTCGCCACCACTTAGCGTGGAGACGATCTGGTCTTTGAATTTGAGCGTATCTGTGATTTGTAGGCACTCGGTAGCGATTTTGGTGTCGTTTTCTTTGTCCGTAAAATACCTGCCCCCGTGCGCATATCTGCCCGCCATAACTAGCTCCAAGCCCGTCAAATGAGAAGCGTCTGGTAAAATTTGGGGCAAATAAGCAACACTTTTGGCAAATTCTTTTTTTGCGTAATCTTCGATTTTTTTGCCATTTAGCGAAATTTCGCCACTTTGATTTTTGATTTGTGCGGCTAAAAGCTTGATAAGCGTGGATTTGCCGGAGCCATTGTGCCCCACGAGAGCGTAAAATTCGCCCTTTGCAAACTCTAAATTTATGTTATTTAAAATTTTTTTATTTTGTATTTGGTAATTTAGATTACTAGTTTTTAACACGATGATAATATCCATTATTAAAATAAAAGATAGATATTATCAAAAATTTAATAAATTTAAACTAAATATTTAACAATTATTATCAAAAGCCATATCAATTTAAAATTTCAAAAATGATAAAGTATAGCAAAACCTGCCCTGCTCTACTCCCATAAACTTGGCTCATGCGGGTCTGTATAGCTGGATAAAATTTGATATGGCTGGTAGTCGAATTTGTATTTTAGGCTCGCACACTCACGCACTGCATAACCCAAATATATCCAGCGAAGATTAAATTTTTTCGCGATTTCAATCTGCTTTAAAAGCGAAAATTTCCCAAGGCTAAGATCGCTTCTGTATGGGTCGTAATAGCAATAAATCGAGCTTATCCCGTCTTCGACAATGTCGATCAAATCGACGCAAATCAGCCTGTCAAACTCATCGTAATACGAAATTTCCTTGCCGAAATTTCCATATCCCTCCACATAAATTTCATAGTATTTCTCAGGCGTGATATTTTGGCGCGGCCAACCCTTTTTTTCGCTCATATAGTTGTGATAAATTTCGAAAAGCTCCAAATGCTCGCCGTCTAAAATCGGTGCTGAAAAGCCAAGCGTGGTTTTTTCGTTTTTTTTATAAACTCTGCGGTGCGATTTGGAAAATTTGAAATTTCTCGCATCTACTCTCAGGCTTTTACACTCATCGCAACCCGCACAAATGGGCTTTTGGAAGTAATTCCCAAAGCGTCTGTATCCGTGAGTAACTAAATTTGAATTATAAGAATACGAGGCGTTTTTGACAAAAATGTATTCATTTCTAGCTGATTTTCCCTGCAAATACGGGCAGGGAAAATCGAGCGTGCAAAATGGAATTTCAAGCATTAAATTTTTCTAATATTTGCGTTTTCGATATATTTCAAAAACTCGTCTTTTAGCCGATTTTCGCGCGCACTCACACTCTCATCGCCTAAATCCTCATCTTTGAAAATATCTTTAAATTCATCGCGATTTGGGTTTGGTTTTGGCTTAGGTTTGGGTGGATTTTTCGCCTTTTCCTCTTTAATCATATCTTTTTTTATGCTATTTAGCGATTCTAAAAAATCCATTTGCGCTCCCTAAATTTCGGCTTCTCGCATAGCAGAAGCGATTGCGGCGACGACTTCGGTTTTTTTCGTATCGAAATCGTCCTTGGTGTTTGCCAAAATTTTGTCCAAATTTTTCTCGACATAGCTCGTATCGAAAAATCCCAGTCTAAACTCACGCGATTTGCTAATCGAGAGCAAAAATGGGATTATCGTGCGCACACCCTCTATGCGGAACTCCTTCAATGCCCTTTCTAGCTTATTTACCGCCAAGTCATAATCTGTCGTTTTGATAATGAGTTTAGCTAAAAGCGAGTCGTAAAATGGCGGAATTTTATAGCCTTTGTAAATATGGCTATCCACGCGCACGCTAGGTCCTAAAGCTGGGTAATAATCCTCGACCTTACCAGGTGCTGGGGTGAAATTTTTCCATACATTTTCGGCTGTAATTCTCGCCTCAATCGCGTAACCGCGCGGTTTGATATCGCTTTGTTCGAGCTCTAAAATTTCGCCGTTTGCGATACGGATCTGGCGCACGACGATATCCACACCGGTGATTTCCTCGGTGATTCCGTGCTCGACTTGGATTCTGGTATTCATCTCCATAAAATAAAAGTTGTTGTAATCATCGAGCAAAAACTCCACAGTGCCGACATTTGAATAATTCACAGCCTTAGCCGCGGCTACTGCGGTGATACCCATGGTTTTGCGCAAATGCTCGCTAATCGACGGGCACGGGGCAATTTCGATGATTTTTTGGTGACGGCGTTGGATTGAGCAATCGCGCTCGCAAAGGTGGATAATGTTGCCGTAATTATCGCCGATGATTTGAAACTCGATATGGCGCGGATTGACGACGAGTTTTTCCATAAAAACTTCATCGTTGTTAAAATACGCCTTCGCCTCTCTGGTGCAGGATTCAAACGCCGCTTCCATATCCTCTTCGCTCCAAACTTCGCGGATTCCACGCCCTCCGCCACCGCCACTTGATTTCAAAATCACCGGATAGCCGATTTTGCGGGCGTATTCTTTGATAGTCTCCATTGATTCGTTGTTTAATTTTTCGGTGCCCGGCACGATAGGAATACCATTTTTGCGCATTAAATAGCGAGCGATGTTTTTATTACCCATTTTACGAATAACTTCTGGTTTTGGACCGATAAAGATAATCCCAGCGTCCTCGACCTCTTTTGCGAAATCATAATTCTCACTCAAAAATCCATATCCAGGGTGGATAGCGTCCGCACCGCTTGCTTTGGCTATTTCTACGATTTTTTTAGCGTCTAAATACCCAGTAAGTGGCTCTGTGCCGACTTCATAAGCCTCATCAGCAATTTTAACATGCAAGCAGTCTTTGTCGGGCTCGGTGTAAATCGCTATACTTTTTATATGCAAATCTCTACATGCTCTAATAACCCTAACCGCGATTTCACCGCGATTTGCTATGAGAATTTTGTGTATCATACTAAAACACCTTTTTGTAAAAATAATATTGCGTATGATAGTATAAAAAATGTTATATCAAGTTGAAATTTAGGGGAAAAAGTCAAAATTTTAAAGGATTTTAGTGGTGCCCAGAGCCGGAATCGAACCGGCACGGAGTTGCCTCCGCCAGATTTTGAGTCTGGTGCGTCTACCAATTTCACCACCTGGGCTTGAATTAAAAATCGAGATTATACAAAAATTTGATTAAAATAAAATTAAGCCCCAAAATTTTGGGGCTTAAAAGAGTAAGAAAAATTATTTTTTCTTTTTAGCTTTTGAAGCAGCAACAGCCTCTTTAAGTTGTTTGCCAACTTTAAATTTAACTACTTTTGTAGCAGGTGATTTGTAAGTTTTATTTGTGCCAGGAACTTTACCTTCACGAGCAGCACGCTCAGCAATGCTAAAAGAACCAAAGCCAATGAAACTAATCTCATCGCCTTTAACTAATAGCTCTTTAATTGTTTCAAGAGCTTTATCTACTACTGCTGTAGTATCTTTTTTGCTTTGTCCTGCTTTTTCAGCAACAATACTGATAAAATCAGCTTTTTTCATAGAGTATCCTTTGTGATAAAGTGTAACGGCGTCCATTTTACAATACTTTGATAAAAATTTCAATAGAATTTTGCGAATTTTTCGCCAAATTTGGCAAAATTTCACGAAATTTGGCAAAATTTTGCCTATTTTTACACTATTTGAAAAATAAATTTTTCATTTTTTCCCAAATTTACACAAATTTAGGCGCTAAAATTTTTTATAATCTTAAATTTGATATAATGCGCCCAAAATTTTAAATTTAAGGTAAAAATATGACAAAAATTTTGATGATAGAAGATGATTTGGAGCTGGCTGAAATTTTAAGCGAATACTTAGAACAATACGAAATCGACATTACCGTAGCAGATGACCCATTTATCGGACTTTCAAAGCTTAAATTAGAAAATTTCAACCTCGTGATTTTAGACCTAACGCTTCCTGGTATGGACGGGCTTGAAGTCTGCAAAGAAATCCGCAAAACCTCGAATTTACCGATTATCATTTCTAGTGCGCGCCACGATTTGACCGATAAAATCAATGCCTTTGATTTCGGCGCAGATGATTATCTACCAAAACCATACAACCCCCAAGAGCTTCTAGCCCGCATTAAACGCCATGTCGAGCGCTACAACACAGGCTCGATCAAACAAGCCGGTGAAAAAACCAACAAAGACATCGTGGTAGATGATTTTTCACACATTATCACCTTTAAAGGTCAGCCTCTATCGCTGACAGTCGCTGAATACGATGTCCTCTCATATCTAGTCAAAAAAGAAGGCGGAGCAATCACGCGCGAAGAGCTCATTTACAACAGCTCCTCAATCAGCGAAGAATCCTCGCCAAAAAGCATAGATGTCATCGTCGGTCGTATCAGGGTCAAGCTTGGCGAAACCTCCAAGACACCGCAATATATCCACGCAATCAGGGGCGTGGGATACAAGCTCGTGCAATAAATTTTGAAATTTAAATATGAGATTTAGATCTTCGATTTTTTATACCATTACATTTATTTTCGCGCTTGCGACGATTGGCGTATCGCTCGCACTCATTTGGCTTATCGGATATGATAAACAAAACTACACCAGAGAGCTAAACACAAAATACTCCATAGTCGCGCGCTCGCACCTATACCAGATGAGTAGGCTCATCTCGCAAAACGAATTCCAAAGACAAATCGCAAATTTCGAATTTGCTAGCATTAACGACGAAAATTTTATAAAGCAATTAACCGAAAATGGCGAAATTTTAGATAGTATTTCGGCTGACATCGGCTCGGCTGATATTATAATGTATAACCGCAAGCACTACCTCAAAATCACCCACGCCAACGAGGTTAGAATTTTAAACGACAAAGAATACCAACCATATCGCTACGATATTTTCAGGGCGATTTATGGCGGAATTTTGGCGATTATTTTGCTCGCATACATTTTTATTATACGCAAAATCAAACCACTTCGCAAGCTAAAACGCCAAATCGATAAATTTGCCACAGGCGATCTAAATATCGCAAATGTCGCCACAGGCACGGACGAAATCTCCGAGGTTTCGCGCGCGTTTTACGGCGCAGTTACGCAGATCAACAAACTAAACGAATCGCGCCACCTATTTTTGCGAAACATCATGCATGAGCTAAAAACGCCCATTACCAAAGGCCGCATAACCGTCGAAATGATCGAAAAAAACAAATACCAAGAGCGCTTGTTATCGGTGTTTGAAAGGCTAGAAGATTTGATTAACGAATTTGCCGCAGTCGAGAGGGCGACTTCTGGGATTCCGCTTGGAGAGCGTGGAATTTACTCAGCCAAAGAAATCATAAACGAAGCCCTAAAAATCGCAATGATAGGCGAAAATTTAGTAACCATAAATGCGCCAGAGGATTTGAAATTTAATGTAGATTTGAAGCTGTTTTCAATCGCTGTGAAAAATCTAATCGACAACGCAATCAAATACTCCACCGACCGCCATGTCATCATAAATGTCGGAGAAACCTTCGATTTCATCAGCAATTCGCCCGAATTAGAGCAGGATTTCGAGCATTACAAAGAGGCATTTTCCAAGGGCTCAAACGCCAAACAAAGCTTCGGTCTTGGGCTATATATCGTCGATAATATCGCCAAATCACATGGTTTAGTCTTTAAATACCGCAGAGAAAATGAGACAAATATCTTTTATTTTGATAATATGAGTGAAATTTTACTCTAAATTTTAAGGCGATTTGATATATGATTGCAAAATTTTTTAAAAAGTGAGTTTATGCGAAATTTAATATTTTTACTAGCATTTTTCGGTGTTTGTTTGTGTGCAGAGAGCTTCATCACAGATGAAGAATACGGAGCCATGCTCTATCAAAACCCCCGTGGAATCGGTTGCGATAAGTGCCACGGCGAGCGTGGCGAGGGACAGCTCATCGCAAAATATGAGGAATTTAACCGCTCAAACGAAACTTACTACGAAAAATCCCTTTTCGCGCCCAAAATCAACACCCTTTCACTGCAAGAATTAGCCGACGGAATCGGCGCTAGCAAGGACATTATGCCAAGCTATTTTCTTACAAAAGACGAAATTATCATTATTTATAAATATTTAAAAGCCAAAAATCAAACCCAAAAAAAGGACGAAAATGACAAACAAAACTGAATTTGCAAAGGCTACGAAATTTATCCCAGGTGGCGTTGATTCGCCTGTTCGCGCATTTGGAAGCGTAGGTGGTGAGCCATTTATGGTAAAAAAGGGCAAAGGCGCGTATATCTACGATGTCGAGGGCAGAAAATACCTTGATTTCGTGCAAAGCTGGGGTCCGCTGATTTTCGGACACGCTGATAAAGATATCCAAAAAGCGGTTTGCGATGCAGCGAAATTTGGACTAAGTTTTGGCGCACCAAGCCCGCTAGAAACGAAACTTGCTAAGCTTGTTTTAGATAAATTTCCATTTTTAGATAAAATTCGCTTCACTAGCAGTGGCACAGAGGCCACAATGAGCGCAATCCGCCTAGCGCGCGCTTACAGCGGAAAAGACGGCATAATAAAATTCGCCGGTTGCTACCACGGACACAGCGACTCGCTTTTGGTCAAGGCAGGTTCAGGGGCTACTACATTTGGATATTCAAGCAGTGCTGGCGTGCCAGAAGATATCGCCAAAAACACATTTGTCGCTGTTTATAACGATATCCAAAGCGTCAAAGCGATTGTCAAAGCCAATGATATCGGCACCATAATCATCGAACCAATCGCTGGAAATATGGGCTTAGTGCCTGCAAAAGCCGAATTTTTAAGCGAACTTCGCAAAATTTGCGACGAGAAAAAAATCGTGCTAATCATGGACGAGGTAATGAGCGGATTTCGCGCTAGTGCGCGCGGAAGCTACGATGTGTATGGCATAGAGGGCGATATCGTAACCTTTGGCAAGGTAATCGGTGGCGGTATGAGCGTGGCAGCCTTTGCAGGAAAATCTGAAATCATGGATCTAATCAGCCCTCTTGGCGGTGTTTATCAAGCAGGCACGCTAAGCGGAAACCCAGTGGCGATGGCGGCTGGAATTGCGAGTTTGAGTAAAATTTATGCTAAGAAAAATTTATACAAAGATTTAAATTCACTCGCCAAACGCTTCATAAACGGCCTTAGCAAAGCTGCCAAAAAGCACGGTATCGCGCTTCAAACAGCCTGCGTGGGAAGTATGTTTGGGTATTTTTTCAACGAAAATGAGGTGAATAACTACGATGACGCGCTCAAATCCGACACTAAGCGTTTTGCGAAATTTCACCGCGAAATGATAAAACGGGGCGTATTTTTGGCGCCAAGTCAGTTCGAAACTGGCTTTATTTGCGAGGCAATGAGCAAAAAAGATATAGATTTTGCCATAAAAATGGCAGATGAAGCAATGGCAAATTTGTAAATTTTGAAATTTAAGGCGAGGTTATGAAATACACAAAAAACCTGCACAAGGTCGTCCCGGTCGCATACGATGTGAGCCTTGGGATTTCGATAGTCGTCGCAATCGCCATTGGCGTGGGGCTTGGGCTGTGGCTCAAATCCCTAACCGGCTCATTAATCGTTTTTTGGGTTTGCGTGTGCTTTGGTATAGCTGCGGCGTTTTTAAATGTCTATAAGGCGTTTAAGGGGCTAAACGAAAGCCTCAAAGAGCTAGAAGACGATCCCAAATACAAGGCTGCAAAAGAGAATTTCGACGATGATGATTGGGACGAAAAAGAGTGAAAAAAGAAATTTTAAAAATCTACTTGATTTTTGATTTTCTAGTCCTTGCGCTTGGGGGTTTGCTTTGCGTTTTTGGGGCGAAATTTGCCCCATTTTTCGCTAGTTCGCAACTCGGATTTTTCTGCTCGCTTGCGGTTGTGTTTTTTTCGCACAGAGCCTACGCACTGCGCCTCGAAGATGAAATTCGCTCTGGCAAATACGACAAAATCGCTAATGATGAATTTGATGATGAAAATTTAGCCGAGCCCAAAAAAAGCGCGGTCAAATCAAATTTTGCCACCGCGTTTTTTTCGCCATTTAAAATTTTATCCTATCTCGCGCTAATTTTTGGAATTTGGCTTTTGGCTAAATTTAATCTTTTAAACCCGCTTGCACTAATGCTTGGCGTAAGCGTAATCCCGCTAGGCACGCTCGTTTTTGCATTTTCTAATAAAAACTAAAATTTTACTCTACAATTGCAAAGAAATGCGAAGCATTTCAGTTAAATAAATCAGCTAAATTTAGAAAAACGAAGTTTTTCTAAATTTAGCCACCTTGTAAAGCGTCGTCGGGGGTTAGGGGATTGTAAGGGGGAAGGGGCGCGACCTCGCAATTCAAGCCCCCTTCCCCCTTACAGAGAATTTCACGGCGCAGGTTAAATTCAAAAAATCGTTCAATGCTAAATTTGGATTGAATTTTGAATTTAAATTTTACTAGATTGCTTCGTCGCTGTCGCTCCTCGCAATGACAAATTGTGCGCAAAATTTGCTAATCTGTCATTGCGAGATTTACGAAGTAAATCGAAGCAATCTACGGATTTAAAATTCCCACCGCTAAATTTGCAAAATTACTGACCCGAAATTTTAAAAAACAAAAACAATCAAAACTACACAAATTTGGCTAAAAATATAAAGAATTATTAATTCAAATTTCGCTAAAATGATGAGTTTTGAAAAGGAATTTTATGGATTACAACACGCTAAAAAAAATATTTTTTAAATTTCAGCCAGAAACTGCACACCATATCGCAGAATTGGGGCTTCGCACACTAAGCGCAGTTCCGTTTGGACTGGAAATTTTAGCCAAAAATACAACCTTTAAAGATGAAATTCTAAATCAAAAAATCTGGGGGTTAAATTTCGAAAATCCGCTTGGAATCGCCGGCGGATTTGACAAAAACGCAACCATGCTAGCCACACTTTACGCCCTTGGATTCGGGCATGCTGAGTTTGGGACATTTACACCAAAACCCCAACCCGGCAACGCCAAACCGCGCCTTTTTCGCCTAGTCGAAGAAGAAAGTATCCAAAACGCAATGGGCTTTAACAACGAGGGCGCCAAGGCTATCGCAGAGCGCGTGCGCAAAATTTACCCAGCCAAATTTCCGCTTGTCGCAAACATTGGCAAAAACAAAATCACGCCAAACGAAAATGCTCTAAGCGATTATGAAATTTTAACTCGCAAGTTTGACAGCCTTTGCGATATTTTTGAAATCAACATTAGCTCGCCAAATACGCCAAATTTGCGCGCTTTGCAAGATGAGAGTTTCATAAAAGAAATTTTATCTATGATGAGAGGCATTACCAAAAAACCAATAATTTTAAAAATCGCCCCCGATATGAGCGCGCAAAAGGCCGTGTCGCTATGCTCGTGCGCCGTGGAGGCTGGGGCAGATGCCTTGCTAGTAAATAACACTAGCATTGATTACTCGCTAACGCCCAAAGCAAGGGATTTTGGCGGAATTAGCGGCAAGTTAATTACGCAAAAATCACGCGAACTTTTCCGCGCTGTCGCAAAAGAGCTATTTGGAAAAACAGTGCTTATTAGCTGTGGTGGTATCAGCGACGGCAAAGAGGCCTACACCCGCATAAAAGACGGCGCAAGCCTAGTGCAAATTTTCACAAGTTTTATTTTCAAAGGCCCTAAAATAGCCTATAATATCAACTCCGAGTTGGCTTCACTCTTGCGCCAAGACGGCCTTTCAAATATCACAGAAGCAATCGGTTTAAATTTAAAAAAATGAGGTTTTTATGTTTGCAAAATTCAATAAAATCACGCTAGAAAACGGCTTAGCCGTCTATCACATACCGGTAAATTTAGGTAGCGATGTCATCAGCGTCGATCTATTTTACGATGTGGGCTCAAAGGACGAAGTCATGGGCAAAAGTGGCATAGCCCACATGCTCGAACACCTAAATTTCAAATCCACAAAAAACCGCAAAGCTGGCGAATTTGACGCCATTGTAAAAGGTTTTGGTGGCGTGAATAACGCAAGCACAGGCTTTGATTTCACGCACTATTTCATCAAATGCGAGCGCTCGAATCTAGCCACCTGCCTCGATTTATACGCAGATATCATGGAAAATTTAAAGCTCGAAGAGAGCGAGTTTTTGCCAGAGCGAAATGTGGTTTTAGAAGAGAGGCTTTGGCGCACGGATAACGATCCATTTGGGTATCTGTTTTTTAGGCTGTATAACAGCGCCTTTATTTATCACCCATATCACTGGACACCGATTGGATTTAGAAGCGATATAGAGGGCTGGAAAATCGAGGATATCAGGGAATTTCACGCTAAATTTTATAATCCAAACAACGCAGCACTTCTAATCAGTGGCGATATCGATGAAAATAGCGCGTTTGAACTAGCCAAAAAGAGCTTTTCGCATATCAAAAATCGTTGCGAAAAATCGCATGTTTGCGCGCCAGAACCAGAGCAAGACGGAGCTAGATTTAATCTCATACACAAAGACTCTCATGTCCAAATCGTGGCAACCGCCTTTAAAATCCCGCCATTTAACCACGCTGACGCGGCCAGCATAAACGCTCTTTGCGACTATCTTGGCGGTATGAAAAGTTCGCTTTTGCAACGAATTTTAGTCGATGAGAAAAAACTAGCCAATCAAATCGATGTCTATAATCTAGCCAGCAAATATGAAAATTTAATGATAATTTTCGGCGTCTGCAACGCTGGGGTCAGTGGCGAGAGGCTAAGAGATGAAATTTTTGCTATCCTAGAAAATGCCAAAAATTCTCAAATCAGCGATGATGAAATCACAAAACTCAAAAATTCAGCCAAATCAAGCCTAATTTACTCCATGGATAGCGCTAGCAAGGTGGCTAGCATTTATGGCTCATATATCATCAGAGGCGATTTGGACGCGCTGTTTAGACTCCAAAACGATATCGAAAACATCTCAGCGCAAAATTTAAACGAAACTATGAAAAAATATCTCAAATTTAAAAATTCAACCACATTGATTTTACGAAAGGAAAACGATGAATAAAAATGTAATTATCGGTTCAATGACCGCATTAATCACGCCGTTTAAAGATGGCAAACTTGACGAGCAAACCTACGCCAAACTCATAAAACGCCAAATCGATAACGGCATAAATGTCCTAGTCCCTGTCGGCACCACAGGCGAGAGCGCCACATTGACCCACGATGAGCACAAAGTCTGCATAGAAATCGCAGTCGATACCTGCAAAAACACAGGCGTCAAAGTCCTAGCGGGTGCCGGCTCAAACGCTACGCACGAGGCTGTGGATTTAGCTAAATTTGCGCAAGCGCATGGAGCTGATGGAATACTCTCTGTCGCGCCATACTACAACAAACCGACCCAAAAAGGCTTGTATCTGCACTACAAAGAGATTGCAAACTCTATCGAAATTCCAGTGCTTTTATACAATGTCCCAGGCAGAACAGGGTGTAATATCGACACAGAAACCATAATCAAGCTTTTTAACGATTGCGACAACATTTACGGCGTAAAAGAGGCAAGTGGCAGTATCGATAAATGCGTGGATTTGCTAGCGCACGAGCCGAAACTAAGCGTGATTAGTGGCGAGGACGCGATAAACTACCCTATCCTATCAAACGGCGGAAAGGGCGTCATCTCAGTAACTGCAAATTTATTGCCTGATTATATTTCAAAGCTCGTAAATTTCGGACTAAATAGCGATTATATCAAGGCAAAAGAGATCAATGATGATTTGTATGCTATAAATAAAATTCTCTTTTGCGAAAGCAACCCAATCCCGATAAAAGCGGCAATGTATATCGCTGGGCTAATGCCAGCTTTGGAGTATCGCTTGCCACTTTGCGAGCCTAGCAAGGAAAATTTAGCTAAAATTGAAGCTGTTATGAAACAATACAATATCAAAGGATTTTAATGATAGAAACTATCAACGAATTTAAAGGAAAAACCCTAGTAATCAGCGGTGGAACGCGCGGAATCGGTCGCGCGATTGTTTTAGAATTCGCCAAAGTTGGCGCAAATGTCGCCTTTACCTACAACTCAAACGAAGAGTTAGCCAAAACCCAAGCAGCGGAGTTAGAGAAGGAATTTGGCATAAAAGCAAGGGCGTACGGCTTAAATATCTTAGAGCCAGAAACCTACAAAGAGCTATTTGAAAAGATCGATGCGGATTTTGATAGAGTGGATTTTTTCATCTCAAATGCCATTATTTCGGGTCGCGCGGTGGCTGGCGGATACACTAAATTTATGAAGCTAAAACCACGCGGGATTAACAATATCTTTACCGCGACCGTAAATGCCTTTGTCGTGGGCTCACAAGAAGCAGCCAAACGCATGGAAAAGGTAGGCGGCGGCAGTATAATCAGCCTAAGTTCGACTGGAAATTTAGTCTATATCGAGCATTACTCAGGACACGGCACTGCAAAAGCGGCAGTTGAGGCTATGGCAAGATACGCCGCAACCGAGCTTGGCGAGAAAAATATCCGCGTAAATGTCGTAAGTGGCGGACCAATCGAAACAGACGCGCTAAGAGCTTTTACGAATTATGAAGAAGTGCGCGACAAAACAGCCGAACTAAGCCCGCTTAATCGCATGGGACAGCCGACAGATTTAGCAGGTGCGTGCCTGTTTTTGTGTTCGAGCAAGGCTAGTTGGGTTACAGGTCATACATTTATCGTCGATGGCGGAACGACATTTAAATAAAATTTGGAAAAAATATGTGGAATTTACCAAATATATTAGCAATTTTTAGGGTTTTACTAGCGCCTTTGTTTTTTTATCTCATTTTGCTTGCTGGCAATGCCGATAGTAGCGGTATGGTTGGCGCGGTGCATGTCAGCTGGATAAACTACTTCGCCGCCCTAACCTTCGTAATCGCCTCCGTGACGGACTTTTTCGACGGATTTATCGCTAGAAGCTGGAATCAAATCACCAAATTTGGCGGTATCATCGATCCTCTGGCTGATAAAATGCTAACCTTGGCTGGATTTTTAGGGCTTATGTATATTGATAGAGCGAGCCCATGGGCCGTGTATCTAATCCTAATCCGCGAGTTTTTTATCACAGGTTTTCGCACGGTTATGGTGAGCGAAAATATCAGCGTCTCAGCCTCAATGGCGGGCAAGGTAAAAACGGTGTCGCAAATGTTTGCCATAGGATTTTTGACCATGGGGTGGAGTGGCGGAAATTTCTTGCTATGGGTCGCAGTAGCACTCACGCTGTATTCGGGACTAGAATACATTTTAGCTTATGCTAAAAATCACAAAAAAAATGCAAAAGCAACGGAGTGATGTTTGAAAAGCATACTTTTAACCATAGGAATTTTGCTTTGTGGATTGTATTTTTACGGGTTACATTTTTTTGTAACGATTTTAGCCATTAGCTTTTTGATATTTTTCCACGAACTTGGCCATTTTAGCGTTGCACGCCTGCTTGGCGTGGGCGTAAATGTATTTAGCGTGGGCTTTGGCGAGAAAATTTACACCAAACAAATCGGCGCGACACAGTATTGCATAAGCGCAATCCCGCTTGGCGGATATGTCAGCCTAAAAGGTCAAGAGGATTTAGATCCAAGTGCGAAAAATTTCGACCCCGACAGCTACAACACCAAAGGCCCGCTAGCGCGCATTGCCATACTTGTGGCTGGGCCTGCGTTTAATATAATTTTAGCGTTTTTAATCTACATTAGCCTAGGCTATATCGGCGTAGAGCGTATCGCGCCAATCGTAGGCGCAGTGAGCGAAAACTCAGCCGCACAAAGTGCTGGAATCATGGTCGGCGATGAAATTTTATCAATAAATGGCGCGCAAATCAGGGAGTGGGACGATATCTCCAAAAATGTCGTGGCGGGGGATTTAAACCTGCAAATCAAGCGCGCAGGTGAAATCAAAAACCTAAATTTAACCCCAAAAATGGGCGAGAAACTAAACATTTGGCGAGAGCGTATCCAAACCCCGCTAATAGGAATTTCTCCTGGAAAAGAGCCCAAATATATCACGCTCTATCACACGGGCGCTAGCTCGCTTGGCTTCGCGCTAGATGAGACAATCCAATCGAGCAAAATCATCTTGGTGGGGCTTGAAAAACTAGTCTCAGGCGTCGTTTCTCCCAAAGAAATGGGCGGAATCGTCGCTATCACCGATATCACAACCAAGGCCGTAAGCTACGGAGCTTCGGTAGTTTTGCTCCTTGTCGCGCTGATTTCTGTGAATTTGGGCATAATAAATCTATTCCCAATCCCTGCTCTTGATGGCGGACATATTTTGTTTAACCTAATCGAGCTTGTGTTTCGCCGCCCAGTGCCAGAGAAGGTTTTCATCGGCGCTAGCTACGCTGGAATTGCGATTTTGGCAATGCTGATGATTTTTACGATAGTAAATGACTTCGCGCGCATGCTAGGATTTTATCAATGAATTTAGCGCAAATTTTAGAGCGCATAGACAGCGCAAAAATTTCATCTGGCGTGCAGAGCGTGCGTCTAATAGCTGTGAGCAAAAATGTTGATACTGATGCAGTGGAAAATCTCTACTCGCAAGGGCAAATCGAATTTGGCGAAAACCGCGTCCAAGAGATGAAGCGAAAATGCGAAATTTTAAGCAACCTGCCCCTAAAATGGCATTTCATCGGCTCACTGCAAAGCAATAAAATAAATCATTTGCTCTCCTTACGCCCGTGCTTGTGGCAAAGCTGCAACTCTTTTGAGCTTGCGTGCGCCGTGAATAAACGGCTAAATTTCACGCTAGATACGCTTTTGGAGATAAACTCAGCTAACGAAAGTAGCAAAAGCGGGCTTGAAATTTCGCGCGCAATTGATGAGTTTTTGCAGATAAAAGAGAGTTGCAAAAATCTAAATTTATGCGGTGTGATGAGTATCGGCGCACACTCGGACGACTTGGGCGAAATACAAAAAAGCTTTGAAATTACCTATAAAATTTTTGAAAGTCTACGACCGCACGGCGCAAAAATCTGCTCAATGGGCATGAGCGATGACTTCGAACTAGCCATAAAATGCGGGTCAAATATGGTGCGTTTAGGGCGAATTTTGTATCGATGAAAAACGATATCGTAATATTTTTGCTAGGCATTTGCTGTATAGCGTTTCCAGCCCATGATAATTTGTTCATCTGCTTTGAAATTTTGCTTTTTAATATTCTAGCTTGCGCCCTATTTATAGCGATTGCGTATAAATTTCAAATCTTGCAAAAACGCTACTTCGCGTTATTTTTTTTGATTTTGGCAAATCTTGCAACATTGGCGAATATCTGGGGGATGCCGTGGCCTTCTAACGGATACGAAGGCACTATCGTCCGAATCGAGATTTTCAAGGCAATTTCGGTTTTTAACTTTTGGCTAGTTTATGCTGGATTTTGGCTCTTAGCGGTGCCGATTGTCATCTATATATTCTTTTTGGATCTGCTTGGCAGAATTAGCCTAAAAATACTTTCTAGCAAAAAATCTATCCAAAATTCGAATATTTAAAACAAAATTCTGCAAATTTCGCTATCGCAACTTGGGGATACTGCGCCGAAATTTTGCCGAATTTCGCTTTTAAGTGTCATTGCGAGAATTTTTGCTTGCAAAAATTCGAAGCAATCGCAAAAGCAAAAAATATAGGCCGCTAAAATGGCAAAATTCTGCGAAATGCAAAATTTTGCCAAATTTTACTCACTATCTTTTATCTTCAAAGCAAAATTTATAAAACTCTTTTTCAACTCTGTTTAGTTGTTTGCCCTTTTTGTAAGCCAAAACTAGGGTTTTAGCATCGGGTGCGTCTGCAAGTTCAAAAAGCTTAATAAGGCTTGCCTTGTCGGATTTTACCATTTGCGGTATGGTAAAACACGCCCCGCCGCCGCTTGCGACAATGGAGTTTGCGATATCAAAAGTCTCGGTTTCGCACAAAATTTTTGGCTCAAATCCAGCCTTTTTAAACAACTCATTGTAGCCTTTGCGAGAGCGTAAATTTGAGTTTGGCAGGATAAATCTCTCGTTTTTTAGCGCTCCAAGCGAAATTTTGGGCGTTTTCAACGCTTAAAATAACGCTAGAAACGCAGATTAAAATAATGCCAATCCAAAGGCGAAAAGATATAAATTCCTTAAAAATAACCAAAGCAATCACAGCGGTGGCGACTATTTCGAAGTTGCTAAGGAGTGCAGCGTTTGCAGAGTTTGCCTTTAAAATGCCAAACATAAGCAAAATCGGAGCGATAATATCAAGCACAATCATAGCCAAAACATAAGGAAAATCGACTTTTTCAAGGTTTGAAGTGCTTTGTTTTTTGAAATTTAAAAAGTGAATTACACCCATGCCAAAACCTGCACCAAGATACAAAAACGAAGCCAAAAATGTCGCTTATATGGTGTCTAGCAGTATTTTTGAAAATGGAATTCCCGCTCCGTAAAAAAGTGCTGCCAAAAAAGCAAAAATCAAAGCAGGTAAATTTGATTGCATTATTTTCCTTTTATAAAATTTAAATTTGGCTAGTGTTTGTGAAAAACGCAAATTTAAAGAGTGTTAGTTTTCTACAAAACCTCGTTTGTCATATTTACTACTTTTTAGTTTGTTTTTCGTTGTATTCAACCGCATCGTTTATAAACTCGGTAAAAACACCGCTCACGCCGATACTAGATAGCAAATCAAGCATTTCATTTACATTATTTACACCTTTTGGCAAGGCATCTTTTCGTAGTGTCCAAGCGTGAATTTTTACATTTTTTTCCATAAGTTTTTTGGCAAATTCTGTCGGTTTTTTCTGCTTAAAATCGATTAGCGAAGCAAGACCGACGCCGAAATTATCTGTATATTTGAGCACTTCATCGATATTTGTGCAAAATTTATTTTTATAGTTTTTAAATTCACCTACACAACCATCTATCAAAAACACCAAAGGCAAATCCATACCGAGCTTTGGCATTAGCTCTGTTTTAATGCGTTTTAACTCGTTAAAATCAAAAACTTGCAAATAGATTAAATCATTTTTATCTTTATAGCCATATTTTTTCAATGTCTGTAAAACTTGCAAACTTATATCTTTTCCACGCTTGTGAAAAAAATATGGCATTTTGATTTCTGGATAAATTCCGATTTTTTTGCCAGTGGATTTCTCTAAACCACGAATAAATTCGAGCTCTTCCTCAAATGTATGAAACCTAAAATTTGATTTGTGAAGCGGAAATCTATCCTTAAATCTTGGGGTATCAGGTTTCTCTTTTTGAAATTCACTCGTTACATTTAACGATTTTATCTCATCTAGCGTAAAATCAAAAATTGCAAATTTATGATTTATATATTCAACACCAACACTTCTAAGTTCCTTAAATTCCACTGGTGGCGTGGTTTGGTTAGTATCACGCATTTTGTGCGGATACTTCGTATGCACATCACTAACTCGCTCAAATTCATGGGCGACTATGAGATGATTATCGCTACTTAAATACAAATCTTGTTCTAAAAAATCAGCCCCAAGCCCGAAAGCAAGAGCCTTAGCTTCAAGTGTGTGTTCAGGTAAATATCCACTAGCTCCACGGTGTGCAATGACTAAAAATTTATCACTCTCTTTTGAATTTTTGTTTAAATTTAATAAAATTTCCCCACCCACTATAATGATACACACGAATAAAATTTTATAAATATTTGCCATAAATAACCTTTGATTAAATTTCATTTTTCGCCGTGCGAATTCGCCAAATTTGGCATTTCACACGGCAAGTAAATTTACAAAAGCTCTTTTCTGAGCTCGCTAGGGGTTTTTGGCGAGATTAGAGCCGGTGCGATGTCAAAAATGCTAAACGCGCCACTATGCCCCACAATAGCGAAAATTTCGCCTTTTTTAATATCGGCTGAAACACCTTTTATAATCTCGTTATTGCCAAAACTTTTATGCAAATTTTCAATTTTTATCACTAGATTTTCCTTTTAAATTTTCAATCCAATGATTTTAACTAAATTTGCATAAATAGTGAATAAAAGCTAATTTATAGCAAATTTCACATTTATATGAAATGGTGTATGAATTTAAAAATTTTAGAAATCATGATTTTTTAAGAAGTTAGTCATATATTCTATTTAATTAAAATAGAATTTTTTCAAATTTTGTATATCAATATTTTGTATTAAAAACCATTTTTTGATTTCATTATATTCTTTGTCACTAACGCAAATTAGATAATTTCTTAATTTAGGATAAAAAAATCCTTTTTCTCGTATTATTTGTGGCGTGTTAGCTAAAATGGCTGGGAAAAGCGTGAAATTTTTGAAGCTATGATTTATGTTAAAAAAATAAAATAACTTCAATATAAAATTACCTACAAAAATAAAAATCATAAATAGAAATATTTTTATATCTATAAAATAATCTATAATTGTGATTGTAAAATATACTATACCAATTACAACATTCCAAATTCTATCATTTAAACCACTACCCCAAAATGGCTTTATAATATTTTCTTTAATTGTAGAATTATGAATTTGTCGTTCTTGCACACCATTTCTATAAAAAATAATGGAATTTTGATAAAAACAAATTTTGTCATCAAATGACGAACAATGATTAAAAATCACTCGCATAATAACAATAAAAATAAGAGCAAAAATAATTAAAAACCCAACGCTAACTTTATCGTTATTTGGTAAAAACAATGTCGCCACAGATACAAGATAAGCAGAAATCATTACAGATAAAACACACCCGCTTCTTATAAGTATTATAAATAATCTTTCATAATTTTTGATAATTAAAGGCTCTTTATCATAATCTCGCAAAATTTTATTTTTATTAAAAACATTATTTTTTAAATTTTTGTTTTCTACCAAGAAATTCCTTTTAATCTTCGCCGTGCGAATTCGCCAAAATTTGGCATTTCACACGGCAAGTAAATTTACAAAATCTCTTTTCTAAGCTCGCTAGGGGTTTTTGGCGAGATTAGCGCAGGTGCGATGTCAAAAATGGTGAATGCGCCACTTTTGCCGTCCTTATGCAGTCGGTGCGCCGCTCTTGCATACGCCACAAGCACGCTAGCCGTAAATTCAGGGTTTGAATCAAGTTTTAGGCTAAATTCGATTAGGTGTTTTGTCTCACCGTGCTCTCCTGTGCTACCGCTTCTTAGCACGAAGCCACCATGCGGGATTCCGCCGTGTTCGCGTTTAAGCGTTTCAAGGTCGATAAAATGCACGGTCGTATCATAATCAGCGAAATAATTTGGCATTGTTTTGATTTCATTTTCGATTTTTACTTTATCTGCGCCGTCTTCGGCGACCACGAAGCACTCACGCAAATGCTTTTCTCTCGTGCTTAAATTTGGATTTTCGCCATTTCTTACCCTTTTTAAGGCACTTTCTATCGGCACAGTGTATTGTCTAGCATCGACTACGCCTTTGATTCGGCGGATAGCGTCAGAATGCCCTTGGCTCACGCCTTTGCCCCAAAATGTATAGCTTTCGCCACTTTCTAGCACACTTTCGCCCACAAGGCGATTTAGCGAAAACAGACCCGGATCCCAGCCAATAGCGATAATGCCGACATTTCCGCCGCTTTTGGCTGCGTTATCGACATTTGCGAAGTGTTCAGGGATTTTGGCGTGTGTATCGAAACTATCGACGACGCAGAAGTTTTTGGCAAACTCTGGCGTTTGAGTTGGCAAATCAGTCGCCGAGCCACCGCAAAGCACCAAAACATCGAATTTACCTTTGAAATTTAATATTTCATCTATGCTATAAACACTCGCGCCGCAGGTTTTCACGCTAGCTGGCTCACGCCTAGAAAATACGCCGAAAACTTCCATATCGCTTGTGTTTCGCACGGCTAGTTCGACGCCACGACCTAAATTTCCATAACCTAAAATTCCTACTTTTATTTTACTCATTTTTTATCCTTTTTATTAAATTTTATTTTTGAATTTTGCCTATTTTTGGGCTTTCACGGCACCATTTCAAACCGCCAAAATCGTTTTGAAAAACCAAAAAATATCACCCTAAATTCCTATTTTTTAAACATAAAATACACAGCCAAAACTAGGAAAACAAAGCTTATAATGTGGTTTATGCGAAAGGCTTCGCTTTTGAAAATCAGCAGTGCAAACACGCTAAAAACGCTAAGTGTGATGACTTCTTGCAGGACTTTTAGCTGCCAAATGTCAAACGAACCGCCGTTGCCGATGTAGCCGTATTTGTTCGCAGGGATTAGCAGACAATACTCGAAAAACGCCACGCACCAGCCAAATAGAATAATCCCGAAAAGCCCAAGGTTGCTAAAAAACGGGATTTTGGTAAATTTCAGGTGCGCATACCACGCAATCGTCATCAAAACATTTGAAAAAATCAGTAAAATTATGGTGTAGTATGGTTTCATTTTGCGCCACCTAAATTTTTAATTTTATACTCTTTCGCATTTTTCACTTCACTCCCAAATTTGCAAGTTCGGTGCAAACTTTGTTAAACTGCTCTTTTGCGGCGGCAAGTCCATTTTGGTTAGTTTCGATGACGCTAGCAGGGGCTGAGGCCATAAATTTCTCATTTCCTAGCATATTTTCTAGCTTTGTGATTTCTTTTTCAAGCTTGGTTTTTTGCGAATTTAAGCGATTTATGATAGGGTTTAGATCTACGCCTTCAAGCGCAACAAAGCTTTCTAAATTCGCACTCACATCACGCACGGCATTTGCCACAGGAGCGCTTACAAACTCGATTTCATCGCATTTGGCAAGGGTTTTGATATAATCTTTTGCCCCGCTTAAATCAAATGAGCTTAGCACAAAAGCCTTTGCGATTTTAGCATTTCCTAAATCAATCGTCGCTTTTGCACGACGAATGCTCACAATCGCTTCAATCACGCGCTCAAAAAGCTTTTCAATTCCTTCGTTTTGCGCCGAAGTTTTTGGGTATCTCATCATGGTTACGGATTCTCCGCTCTCCAACGAAGTCCCGCTAAGCTCGTGATATAAATACTCGCTGATAAACGGCATAAATGGACTTAAAAGCTTCAAGGCTTCTTTAAAAATCATACCAAGCTCAGGGATTGCGGCTTTGTTTGCTTTACTTAGCTCAATCCCCCAGTCGCAAAATTCGTCCCAGAAAAATTTGTATAAATCTGTCGCAGCGTCGTTGAAGCGGTATGCGTCGAGATTTGCCCTGACCGAATTTACACACGCCTTAAAACGGCTTAGCATATACTCTCCAAGCTTTGTTTTAACCAAATTTTCGTCCAAATCACCGAATTTAGCCGAATTTAAAAGCAAAAATTTACTTGCGTTGTAAAGTTTATTTACGAAATTTCGATAAATCAAAAGCTTATCGTCGCTTAGGCGCAGATCCCGTCCCTGCACGCATAAAACGGTCAGCGTAAATCGCAAAATATCGGCTGAATACTCATCGATTTTATCGAGCGGATCAACGATATTTTTGCTTGATTTGCTCATTTTTTTACCGTCTTTGTCCTTAACTAGGGCGTGAAGATAGACATCTTTAAACGGCAATTTAGAAGTAGCATTTTCGCATTGGAAAAACATTCTTGCGACCCAAAAGAAAAGTATATCAAAGCCCGTAATAAGCATAGTATTTGGGTAAAATTCTTTCAAATCGCTTTCATGCCATTTTTCATCTTTTAGCGCGTCGCCGTTGCCCCAGCCAAGTGTCGAAATCGGCCACAAGCCGCTTGAAAACCAAGTATCAAGGACATCTGGATCTTGCGTAAATTTCGCACTACCGCATTTCGGGCATTGGCTTGGGCTTTCATTTTCGTCCGCCCACTCGTGTCCGCACTCGCAGTAAAACACAGGAATTCTGTGTCCCCACCAAAGCTGACGGCTAATGCACCAGTCTTTTAACTCCCTCATCCACGCATTAAAGCTATTTATCCAGTGCGCTGGGAAAAACTCAGCTCCGCCGTCATTTACCATTTTTATGGCGTTTTTAGCGATGTCTGATTTCACAAACCACTGCTTTGAAATATAGGGCTCGACGACATTTTTACAGCGGTAGCAATACCCGACTTGATTTTCGTAATCTTCGATTTTTTCGATAAAGCCTAGCTCATCAAGTTTTGCGACGATTTTATCTCTGGCTTCAAGGCGTTCAAGTCCAGCAAATTCGCCACAATATTCGTTTAAAATTCCCTTTTCGTCAAAGATTGTGATAAATTCCAAATCGTGGCGATTGCCGACTTCGTAGTCGTTTTGATCGTGAGCTGGTGTTACTTTTACGCAGCCTGTTCCAAATTCCATATCAACATGCTCGTCGGCGATGATTTTGATTTTTCGCCCTATAATAGGGAGCTGGACAAATTTTCCGATTAAATTTTTATAGCGTTCGTCATTTGGATTTACCATTACCGCCGTATCACCAAAGTAAGTTTCTGGTCTAGTCGTAGCCACAACTATAAATTTATCTTTTTCGCCGTCCAAATAATAACGCACATAATAAAGTTTGCCTTTATTTGCTTTGTGTTCGACTTCAACATCGCTAAGGGCGCCGTCGTGAGTGCACCAATTCACCATATAATTGCCACGCACGATTAAGCCCTTTTCGTATAAATTTACAAAGGCTTTTCGCACGGCATTTTTAAGCCCGTCGTCCATGGTAAATCTCTCTCTACTCCACGCTGGACCCACGCCAAGACGGCGGATTTGGCGAACTATCGTGCCGCCGCTTTGCTCTTTCCATTTCCAAACATGTTTTAAAAACTCATCTCTGCCGATTTCTTCTTTTTTAATTCCTTTGGCTAGAAGTTCGCGTTCTACGACATTTTGAGTAGCGATTCCTGCGTGATCAAGTCCTGGTTGATACAGCGCTTTGTATCCGTCCATGCGTTTATAACGCGTCATAATATCTTGCAAAGTGCAAGTAAGAGAGTGTCCGATGTGCAAAACGCCCGTTACATTTGGCGGTGGCATCATAATGCAAAAAGTTTTGCCCTTTTCTTGGATATTTTTGTTGCCGTCGATCTCGAAATAACCGCGTTCTTCCCAAATTTTATAAAATTTTTCTTCAACTTCTTTTGGATTGTAAAAATCTGCCATTTTAACTGCCTTTTTATTTGATTTTAAAAACTGATGATTATAGTTAAATTTCACTAAAAACCAGTTAAAATTCGAAATTTTATCGCCAAATTTGCCCTAAATTTGCGATATTTTAAGCAAAATTTTAGTAAAATTAAAGATTTAAAATTTTCCCCAGAAAGGTTGCAAATGGATTTTGCTATCGAGCTATTTTTGACGATTACTGCACTTGCAATCGTTCTAAACATAGTTTTCAAAGTCTTTGAAATCCCTAGCATTATCGGATATATCGTCGCAGGTGTGTGTTTTACGCAGATTTATAGTCTTACGCGCGACGAGAGTATGTATATGTCGCAAATCGCCGAATTTGGCGTGGTTTTTCTGATGTTTAGCATAGGATTGGAGTTTAGTTTCAAACACTTGATGAGTATGAAAAAAGATGTCTTTTTCAACGGATTTTTGCAGGTTGCAGGCACTGGGCTGATACTCACTCTCATAATAGATCAAGTTTTGAGCGAAAATATCAAAACCGCCATTATTATCGGCCTTGCCCTATCTTTAAGTTCTACTGCTATCGTGCTAAAAAGTCTAAATGACTCTGGCGAAATAAATCGCAATCACGGAAGAAAAGTGCTTGGAATTTTGCTTTTCCAAGATTTGGCGGTGATTCCGATTTTACTGATGATTGATATTTTTGCCTCCACAGATAGCACGCCTGTAAATGAGCTGATTTTGCACACCGCCATAAGTGCTGCGATTGTGATAGTCTCGCTCATAATTCTTGGCAAATTTGTCATAAATAGCCTTTTTACCTATGTCATCAAGGCAAATTCGAGGGAAATTTTTATCGCTACGGTTTTATTCGTGGTAATTGGTGCTAGTTTTTTAGCACATATTTTTGGGTTTAGTTATACTCTTGGCGCATTTATCGCCGGTATGATTATCGCCGAAACCGAATACAAGCGCGAAATTGCAGCCGGCATGAGTTCGCTCAGAGATATTTTGCTTGGTCTATTTTTTATTACCATTGGAATTCAGATTAAATTTGACATTATCGCCAACCACTACGGCGTGATTTTGTTAGGAATTATCATTATAATGGCGCTAAAAGCAGGTATTGTGTATGCGATTTTAATCCTTTCAACCCACAAAAGAATCGCGCTCAAATCAGCCCTATCTCTGGCGCAAATCGGCGAATTTGCCCTAGCGATTTTCGCACTTTTAATCTCCAAAAATTTAATAAACAAAGAAAACGCGCAAATTCTAATCGCAATCGTCGTTGCCACAATGATTTTAACGCCATTTATCCTAAAAAACCTAAACCGCATCGCAAACCGCTTCGAATCCAATGTCGAAAAACTCGAAGACGAGGTGCATAAGGTCAAAATTTCGCCTATGAAAAACCACTTCGTCATCGTCGGATACGGCAGAGTCGGTCAAGAAATACTGCTTAGACTGCGCGATAACGGCCTGCCATATATCGTGGCTGAAAGCGATTTGGAGCTTGTGGATCTTGGTAAATCGCGCGGAGAAAATGTGCATTTTGCCAATATGATGCAAAAAAGCGTCATCGACGAATTTAGCCTGCGTCAGGCATCTGTGATAATACTGACAATCACAAACCAAGAAAAACTCGATATCGTTACAAATATGCTAAATAAGGAAAATTTAAGCGCAAAAATCATTGTAATGTATTCAGGGCCATATCGCAAGGTCGAATTAGAGGGCGAATTCGGAGAGAATTTTATATTTATGAAGGAAGAGCGCATGCTAGCTGGCTCGCTTTTGCAAGAGGCGTTAAGACAAAAATTACAAAGCTAAAATTTTAAAAATTTAAGTAGAATATAGAAAAAATAAAGGAAATTTAGTGATAAAAATCGAAAATTTGCATAAAAGTTTCGGAAAATCCGAAATCATAAAAGGTGTCAGCGCCGAGATCAAAAAAGGCGAAATTTTCGCTATCGTGGGACAAAGTGGCGCGGGCAAAAGCACCCTACTTCGCTGTATAAACGGACTAGAAAATTACCAAAGCGGCAGTCTAAAAGTCGCTGGCAAAGAGGTGGCGGATTTAAAAGGCGATGAAGTGCGCGAATTTCGCAAAAATATCGGTATGATTTTTCAACATTTCGCGCTGATGAGCCGAAAAACGGTCGCCGAAAATGTCGCCACACCGCTTAGGTTTTGGAAATTTGAGGAAGGATATATCAAAGAACGCGTGGCCGAACTGCTCGAACTAGTCGGCCTCAAAGACAAAGCAAACGCCTATCCTAGCGAGCTTAGCGGTGGTCAAAAGCAAAGAGTAGCCATTGCTAGGGCATTGGCGCTAAAACCGCAAATTTTACTTAGCGACGAGGCGACATCTGCGCTCGATCCAAACACAACGACGCAAATTTTAAATTTGCTTAAAGAAATCAACCGCTCGCTTGGCATTACGATAGTTTTGGTAACGCACGAAATGGAGGTCGTCAAAAGCATAGCCAACCGCGCCATGCTCCTAAAACATGGCGTTGTCGTGGGCTCTGGCGATATCGTGGAGCTGTTTTTGCACCCTGATGAGCATATGAAGGAATTCCTAGGCGAAGAGGAAGTGCTACCACCAAATAATATAAATGTAAGGCTGTTTTTCCCGCCAGATGTCGCGTTTGATAGCATTATCACGCACATGGCGCACGAGCTTGGGATAAATTTTAATATCGTCTGGGGTAAGTTAGAGCGCCTGGATAAAAGCGTCGTGGGCTCGCTCGTGATAAATGTCCTACCAACCCAACTCGAAGCCGTGGAGAAATATATCAGCGAAAAGGGCGTGATTTACGAAGTCGTGGAGAAAAAATAATTTTTCCCAAAAAATTATAATTAAAATTAAAAAATAAAATCGGCGAAGTCGTTTGAAATTTGACTTCGCCAAATGAAAATTTGGCAAAGCCTAAGCCCTGCCAAATTTGCCAAATTTAGCGGATTACTAGCCCTTGTGGGATACCGTTTCTAATAACCCAAACTAGGACTTTTTTGCCTTTGTAAGCTTTGATATATTTATTAAAATCATCGATATTTTCGACATCGTTTTGACCGATTTGGATAATTATATCGCCCTTTCTAAACCCATACTCGCTAGCTTTTGAATCAGCTTTTACATTTGTTACGATTGCGCCTTTTAGATCTTTATTTAGCGCATATTTTGAGCGAATTTCATCATCTAGGTTTTTAAGGCTAAGTCCCTCTAATGCGCCCTCATCGACATTTGAGCTACCAGCGTTAGATGATTTATCCATGCTATCTAGTTTAAGGGTTACTTTTTGGTTTTTGCCGTCGCGCTCGAACTCGATTTCGACCTTGCTACCCGGATTCATCGAGCCGACCAAATTTTTAAGCTCGTTTGCATTTTTGACAGGTTTATCATCGACTTTTATAATCAAATCGCCCCTTTTAATGCCCGCTTTATCCGCCGGCAAGCCCTCTTCCACGCTCGAAATCAGCGCACCTTCTTTACTATTGTAAATCTCTTTTTGCTCTTTTGACATATCGCTAATCGTTACGCCGATATATCCGCGCTCGATTTTGCCGTCGCTAATGAGCTTTTTGGCGATATCTTTGACCATATTTGACGGGATTGCAAATCCTATGCCGTTATTTCCGCCACTTCTGCTTAAAATCGCCGAATTTATACCAATGAGCGCGCCACGGCTATCGACTAACGCACCGCCTGAGTTACCCGGGTTTATCGAAGCGTCTGTTTGGATAAAATTTTCGTATTGATTAAGCCCGATATTGTTTTTATTAAGAGCTGAAATTATGCCTTGCGTAATCGTGCCACCCACGCCAAATGGATTTCCGATAGCAAACACTATATCGCCCTCCACAGCCATTGACGAATCAGCAAATTTAATCGCAGATAGCCTTTTTTCCTCGATTTTGATAATCGCCAAATCGGTTTTCGAATCCGTTCCTACGACCTTGGCTTTATACTCTTTGTCATTATCGAGCAGTGTAACTACGATTTCATCGGCGTTTTCGACGACATGGTTGTTTGTGACGATGTATCCGTCATCTGAGATAATCACGCCCGATCCCAAAGAGCTGACCTCGCGCTCTTGTCTAGGCAGGTTAAAATCGAAAAATTGCTTAAAAAACGGATCGTTAAACATCTCCGCCATTGGGTTGTTTGCGACTTTGTGTTTTGATTTGGTCGAGATATTTACGACAGATTTTTTCGCCTCGGCAATCGAGCTGTGGTATGAGAGAACGACATCCTTGCTAAACTCAGGATTTACACGATCAAATTTCGCCCCAGCCTCGCTGATATCAATATTCGCGCCAAAAAGCGAAGCGCTAAGTGCCAAAGATAGCAAAATGGTTTTTTTCATTTAAATTCCTTTTGAATAAAATTTTTGTGCAATTATAAATTTCTAGGGCTAATATTTGTTTAATGTAATTACAAGATTTATAAACAAAATATATTAAACTTGATTGACATAGACTAAACTTTTATGATATAATCAATATAAAATTTAGACAAAAAAGGAAGGTAAAATGGCAAATTCTAGCCTTTATGAGACTCTCGGCATTAGCAAATCTGCCAGTGCTGACGAGATTAAAAAAGCCTATCGCAGGCTCGCTAGAAAGTATCACCCAGATATCAACAAAGACCCTGGCGCAGAGGAAAAATTCAAAGAAATCAACGCAGCGTATGAAATTTTAAGCGATGAGAAAAAACGCGCTCAGTATGACCAATACGGCGATTCTATGTTTGGCGGTCAAAATTTCCACGATTTCGCCAAGGGTTCGGCTGGCATGGGCGATTTAAACGACATTTTAAACAGCATTTTTGGTGGATTTTCTGGCGCAAAAAGCTCTCGCGGGGGCTTTGATTTTGGTGGCGGGTTTAATCCGTTTGGATTCGGTGCTGGGTTTAGTGGCGGATTTGGCGCGGATTTAGACAAACACAGCGCGATCGAAATCCCCTTTGACACCGCGATAAATGGCGGAGAAATGAGTATAAATTTAGGCGGCGAAAATGTGAAATTCAAGATCCCAGCGGGGATTAACACAGGCGAGAAACTGCGCATTAGGGGCAAAGGCAACTCAAACGGCGAGCAAAGCGGGGATTTGATTTTGGAGATTAAAATTTCGCCAAGCGCTGAGTATGAGCGCAACGGCGATGATTTGAGCAAAAAAATCGATGTCCCGCTAAAAACTGCGCTTTTTGGTGGCAAAATCGAGGTCGCCACACCCAAAAAAACAGCCACGATTAAAATCAGCAAAAACACCAAAAACGGCCAAAAATACCGCCTCAAAGGCTATGGCGTGCAAAACCGCAAAACCAAAATTTTAGGCGACCTCTACGCCGTAGTAAATATCGTCTTGCCAGATGCCGATAGCCTAAGCGACGAGGTTCGCGAGGCATTAGAAAGCTTATAAGGAGAGAATATGCACGATTATGACGAGCCGGTTTATCTAATCTCAATCGTAGCCAAAGTCCTTGATATCCACCCCCAAACCCTGCGCCAATACGAGCGCGAAGGGCTAGTCAAGCCGGGCAGGACGGACGGGAAAATGAGGCTGTATTCGGCGCGCGATATGGATAAAATCCGTATGATAGTAAATCTCACAAAGGAGCTCGGCGTGAATTTAGCGGGCGTGGATGTGATTTTTAGACTGCAAGATCAAATCAGCGAATACGAAAAAGAGATCGAAATTTTGCGCGGGAAGATTTTAGAACTCGGCGGGGAGATTTGAAATTTATAAATTTTATTCAGTAAATAATCAAAATGACCCAGTTCGTACTCCACACACGATATTGAACCCAAAAACTTGGGAATATGGCAATCCATTTTATTATCAGCATGTTGAGGCTTATGGTGGAGTTGGAAATGTATTTCAAGGAAGTGAGAAATGAAAAAATATGTATTATTAATTCCTTTTGCGATTTTTTTAAATTCTTGTAGTATAAATAATAAATTTTTAGATTGGGGAAAGTATGGATTTGTCAGCAAGTGTGGTTTTGCAAAACAGACTATTGATGACGAAAAAATTTATATCAGCAAAAATAAAGAATATTTAGATGTTTATGTTTATACGGACTATAAATTTAAAGATAATTTTTATACAAAGATTGATGTTTTTTCTCATCACAACGGCAAATTACCGATAATCCCGATAGAAACTTGCACCAACGAGTGGTGTAAAATTTATTATCCTTGTGGCGATACAGAATATTTTGTAAAAAAAGATGATATAGAACAATACAAAACTTGGGGTCATAAAAAATGACTAAATTTATAAATTTGTTTATAATAATTTTATTGGTTGTATCAAATTTGCAAGCAAATTTAACCCATGAAAACCTAGCAAATACTAGTTTAATAAAGGCTAGAATTTAGGTTTAATGGTGCTTTTAGGAATTCAAATCTCAAAAAGATAAAAAATCGCGTTGCAACTGTATTTGGAGGAATCGCAAAAGGCTTATAAAATTTTCTAAATTTTAAAATTTATCTAAATCAAACCGGTGCGCGGGGTGCACACCGATAATAGAAGAATTGCTTTTAAAGGATTATTAATCCATTTGTTTGCGTAAAAATGTCGGCTCTTCTAACTCATCATAAGTTTCATCGCCGTTGAAATCGCCACTAGCTACTTTTTGTTTAGCGAAAAATGAGCTTCTAGCGTAGCTTTCTAGGATAGCTTGTCTGCTATCAGCGACGCTTTGTTTAGTTACTTGCTTTTTTTCAGCGGCGCTCTTTTCAAAGCCAGTAGCTATCAGAGTTACCTCTACGCGGTTATTTTCGATACTATCATCTGTTGTCGTTCCAAAGATTATGTCCGCGTCCTCGCTGACAGCCTCTTTGACGATATTCATAGCAGACTCAATTTCCCAAAGCGGACAATCAGGTGAAATTTTGCAATGAACCAAAACGCCTTGTGCGCCCTTGATTGAAACATTATCAAGTAGCGGTGATTGGATAGCTGCTTTTATCGCTTCCTCTGCTGCATTCTCGCCCTCGCATACACCTGTGCCCATTAGCGCCATACCGCGGTGTTGCATTACCTTGCGAACATCAGCGTAATCCACATTCATATCGCTATCGCCTGATTCTAAAATCACAGAAATCATACCATTTACAGCTTGTGCTAGGACATTATCGACCTTTTTGTAAGCCTCTTTAATACCTGTTTTTTTATCAATGATTTTCAACAAATTTTGATTTGGGATTACGATTACAGAATCGCACTCTTTTTTAAGCTCTTCCAAGCCCTCTTGCGCTAGGCGCATGCGTTTTTTACCCTCGAAATCAAACGGAGTTGTAACGATACCGATTGTTAGAGCTTTTTTCTCCTTAGCGGCTTTTGCTACGATTGGAGCCGCGCCAGTGCCTGTGCCACCGCCAAAACCAGAGCCTACAAAAACCATATCAGCGTAATCTAGGCGATCTTTTAGATCCTCATAGCTCTCCTCAGCCGCGCCACGACCCATAGTAGGATCCATACCGCAACCAAGCCCTCTGGTTAAATTTGGTCCAAGCTGAATTCTAGTTTTTGCAATTGATTTTTCTAGCGCTTGAACATCTGTGTTAGCTACCATAAGCTCGACATCAGCCTTAGTAAAACCCTCTCTAATCATATGATTAATCATATTGCAACCGCCGCCGCCGACGCCGATTACTTTCATTTTGGCGCCATAAACACCTTTGTTTTCTTCCACAATAAATCCTTTCATTGCAATCTCCTCTATTAAATTTAAAAGCTATTTTTTATCATTGTTATAAATTTTTCAATCATATTTGGCTTCTTTTTCTCTGGAAGCCCAATGCCCAGCCCGCCGTTATTTGCCATAGTGTTAGTGTTAGCAACACTGCTTTTTACCTCTTCTGTTTCTATCGCTTGCGTTACTTCTTTTTCATAGTATGTCGAACTCTCTCTGCCAGTAGAGATTTTTATAGTTTCGTCTTTGTAACGAAGCTCGCCGTTAGAATCAATCTCATACGGCGTAAAATCGCCAAATCCATACATACAAAGTCCAACCGCACAAGCATTAGCGCTATCATAAGAAATCTCAGAAAGCCCACTAACGCTCTTTGGTCTAGCCACTCTAACAGATATGTTATCAAAAACCATAGTGCCTAGGTCTCTGACATCATCTAGCTTAGCCATACCACCAGTGATGACTACGCCAGCGCCAAGCCTGTCTTTGTAGCCACTTTTATCGATTTTATCGGCTAAAAGATCGAATATTTCCTTAACTCTTGCTAATATTACTTGCGAAATAATTTCAAGGGAAATCAACTTACTCTCATCTTCCCTTTCACCCATTATAGGCAAATTTACCTCGCTGTCGCCCTCGTTTATCAAATCATTATATGTGATTTTTATATTTTCTGCATAAGGTAGCGGTGTGTGAAGCGCGCGAGAAAGGTCGTTAGTGATGTTATTCGAACCTAACATAACAACATCGTTATAACGCAATGAATTGCCTAGGTGAATAACCACATCGCAAGTCGCTCCGCCCATATCTATAAGCACCACGCCTAACTCTTTTTCATCTTTTGTTAGCGTAGAAATTGATGAGGCATAGCCAGATAGGACTATATTGCTAACCTTTACCCCTGCCATTTCTACTGATTTTTTCAAATTTTGGATTGAGCTTTTTGGAGCGATTATGATATGAACTGATACTTCTAGCCTCGATCCACTCATGCCAAGAGGATCTTCTATATGCTCTTGCTCGTCGATTTTGAAATCATAAGGAAGCACATGCAAAATAGCATAGTCGTTCGGGACATTGGCTTGCGCTTGGGCTACCTTCATAGCGCGATCTATCTCATGAATACCGATCTCGCGCTCCATAGTGATTACGCCACGCGATTTGACACTTTTGGCATACGAACCAGATATCGAAACCACCGCTCTATCGTAGTTGCGACCAGCACTTTTGATAGCGCCTTTTACAGCTTGTTTGATTGAGCTAGCAGCCTGCTCGATGTTAGTAATCACACCCTTTTTTATACCCAAGGTATCAGCTACACCTACTCCGCTAATGCTCAACTCGCCATCATTTTTGGCTATTAAAGCACGAATTTTGTTAGACCCGATGTCTAAGCCTAAGATATACTCACTCACTATCTCTACCTTTATAATATCTTTCGAGTTTATAACGCTTTTCAAGAAGTTTTAACAAATCGCCTTGGAGATTTGAATTTATCATACCGTCGATTTTTTGCGCTACCATAGATTTGTTTTCGTTTATGCTAGTATCATCGCCTAAGCTTTGTTCTGTGATTTTATAAACCAAAGCCTTATCGTCAAAAAGCACAACGCCCTCTTTGGCAGGTTTAGAAAACATTTCGCTGATAAATTTATAAAATTCATCATCTCTAAGCGAAGTTGTATTTTGTGAATTTAGCGTAAATTTGCCAAATTCGGTTCCTTTAAAATCTTTAAGTGCGTTTTGCGCATTTTCGCTTAAAAGCTCGCTAGCCCTAACCACGCGATAATCAGCCGCCGCTAACTCTTTTGCCTCTTCGAAACTAAGAGGTTTTGGCTCGTCTATGCTAGCGATTTTTACGATTAAATTTCCGTCATTGTAAGCAAAAGGTTTTAAAATTTCACCAACCTTAGCCTCTCCAAGCTCACCCACAGGAAATGTGCTAGGCGTGGCGATAATAGTTTCATTAGTATCAGCTTCGCCTTTTTTGATTTCCAAATATTTTTTTAGCGCTGTTTTTTTGGCTTGATCGATGCTAAAATCCTTTATCACACTATCTTTTGCTGCGGCGAAATCTAGCACCTTATCATCGCTCCCACGATACGCCGAGCGATTTTCGTTATAAAATTTTTCTAACTCAGCGTCGCTAACCTCTGCCATGTTAGTCGGCATAAAGTATGTGCTAAGGGTGTATTTTTTCTCACTCATATAGTGATCTTTTTCGCCCTCCCAAAATTTCTTTAACTCATCGTCGCTAAAACTAACATTATCATCGGCGTAAATCATCTGCGCTTGCACGCTATCTTGCACCAAACCAGAGGCTGTGATAGCCTCGACGATATCCATATTTGGCACGACTTTTATCGCGTCGCTAAGCTTTTCTAGCGTGATTGCTTTTTGCAAATTTCGCTCAAATTCTTTTTTGGTAAGACCTGAATTTTTGACGCTGTTATCATATAAAGTCTGATTAAAAACGCCATTTTCTTGGAAGGCTGGCGCATTTACCACAAACTCGGCCACATCTTTTTCCGTAGCCCTTAGCCCCAAATCGTTAGCGAAATTTAAAAAATACGCCTCTTTAATAAGCTCGTTTGCAGCGATTTCGTCTAGGCGCATTTGATCAGCTTGTTCCCTAGTAAATCTGCCGTCACTCATGCTATAAAGACGATTGTAAAGCTCAGAATATTTCGTATTTAGTTCTTGGTTAGTAACAGAAATTTGTCCTACTTTGGCGATAGAACCAGCTCTGTTTGCGTTCATATCATACGCGCCCCAGCCCACAAAACCAGCACCAACGAAAGCTATCGTGCTAATCCAGATAGTAGGTATGAGCGACTTTTTATGCTTTTGCATCCAATTGATCATAAATTATTTCCCTTTAATCAACTAACAAAATGTGTTAGTATTATACAGATAAAAACCTTATGTAACACTGAAAAATAGGCATTTTTGTCATTTTATAACGCGTTAGTAACATTTTTTTACAAAAAAGTTAATTATGGTTTAGTAAAAGCATTTTGCAACTATTTTCCAAAACCGCGATTTTTTTCGCAAGGCTCTGTGCGCTTCTGGCATACGCAAATACGCCATATCCCCTAACCACGATGATATCACTATTTTCACTCATCATATAATTGTAAATTTCGTGCGGTGCCCTATCGTGCCAATCATCGTAATTTTTCGGATCGTAAATTTCAAGCCGTTTGATGATAGTCGCACCATAATAATCGCGCGGTATGATAAAGTCGTGTTCTAAGGTATATGCAAGCAAATACGGTGGCATAGCGTAAGCAACGAATTTGGCTTCTTTAATATTTTTATATATATTTAAATGTATATCACTATCTATACTCGCCTCTTCCCAGCGATAGTCCTTTTTGGCAAACAACGCCACGAAATCATCTAAACTTAGACTGTCAAAAATGGCATTTTTTTTGTTGATAATGAATTGATTATCCTTAACTTTGGCTGAAATCGAGCCGTGAAAAATGCCAAAAAGCTCCTTTCTAAACATCGAAAGCGAAATTCTACGCAAAATTTCGTAATAATACTCGTCCATTTTTTACCTTTTACCTAAAAAATGCGCTATTATACTAAACTAGAAATTTTAAAAGGATTAAGTTTGCAAATTCCTCATATTCCAGTTTTGTTTAACGAAACACTTAGCGCATTTTCGGATACCAAGGGCGGATACATACTTGATTGCACCCTAGGATACGCAGGACATAGCCAAGGTATCTTGCAAAGCCTACCAAATGTCCATTTAATCGCATGCGATAGGGATAATGAAGCGATAAATTTTTCAAGTAAAAGGCTAGAAAATTTCAAAGATCGCGTGCAAATCCATAAGGCGAAATTTAGTGAAATTTTAAAAATTTTGCCAGATGAAAAAATCAAAAACATAAGGGGAATTTTAGCTGATATCGGCGTTTCATCGCTTCAAATCGACAAAAACGAGCGCGGTTTTGGGCTAGGAAGCGACGAGCTAGATATGCGTATGGACAGCTCTTGCTCAAAAGACGCGAAATTTATAGTAAATAATTATACAAAAGATGAACTTACACGGATTTTGCGTGAATATGGCGAACTTCCAAACGCATATCAAATCGCTGAAAAAATTATCCAAGCACGCAAACTCTCACCTATTACCAGTGCGAAAGATTTGGCGCAAATCATCGGCACTAAACCTGCCAAAAACAGAAGCGTAAGCCCCGCAATCCTCGCATTTCAGGCAATCAGAATAGAGGTAAATAACGAACTTGGCGAACTTAATGAGCTTTTAAATTTAATCGAGCAAAAAGCAAAAAATAAAGTCTTAACTAATGCAAAAATTGCTATAATCTCCTTTCACTCGCTCGAAGATCGTATCGTAAAAACGCGTTTTAAAGAGTGGGAAAAAGCGTGTATTTGCCCAGAATTTGCACTAAAATGTGAGTGTGGAGCTGACCACAATCTAGGCAAAATCATAAGCAAAAAGCCAATCACCGCTAGCAGCGAAGAGCTAGCGCAAAATTCTCGCGCAAGCAGTGCTAAGCTGAGAATTTTTCAGATAAAATAGCCAAATTTAGGCTATTTTAGTAAAATTTTATTAAAAATTATAAGCAAAATTTTATGTAAAATATTATGCTAAATTTTACTTATAATTTTTCGAATTTTGAAAATTTTAAAATTTAAATGGAGAAAATTTTGAATAACGAATATGATTTTATCATAAATAATTCCGTCCCAAACAGGACCAAATCCACGCCCAAGACGAGCGAATATATCAGCGACGAACAAAACCAAATTTTGCAAAACTACCAAACCACAAATTTCAAAGAGGTAAATTTATCCTTAAACAAACTTTTGATGACCTATTTGGTGATGATGTTCGTGTTTTTGCTAACCGTGCCGGCGATTTTTATCCGAAACGAGATTTACTACATTTCGCGCGACATCGCAGAGCTTCGCACCAAACACGAGGTATTGCTCGAAGAAAACCGCGCGCTTAAAAACAATATCGAGTTTTTGCGCTTCAAAAAAGAGATCATCGACGCCGTCAATCTCGATGACAAACCAAACTAACGCCCATTTTGGCTAACTAACGCACTAACTAACAAAAAATTTATGTGATTATTTTAAATTTATTTCGCTACCGCAAGTTTGAAACACTGCCCCGAAATTTTGATTTGCCATTTTGAGAAGCTGTTTTGCTAGGCGTGCAATCCAGAAAAATTCCATAGCCTTTAATCTGTCATTGCGAGAATTTTGCGTTAGCAAAATTCGTGGCAATCCACGAGCTAAAATCACCGAACGATAAATTCGCAAATTTTATAAAATTCCATAAATTTCAAAATTTTAGCAAACAAACTAACCCTAAATTTTACACTCGTAGATTGCACGCTCATTTCACTCGCTCGCAATGACAAATTCAACTACATTTACTATTATTATTGTGGAAATTTTGCAAAAATAAATAAAAGGCGTGGCTATAAGCCGAGTTCTGTCTGTGCGATCATTTATCTACACTGGTTTTTGCAAACCAGTTCTAGCGAATAGTATCTCATAAGACCTTACCTTCTATTCTTGCTGCGAGTTGGGTTTGCACTGCCGCCCATGTCTCCATGCGCGCGGTGGGCTCTTACCCCGCCCTTTCACCCTTACCACAGCGCGAACGCTATGGCGGTTTGCTTTCTGTTGCACTTTCCCTATGGTTTCCCACGGCGTCCGTTAGACGCAACTCTGTCTTATTGCAGCTCGGACTTTCCTCTTGTTTATCACAAGCGACCGCTCGCCACGCCGAAGCGCAATTATAGCCTTTTATGCTTAAATTTCACAAACGCCAAATTTGGGCTATGCGCATAAAATTTTAAAATTCGAAATTCTGCGAAATTTTGCCATTTGCCTGACTTTTAATTTAAACTTTGTAGATTGCCACGAATTTTGCTACGCAAAATTCTCGCAATGACACTTAGGGGCAAATTTTGTTTGATTTGTCATTGCGAGGAGCGAAGTGACGAAGCAATCTACGAATTTAAACAACCAAAAAGCAAAATTTGCAGAATTTTAAAATTCAAAAAATCTGCGAAATTCTGCCATTTGCCCGACTTTTAATTTAAACTTTGTAGATTGCCACGAATTTTGCTAAGCAAAATTCTCGCAATGACACTTAGGGGCAAATTTTGCAAATTTTAAGTAATGAGCCCAAATTTTAAAATTTCGGCGCAGTGTTTAAGGATTGCGTCAGCGAGGATTTTGAAATTTTAATTCTATTTTTTCTTCAAATTTTGCGTAGAATTTGCCGTGGCGTTTGCGTCGATATAGCCCATATCCACGAGCTTTTCATAGATTTTTTTCACCACAGGACCTGCCGCGCTTCCGCCACCGCCTCCATGCTCGACTAGCACCGTGACGGCGTATTTTGGGTTTTCATACGGGCCGAAACTCGTCATCCACGCATGCGAGCGGTGGAAATAATCCATTTGCGACTCTTTTAAGCGTTTGTTTGTCTTTTGCGATAGTCCTACGACCTGCGCGGTGCCTGTTTTGACCGCGAGCGGGACGACGGCGTCTTTCATGATTTTATACGCAGTTCCGCCGTTTGGGTTGTTTCCTACCTCATACATACCGCGCCTTACAAGCGGGAGTTGGTTTTTTTCAGCTGGGGTGAAAAGCTCGCCCGGCTCGAAGCTAATCTCTTCGCCGTCAATGCTCTTTAAAAAATGTGGGATTATCGCCTTGCCTGTGGCGATTTGGGCTGTGTTTTTGGCTACTTGCATAGGCGTTACTAGCACATCGCCTTGACCGATTGAGGCATTTACGGTCTCGCCTTGATACCATGGGCGTTTGAATTTTTGCATTTTCCACGCTTTATTTGGCATGGTGCCGACGAATTCGTTCGGCAAATCCACGCCCGTTTTTACGCCGTATCCCATGCGGTTAAGGTAAGCTGACATATAATCAATCCCCACGATCAGCGAGCCTTCGTAAAAATATATATCACAGCTACTTTTGATAGCCTGCACTAGGCTCACTCTGCCATGCCCTCCACTACTCCAACACCTAAATCTGCGCCCTCCAAGCTCAATCGCACCACCGCAAAACGCGCTCCAATTCTCATTTATCTTGCCACTATTTAAAAAGCTCATACCAACAGCCATTTTGATTACCGAGCCTGGCGGATAGAGGCCATTTACGAGCTTGTTTGTAAATGGGTGGCGCGGATCTTTTATCAGCTCGTCCCACTGAGCTTGCGAAATTCCGCCCACAAAGGTGTTTAGATTATACTCAGGGAAGCTTCCAGCGCCCAGTATCGCACCGTCTTTGAGATCAATCACGATCGCCACGCCGTCTTTGTCTTTGAAAATTTCCTCTAAATATCTTTGGAATTCCAAATCAATCGTCAGCGAAATCTCGCTACTGCTTGGCTCCTCGTATGAAATCTCCTCGACAACCTCATTTAGCGCGGTTACCTTAGTCTTGCGCTCACCCCTTTTGCCCTGCAAAATTTCATTATAATACCCCTCCACACCGCTTCTGCCATTATATCCAGTAAGGGCTGAGAGAGGGTTGGATTTGATATCTTTTTTATTCGCGCGTCCGACATAGCCGATGATATGCGAGGCGAGATGATTGTGCGGATAGTAGCGTTGCGAAGCAGGCTCGACACGGATATTTTCGTGCAGATTCAAATTCGCAAAATGCGTGATTGTTTCGTTGTAATCCAAAAATTTAACCACTTCGATAAAATTTTGGTTATAAACCGAGTTTTCGTCCTTGTAAATTTTGCGCATTTGCGTAGTGTTTAAATCCGCGAAATATTTGCTGATATTTGCTAGCTCAGCATCCAGCGCGCTATCTTTTAAATGTGGCGCAATCAAAAGCGAAAAACCGATATTATTAATCGCTAGCGGACGGTTTTTGGCGTCTAGTATCTGCCCCCTCACAGGCGGGATATACTCGGTCGAGACGACATTGTTTTTGGCGATTTGCTCGTAAAATTCGTTTGATTTGATAGCTAGATAATACACCCTAACCAAAAGCATGGTAAAAAACGCCAAAACAAAGAAAAAGACGAATTTTAATCTCATACAAATCGCCCCTTAAAAAAGAGCAAACTAAGCAAAATATCGACCACGATATAGCTTAAATATTCGCTTCCCACACTCATAGCGTCAGCTTTTTTGATATACGAAATCGCGCCATTTACCCCCAAAATCAACGCATAAGCGATTAGCACATACAAAGCTAGCAAAAAGTTGCGGAATTTGATATTTCGCAGGCTAAATTCGTAGATAAAAGTGTAAAAAATAATGTAAGCTAGCGCAATGCTAAATAGGTTAAATCCGTAAATTTGCTCGGCGCAAAATAGATAAAAAATCGCAAAATAGTAAGCGAAATTGTATTTTTTAAATTTGTTTTCATGCTCGAATTTTAGCACCACCAAAGTCACGAAAAAAAACCCCAAAAGCGGCGGCAGTCCCCGATACATCACGCTTAAAAGCAGATAAAACGCGACGCCAAAGCTCAGGGCAAAATCGACTATAAGGTATAAATTACCGCGACTTCGTTGCATACTGGAAACTTTTTGCAAGATATACAATCTGCCCAAATTTTTTGGGCTGGAAGCTCGTCTTTGCTGATTTCTTTAAAGCCGTTTTGCTCGAAAAAATGCTTTTGATATGTCAGAGCAAAGACATTTTTTAAGCCGTAAAATTTCGCCTCGTCTAATAAAGCTTTGACGATTTTTGAGCCAATTCCTCGCCTGCGAAATTTCGGCGAGACGACAAATGAGCGAATTTCTGCAAGATCTGCATTGAAAATTTTCAAAGACGCATATCCTGCAAGCTCGGCGTTTTGTGGTTTTTGGGCGAAATACTGCGTGTAAGAGGCGCAAATTTGGGAATTTTGATTTGAAATTTCACTAGAATTTGCCCCCAAATTTGCACTATCAAATTTCGGCTCAGTGTTTTCTTGCTTGGCGCACGCCTCATCGCAGACATACGCTAGCGTGTATGAGCGGATATATGTGGCGATTTCATCGTCGCTTCTAGGCAAAATCACACCGCTTTCGACTTCGGCTTTTATCATTTCTTGCATTGCGCCTATGTCGCACAGACGCGGTTTTTCTAGCACTATCATAGTCCAAACGCCCTTTTTATGATTAATTCGCGCGCTTTGGCTATGCCAGAACCTTTTAGCGTCGAGACAAAAAGTGCGCCAGGATCGCTTTTAAGCAATTTTGCGCGCCCAGCTTGATTTAGCTTATCAGCTTTCGTGTAAAGGCGCAAAATTTGCTGATCGCCCCGCAAAAAGCTCTCCACATACTCACGCAAATTTCTATCAATATCCAAATCGAATTGGCGCGAATCTATCAAATGGACAAAAAGCTTGATATTTGGGCGGTTTTTGATAAATTCGTCCAAATTTTTCTGCCAGATATAGTGCATTTTTTTCGACACTTTTGCATATCCAAAACCCGGCAAATCTACAAACATAAGCGAAAAATTCTCGCCTAAATTTGCCAAAGCTTCATCAAATTTTTCATTTTCGCTAAATTTTTGCCCAAATTTTACTTCGAAATAATTCACAAGTTGCGTCTTGCCCGGCGTCGAGCTTGATTTGGCTAGCCCCTTGCGCTGAGTTAGAGCGTTTATCAGGCTGGATTTGCCCACATTTGAGCGCCCCAAAAACGCCACCTCGCTCATCGCAAACTCTGGACTATCGGCAATCCCTGCGGCGGAAGTTATAAATTTCGCGTCGTTTATGTTTATCATTTTTGCTGATCTTCTACTTGAAAGATTAATCTCACAGGCTTTTTGCCAGCACCGCCACTTGGCGCGGATTTGACCTCGTAGGTGCCTTTGGTGCGATTGACCACAATCTGCTCGCCAAAGACCTCTTTTTTGGTCTCAGTTTCGTGCAAATGCGCGTTTCCTTCGAGCGTGTATGTCTCGACTCCTGGCGTGTATGTCAGCACTGCGCCCTGTCCGTCGTAGTGTTTGTCATTTACTAGCACCTTAAATTTCGCATTTCCTGTGGCGACATATTTTGTGGGTTGCTTTTTGGCGTCGAAATAAATCGTAACCTTATCCGAAGTCAGTGTATCATAGGAGCCTTTTTTTATCTTTACATTGCCCGTTAGGGTGCTGATTTGTTTGACCTCGTCAGCGAAAAAATTATCCGCCGTAACCTCGACTAGCTCAGGTGCGCCAAATGCACTCATACAAGCCAAAAGTGATGAAAAAATCGCTAATTTGATGAATTTTTGTCCTGGGTGTAATACCATGCGTGAATTCCTTTTGAGTTTGTTTTTTTATTTTTTGTATCGTAACTGATTTTTTCGCCAGTTACTTTGTTTTCGCCCTGAGTGAGGGTGTATGGCACATCTGAGCGAACGATTTTATTTTTGAGATTGTAGGTGATTTGCTCGGATTTGTAATCTATTTCGTCGCTGTTACGGTAATGCGCCGAACCGCTAAATTTGATATTATCGCCCTTTTTAACGGCTAAATTTGAGCTAATTGTGTGATTTATATCATCTAAAATCACAGCGTCAAATTCGTAAAATTCATCGCGATCTTTGTAGCGAATTCCGTTTTTCGCCCTAAATTCGCCACTGATTTTCTCGCCCACTTGATAATCTCTCACGCCTTGCATTTCGAGATTTGAGACATTTAAATTTTCCTTAAACATCTCCTCAAAATACGGAGTTTGCACGCTTAGAAACACCATAGCGACGCTAAAAATCGCAATTACGACATAGAAAATTTTTATAACCATTTAGAGTTCCAAATCTCTCGCATATTGTTTTTATCAACCAAAATTTCAATCATCTCGCGCACCGCTCCGTGCCCGCCACGCGCATTTAGCGTATAATGGGCCCTTAGCGAATTTAGCGCGTCGCTTGGCTTAAAACTCATGCCAACAGCGTTTAGCAGTTTCGCGTCGTTTAAATCATCGCCAATCGCCGCAGCCTCGCTAAAATCGAGCCCGAGCTCCGCAAGTATTTCGCTAGCTCTGCCGAATTTGTCCTTTTCGCCCTGGAAAACAAAAGGAATTTTAAGCTCTTTTGCCCTATTTGCCACGATTTGCGAGCTTTTGCCTGTGATTATGGCAGCGTAAAGACCGCACCTTTGCCACTCTTGGATCCCAAAGCCGTCTTTGACATCGAATCTCTTCATCGTCTCGCCACTCTCTGCGTGATACAGCGCGCCGTCAGTGAGCGAACCATCGACATCTAAAAAAATAATTTTTATCATAAATTTTCCCATAATTTGTAAATTTAAAAGCTAATGATTTTAGCCAAATTTTGCTTATAAAACAGCCATTTTAAAGTAAAATTTTAAAGCTTTGGTTAATAGAATTTATTTAATAAAAAAGCAAAAAATATATGTTAAACAGAATAATATCGGCAAAACTATCGCAAAAATGCAAAGCGAACTTTTTATTCGCCTTTTGTAATACGCTCTTTGGTCGCTAAAATTCGGCGTGCGCGCAAATCTAAAAATATAATAAATCACAAAACAAAGCGAAATTATCCACAAAAGTGGCAAAAAGCCAAGAAATGCCAAAGCAAGAGTTGTTTGCATTTTAATCCTTTAAATTTCGCTAAATTTTAGCGCAAATTCCATTGATTGTGCAAATATTTTTTACAATTCTCATTACAAAAAACGATAATTCATCGGTAGAAATCATAAAATTTTCATTTTTCTTTAATCTGTTATTGCGATAAAACGCAGTTTTGAAGCAATCTGTGGGTCAAAAAATTTAAAATTCGCAAAATTTCAAATTTTAAAATTTATTTCTTGCTATTGCAATTTTTTCCATTGCTATCACAACGCTCTTTATATCCTAGCTTTTTTAATCTTTCTAGCCCGTCGGTATCTCCTAGATATTTAAATCCGATTTCTACTAAAATTAGCGTCGAAATATCTCCGCCATTGTTTAAATACAAATTCAAAAATTCAAATTGTTTATTTTTAGCATTTATATATTTTTGCGAATTTGCTAACTCTTTTTGTTTCTCGCTTACAGTGGTTTTAGTGTCTATTTTTAATCCATTTTCTTCAAAAAAATATGCGATTTGGAAGCCTATCGTAACCCCAAGCCCATTATAAACAGGCGATTTTGCGTCATTTTTAATTAAAAATTCCATGGTATTGAATTTTTTTGTTGCCAAAGCTTCGGTTATTAGATAAATTGGCAGTTCCGTTGTGTTTAGAATTTTAGGGAATTCTAAATTTAAATTTAAACCCTCTTTTTGCATAATTTGCAAAAGCTTCAAGGTTTGATTATCATCTATATTTTCGCTCATGGTTATAGCAAACGGCAATAAATCGTTTGTATAGAGCTTCGAACGATAACTCATCAAAAGCTTAAAAAATTTGTCATCAAATTCTGCTCTTTTATTTGCATATTTAGCAAAACTGTAAAACCACATATCAATCGGCGTTGCAAAAGGCTCAATATTCAAATTTATCAAACTAGGACTATTATCCAAAATCTCCTTTGTTTTATCATAATCAACATTTAAAATAGCCTCTACAAGTCTTTCTAGTTCGGCTTTTTCTTGCTCTGTTTTTGGGGTATTTCGAACATTTCTATCGTATTTTTCAAGCTCTTTTATGGTTTTATCATCTAAATTGGTTTGTGAAAATTTTGATACCGCAAAATTTGAATTTTCCAAATTTAAACTATCTGCAATCACAAAATTTACGCTAAATAAAATCCCGCACAGTATCCCTAAAATCAGCTTTTTCATAAAATTCCTTTAAATCTGAATTTTTAAAATTCCAGTTTTTGGCTTGAAATTTTAAAATTTAAAATTCCTAAAATTTCAAATTTTAAAATTTACGCTATTTTATAGCCAAGCAAATTCCCGGCTTCTCGTCCGCGATCGTAATCGTTTTGATTTTCTGCCATTTTTATCCTTTTATTAAAATTTCTTTTATTTTGTCATCATTTGTAATTTTATAAAGCAATTCAAGCCAAAATTTGTTTGCTTTATTTAATTCGTTTAGTGATTTTTTTTCTAAAATTTTATCAATTATATATAGCTTGTTATCTCTAAATTTTGCATATTTTTCAGATTTTACAAATTCTATAATTTCTTTTGGAATTGGTTTGTCTTTGTGATAATTGTCGCCACTTGATTGCTCAACAAATCTAATAATATCAAATGCCAAATTCTTTATTTCGTCGAAATTTTCACCGAATTCAAAGTAATTATTTTCTAAAAATAGTAAAAACAATTCTTCGTCATCGTGGAGATAATTAGCTAAATAATCACTATTTACACCATGTAATTTCAAATAGTTTTTCATTATGTCTGGTGTAAGTCCTAGTCTAAAAATATTATTTGTATTTTCATATTTTAACTCGATTGAAGCTGTTTGCATTAAAACACAAAATTCTAATTCTACAAGCTGTATCGGCACAGTAATCTCTAAACCATTTTTTAGCAGAAAATTTGCCATTTCGTTATCACAAGCGTCTGTTTCAAGCACATTTTTTAGTAGTAAATTTGCGCCACTTTTATCTTTTAAATTTATTAAATTTGGTTTTATTTTTAAAATTTCTTGCATTTTTTGATAATTTTTATTTTGTATAGCTTCGTGCAATTCATAAAAATATTTTGAATTTTTATTTGAAATTTCATCTGAATTTTCCCCAAACAAAGTAGTATTTAAACCAAAAATCAAAAATAATAAAATTAAAATTTTGTGTTTCATAATTTTCCTTTAAATTTCAAATTTACGCCACTTTTTTACTGTGACTTTTACTTTTCTTAGCGTTATTTTACATCAAATTAAAAAAATCAAATACTAATTTTTTTGTAAATTCAGCGTCTGTGGTTTTGCGCTTCATAGATTATCTAAACAGCAGCCCTCTTGCGATGACAAATCGTTGGCGTTAAGGCGAATAAATTAGTAAATTTTCAAATTTGAGATAAAATATGCGATAAATTCTCTAAATTTACAGCGCCGATTTGGCGCAGGTTTTCTAACTCACTTCCGTTTTTAAAAAACAAAATCGCAGGCGGTCCCATAACGCCAAATTCTTTTTTAATCTCGCTCATTTGGGGGCTGTTTTGGGTCAAATCAACCTTAATGAGCGTGAAATTTGACAAAATTTCAGCCAAACTCTCATCGCCAAACGCCGCCTCACTCTCTTCGCAGTTTTTGCACCACTGCGCCCAAAAATCCACAATCACTGGCTTTTGCGAGCCCTCAATTATCGAGCGTAACTCGCCCAAATCTCGCACGAAAATAAAATTTTCCCCATTTTTCGCACTTTGCGTCATATCGCCTTTTTGCACAGCTACGCCCTTTTGCACCGAAATTTCGCTAAGTGGCTTAGTAAAATCCCTCGCCCCGCTTGCAAATCCGATTAGCAAAAGCACGCTATAAACTAGCGTTAAAAGCGCGAGTGCGCGTTTTAGTGCGTTTGCGCGCGCATCAAACAAACCCAAAACCCCAGCCATTAAAGCGCACAAAATCGCATAAAATAGCAGTGCTAAATTTTCTCCGATTATGAAGCGCACTATCCAAACCGCCATAAACAAAAGCAAAAATCCAAAGATTTTTGGCACCACTTCCATCCACTCGCCTGGACGCGGCAATGCGCCTCCAAGCCCGATTATAATGAGCAAAACCCCGCTTCCAAGCCCCAAGGCAAAAAGCGCACTAGCCCCAAGTGCTATATTTGCGCTATTTGCGATGTATATTAGCGCAGCACTTAACGGGGCTGAAATGCAAGGGCTAACCATAAGTGATGAAATCGCCCCCATTAAAAAAACGCCCACAAATCCGCTTCCAGACTCGCTTTTGGCACTTAGGAAATTTTGCAATCTGCCAGGAAGCCTAATCTCATAAAGCCCAAAAAGTGAAAACGCCAAAGCCACAAAAATGGCAGCCGTGATGATTAGAGCGATTTTATTTTGCAAAATCCCTTGCAAATTTTCGCCCAAAACCGCCACCCCAGCGCCCAAAACCGCATACGAACTCGCCATGCCAAGCACATAAATCACGCTTACAATCAGGCTTAATTTCACGCTTGGCTTGCTAGCTGTTTTAGCCACGATAATCGACGAGAGTATCGGTATGAGCGGATAAATGCAAGGTGTCAGAGAGAGCAAAACGCCAAAACCAAAAAACAAAATTAAGGTCATAAAAAAGCTTTTGTTTTCAAAAATTTCTAAAATTTGCGATTGGCTTAAATTTGAGCCAAAATTCCCTGAATTTTGCTCTGAATTTTGCTCTAAATTTTGCCCCGAAATACCTGCGCCGGGATTTTTCAACGCCGAAATTTCATAGCCCTCGCCACTTTTATTTAGCGCAAAGCCTCTGTTTTGTGGCTCGTAGCAAAACCCACCCACAGTGCAACCAAGAAATTTCACCAAAATTTGAAAATTTTTGTTATCTTTTGCGTTTGCAAGCACTAGCCCCATAGGCAGGGCAATGCTGAAATTTCCGTCATAAATTTGATGATTTTTATACGCTTTTGGTTGCGGAAAATTTAAAAGTGCGCCAACTTCTGCGCTATCAATGAAAATTTTTATCTCATCTTTGTAAATATAAATCTCATCTGCGACGCGAAAATTTAAGCTAATTTCGCTTTCGCTTGTGTTTGTATCGACGATGAAGGCCTCATTTGGCGCGATTACTTCGCCAAAAAGTGCAATAAAAAATAAAAAAAGAAAAGATAAAATTCTCATTATTTGCCTTAAAATTTTTTCCTAATATTATCAAAAACATATTAAATTTTAATTCTTTTAAATGTATAATCTAAGTTTTATTTTCAAAAAAGGAGAACAAAATGGCTGAACAAACAAGCGATACACAACTCAAACAAATCGCATACGAGGGCAAAAAAATCAAAAAAATGAACAAAGAATTTTACGAAAGCGAGCTTGTAAAATTTCAAATCGAACTACTCAAACTCCAACGCTATGTCAAAGATAAAGGGCTAAAAGTCCTAATCATCATGGAAGGTCGCGACGCAGCTGGCAAAGGCGGCACAATCAAACGCCTAACCGAGCACCTAAACCCACGCGGTTGCCGCATAGTCGCACTCGAAAAGCCAAGCAATGTCGAAAAAACACAATGGTATTTCCAACGCTATGTCGCGCATTTGCCAAGCGCTGGCGAGATTGTGATTTTTGATAGAAGCTGGTATAACCGCGCTATGGTCGAGCCTGTAATGGGATTTTGCTCTGACGCTGAGCATAAAGAATTTTTGCGCCAAGTGCCGAAATTCGAGGAAATGCTAGCGAATTCTGGCATTATTTTGTTTAAATTTTATTTCTCAGTTTCAAAAGAGGAGCAACAAAAACGCTTCGAGGCGCGCCGGCACAGACCCTCTTAAACAATACAAACTCTCCCCAGTAGATGCCAAATCACAAGAGCTTTGGGAGCAATACACTTTGGCAAAATACTCAATGCTACTAGCCTCAAACACCGATATCGCGCCATGGATCGTGCTAGATAGTAATGATAAAAAAGCTGCAAGACTTAATGCGTTTCGCTGCATTTTAGCCAGAATTGATTATGATGAAAAAATCGATCCTAGCGAATTTAAAGTCGATGTGGATTTGGTCAGAACCGGCACAGAGGAAATCATGCTTATGGAAAATAGCCTTAGAAACGAGGGCTTGGAAAAATTAGAAACCCTAAAAAAAGCGCAAAAAGCCGAAAAACAGGTAAAACTAGGCACAGGTAAGCCAAAAGATAAAAAATAACCGAATTTAGACGCCGTTTGTGCGTCTAAATTTATCTTTTCTTAAATTTTTGATTTAATTTAACTAAATTTATATAAATTTTGATAAAATTCGCGGAAAACCAAACCACACAAAGGTAAAACATGACATATAAATTCGAAAATTTATACCAAAATTTAAGTTTCTATGCGAGCGAAAAATCTCGCCATATAGCGATTTATGACGAGGATATGGAGATTAGCTACGCAGAGCTTAAAGCCAAAGTCGATGCAATCGGCGCGTATTTGCAAAATAGCGGAATTCGCTTCGGCGATAGAGTGGCTATGTATGTGCAAAACGGCTATGAGTTTTTCACCATTTTTCTAGGTATTACCTCAATCGGCGCGGTCGCTGTGCCTATGAATACCTTCCTTAAAAACGAGGAAATTGAGTATATTTTAGACAATTCGCGCTCTCGCATGATTTTCGCTTCAACCGCCCTTAGCAAGGAGCTTAAAAGCATTAGCGCACCAGATATCAGACGCATAATTTGGGTCAAGGGCAAAAGCGATGAGCCAACCCCAAACTCAGCCCTTCCAAACGCGCAAACACAAGGCGCACTTAGCGAGCACAATGTCAGCTTTGATACCGTCCTAGCCTGTAAAACCAAGCTAGAAATAGCGAAAACTCCGACCGAAAACGATCTAAGCCATATCGTCTATACCTCAGGCACGACAGGCAGGCCAAAAGGCGCTATGATTCGCTACAAAAACATACTCTCAAACGCCGATAAAGCCACTCCTCGCTACAATGTGAGTGGCAAGGATAGATTTTTGGTATTTTTGCCGATGTTTCATAGCTTCACGCTGACTGCGACGCTGATTTTATCGCTATACAACGGCGCGAGCATAATCGCTCTAAAATCAGTTTTCCCTATCACAAATGTCCTAAATACAGCCCTAAAACGCAAAGCAACGGTATTTTTGGGAATTCCGTCTGTTTATACAATGCTAGGCAAGGCAAAACTTGGCTGGAAATTCAGATGGTTTAATAAGCTTAGAGTATTTATGTCAGGTGCAGCCCCTCTTGCACAACAAACAATCGACGAATTTTACAAAAAATTCCCAAAAGCTCACCTTATCGAGGGTTATGGACTTAGCGAGTGTTCGCCTATCGTATCGTTAAACTACTACGACAAACAAAAAATCCTAAGCGTAGGCACACCGCTTGACGGATACGAGGTCAAAATCGTAAATGATGAAACCATGGAAGTCGCTCGTGGCGAGATCGGCGAGATTATCGTGCGCGGGGATTGCGTCATGGAAGGATATCTAAATATCCCGCCAGAAGAGACTCTCACAAACGGCTGGATTCGCACGGGAGATCTTGCGTATATGGACGATGAGGGATTTATCTATATCGTCGATCGTATCAAAGATATCATCATAGCCAAAGGCATAAATGTCTATCCGCGCGAGGTCGAGGAAATCATCTACAAAATGCCACAAGTCGAGGCCTGTGCGGTCGTGGGTATCAGAGATGAATACGCAGATGAGGAGGTCGTAGCTTTCGTGCAACTCAAAGAAAATCAAAAATTAAGCGAACGCGAAATCAAAACTTATCTGAAAAATCACCTAGCAAACTACAAAATTCCAAAGGTCGTGCATTTCGTACCAGACCTGCCACGCAACGCCACTGGCAAGGTTCTAAAACGCGCCTTAAAAGAGCAGATCGCAAAAGAAGGCGAAAAAGCATAATTTGGCTTTTTAATTTTATTTTAACTTTAAATTTGACCCGTCGCTAACTCTCTTGACGGGTCAAAATCCTAATCAATACCTAAATTTCATCATAAAGCTTGATTTTTTTATATAATATAAATTTTAAAATTCGCAAATTTGATCACTAGGAGTTACTTTAAATTTTGTTTTATAAATTTTTGCAATAATAAAAAAAATAAGGAAAAATATGAAATTTAAAAATCCGATTTACTATGTGGATAAATTTAATAATTTAGTCAAATTTGCTTTTAAAAATAATCATATTTTTTTAGGAATTGTGCTTTTAATGTCGGCACTTTTATCGCCAGTGTGCTTTTTAATGGCGTATAATAATGTTCCAAATGAAAATGAAAAAATGGCTGTTGCTGGAATAATAACAGAGTTAAAATGTTATCCAGCAGGTTTTAAACACTCGGCATTTTGCAGAGTAAAAATAGATAATTATTTTTTTAGAAACGATTTTGTAGATAGTTTTAATAATGGAGAAAACGGTCTTAAAAGGGCAAATTTAAGTGATTTATTGAAGATTGCTTATTATGAAAAGAAGTGTGTATTTATAGAATATTACAATAGCACGATTTTAAAAATGGAATATTGCAATGGCGAAACAATATATTTATTCAGACATTTAAACACATGGATTTTGGAACGCAAGATAACTGCATTTTTAGGAATATTATTACTTTTAATTGCGATTTTTACGGCTATAAAATTAAAAAATTTAAACCCAATGCGTTAGATTTAAATTTGCAAAAATCAAATTCAAACACAAAAGCATCATCGATAGCTAAAAAACTATCAATGATTGCAATTTTTATAAAATTTAGCAAAATTATCTAGCCAAAATTCGTCTAAAAAACGCGCGATAAAATGCGCTAAATTTTGACTCTTTTTTTGCATAAATTGCGCAAAATACGCTTTGTAAATCCATTTTTTCTTGCAATGTAATCTTATACATATCAGTCTCCTAATAATTTTTTTATTTTATGTAGCACAAAAGAAGCCTCGTCGCTATCGAGCTCGCAGAGCATTTGACAAATCGCGGTCGCTGCCTGCGGTTTGGTCGTGCCAAGGCGCCAATCCTGGTATGTCCTCATCGACACGCCAAGCTTTTTCGCCATTACAGCGTGAGAAATCTTTTTGCCCATATTTTTTGCCTCGACGGCATTATGCAAAATATTGAATATATCGCTCGTTTCTAACATGCCAAAATTATACAAGTTTTAGGATTAATTATACATTAATCTGTATAGTTTATCTAAATTTTGTATTATTTATAAGCAAAATTAGTAAATTTTTGCGTTATATCGTGTGAATTATACAGAATTTCTCATAAAACAAACATAAAATTTTACAAAATTTCCAAGAATTTTAAGGGGGAAATTTAGCTATGAAACCGCCGAATTTTGCACTCAAAACCAAATTTTGAAATTTCAAAATTTAGCAAACAAACAAGTAAAGTGCTAAAATTTTAAAAAAACCTTGACATTTTGCCACTCAATGTTGTATAATGTTAGCAATCAAAACGAAAGAGTGCTAATAAATGAAAACAAACAAGCGTGATTTGATACTTGATTCTATCATCGAAGCCTATTTGGACCTCAACGCTCCAATTGGCTCGTCGCAGTTAGGCGGGCGCATGGAGGTCGCTATACCAGCCTCGACGATTAGGGTGTATTTCAAAAAACTCAGTGATGAGGGCGCAATCACGCAGCTTCATGTCAGTGGCGGACGAATCCCCACGGTAGCTACCATGCAAGATTACTGGCGCGCTAAGCTCGATTTTAGCGAGATTTTATCGCTAAGGGACGGCGATGAGCTAGAAGCAATCTTAGAGGATTTTGATATTTATTGTATGATTTTTAGCGCAGAAAGCGAGTGTTTGACCGAGGTCATAAAGCACGATGAGCGTTTTATGATTTTGGTTTTCGACAAAGATGAAATTATTTTGAAATTTGATAACAGAATTTTCGAGCTTTTGTCGAATTTAATCGGAATTTCGCTCAAAGATTTGGAAGTCGCCTCTATGCAAATCGGTCTTAGGGAGCTAAACACCAAAATCCGCGAGCTGAAAAACTCAAAAATCGAGTTTATCGCAAACGAAGTCATGGCGTATAAAATTTTTAAAGATGAGAGATTTAAAATTTTGCTAAACCCCTCAATCGCCGTGAATTTTGATAAAAATTTAATCTTTGCGCCCTATTTCGAGCCTGGTTTTATGGGGATAAAATGCCCAGTAAAATTCGAAAACAAGGACGCTACGATGATTTGCGCTGGAAGTGTTTATGAGGATTATGAAAAATTTTTTAAATTTAGTAAAGGAGTAGCATGAGCCAAGAATTTGACGAAAAAACGCAAAATTCAGCAGGTGAATTTGAGGAAAAAGAGCACAAAAACTGCGGCGCTGGCTGCGGCTGCCAAAGCCCGCTAGCGGACGACGGCGATGAATTTAGCGAAGAGTTACAAAGCGAGTGTGAGTGCGAAAGCGCGCAAGATGATGAAATCACTAAGCTACAAAACGAACTTAGCGAGATTACGGATAAATTTTACCGCGCTAGTGCTGATTTCGACAATATCAAAAAGCGTTTGGAGCGCGAAAAAACCACAGCCGTGGAGTATGCGGCGGAAAAATTTGCAAAAGATCTCTTGCCGATAATCGACGCACTCGAAGAAGCCGCTAAAATCGACATCGAAGGCAACGAACTAGCCGATAAAATCGAAGAAGGCGTGAAGCAATGTATAAATTTGTTTTTAAGCACATTTGAAAAATACGGCATTACGCCAATTTCGACCGAAAGTGGCTACGAGAGCGAAAGCGGTAAATTTTACCCAATCCAACTAGTAGAAAAAGAGGGAGCCAAAACAAACGATATAGTCCAAGTTTTGCAAAAAGGTTACCTTTACAAAGAGCGAATTTTGCGCCCTGTAATGGTTATTTTGGCGAAGTAAATTCGCAAATTTACAAAATTTAAAGAAAACAAAATTTAATAAAAAGGATAAAACATGGGAAAAGTAATTGGTATCGACTTAGGAACGACAAATTCTTGCGTCAGCATTTTTGAGCGTGGCGAAAGCAAGATTATTCCTAACAAAGAGGGTAAAAACACAACTCCATCAGTTGTCGCATTTACCGACAAAGGCGAAGTTTTAGTCGGCGATAGTGCAAAACGCCAAGCCGTCACAAACCCTGAAAAAACGATTTATTCAATCAAAAGAATTATGGGTTTGATGATGAACGAAAAAAACGCGCAAGAGGCCAAAAAACGCCTTCCGTATAAAATCGTAGATCGCAACGGCGCATGCGCAGTCGAAATCGCGGGCAAAGTCTATACCCCACAAGAAATTTCGGCAAAAGTTTTAATCAAGCTAAAAGAGGACGCAGAGGCCTTCCTAGGCGAACCAGTAGTCGATGCAGTCATCACTGTGCCTGCGTATTTCAACGATAGCCAAAGAAAAGCGACAAAAGAAGCTGGCACAATCGCGGGGCTAAATGTCCTTCGTATCGTAAATGAGCCAACCGCGGCAGCTCTTGCATACGGATTAGACAAAAAAGAAGCCGAAAAAATCGTGGTTTATGATTTGGGTGGCGGAACATTTGATGTCACCGTGCTAGAAACCGGCGATAGCGTGGTCGAAGTGCTAGCAACTGGTGGAAATGCCTTCCTTGGTGGCGATGACTTTGATAACAAAGTAATCGACTTTTTAGCAAGCGAATTCCAAGCAGAAAACGGAATCGACCTTAAAGGCGATGTCATGGCTATGCAACGCCTAAAAGAGGCCGCAGAAAACGCTAAAAAAGAGCTTTCAAGCGCAATGGAGACAACGGTAAATTTACCTTTCATCACAGCTGATGCCACAGGCCCAAAACACCTTATGAAAACCATAACTAGGGCTAAATTTGAAAGCATGATTGATAGTTTGGTAGATGAGACAATCGACACTCTAAAACGCGTCGTTAGCGAAGCAGGTCTTGGTATGAGCGATGTCAAAGAGGTCGTCATGGTCGGTGGCTCGACTCGCGTGCCACTTGTGCAAGAAGAGGTCAAAAAAGCATTTGGCAAAGAGTTAAATAAAAGCGTCAATCCAGACGAAGTCGTCGCAATCGGCGCAAGCGTGCAAGGTGCTGTTATCAAAGGCGATGTAAAAGATGTGCTTTTGCTTGATGTTACGCCACTTAGCCTTGGTATCGAAACACTTGGCAGCGTAATGACTAAAATCATCGACAAAGGCACTACAATCCCAACCAAAAAATCGCAAGTCTTCTCGACTGCTGAGGATAACCAATCAGCCGTTACGATTAATGTCTTGCAAGGTGAGAGAGAGTTTGCCAGAGATAACAAATCGCTAGGAAATTTCAACCTAGAAGGCATTATGCCGGCCCCTCGCGGTGTGCCTCAAATCGAGGTTGAGTTTAACATCGACGCAAACGGAATTTTAACAGTTACCGCAAAAGACAAAGCCACAGGCAAGGCAACTGATATTCGCATTACTGGTTCAAGCGGTCTAAGCGACGAAGAAATCGACAAAATGGTAAAAGATGCCGAACTTCACAAAGAAGAGGACAAAAAGCGCAAAGAAAGCGTAGATGCTAGAAATCACGCTGACGCTATCGCTCACCAAACAGAAAAATCACTTGCTGAAATGGGCGAAAAAGTCCCAGGCGAGCTAAGAGCAAATATCGAAAGCGCACTAAATGATCTAAAAGAAGTTCTCAAAAACGAAAACGCGACAAAAGATCAAATAGATGCCAAGGTAAATGCCCTAAGCAAGGCGGCTGAGGATCTTTACAAAGCAGCTAGCGCCAACCAAAACCAAGGCGCAAATTCAAACAACGCTAAAAAAGACGATGATGTCATCGACGCAGAAGTCGAATAAATAAAATTTGAGCTAGCTTGCTAGCTCAAATTTCAGCCCAAATTTCCAAAATATCAAATTTTAATTTTATCCATATACATTAATATTCTATATCAATACAAAATTTCTAGGAATTCGATTATTAGCACAAAATCGTGCTAAATTTATTTAAATTTAAAAATTATAATTTTATACATATTAGAAATTTAGGGATTTATTGCAAATTTTATTGATTTAAATCAATAAATTTGATTAATAATTTGTTATAATTTGCCTTGTGTTTCACAAATTTCTTTGAAAGAAAGGATAATTCTATGGACAGACGAGAATTTATCAAAAGTTCAGCAGCTGCTGCTGCGTGTAGTGCCGCTGGAATTTCTGCCCCAAGCCTAGCTAGTGCCGCTGACGGCGAAAAAGACTGGCGCTGGGACAAAGCGGCTTGTCGTTTTTGCGGAACCGGTTGTGGTATTATGGTTGCCACAAAAGGCGGAAAAATCGTAGCTGTAAAAGGCGATCCACTATGCCCTGTAAATCGTGGTCTTAACTGCATTAAAGGTTATTTTAATGCTAAGATTATGTATGGCGAGGACCGTATCACAAAACCTCTTTTGCGTATGAACGAAAAAGGCGAATTTGACAAAAAAGGTAAATTCGGCGAAGTTAGCTGGAAAAAAGCTTTTGATGTCATGGAAGCGCAATTCAGAAAAGCTTACGAGGAAAAAGGTCCAAGCGGCCTAGCTGTATTTGGTAGCGGTCAATACACTATCATGGAAGGTGTAGCTGCTGTCAAACTTATCAAAGCAGGTTTTAGATCTCACAATATCGACCCGAATGCTCGCCACTGTATGGCAAGTGCGGTTGTTGCGTTTATGCAAACATTTGGTATCGATGAGCCGTCAGGCTGCTTCGATGATATCGAGCTAACTGATACAGTTGTTTGCTGGGGCGCAAATATGGCCGAAATGCACCCAGTGCTTTGGTCTCGCGTAAATGACGCTAAACTTAAAAATCCTGATAAATACAAAGTTGTAAATTTATCAACTTTTTCAAGCAGAACTTCTAGCATTGCTGATATTGAGATTATTTTCAAACCTCATACTGACCTTGCGATTTGGAATTTAATCGCTCACGAGATTGTATATAACCACCCAGAAGCGTTTGATGAAAATTTCGTCAAAGAGCACTGCGTGTTTGCAACAGGTCCAGTTGATATCGGTTACGGTATGAGACCAAATCCAAAACACCCTAAATTTGATCCAAAAGAGGTCGATACAGTAGAAAAAGAGCTATCAAAAGTTCTTAGCGAAAACGAAGGCGTAACACTATCATACCTTGGTATGAAAGCTGGCGACACGCTAGAAAATAAAAGCAATGGCAAAGCCGACGCTCACTGGCTAATCGGTTTTGAAGATTTCAAAAAAGCCTTAGAGCCTTATACACTAGATTTCGTTGCCAAACTTGCCAAAGGCGATGACAACGAAGATTTAGAAACTTTCAAGAAAAAACTTCAAGGCTTAGTTGATTTATATGTCGAAAAAGGCAGAAAAGTAGTAAGCTTTTGGACAATGGGTATGAATCAACACCAAAGAGGAACTTGGGTAAATGAGCAAAGCTATATGGTGCATTTCTTGTTAGGCAAACAAGCAAAACCAGGCGAAGGCGCGTTCTCACTAACAGGACAACCAAGCGCTTGCGGAACTGCACGCGAGGTAGGAACTTTCTGCCACAGATTGCCAGCCGATATGGTTGTAGCAAATCCAAAACACAGAGAAATGACTGAAAAAGTATGGCAAATCCCTGCTGGCACAATCAACCCGCGCCCAGGCTTCCCTTATGTAAAACTAATGAGAGATATTGAAGACGGCGCGGTTAAATTTGCTTGGGTTCATGTAAATAACCCATGGCATAATACTGCAAATGCAAATCACTGGATCAAAGCAGCAAGAGAAATGGATAACTTCATCGTAGTAAGCGATCCATATCCGGGCGTATCTGCAAAAGTAGCGGATTTGATTTTACCAACTGCTATGATTTATGAGAAATGGGGAGCTTATGGTAATGCTGAGCGTAGAACTCAACACTGGCGACAACAAGTATTGCCAGTAGGCGAAGCGATGAGCGATACATGGCAAATTTTAGAATTCTCAAAACGCTTTAAAATTAAAGATTTCTGGGGCGAGAGAAAAATCGATGATAAGCTAACCTTGCCAGATGTTTTAGAAGAAGCGAAAAAAATGGGTTACGATCCAGAAGATACTCTATTTGATGTATTGTTCGCTAACAAACGCGCACTTGAATACAAAGCAGATGATCCAATCATCGCAGGCTTTGACTGCACCGAAGTTTTCGGCGATAGTAGAAATGTCGTAGGAAGCGACGGAGAGGTATTTAAAGGCTATGGATTCTTCGTGCATAAATATCTATTCGAAGAGTATAGAATTTTCGGCGACGGACACGGACACGATTTAGCTGATTTTGATACATATCACAGAGTTAGAGGTCTCAGATGGCCAGTTGTCGATGGTAAAGAGACTCAATGGAGATTTAATACCAAATACGACACTTACGCTAAAAAAGCTAATCCAGACGGCGATTTCGCATTTTATGGTAACCAAGGCGCACTTCCGACAGGCGATATGAAAAGCGCAACCTCAGGCGATGAGAAAACTTCGTTTAAAAACAAAGGTAAAATTTTCTTCCGCCCTTACATGGATCCATGCGAAATGCCAAGCGAAGAGTATCCGTTCTGGCTATGCACAGGACGCGTCCTAGAACACTGGCACTCAGGCTCTATGACAATGCGTGTTCCTGAGCTTTACCGCGCTGTTCCAGAAGCTCTATGCTTTATGAACAAAGCAGACGGCGATAAAATGGGCATAGCTCAAAATGATATTGTATGGGTAGAATCAAGAAGAGGAAAAGTTAAAGCAAGAGTAGATTTCAGAGGTAGAAATGTTCCGCCTGTGGGTCTTGTTTATGTTCCTTGGTTTGATGAAAATGTATTTATCAACAAAGTTTGTCTAGACGCGACCTGCCCTCTTTCAAAAGAGACAGACTATAAAAAATGCGCAGTAAAAATTTATAAGGCATAATTATGGAAAGACGCGAAGTTTTAGGTTTATTAGGACTGCTTGTAGCAGGCGGAAGTGGATTTTGTGAATTTGCCAGAGCAGAGGATAAAATCCGTCTAAGACCGCCAGGTGCCCTTGATGAAAAAGAATTTATGAGCAAATGTATTCGTTGCGGGCTGTGCGTCGAAGCATGTCCATTTGATACACTAAAACTAGCAGAATTTGGCGATAGCGGAGTGCCAAACGGAACTCCGTTTTTCCAGCCAAGACTAACTCCATGCTATATGTGCCAGGATATACCTTGCACAGTAGCGTGCCCGACTAGCGCGTTAGATAAACAAAAAGTTAGCGAAAATGACAAATTAAATATCAACAAAGCACAAATGGGCGTTGCGGTAGTAGATCAGAAAAACTGCGTTGCATATTTTGGAATTCAATGCGACGCATGTTATAGAGCCTGCCCTGTCATGGATAAGGCACTATTTATCGAATACAAACGCAACACAAGGACAGAAAAACACGCGTTTTTACTACCTGTTGTAGATAGCGATTACTGCACAGGGTGTGGAAAATGCGAAAAAGCCTGTATAACCGAAAAAGCAGCCATTACGGTGCTACCACGAAATTCGGTTTTAGGCAAGGTAAATGACAACTATGTCAAAGGTTGGATCGAGGGCGATGACGCGAAGCTAAAAGACGCTGATAGCCAAATCAACTTAAATTTGAAAAAAGGTATTGATTACTTAAACGGAGGCGAGCTATGAAATACACACTTTTAAGAAGATTAGTTCAATTCCTAATCCTTGGCCTTTTCATAGCTGGAAACTGCTATGGATTTAAAATTTTGCAAGGAAATTTAAGTTCGTCAGTGCTTTTTGGAGTTATAAATTTAAGCGATCCTTTTGCCGTGCTTCAACTATTTTTGGCAAGTTTTAGCCTAGGTGCGCTTAGCATAGTTGGCGCGTTAATCATATTTGCGTTTTACGCTTTGATTGCGCCACGAGCTTTTTGCGGTTGGGTATGTCCTATCAATATCCTAACAGATTTGGCAGCTTGGATAAGAAAAGTTTTAAATATCCAAACCAAAATATTTAGCGTCAGCAAAAACGCTAGATACTATTTGTTAGTTTTAGTCCTACTTTGTAGCGGATTGTTTAGTATAGCAGCCTTTGAGATACTAAATTTCGTCGGATTTTTCACAAGAGCGGTCGTTAGCCTTAGCGTTAGCGCATTTAGTATAGCCGCAATCATTGTGATATTTGAAATTTTCGCAGGAAATAGAATAATATGTTCCCATATATGCCCACTAGGGGGATTTTGGGCGATAGCAAGTAAATTTAGCTTAATTCGCATTTATCATAATGCAAACAAATGCACTAAATGCAACAAATGCAAGAGCGTTTGCCCTGAGGTACAGGTGCTAAAAATGGTCTCAAAAGAGAGTTTTAAAATCGATTCTGAGTGCATAAGTTGCGGTAGATGTGTCCAAATTTGCGATGATGATGCGTTAAATTTTAGCATACTAGGAGTAAAAAAATGAAAAAGAAATTTGCTTTTTTAAGCCTTGTTGCAGCTACAATTTGTTGTTTGGGTTTGAGCGGTTGCCAAGATGAAAAAGGCAAAGCGAGCTCAAATACAAACCAACCAGTAGCGCAAACACAAGCCGCCTCAGCACCTGCTGCTACTGACGAAGTAAAAGCAGAAGCGCCTAAGGCAGAGGTAGCGCCAGCTGCTGCACCACAAGAGCCAGCCGCACCAGCGCCGGTTGTCGAGAAAAAGGAAGATATACCAAATTTAGAGCTTGCGCAAAGTCCTAAATTTAGAGAGGATTACACTAACGAAAACCTAACCTTGCCTACCTATGAGGTAAAAGGTGGCGCACCAGGCGAAAATATGGTATTCGAGAGAAGCTTCGAGAACGCTCCTCCGCTAATCCCACACACTTTGGACGATATGCTACCTATCACAGCCGAAAACAACATGTGCACCACATGCCACCTTCCAGAGGCTGCACAGGCTATGCAGATCAAATCAGTCCCACAAAGCCACTTAGCTGATTTGCGTGATGAGAATCAAAAGAGCCTTGATGGCGCACTTTCTATGGCTAGATATGACTGCGTTTCTTGCCATGTTATTCAAACAAACGCAACCGAGCTAGTTCAAAACAAATTTGAAGCAGATTTTAGTCGCTTTGCAGACTCAAACACTAGCTCAAATTTGCTTGACATTTTAAATCAGGGTGCTGATATCAAATAACCATTTTGTTGTGAGTTTGGACCTCCAAACTCACACAAAATTTACGAGGTAAAAAATGAAAAAATTATTCGTTGCTTTTATCTTTTTAGCAACCTTTCTTTTTGCAAATGACAAAGTCATAGTAGATGGCAACATCGCGATTTTAAAGCAAATGGATGAAAAAATCTATGCTGGCACGGACACCGGAAAGCTTTTTAGTATAAGTGGGAGCGATGAAAACGCTACTCTTGTTTTAGCTCTTCCGCAAGTCAAAAGCTATGTCGATGGCGATATCGATTCTAAGGTCATCGATGTCGATAAACTAGGTGAAAAATTTGCCCTTTTGATAAATGGCGATTATATGCACAAAAAACTCGCCGTGTATGAAAATGGCACGCTTGACACCTTTGATTTACCGATAACTGGTATCAAAAGACTATTTTTGCTAGATAGCAATACTATCGTTTTACTAGGCGTGGGAAGCGAAATTTTATACTACGACATAACCTCAAAATCAGTGAAATTTGAGCACAAAATTTCAGATTCGCCTTTTGGTGGCGTGAGCTTTGACCGCGAGAAAAATTTATTGCTTCTTTCAAACGAAGGCGGTATGATTTACTTTTTTGACACAAAAGAGAAAAAATTCTTACGCGAAAAAAGTATCCACAAAGACAATGTCTTCAATGTAGCCTTTGTAGGCGAAAGGGTGATAACTGGCTCAAACGACAAAACCTGCTATTACGAAAACGCAAGAGAGTCTAAGCTTTTCGAAACTGGCTTTATCGTGTATAGCGTGGCATTAAGCGAGGATTTTGGCGCATTTACGACACTTGATGGCATAAACATCATAAACAAAGCCGGAAGCATCATCAAAAAAATCCCTTACGATGGCGAAATCATAAACAACATGACATTTTATGGCGATCACTTAGTTGGCGCAGGATACGACAAAACAATTCATTTTTGGAGCTATAAATGAACATTTCAAGTGTGATAATCTACACAGATAATAAGACGAATTTGGACGAACTTAGCGCTCTCGTGGCAAAGATAGAGTTTTGCGAAGTCGTAGCTGCACAAGATGGCAAAATCGTAGCGACTATCCAAACCGAGAGCCTAGATCAAGAGCTGGGCGCATTTAAGGCCATGCAAGCCCTAAAAGGCGTAAGCGATGTAGCTATGATATACTCATACCAAGACCTAGACGAACAAATCGACGCCGCGAACAGCAACAATATAGAAGAGATTATGCAAAAAATCGACGAAGAACCAGAAATCAAAAAAATCAAATACGGTGGTAGTTTAAATATCTAAATTTACCTCTTTTTAAAGGCTGAATTTGGCAGAATTTGGCCTTTAAAAATTTAGCGACAATCAGAGAGACCTAGTGTAAAATCCATGAAATATTCATTATCAAAATTATAAGTAAATGTAGCCTTGAAATTTTTATTTTTAATATCTGAATTGCAATATTGTTCTTTTACGCCGTTTTTAAAATTTTGTTTAAACAAATCAAAATCTTGCTCCACGAAATCCCGCCAAGAGATATTTTGCATATTTTGCACATCGTTTAAATCATAAAAATAACTTACTTTCTTTGTTTTTGGATTACACTCTATATTTGTTAAAGTGGTTGCATCATCTAGTCTAGTTGGCAATTTTGTCTTTATTTCATTTTGCAATCTGCAAATTTCCTCATCACCCATAAATTTTTGTTTAAACTGTATATATCCGAATTTTCCCAGCATAAAAGCCATAAATAATATAACAATACTAAATAAATTTTTCATTTTTTCTCCAAATTTTATTTTTTAATAATGCTAGAAAATAAATTTTTAAAACAATAAACTATATTTTTTTGCCCCAAAACTACTATTTGAAGGACATATACTATACCAAACACTATCGCAGATGTTTTTACTCTACCCAAATAATACCAAGCACTTCCTCTATATTCTGTCAAAGACCAACGGATAAGAAAATAGCAGAAACATACAAACACAACAAAATATAAAACCCTAAAAATATTTATCACAAAATTTTCATTAAGTTGTAAATTTGAAATTTTCTGCTTAAATTTTTCTGTTTTATCTAAAATTTTAAAATTTTCTTCTTTTTGAGTGTCGGCGACATTGATATATTTCGCTGAGTAATTTGTATCATTTTCTTTAAAATTCTCTTGTTGTTGCGCACCTGCTCTTGTAAAAATCATAACGACAAACTCGCTCGCAAAAGCTAAAATTAGCAAATACCCCAATACTCCTCGCTCACAATACCCAAAGCAATAGCGAAAAATGGGATATAAAATAGCTTTTGAAGAAGAATTTCAACCATTTCTTTGTAAAAAAGAAAGCAAGTAACACCACATATTCCAGCGACGATAGAAATAGATAAGGCTGATTCTTGCGTTACTAAAATTGCGCCTCCTAGCAAGTTAGACCCTATGCCTGATGCTATGAAAAATGCAAATAGTTTTTTGCTGCTTGCAAATTTGCCAATCATATAAATCACATAAATTCTACATAACCCCCCAATGAATAGAAAAAATTTACCTATACTCGTATCATCTGAATTTTCAAAAAACACTTTAAGAACCAAGCCGAAAATCAAAATCGCATTAGCAACTAAAAAATCTTTTTTGATTTTATAAAATTCATCTATCTTTGAAGTTTGCTTAGGTTTTATCGTTTGAAATGATTTTTTATTTTTTATTTCATACACAACATGACCTTTTTTAAAAAATTCAGCCATTATACCCCCCCCTTTTTTTTTTAAATTAGATTTAAAAATTAAAACACATAAATTATATTTACATTATTGTTTTTTGACATAGGATAGAAATGTGATTTTTGTTTAATTTCGTTAATGGGCGAATTTGAAATAGTAAATTTGAATAAAATTTATGGTGCGACCAGCGAGATTTGAACTCGCACACGCGAAGCGCACTACCCCCTCAAGATAGCGTGTCTACCAATTCCACCATGGTCGCATGAGAAAGCCCGCGAAGATGCGGGCGAGTGATTACGCAGCTGCTTTTGTAAGAGCGTCTGTAACGAAAGGATTAGCGAAAAGCAAGATAAATGCGATAACAAGCGCATAAATAACTTGTGCTTCGATCATCGCTAGCGAAATATACATTGTAGTTGATAGTTTGCTAGCTACGCTTGGGTTGCGAGCGATACCAAGGATTGTTGCATTAGCTGCATTGCCCATACCAACAGCGCCACCAAGAGCGGCAAAACCAAGAACGATACCAACAGCGATTGCTGAGTATGATACGATTTGAGTATAAGCGCTAAGCTCCTCACCTGCGAATGCTGCGCCACAAAGCGCGAAAAGTAAAACCAAAACTTTTTTCATAAAAGTCTCCAAAATAAAATTTCAAAACGCCTTTCGGATCTGTCCCCTACTAAGAACATTTTGAGTGCGGTATTCTAGTGAAATTTTGCTTTTAATTAGTTTAAAAAAGTGGCAAAATTCGCCCAAATTTCGCCACTTTATGAATTTTATTTTTTCGAAGCTAAATATGTATTTAGTGCGCCGACATAAGCCTTGGCTGAGGCCAGCATCGTATCGACATCAAGCCCATGCCCCATAATCGCGCCAGTGCCCTCAAATTCGACCTTAACGGTTACTTTGGCAAGAGCATCTTTGCCTTTGGATACGGCCTTGACTTGATAATCTTTGAGCTCACCGCTAACCTTGCTTATGCGATCAATCGCTTTAAAAATCGCATCAACCCCACCATTTCCAAGCGCGCTATCGCTTAGCAAAATTTCATCGTGATTTAGCGTGACAGCCGCGCTTGCGTGGCCTTTATTGCAGCCATTTGAGCTAAGAAGTGCAATCTCGTAAGCCTTGGTTTTAGCGCCCATAAATTCGTCATTTACAAGCTCTCTTAAATCCTCGTCATAGACATCTTTTTTGCTATCGGCTAAAATTTTAAATTTCTCAAACGCCACTTGCAATTGTTCGTCGTCTAACTCATAGCCAAGGGCGATTAATTTGTCCTTGAAAGCGTGGCGTCCGCTGTGTTTGCCAAGCACGAGAGAGTTTTTATCCAGCCCGATATCATCGGCCTTCATAATCTCGTAAGTTTCGCGGTGTTTTAAAACGCCGTCTTGGTGGATTCCGCTTTCGTGCGCGAAGGCATTTTTGCCCACGATTGCCTTATTTGGCTGTGGTTCGATACCTGTGATACTTGCGACTATACGGCTTGAAGGATAAATTTCTTTGAAATTTATATCCGTATAAAGTGGCGAGAAATGGTCATTTCTGGTTTTTACGACCATTGCAATCTCTTCGAGCGCAGTATTTCCAGCCCTCTCGCCAAGGCCATTTATAGTGCATTCGACTTGGCGCGCGCCAGCTTCAATGCACGCTAGTGTGTTTGCTGTGGCAAGCCCTAAATCGTTGTGATTGTGAGCTGATACTATCGCTCTACCATCTATAAATTCGACCATTTGTTTAAAAATAGCGTAAATTTCATTTGGCAAGCGATATCCCACGGTGTCTGGTAAATTTATCGTAGTTGCGCCCACGCCGATAACCGCCTCGCAAATTTCCTTCATAAAGCCCACATCGCTTCTACACGCATCCTCGCAACTAAACTCCACATCATCTGTGAAAGTCTTCGCGTATTGCACAGCCGCAACTGCGCGTTTGATGACCTCATCGGGCTTCATTTTTAGCTTAAATTCCATGTGAATCGGGCTAGTGGCGATGAAGGTGTGTATGCGCTGAAATTTCGCTGGCGCGATAGCCTGTGCTGCGGCCTTGATATCGTTTTCGAGCGCGCGAGATAGCGAACAAACCCTAATCTTGCTAGTAGCCTTTGCGATTTGATTAATCGCGTCGAAATCCCCCGGACTAGCCGCTGCAAACCCAGCCTCTATAACATCGACGCCGAGTTTTTCTAATTGGAGTGCAAGGCGGATTTTTTCTTCTGTATTCATCGAAGCGCCCGGGCTTTGCTCGCCGTCGCGCAATGTCGTATCAAAAATAATAATTTTATTTTTATCCATAACCTACCCTTTCATTTGATAAAATTTGGCGATTATAGCAATTTTAGGCTTAAATTTAGTTGGAATTGATAAATTTTATTATTTAGTTCTCTTTGCTTTGTTTGTTAAATTTAACCCCGATAAGCGTTAGCCCCGCGCGCACGAGCCCGTATCCTATGTATAGCAAAATGATAAATGCAGGGAATTCGAGCTTAAAAAGATACAGACACGAAAAAAACACCACAATGAGTAAAACCAAAATTTTAATCGCATTTGGCCGTTTTAAATTTATCTTTTTAAAGCTTGGAAAGCGGATATTGCTAACCATTAAAAACGACAAAATTGCCATGCCGATGATAAATACGCCACCCCACACGGACGAAACCTCGTATTTGAGGTAAATCCCAATCCACACAGCAATCGTAATAGCCGCAGTTGGGATCGGCAGACCGATGAAAACATTAGGCTCGTAGGTGCCCACAGTGACATTAAATCTCGCTAGCCTCACAGCGCCGAAAATCACATACAGCGCGCTAATTAGCGTGCCGACCTGCCCATAATCCTTGCCGATTACGAAATAAAATAGCACTGCTGGCGCCACGCCAAACGCCACTATATCGGCAAGGCTGTCAAATTCTACGCCAAATTTGCTCGTCGTGTGCGTGAGCCTTGCCACGCGCCCGTCAAGTCCGTCAAAAATCAAAGAAAAAATTATATACGCAATCGCGCTAGCATAATGGCCGTTTATCGAGGCAAAAATGCTAAGCATAGCCAAAAATATACTAGCTGCGGTGAAAAGATTTGGCAAAATATATACTAATTTTCCTCTTTCTTCTTCCATTTTACGCCTCTTCTTCTGAATTTTCTTTGGCTAAATTTCGCACCAAACGCGTCGGCAAGTTGTTTTCTTTTTCGAATTTATCGATAATCTCCACGATAACCTCGCCAGCGACGGTCTCTTTTTCATACAGAGTTTTTACCATTTCCTCGATTGCAGGCGCATAAACTCGCAAGGTCTCTTTCACAGCTTTATAGCGTTCATCGAGCTTCGTGCGGACATAGTTGTCGATTTTGACAGCTGTTTCCTCGCTATAATCCTTAATGCTCTGACCGCCATTTAAAAACGAATATTGCTGTTTTTCAAGCACGATTAAACCTAGCTCGTCTGTCATACCGACCTTGGCCGCCATAAATTTTAGCCAATCAGTAGCGCGTTGTAAATCATTACTAGCCCCGTCTGTAATCTCGCCCAAAAATACCTCCTCGGCCGCCCTACCAGAGAGTAAAACATCAATTTCAGCGAAAATTTCATATCTTTGGTGCAAAAACCTATTTTCAAACGGCGAATTTAGCGTATATCCAGCTGCACCAAGCCCGCGCGGAACAATCGTAACCTTGCTAACTGGCATTGCGCCTTTGGTAAGCTCGGCGATGAGTGCATGACCGCTCTCGTGGTAAGCGACGATTTTTTTCTCCACAGGATTTACGCGGCGCGATTTTTTTTCTAATCCTATCGCCACGCGCTCGATTGCTTCAAGCAGATCTTTTTGCTCGACCTCTTTTTTCGCCTCTCGACCTGCCAAAAGCGCAGCTTCGTTTATGATATTTGCCAAATCCGCTCCCGCAAAGCCCACGGTAAGGCGCGCAATATCTTCGATATCGATATCACGGGCAAATTTGACATCTCTCATATGCACCTTTAAAATCGCGATTCTGCCGTCATAATCAGGTCTATCGACCAAAACCTGCCTATCAAATCTACCCGGGCGCAAAAGCGCAGCATCAAGCGTTTCTGGGCGGTTTGTCGCAGCTAGGACGATGACTGGGCTAGATTCTGTGCCAAAGCCGTCCATTTCGGCTAAAAGCTGGTTTAGAGTCTGCTCTCTCTCGTCGTTTCCGCCGCCGATTCCACCTGAATTTCTACTTTTTCCAATCGCGTCAATCTCATCGATAAAAACAATCGCGGGCGCCTGTTTTTTGGCTGTTTCGAACAAATCTCTAACCCTACTTGCGCCCACGCCCACAAACATCTCTATAAAGCTAGAAGCCGAAATCGAAAAAAACGGCACATCGGCCTCGCCTGCGACAGCCTTTGCAAGCAGTGTCTTACCCGTGCCAGGAGGGCCTACAAGTAAGACGCCTTTTGGGATTTTCGCTCCCAAGCTTATGTATCGCTCAGGATTTTTGAGGAAATCGACTATCTCTTTGACCTCTTCTTTGGCCTCTTCGACACCGGCGACATCGCTAAATTTGACATTTGGCTTCTCTGCGCTCATTAAATTTTTCGAACTGCCGATTCCTAGCATACCGCTACCCATATTTTTTTGCATGCGATTTGCCAAAAACATCCAAATTCCAAAGAAAATCACAAGCGGTAAAACCCAGCTAAAAAGCAAATCTGTGAGTAAATTTGTTTCGTTATATGCGCCATAAGGGATATTTCTGCTCTCTAAAATACTCACAAGCTCGTTATCATCGACCCTTTGAGCCACATACATTGTATCGCCACTTTGGGCTTTTATCGTGGTTTTGCCGATAGAAACCATTGAAATTTGAGCTGTTTTAAGCTGTGATTTTAGCTCTGAGTAGCTGACATTTCTAGTCTGTCCCACGCCCAAATTTCCAAGGGTCGCACCATCGCCAAAACCGCCACCATTTGGGCTAATTGCCCTAAAAATTACAATTAAAATCAGCGCAAAAACCACAAACATACCAATAGGATTTTTGTTGAAAAAATTTCCTCCGCCGTTTTGTTGATTTTTGTTATTTTGATTATTCATTTTCACCTTTCTCATAAACAAAGCTACACCACTCGTTTTTTTGCTCCATTTTCACGAAGCGCAAATCCGAAAATGCAGATTTTATTCTATCTTTGTAATTTTCTAAAATTCCAGAAAGCACGAGGTGTGCGCCCGGATTTAGTGCGTTTTTCAAATCGCTAGCTAGTATCAAAATCACATCAGCGATTATGTTTGCTACGACTAAATCGTATTTTTCACCCGCTCCTGCGATACTTCCTGTCCAAATTTTATCCAAGCTCACGCCGTTTTTTTGCGCATTTTGCACGCTAGCATCAGTGGCTTGCTCGTCAGTATCGCACGCGCTGACATTTGCGCCAAGCTTTTTCATCGCGATACTCAAAATTCCGCTTCCACAGCCCACATCAAGGGCTTTTGCGCCCTCTTTGGTAATCTCGCTTAAAATTTGCAAACACATATTTGTGCTCTCGTGGTGCCCTGAGCCAAAGGCAAGTGCCGGGTCAATTAAAATATCGATTAGCCCTGCTCTGCTCTCGCACCAACTAGGGCGGACATAAAATTTACCCACCTCAATCGGCTCAACGCCCTTTTTATACTCGTTTATCCAATCTTGATTTTTCTTTTGCGAAATTTCGATTTCTAGCGAAATTTGCGCCCCTGTGGATTTTTGCAAGGCTTCTTTAAATTCGATTAACGCGAATTTCACCATTTCTAGGCTATCCTCATCGCGCACGATAAACTCGCCCTCGCGCTCTTCAACGCACGAAATCCCAAGCTCAAAGACAAAATCTTTGAAAAATTCCAAGCCGTTTTGGCTCTTTACACTCATTTCATTATAAAATTCTTTCATCTCAAAACCTTAAAAGCCATTACGATATCACAAAATTTTAAACGCTTTTTCTAAATCTATACTGCCCTCGTAATATGCCTTGCCGACAATCACGCCCGCGATTTTGCCGCTGTTTTTGCACGCTAAAATATCGCTAATGTCCTTCACACCGCCACTTGCGATTGTATCAATCCCGCTAGCTTCGGCGATTGCTTCGGTAAATCCCACATTTACGCCACATAGCATACCATCTTTGCCGATATCCGTGCAGATTATCGCGCCCACTCCCGCTCCTGCGTAAAGCTTAGCCAAATCAGTCGCCTTGATGCTACTCACATCTGCCCAGCCCTCGGTTGCGACCATGCCACCAAGCGCGTCGATTCCTACGACGATATTGTATTTTGGCGACATTTCTTTGACAAAATTTGGATTTTTTAGCGCAACTGAGCCTAAAATAAATCTATAAACGCCCAAATTTTGGTAGTCTTTTATGCGCTTTTCATCGCGGATTCCACCGCCCACTTCGACCTTTAAATTTGTCGAATTTACGATTTTCTCAATCGTTTTGAAATTTATCGGCTCTCCTGCAAACGCTCCGTCTAAATCTACCAAATGCAGGTATTTCGCCCCCATGTCTTCGAATTTTTTAGCTAATTCCCAAGGGGTTTTTGAATAAATTTTAGCACTCCCCATTTCGCCCTTGCTAAGGCGCACAGCAAGGCCTTCTTTTAAATCAATCGCAGGTAAAATTTCCATTATAACTCCGTGAAATTTTTAATTATTTTTATACCATTTTCGTGGCTTTTTTCGGGGTGTGGCTGAAAGCCAAAGACATTTTCCTTGCAAACCGCGCTAGGAAATTCATACCCATACGCCGTCTTTGCTAGGATAAACTCTTCATCGCAAAGCGCGTGATAAGAATGCACGAAATACGCATAAACAGAGCTTTCAAGCCCCGAATTTATGGGCGTCTCGCGCGTAAATTCTAGTGTATTCCAGCCCATGTGCGGGATCTTTAAACTCTCGCTAAATTTGCTCTCATCAAATTTCACCACTTCGCCACTAATTATCCCAAGCCCAGCGCTTGAACCAAATTCTTCGCTTTTGTCAAAGAGAAGTTGCATACCAAGGCAAATTCCTAAAAAATACCGCCCACTTGCGACAAATTCTCTTATCGCTTCGTCTAAATTTGCGCTTTTTAGTTTAGCCATTGCTTCGCCAAACGCCCCAACGCCAGGAAGTAAAATTTTATCACATTTTAAAAGGTTTTCTGGCTCGCTCACTAGCTCAAATTTCGCCCCACAAAAGCTAAGGGCGTTTTTCACGCTTCGTATATTTCCAGCACCATAATCAACAATCCCTATCAAAATCAATCCTTATTCAATTTATGGTCAAATTCCGGCACAATCTCTTTGAGTTTGCTTGCAACTTCGCAGTTTTGCGCATTTACAAGCTCTGAAATTTGCAAATTTAGCTTTTCTAAATCGTATTTTGTAAAGCTTGAAACAAAGATTGATTGATACTTCGTGCTTTTGTCGTTTTCGTTGATCAAAAGCTCCTCGTAAAGCTTCTCGCCGGGACGAAGTCCTACAAATTTAATCCCAAGCTCCTCTTTTCCGGCTAACTGCAACATGCGTTTGGCAAGGTCTGCGATTTTGACAGGTTCGCCCATATCAAGCACGAAAAGCTCCCCACCTTTGGCGATTGAGGCTGCTTGAAGCACTAGCTGACAAGCTTCGCTCACTAGCATAAAATACCGCACGATATCAGGGTGTGTAACGGTGAGTGGCTCGTTTGCTTCGATTTGGCGTTTAAATTTCGGGATTACGCTTCCGCTACTTCCTAGCACATTTCCAAATCTCACAGCCACGATTTGAGTGGCTTCATCACTCGAATTTAGGCTATAAAGCTCGCAAATTCGCTTTGTCGTACCCATGATATTTGTAGGGCGCACGGCCTTATCAGTGGAGATCAAAACGACCTTTTTAACACCATGTTTTTTGGATAAATCCACGACATTTTTCGTGCCAAGGACATTGTTTTTCACCGCTAGATGCGGATTAAATTCGCAAAGTGGCACATGTTTATACGCTGCTGCATGCACCACGACATCAGGCTTAAATTCGGCAAAAATTTCATCGAATTCATCGCGATAAACGATATTTATCATTTTTAACTCGTTGCGAGAATCTGCGTTCGTGGCTTCGTTGATTTGATAAAGGTTAAATTCGCTATGCTCGACCATAATCAGCCGTTTTGCACCGAAATTCAAGCATTGTTTGCAAATCTCGCTTCCTATCGTGCCACCTGCGCCAGTTACTAAAACAACCTTGCCGTCGATGAAATTTTTAATCGCCTCTTTGTCCAAATCCTTTGGTTTGCGCGCGAGCAGGTCTTCGATCGAAATGTCGCGGATTTTTTTCTGCTCGTTTTCTAATAGCGAAAATAGCTTGATATCTTTTAGCCCATACGCGACTAGCTCGTCGTAGAGCTCTTTGAGATCTTCTGGGTGCAGCGAAAGTGCCACGATAGCGGTTTTGGCGCCACTTTCTTTTATCATTTCTGGGATTGTGCTTTTTGCACGCACGACGAAATTTTCACAATATGTGCCAACTAGCTCTTTTCTGCCATCGACAACGCCCACAGGATAGTAGTTTATGTGGTGTTGGCGCATACCTTTTAGCACATGCACAGTTTTGCTAGTCGCGCCCACGACGACGCATGGTTCATTGGCGTTAAAATTTGACTTTTCGTGGAGCAAAAACATGCGTTTTGCGATTCTTACGCCACTGATTAAAATAAAGCAAATCGCCGCATCTATGGCAATCACAGAGCGCGGGAAGGGGTTGAAAATATTCTCCATTAAAAAGAAAACCGCCAAAAATGTCAAAGCCGTGAAAATGTGCGTGTAGAAAATTTTGCGCGCTTCGTAAAGCCCGAAAAATCGCCACGGCACAAGGTAAATTTTCATAAACCACAAATACGCAATGCGAATAGCGGTAATTAGGGTCGCGCTTAGTAATAAGCCTTTGTAAAATTCATTTGGGATATCGCCACTAAAACGCAAAACAAAGGCGATTGCGACGCTAAAAATTGAGATTAAAATATCTAAAATCAGAAAAAATGCGAAGCGTTTGAGCTTGGTCGGTCTAAAAATCATAAGCTTTTCTTTACAATTTCGGCGACTTTTGCGACCTGCTCGTCGCTCATATCGCTTCCGCTTGGCAGACAAATTCCGCGACTAAATAGATCCTCGCTCGTGCCATCAACCACGCTTAATGCGCCTTTGAAAACTGGCTGCATGTGCATTGGCTTCCATAGCGGACGGCTTTCGATATCGGCTTTATTGAGTGCGTCGATTACGCGTAAGTGAGCATTTTTTTCTTTGAAAACTAAGGTTGTAAGCCACCTGTTTCCGCGTGAATTTTCGATTTCTGGCATAAACTCGGCGCAGTCTTTTAAAAGCTCACTATAAAGTGCGAAAATTTCTCTTTTTCGCTCTACGCGTTTTTCCAAAACTTCCATTTGTCCCACGCCAATCGCGCCTAAAACATTGCTTAATCGGTAGTTATAGCCATAATCCAAATGCTCATAATGCAAAAGTGGCTCTCTGGCTTGCGTGCTATAATACCTTGCTTTGGCGATTAAGGCTTCGTCGTTCGAAATTAGCATTCCGCCACCACTTGTGGTGATGATTTTGTTGCCATTAAAGCTTAGCGCGCCACACGCGCCAATCGTGCCAAGCGCCCTGCCCTTGTAAAATCCGCCAAGTGCCTCAGCTGCGTCTTCAATAACGGCGATATTTTCATTTTCGCAAATCTCCATTATCTCGTCCATTTTCGCAGCCTGTCCGTAAAGGTGGGTCGGGATTAGGGCTTTTGGTTTTTTGGGCGCTAGTTTGATTGCCTTTTTTAGAAGCTCGGGGCTTAGATTCCAGCCTTCGTCGCTGTCGATTAGCACAGGGACGCAACGCTCATAAAAGATTGGATTAAGGCTCGCCATAAAGGTAAAAGTCGATCCCAGCACCACATCGCCGTCTTTTATGCCTAGCGTTCGTAGGGCTAGATGAAGTGCGGCTGAGCCGGCATTTAGCGCGAGGGCTGATTTCGCGCCAGTGTAATCGCAAACTGATTTTTCAAATCTATTAACATACTCGCCAAGTGGCGCGATGTAGTTGCTTTCAAAAACTTTTTTTATGTATTCTAATTCGTTTCCGCCCATATTTGGGGGGCTTAAAAATATTCTTGCCATTTTCTCTCTTTCGATGAAATTTATAAATTTAGCCTAATTTTTAGGCAATTTGCAACCAAAAAATTGCAAATTTAAAAATTTAAAAGCCGTTATTTTACCACTTTTAAATAAATTTATGATTTTTATTTTTGCTGTTTTGTAAAATTTGCAAATTTATAAATTTTGCTTTTTTTAAACCGGCAATTTGTAAAAATTCTCTAAGAGTTAGCCGTATAGTGAGCCCTCGCCCACCAAATTTTTGCATTTATTAAATTTTAAATTTAATGAATAAAATAAGGATTAAATTTTACTTGTTTAACCATTAGGCGGGTAAGGATACCCAGCCTACGATACTTCTTAAAAATTAAATTGCCATGCAGGACCGTTTAATGATTCGTAAAATTCTCCTTGCGATAAAAACGAATTTATACTTTCGTCTTTATAAATTTGTTTGCAAATTTTCTCCTCATAATCTTTACCAAAATTTATAACCATAATCAAACCATCATATTCTGCTGTTACTACTTCAAAACAATCTTTACCATTTGTAAGAATTGAACCCAGCAAATTCCCATTCATAGTGTAACCAGTATAAGAAAATTTAAAATTTGTCATTTTATCTAACGAGTCGGCAAGTTCTTTATGCGTGTCATAATAAGCCTTAATATCGTTAAAAATTTTTTGAAACGAAACAACTATATCGTTTTCATTTATTTTTTTATTAGCTTTCATTGTTTTATTATTATTTCCCAAAATTTTTTGAATTTTATTATCTTCGTAATCACCTATTTTAGTAAAAGTAACTTTTTTTGTTTCATAACGCTTGTATCTATCACTATATTTAAATTCATCTTTCATTGAAAAATATCCACCCCATTCGTAATTTAAAACTTTATCTCCACCATGAGATAATGATGTCAAACCCATTCTCCAATCATTGCTATTTGGGGTTTTATATCTAATTGAAGTGCAAGTATATTCATCATCATAAAACTCACATTTTGTCGGCACAAATCTAATATTTTCTAGATTGTATTGCGTATTAGACTTATTAGCTTTAATCATACTAGTATCTTGCATAAAATAACAGTAATCATCGACACTTTTTGCTTTTGGAAATATGTCAAATTCATAAAATATAGATTCTTTTACTGGTTTTTCAAAATCAAAATTTGAAAAATTTAAGTCAGCTCTTAAATTTCCCCATATATCATAAACTTTACAATTAACAACATTATCTTCCAAAGAACATGTATAATTAGATAAACCACCATTTGCACCGTTATAGTAACATCCACGACTGCTAGAAGCAACTGGAAAAAGCATATTTATTAATTCAAACATTTTTTCATCATCTACCCAATCTTGTTGTTTGTAAATAATTTGTTCATTTTCATCAAATTTAGTTTTTGCCTTTTCTTTGTCTTTTTTAAAATTACTAAACGATCTATTTCTCGAGTCATAAACATTGATTTCTTTTATTTTTCCATCTTCAAATTTATTTTCCGATAAATAATCTCTATTCTCGTATCCATAATACGCATTTACATACTTTAAAACAGACACTTCTTTAACTCGTTTTGCTATATCTGTAAAATAAATTTCTCCATTATTTTTTCTTAAAAAATTACCCAATTCATCAAAATTTGTTTTATAAAATATTGTTCCTGCTATTTGATACCTATCTTTTGTAAAATAGCAAAGTATTTCATTGTTTTTCTCATAATCAAAACATTGCCATTCATCTGAATAAAATTTCTCTATCATTTCACTTTTATTATATTCTATGCAAAAAAATTTATCGCATCTTTTATGTATCTTTCCGTCCTCTTCATATAATTCATCTAGAATTATTACTTCATTTTCTGTTTTTTTAATACTCATTAAATTTCCATTTAAATAATAATTTTTATCTTCGGTTGAAGCACCTTGTTTAATCAATTCGCTTTGCAAATTTTTATTGTCATACCAATGTGTTTCTTTATACAAATCTTTACTGGTTATTTTTTCAAGCATTTTATTACCATTTTTGAAAAATTCCGTATCTGTTTTTTGTTCTAATGTTTTTTCGATATTTCTAGCCAATATTCCATTATCATAATATTCTTTATAAATAAATTCATCTTTTTCATTGGCAATACCCTCATATCTTATTGTTCCATCTAAAAAATATGCAATTTCATAACAAGGCTTGTCTATATCTCCGCTAAATTTACAACCTGTATATTTTTTGTGTTCTAAAATTTTTCCATTCAAATATATTATAGTTTCAACAGGGCTACCATGTTCAGCAATCATTTTCATGACTAACTCTCCATCTTCATCGTATGATTTTGAAATACCATGAGGTTTTCCATTTTTATCAACAGGCAATTCCATTTTTAACTTACCATTTTTGTGATATGATTTTACATAATCAGCCACATCGCTTGGTTGCCCGTCATCTCCGCAACCTATAAATATAAAAATTGTCAAAAAAATAAATATATTTCTCATTTTTCCAACTCCCTAATGAACTCTTTGTTATCTTTTAGAAAATTTTCAGTATTAGGATCTTTATAAAGCAATTTTAGAAAACCATAAACGGCATTATCTGGGATTTTAATCCACATTTTTATATTTTTTGTTTTGCATTTATCACAGAGCTTATTAGGATAACCAACAGTTGTATCATAAAGTCCTCTGGTATCCAAATCCCAACGAACCGCAATGATAAAATCTTCTTTTTCGGCAAAACTATTTTTTCCAAAAGCAACAACAAAATGGTTCAAATCAAAAATTTTTACAAATTTATTTTCTAAAAACAGCTCATGCTCATCGTCATCTTGCTTTACACTTTTGTATTTGTCAATAAGAATATTTTTTATATCTTCCCAATTATCATCATTTTCCAATAGTTTTAAAAAATCTTCGGCGAATTTATTTGATGGAAATTTAACCCATAGCCTACTAGGATTTTCGTAGCATGTGCAAGATTTACTAGGTGTTCCTATTTTTGCAGCTAAGTCATTTTTGCTTGTGTTTATTTTTTTCCAACACATAGCGTAAATTTCATTTTCACTAATATCGTCTATACCACTAGCGACTACAAATTGCCCATTATCAAACAATTTTGTTTTCTTATTATTTTTAAAAGGCCAATCTCTTACTCTCATCGTTCAATCCTTTTGTTTTTTTCATGTATTATACTAAATTTTTACTAAAAAACCTAATATTTATGCTTTTTAAAATAAAAATAGCTAAATGTTATGCTGTTAGATTTTAAAAACATTTTTTATAAGCTTTTTCACAAAAAAAGTAGGTGAAAAATGACGAAACGAGATATTGCAGGGTTTCTTGGTGTAAATGTGCAAACTTTGCGAAACTGGAAAAAGACTAGACCGAATTTATATCGCGTGATAATGCAAGGTTTGGCGATTGATGATATTATCGCTAAAAGCAAACAAAACCACGATGAACTCTGCAAAATAGCGAAAAAATTCGATAAAGAAAACTAAAATCTCACAAAATTTTACACTCGTTTGTATTTTTAAAATTGTCCTTTTTTGATAGAAAGTGTTTACGGTCATTAAGCCTTTGGTGCTTACTTAATCTCATTTCGTCCGCAATAAACTTCTCGCACAATTTATCCAAGTTATCACTATGAAATTTTTTGAAATAATAAATAGCAAATTTCACTTAATTTCATACGAAATTAAATTTATTAAATTCTTTTAATTATTCTCGCTGGGCTGCCGTAAGCTAGGCTAAATGGGGCGATATCTGAGATGATGACGCTTCCAGCCCCTATGTATGAGCCCTCGCCGATATTTATACCCTGAATCGCGCACGAGCCGATCCCAAGCCACACGCCACGCCCGATTTTGGTATTTCCAGCCACGCTCACGCGCGGGCAAATGTGGCTAAACTCGCCCACTACGCAATCATGCTCGATTACACAAGCTGAATTTAAAATCGCCCCGTCGCCGATAATCGCATCTGCATTTACCACGACATTTGGCATGATAACCACGCCACGCCCGATTTTAGCTGTGGGCGAAATCACGGCAGTTTCATGGATAAGTGTGGCTAGCTCAAATCCTGCTTCACTAACTTTTTTTTGCAAATTTGCTCTAATTTTATTATCGCCGATTGCGATTATAACGGGAAATTTCGGTAAATCAGGACTAAATTTTAACTCGCCGTTATCATCTAAAAAAATGATTTCTTTATAACCTGCGCTTTTTGCGACATCTGCTACGACCTTGCCATGACCGCTTGCGCCGTAAATATAAATTTTAGTTTTTTCCATTAAATTTCTCCGTTGTCGCCATGCCGTCTTTATTAACGCCGTCTTTTTTGATAACTTTTTTTATGGTTAAAAGTGCGATTTTCAAATCTAGCGCGAAACTTAAATTTTTAGCGTAAAAGCTGTCGAATTCAAACTTTTTCGCCCAGCTAATGGCATTTCGCCCATTTACTTGCGCCAACCCCGTTATGCCCGGTCGCACGCTGTGGCGAAGTTTTTGCTCTTCGTTGTAAAGCGGCAGGTATTCTACAAGCAAAGGTCTAGGTCCGATAAAACTCATATCGCCTTTTAGGACATTGAAAAGTTGTGGTAGTTCGTCCAAACTTAAAGCACGGATTTTTTTGCCGTATTCATTTAGGCGTAGTTCATCGCTTAAAAGTTTGCCGTTTGCGTCTCGCTCATCGCTCATAGTTTTAAATTTGTAAATTTTAAAAATTTTTTCGTCAAGCCCCGGCCTGGATTGCGTGAAAATCGCGCTTTTGCTTATGTTTTTGCGGATTAGACAATATGTTACAACCATAAGTGGCGAAGTCAAAATTATCAAAAAAAGTGCGCCAAAAAAGTCCAAAAATCGTTTGAAAAATGCCCTATACATCGATAAATTTCCTGTAAATTTCAATATATTTTTTCGCTATGATTTTCTCATCGTAGTTTTCGACCACCATTTTGCGCCCAGCTTGCCCCATTTTGCGCGCCAAACTCTCATTATCAAGTAGCATTTCAATCTTTCTAGCCAAGTCGCTCGCGTTTCTGGCCTTGCAGATTAGCCCATTTACGCCATCGCTCACAGCCTCGATACAGCCACTCACATCGCTTACCACGCAAGGCCTACTCATACTCATAGCCTCCAAAACGGTGCGCGGAAAGCCCTCTTTGTAGCTTGGAAGCACGAAAATATCGCACGCCTTATAAAGCGCCGCCACATCATCTCTCCACCCTAGCCAAACGACATTTCCAGAGCGCAAAAACGCCTCATCAGCCGAGCTTTTATTTCCCGCAAAAACATCGCCTGCGAAGACAAAACAAGCGTCTTTTCGCTCTTTTAAAATTTCAGCGGCTTTGTAAAATTCGGCAATTCCTTTATGCCACAGCGCACGACCGCTCATTAGCACGATTTTTTTGCCCTTTGTAATCTCAGGCAGGCTCGCGCGCTCGTGAGCGTTTTCGTCGAAAATTTCGCTATTTACGCCGACACTTTTAATGCGAAAAATTTTATTCTCGCTAATAAGTCCGTGAGAGAGCATATAATCAGGATCGGCGTCATTTACAAAAATACACCCATCACTTAACGCAAATGCCCTTTTATAGAGCATTTCAATGCTAAATTTGACCATGCGAGATTTAAGGTCAGTGTCGATATAAAAGCTTCCTAGCCCCTCGACTAAATTTAACACACGCGAAATTCCAGCCTTTTTGGCTGCAAATGTGCCAAAAACATTTGATTTGTGCGCCGAAGTTTGCAAAAAATCCAAATTTAACTCTTTTAAAATTCTAGCTAAATTTGCCGTATTTTGCGATACTTTGAGCGGATTTAGACTTGCTTTGTCTAAATCATAATTAACGCTAATAAATTCTTTTTCCAAATCCGCCGTATAATTTCCGCGTGGCGCTATCGCAAAAACCTCGTGACCAAGACGCTGTAACTCCCGCATAATGGGCGCTCTGAAAAAATAAATGCTCATATCAGAGTGTGAAAGGAAACCGAATTTCGCCATTTAATACGCCTTTAAATTTAAAGATAAATTTGCAAAACGATATGAGCCGTTGGCGAAGTTTGCAATTTCATAATTTTTAAAGAATTTTGCAATAGCGTAAAATTTAGTTACCAAAAACTTCGCCAACCCCCGCCTTGTCGCTGTGGCTACACCACAACGCGACTGCGGCGTTCGCTGCGGCTCGTCGCAAAGCAGTTTGCGACTTTTCGCCTTGCTCATATCAGAGTGTGATAAAAAACCAAATTTCGCCATTTTATTTCTTTAATCTATAAACTTTCACAGCTGGGCTTATGACCACAGGCTCGAAAAGATCGCTTTTATAGCGTTCGAGCACAAAAAGCTGAATATAGGTCGAATTTAGCATTTCTCTATCAAGCAACAAAAATCTACCATAATCCTTCATATAAATTATCGAAAATTGCGCCGAACTATCGACTTTGATCTCTTTGACTTCGAGTTTGCCACTAGCGTTGTGGCTGGTTTCAAAAAATGTATTTATCGGAAATTTATTGCCCTCAGCCTCTATGCTAAGCAAGTTATTTGCGATTTTGATACCATTATCCATAGTTATACCGCTCTCATCTTGCCAAAACCTCTCACTAGCAATGAAAATTTTATCTTTTTTCATTTTGCCTGTGGTTATGTCGATGTTTGAAAACTGCGACACGGTCGAGAGTATGCTCATCATGCGATCTGGTAAGACATAATAAATATCGCGCGTTTTGGCTGGTGTTTTGAAATCTGGCAGGCTTAAATTTAGCAAAAACGCATTGAAATCATCGAGCTTGTAATCAGCTAAAATTTGCTTTATTTTATTTGGAAATTTCTCGGTGAAATTTCGCTCTGTATATTCGACATCTACGCGCGCCATGTGCGCTGAGCTGTATTGATCAGCCAAAAGCGCGAAGCTTACCGGGTAGTTGTCGTTGCCTAGGTGCTTACCTCCGTCGATTAGGGTTTTGACATCGGAATAATACCTTATGACATAGCCATAATCCCACCACGCAAGCGCGTAATCCTCGCGATCGGCGATAGTTTTGAGCTTGTCTAAAACCTCAACCTCGCTTTTGAAAAAGACAGTTTCGACGGTGTATGCTTTGATGTGTTGCCACGCCGGATAAAGTGCCAAAATAGTTAAGGCTAGCAAGATAATACGACCGGCAAATTTTGGCAAATTTAGCCGTTTTACCGAAAAATACAAAATATACCCAAAGCTTAGCCCCATTACGCCCACAGCATAAATGGTAAATCTAAGCCCAGCTTTGTTTGCTGCAAAGCCCAAAAGCAAAAGTGGCAGTGAGAGCAAAAACTCTTTGTGCCTAAAACACAGCACCGCGTATCCCACGCACGCCACCACGAAGACAATCACGCTCGAACTGATTCGGCGCATGAAGACCTCTTTTGGCACCAGACCGCTTTCTTGGATAGTTTGATTGACATTAAAAAAGTGAAAAACCGTGTCAGGATTGTCCGCGAGTGAGCGGAAAATATAAAATTTAGCCTGGAAAATAATCGGATTTAATCCGCCGCAATAAACAAAAATCGCAAAAACTAAAATTCCCACGCCAAGCAAAATTCTAAAATTTACAAGCTCTTTTTTGTATGCAAAAAGATAAAAAATCGCCAAAAAAAGCAAAATTTTAGCATATAAATTGAACATACAAATCGCTAGCAAAAATATAATTATTGCTTCGTAATTCACCAAATTTTTGCGCGCAAAAATCAGCGTATAAAGCACTAGCGCGCCTAACATCATCGCATTTAGCGAAAAGCTAGATGGATACCACCACAGATAAAAAATCCCAAATGCGCCTGTAAAAAACAGCGCCCTAGCATCGCCTTTGGTGCAGACCCTAATAAACGCCCACAAGATAAACATCGGCAAGACGATATTTAGCATATCGGTATCATAATACCCAGCCATTGTGCGGTTGTAGTAGCTGTTTGCCACGCAAGCAACTAGCGCGCCGATAAATCCAGCCCTAAGGGCGCGGAATTCAGCCGAAATGAGCAAAATCGGCACGACGATAAGCGATGAAAAAACAACCGGCATATACAAAAATAGGCTTTCTAGCGAAAATGGCGTAATCTGCGCTAATAATGCAGTTAGCTTGGCTAAGGGAAAATCAATGTAGCTTAAATCATTTTGTTGATGAAATCCAGCCAAATAATCCCTTGTCCCCTCAGCAAACGCATATCCGTCGTTTGTGTTGATCATGATTTGATTATTCCACGAAAGTATGTGAGAGTATTCACTCGCCCAATACACCCAATACAGCCTAAAAATCACGCTCACGCCGTAAGCTAAAACAATCAAAATTAACAAATGTTTGGAGAGTTCAAAATTTTTAATAAATTTAAAAACGCCACCTTTTTGTTGTGGCAAATTTCCCCCGTTTTGCGTGTTTTGCGCGCTATTATTCACCCCTATATCCTTTGTCGATTTCTTCAATTTTTAAGATTAAATCTTTGCTTATCTTTTTTTTGTCAAAAAAAGCGGCTCTTATTTTAGCCTTTTTTTCATAAATTTTTACAAATTCAGGCTCATCGATCGCTTTTTGCATAGCTTTTATCGTGCCCTCTTCATCATTTACGCCGACTAAAACGCCCCACTCATCATCACCCAAAAGCTCTCTTGCGCCACTTTGATGATCGCTTGAAATAACGAGTTTTCCACACGCCAAAGCTTCGATTAGCGCATTTGAAAAGCCCTCAAAAAGGCTAACGAAAACGAAAGCATAGCATTTTGACATATATTTATAAGGATTGTTATCAAAACCGAGCAATTTTACGCGACTAGCTAAATTTAGCTCGTTTATTAAATTTTGTAAATGCTCTCTTAAAACGCCATCTCCTAAAATCAGCAAATCTTTATCACAATTTTTAAGCTTTGCATAAGCACGAATCAAAAGCTCGTGATTTTTTCCAGCATCAAGTCTGCCAACACTTAGGAAAAACGGCTTTTTTTGTTCTACCTGCTCACAGGCTTTTTGCGCGATTTCGTCTAAATTTAGCGCATTGTATAAAACACCCATTTTAGCGGGATTTATACCAAAATTATCACGCAAATCACACAAATTCCCAAACGAATTTGGATAGATAAAATCTGCTTTCGGATAGAGCCATTTAAGCAAAAATTTGCTGATTTTCGATTTGAAATTCGGCTCCTTATAAAGCATGCTTGGCGTAGAACACTCGTTAATGATGAGTGGTTTTTTATCCCCAAAAATTCGCGCAAAACCAGCCACATAACAAGGGCGATTCATCCAGACAAAGTGAATATCAATGCCTAATCTTTTGCATAAATTTTTATATTTTAGCCCTAAAAATGGTAGTTTGATTAGCTTTTTTAAGCCATTTTCAAAAGGGGCTGATTTTTCTATGAAATGCACCTGCACCGAATTTGGAATTTCATAAAAAATCCTATCGTTCATCAAAATCAAATGCACTTCGTAAGCCTTGCAAAGTTCTGGCAGAAGATTACTCACAACCCGCTCAGCCCCACCACCGGCCATAGAATAAATAAATACGCTTAGTTTTTTCATCGCTTCACCTTAAATCTTTTTATAAATTTTATAAACCACTTCAAACAGTTTTGGGTGAATATAGTATAAAATCAGTTTTTTCCCAAAATTGCCTTGTTTGAGTGCAAATTTAAGATTTAAATTTTGCCTTATAAATTTATAAAATTCTGCTATTTTAAATCTATATTTTTCATTTTCTGGTTGAAAAATTTTCTCTGTTGCAACTAACATTGTTAAACACATTTTATATTTTGCAAATCCTTTTAAATTTGGATATTTTTTTTCGAGTAAATCTGTAAATTTGGCTGTATTTTTGATAATAGAAAAAAATCTATCATTTAAAATTTGCGTTGTCGAATTTACATTTTTTCTATAAAAATAAATGCTTTTATTGCTTGTTGCTATTTTTTGCGTGTTATTAAAAATTTCAAACCAAATCGCCACATCTTCATGAATTTCACCAGCCGGAAAACGCAAATTTGCAAAAATATCTCTATGAAACAAACATCGCCAAACAGCAGTTATAAAATAACTATCCCCAATACAGCTTCCCATAAAAATATCTTCTTTATTTAAAATTTTCTCATTTTTATTTTCATCTTTGAAAGTTGAAATTTCAGCAATTTGAGTAAATTCTTTGTAATTAGCCATTGAAATTTTTGTATTGAATTTTTGTATCAAATCAAATAGCGAACTAATGTAATCGTCGATAATCAAATCATCACTATCTGCAAATGCAATATATTCGCCACTAGCAATATTTAGGGCGTTATTTCTAGCCACAGCTTGACCTGAGTTTTTTTGGTGCATTACCTTTATGCGACTATCACGCAGTGAGAATTCGTCGCAAATTTCGCCACTTTTATCTGTGCTTCCGTCATCGACTAAAATAATTTCTAAATTTGTATAAGTTTGCGAAATTACAGAATTTAAGCAATCATGCAAAAAATTTTCGACATTATAAACGGGGATTATTACTGAAATTAGTGGTTTCATCGCACAGCCTTGACTGCTTTATAAAACGCTTTTAAAAGCTTTGGCGAGATATAAAAAAGTATCATCATAACGATTTTATAAGCTTTATTTGGTATCAAAAAATATGTTAAATTTAAATTTTTTCGCACGAATTTATGAAGCTCGTCAATTTCGTTTTTAAATTCATCTGCTTTGTTTGCCCTAATGATATTAAAGGCTGTATTTAGGGCATTGTTGCACTGCGAAGCAATTGCTTTTTTAGCTAATTTTGGATAAGCCCTGGCTACACTATTTGTGTATTTTCTGACATTTTCAACTATGACTAAATGTTTTTTCGAAAAAGAATTAACAATAGAACCTTCTCTAACTCTATAAAAATATAAATTTTTATAAGTTACTGCCGTTGGCGAATAGTTAAAAATATCAAACCAAATTGCCACATCTTCGTAAATTTTTCCCATAGGAAAACGCAAATTCGCCCAAATTTCTTTTGAATACAGTGCTTTCCAAATTCCTATACCAAAAAATAAGTCTCTATTTAAATTTTTTTCAAAAATACTTTCTTGATTTAACTTTTCATCTTTTGAAATTTTTAAATTTGATTGCAAAATTTCTTCTATTTGTTCTTTTTTTGTAAAATTCTTATATCCACACATTGCAATAGCCGTATTATATTTATTTACTAAATCAAAAAGTATTTTTATAAAATCTTGATCAATAATATCATCGCTATCAACAAAACTTACATATCTACCTCTTGCTATATCAAGCCCAGCATTTCTAGCACTACTCAAACCTCCATTTTGTTTATGAATAACTTTTATACGATTATCTTGCGTGGCAAATTCATCGCAAATTTCGCCGCTTTTATCCGTGCTTCCGTCATCGACTAAAATAATTTCTAAATTTGTATAAGTTTGCGAAATTACAGAATTTAAGCAATCATGCAAAAAATTTTCGACATTATAAACGGGGATTATTACTGAAATTAATAGATTTTCGTTCATTTTTTCTCCAAAGTTAAATTAATAAAATCTACCCATTTTTTACAAATATTTTCAGCCAAAAAATCATTTCGTCTTAAATTCGCATTTTTTATAAATTCTTCTTGCAAATTTTCATCACGCATTAAAATTTCTAATTTTTCCGCCACGCCCTTTTCATCGCCCACTTCGCATAAAAAGCCGTCTTTGCCACTTTCTATAAGTTCGCTAGGACCCGCTATGCAGTCTGTGGAAATCCTAGCAATATCAAAATAAATGCTTTCCATTAAGATATTGCAAAATCCCTCTTGTGTGCTGGTTACCGCTATAATCTTTGCTTTTGCGTAGTATTCGTGCAGGTTGCTTACAAAGCCCACAAAATCGATATTTAAATTTAGCTCATTAGCTAAATTTTGTAAATTTTCTCTCTCACTTCCGTCCCCTGCAATGACGATTTTCCAGCCTTTTAAAAGCTTACTATCCACCAAATTTAGGGCTTTTAAAAATGTTTTAAAATCTTTATGCGGTATCAACCTGCCTGCACTTAAAATTAAATTTTCTTTTTTAAACCCAGAAATTTCTGGTATTTCAAACATAGGATTTGGCATAATGGTGCGATTTTTGACATAAGGGTATCGCTCATAATCATACTTCGTAAGCACCGTTAAGCCGTCCGCAAAAGGGTAAGTTAGTCGTCTTAGCACTCGCCAAAACCCTTGCAAAAAATTATAATTTATGTGTTCTGTTATGATGATTTTTTTACCAACGCCAAAATTTGCAAGTAGTGTTAAAATATTTGTATTATCCAAAAATGATATTACGATGTCTGCATCGCTGTTTTTAAGCTCATTTCTTAGGGCGAAAATTTTGCCAAATCGTTTTTTTATGTTGCCAAAAAATCCTAAATTTCCAACGCCTAGATTTAAATTTTTTATTTCGATTTTTTGCGAAAATTCATAAAACGGCTCATCGCTATCAAATTTTAAAATTTTAATTTCATAGTCTTTTACAAAATGATTTGCCAAAACCTGTAAAACTCGCTCAGCTCCGCCCTTACCAAGAGCCGAGATTACAAATAGTATTTTCATTTTTTGAATTTTTCCTTTATTTTGCTTCTTAAAGTCAAAAGACAACTTAAATTTGAGTGTAAAAATACAATAAGTTTAAACTTAAATGGTAGGCTTTTTTCTTTATAAACCAAGCTTTGCAGTTTTCTGAGCTCTCTTATATAAAGCTTGTTAAATTCTGCATTTTTTTTGTCGCTTCTAGAATAATAAATCAAATCTATAAGTCTTGCTGCCTTTGCTAACTGTGCATTTTGCACCAAATTTGGATTATTTTTTTTAACATAATCTATAAATCTATCGCAAACAAGCAAAAGCGAGTGATGTTTTTGGTTGAAATTGGAATGTATTACAGATGTGGTTGAAACGCGGTAATTGTAGCTGGCGTTTCCACCAAATACAACCTCTTTTGAGTTTAAAAACGCTTTCCACATAAAGCTAAAATCCTCTCCTACTTTCTCATCTGCTAAAAATCTAATATTTTTCACTATGTCGGTTTTAAAAATTTTATTCCAAATAGACCAACTAAAATAGCCACTTTTTGGAGTTCTGCGCTCCGTTAGGATATATTTTAGGGCATATTCGCCATTAAATTTAAATTCAGCCATTTTGCCGTTCATTGGCACACAAACAATATCGGTGTTGTCATTAAGTAAATTTACCATATTTGAAATATGATTTTTTTCGATAGTATCATCACTATCTACAAAGGCTATAAATTCACCACTTACAATGTTAAGAGCATTATTTCGTGCTACGCTTACGCCACCGTTTTTTTGATGAAGCACTTTGATACGACTATCTTGTGCGGCAAATTCGTCGCAAATTTCGCCACTTTTATCCGTGCTTCCGTCATCGACCAAGATGATTTCTAAATTTTTATAATTTTGATTTATAACTGAATTTAGACACTCATCTAAATACTGTTCGACATTATAAATGGGGATTATGACCGAGATTAATGGATTTTGGCTCATCATTTCTCCAAATTCGAAATTATAAAATTTTTAGAAAATTCTTTTTGTTCGAGTAAAATTTGATTTACTCGTTCATAGTCGATTTTTTTATCCAAATTTATATCTTCGCTCGAATTTATAATTCTATCTTTTAACTCAAACATTTCAAAAAGCGATTCAAGTCTAGCATTTCCACGCGCTTCATTAACAAAAGCAAAAAATGGTTTATTGAAAATTATCGAAAAAACGCACCCATGAAAGCTATCTGTGATGACAAATTTCGCTTTTGCGATAGAGCTTATCCACTTTTCTATACTTATGCGATTAGCCTTATCATTTACCTCACAAACACCCAAATTTTCACGCTCCGAAACTTCTCGTAAAATTTGGCTAGTTTTTTCATTACTATCTAAAATATAGGCAAAAATTTTATTTTCAGCTTCTGTTTGGCTAAGAAATTTTTCATAAATTTTTTTGTCTGCTAGAAGCGTGGGGTCTAACACCCATTTTGCTTCTACGCCAAAATGCTTTTTGCAAAGCTCCACACCACTTTTTTCACGCACAGATACGACCTTAAATTTATCAAAAACGCTTTTTAATTTTTCTAAATTTTCAGCTTGTTTTGAACCAAAACTTCCTGCGTAGATGATTTTTTTAAATTTATCATCGCATTGCAAAAGGCAGGTTTCGTAATCGTCAAAAGCCCAGTATCTAGGACGCAAAACCTGATCGCTACCTAGCACAATTGCGTCAAATTGCTCTTTTTCCAAGACATTGTTAAAATTTGAAAGCTCCAAAATATCGTCTGTAAGATTTAGATTGTTGCTGATAAATTTGGCGGTATCGGCTAGATAAACAGGTTGAAATTTGATATTTTTATATTTTTTAAATTTAATTATTTTTGCGGCTAAAAATTTACAAAATGCCATAGAAATGTATTTTCTACGATTTTTTAATCTAAAAATTTTCGCCTCATACCCAAAGCTTTTAAGTGCTTCTTGCATAGCATAGGCTTGCAAAATTCCACCGTAATTATTTATCAAAGGCAAAGTAAAAATCGCTATTTTCATTTGATTACCCCTAAAATTCGCAAAATTTTGCCCTTAATTCTACCAGGCAAACTAAAAATTTTAATTAACTTGCTGATTTTTTTCATTTTTGCTACGATGAATTCTTCGCAGTCATAATTTTCATTGCTGTATCGTTGAATTTCAAGTTTTGTGTTTAAAATTGTCTTTTTTATTGGATTTTGTGCGCCAAAATAGACTTCGTTTTTTGAATTTACTTGTGAAATTTGAGATTTATGAACCAAATTCGGTTCAATAAATTTACAAAATTCGCTAGAACTCTTAAAAATTTCATCAAGTTCTTCATTGCGAGTAATCACAAGCGAAGTGCCACGAAAATCTTTCATTTTATCACCAAGCCACGCATCCATTAGCACAGCGTCTGCACATTTTGCAAAAACATCAGTGCAAGCATTGCAAGCAAATGGCGTAAAAGCCCTACTGCCCCAATAATAAAATGGGCTTGTGCTTCTATCATCGTAAGCTACTGCGCCGTTTTCGTCTGTAAATTTGAAGCTAAATTGTATTGCATTTTTTCCTTCGATTTTTTCCCTGAAATTAACTCTTTTTAATTTTACATTTTTTCGTTCAAAGCTTAAATCAGCTAATTTTTTTGCGAAATTTGCGCTTTTACCCTGACCGCAAACAAGTCCGATTATAAATTTAACTCGTTTGCGAAGTTTTGGATTTTTTGCCATTGCAAGTCGCAGAGCCTTGGCAAAACACGGCAAAGCACTAATGGCAAATCTAGCGTCATTTTGCAAAATAAATTTAATCATACTTTCCAAATTTAGCGGATAATACGCACTGGATTTTGTCTTTTCTAGCTCATCGGCATTTTTTATAACTTCAAATTTAAAAAGTTCGTAATCCACGCTCACAGCGCAAATTGCGTAATCAATCAAATCTTTTTCAAATAGGTTTTTAAATATAAAATGTCCAGCACCGCCACTAGCTGAGCTTATGCGTTCTTTTTCATCAAGTTTATAAAATTCATACGAATTTAAAAATCTACCAAAATCTTGTTTAACGCTAGGCAAATTTGCAAAAATTTGTGAATTCAGCTCATTTTCGCCCAAATCCTTTTCATAAAAGGGGCAAACTTTCATACAAATATCGCATTTTGGATTACAGCCGTCTTTTTCAAAAGCTTGGTAATGTGCATTTGTGCCAAAATCCATATAAAGCACATTGCTTGGGCAAAGTCCAGCACAAACACCACAACCGATACAACGATCTTTTGCGACAACACCACTTATGATATTCAAAATTTACTCCTTATTTTTGCAAAAGCGTTCGAAAAAATAGCCTTTTCGTAATCGTTCATATTTAACTTAAATGCTACAATGGCGTAAATCGCCGTGTAAATTCCACCACAAACTAGCAAATACGCTACTCCATTTAAATTTAACTTCCAAATCAAAGGCAAAATTATAATCACAGGAATTAAAAATATCACAAACATTTTTAAAATATTTTTCCAAAATTTAACCATATTTAGACCGATTTTAAAATGATAGTAAAAATTCATTATAATTATATTTAAAACAATTAGCGAAAATGCCGTTCCTATCGCACTTCCGATACCCCCATACATTTTAGCTAACGGAATAGAAATGGCAATATTTACAAAAGTCATCAAAAATGCCACAACGGCACGAAATTTAAATTTATTTTTTGCTTGCAAAATCGCAAGACCTAAATTTTGCACCAAAGGCACACTAACTGGAATTACCAAAATAATAGCTATATAATACGAAATTTCATACTCACGCCCAGCCCAAAGCATAATAAATTCACGCCCAAAAAGAATTGTTAACGAACAGATAAAAAATATTATATAAAATTGAAGTCGCCCGACTTTTATAAATTCATTTGTAAGTTCATCGTTACTAGAATTTGCCGAAACCATTTTTGAAATTTTTGGAAGCATTACACCACTAATCGTGCCTGAAAGCGTTAAAAACATAGTATTTACTGAATTTGCCACAGCATAAAGTGATACTGCCGTCGTCCCTGCAACCACGCCTAAAATAAAATTATCCACATGCCAATTTACTTGATCTACAATCATCCCTAAAAATATAAAAAATGAGTATGCAAAAATCTCTTTTAGCGTGATTTTATCGAAATTTGCCACGCTAATTTCTGGATTTATTTTTTTCTTGCAAAAAATATAAATACTCAAAATAGCAAATAAATTTATAAGTGATAAAATCACCACAATTGAGATGGATTTATAGCCCAAAAGTAAAATAGGAATAGCTAAAATAGGTAACAAAAGCGTTTTTAAAATTCTCAAAATTTTTAAAAATATAAAATTTTCATAAGCTGTCAAAATAGATGAGTAAATACTAAAAGGAAAGCTTAAAACCAAATTAAAAGTAAGCAAGGCGAACATAATTTTAAGCTTTTTAATTTCTTCTAAATTTAACTTTTCGCCAAAAATTTGCGAAGCGAAAAATATCAAAACTAGCCCTACTATGAGGCTAATCGCACTCATCGCCAAATATATGCTAAAAATCGTTCCGTGAAGTTTTTTCTCTTTTTCTGTTTCGCCACTTGCGATATATTTTGCGGTATAAACCACAATCGCATTTCCAAAACCAAGATCCAATATCGCTAAATACCCAATCACGCTACTTGCAAGTGAAAAAAGTCCATATTCGCCCTGTCCTAACGCTCGTAAAAAAAACGGCGTATAGACAAACATTAAAATAGTTGAAATAAAAATATCGATATATGATAGCCCGACAGCAACTTTGCGTTGCGTAGCAGGAGGAGCATTAAAAAAATTTACCATTTATTTTTAATTTTAACTTTTTCCAAATACTCATCCAGCGTGCTCACCACACAAGCAGGACTACCAAATGCTAGCGAGTTTGAAGGGATATCTTTTGTTACAAGAGAACCAGCACCGATAACAACATTATCGCCAATGCTAACGCCTGGCATTATTAGACTTCTAGCGCCAATAAAAACTCTATTTCCAATCTTAACAGGTGCAGTTTTGGTTCGCCCTAAAAACATCTGTGTGCTAGCATCGTGAGCTAAAATATAAACCTGTGGAGCCAAAGTCACATTATCGCCAATCTCAATTAAATGGCAATGATGCGGATCTAAAACAACATTTGTTTGCCTGGCAAAATTTTTACCAACTTTCATACCACGAGAGATAAGCCAATCTGTGCTTACCTCACCACGCAAACGATTTATAAAATTTCTAATCTTTTTTAATATCAATTTAAATCTTCTTTTCCCAATTTAGCGCACTTTGGATTATCTCATCTAAATCCTCGTGGCATGGAACCCATGTTGTTTGGAAGCGAATTTTTGAAGCATTTGAGATTAGACAAGCTGGATCGCCCTCGCGGCGTGGCGCGATTTCAACCGCAAAATCCACTCCACTTACCTTTTTAGCCTCGCTGATGACCTCTTTGACGCTAAATCCAGTGCCATAGCCCACATTAAAGACATTGCTATCGTTGGTTTGCAAGTATTCTAGCACCGCTAAATGCGCACTCGCGAGATCCTCGACATGGATATAGTCCCTGATACAAGTGCCGTCTTTGGTGTCGTAATCATCGCCGAAAATATACATTTTATCGCGTTTGCCAGTGATTGTTTGGGTTGCAATTTTGATTAAGTGAGTGGCGTTTGGATAGTTTTGACCGATTAGTCCGTCGCTTGACGCGCCCGCGACATTGAAATAGCGCAAAATTCCAAATTTAAAATCCTTGTTCGCAGTGGCTGTATCTTTTAGTATCCACTCGACCATAAGCTTGCTTTTGCCATACGGATTTATCGGAGCTTGCGGGCTTTCCTCGGTTACTTTGCCGTTTTCTGGCTCGCCATAAGTCGCCGCTGTGGAGCTGAAAATGAAGTTTTTCACGCCGTATTTTTGGCAAAGCGCAATTAAATTTATCGCGTTTGCAGTGTTGTTTAGATAGTATTTTATCGGGTTTTTCACACTCTCGGCAACCTCGATAAATGCTGCGAAATGGATAATCGCGTCAAATTTTCCTTTTTTAAAAATTTCCTCGATTACCGGCAAATTTTCCAAATTTTCTTTGATAAATTCAAACTCACCCACGCTTTTAAGCGCGTCGATTGCCTTCATTGAGCCTTTGCAAAGATTATCGACAACCACGATTTCATGGCGATTTGATTCTAAAAGTTGCTTTAAAACATGTGAGCCGATGTATCCAGCGCCACCTGTAACTAAAATTTTCATATCATTTTCCTTTTAAAAAAATTTTTTGATTATACCCTAATTTGTTAAATTGCGGGTTTAAGGCGCAAAAATGTAGGAAATCTAGGCTTTTTTTCACTTGTTAAATTTTGGTATTGATAAGTGATGATAGTGCCTATTTTAGGGGGTTTTGCGCGCCACTCATCGCTCCAACCAGACCCTATTTTAAACTTCACTCCACTTTTTATATCCACGCAAGTTACCGAGCCCATTTTGCCCTTGTTTTTGCCATATCCTGGGTTTATGTGCGTGATTTTGCACTCGCTATCGCGCATTTTTTTGTATTTTAGGATATTTGCACTGCGCCCGCTCTCATACAGCGCGTATGGATTTCGGATCACCAGCCCCTCACCGCCACTATCAACGACCAAATTTAGCATTTCTTCGATTTGTTCGTGCGAACTAACCGGAGTTTGCGGGATTACGACTAAATTTTGCACGCCGTTTTTTTCGATGAAATTTGATAAAATTTTCATCTTTTCAAACAAATTTTTTCTCTCGTTTGGCAAATCAAAAATATAAAATTTAATCTCACTCCAACGCTCATCTGGCGTGGCTTTGCTCACAATCGAAGCGATTTTTTCAAACTCCCCTCGCCTGCTCCAAAGCTCGCCTTCTATCATAAAATCCGGAAATCCTTTTGTCCAAGATTCGGGGGCGTTTATGATTTTGCCCTTGCGTGATCGAAGCGTCTTGCCGTCCCATACGGCGCGGATTCCGTCGAGTTTTTCGCTTACGACCCAGCCTGAGATATCCATACCTTTTTTGTATTCTTTCAGTAGCATTGGGCGAAATTCATCGCCAAAAGCCAAATTTGCAAAAAATAAAAAAATACAAAAAAGCGTTTTTGCAAATTTATTCATTTTTAAATTTCTCAATCTCGCGCGCGATAAATTCGCAAAAAATCTCGCTATACCCCATATCGGCGCAGTGTTTTTGCAGATACTCGCTCATCAAATTTAGATTATCCAAATAATCATTTAGCAAAATTTTACCACGCAAAAGCTCATATTTTAGGAAAAGCCAGTATGTATTTAGCGTGTCGCTCTGGCAGTATTCGTCGATTTTATCGCCCTTTTCGTCATAAAACAGCTCCAAAACCTGATCGCCATGCACATCGTATTTGCCAGGCAGTCCCAAAGACGCGCACAAAAAGTCGAGTTTGAGCCCCCTAACAGAGCCAAAATCGCAAATATGATCGAGTAAATCTAGGTGAAAAACCCCGTCATATCGCGAGCGATAATTCGTCCATTTATCCTTGTTTGCAAGCTTATCATCGGTGCAAAAATACTCGCTGGCGCTGATATTATGCACCATTGCGCGCACCATAATCATCGGCAGATCAAAGCCACGCCCATTGAAGCTTACAAGGCGCGGATTGTGAGAGTTGATAAAATCAATAAATTTTTTGATTTTGCCCTTTTCATCGTCTGCTTGCAGGGTGCTTACACGCACAAATTTGCCAAATTCATCAGCCAAAACCGCGCTGATACTTACGACTTTGTGGAAATTTATGGGCAAAAACTCGCTTCCTGTTTTTTCCTTGAAATACGCCATTGCCGCGATTGAGAGTTTTTTGTAGTTTAAAATTTTGCTTTTATCATCATTAAAAATCGGCTCATCGCCGTAAATTTTAGGCAGAGTGTTTGAGACGCTATCGTTTTTGCTCTGAATTTTCGCATCAATTCCAGCAAGCAAAATTTTGGCATATTTTTTTTTGTCAAATTCATCATAGCACTCATCAATGATTTCTTTGTCTAAAATTCGAAGCAAAGCCGCAGTATCAGGCACAGTTTCGCAGTCAAAAACGCAAATATAAGATTGTTTTTTATTCATAAATTTTCCATAAAATCAAGCTAGTTTATCCGCCAAAACGGCGGATAAAAGGATTAGTTTTTATCAATCGCTAGGATTGTGTTGCCCTCATCATCGGTAGCGATGTCGCCCATGCCCATTATGTTATAACCACAATCGACATAGTGGATCTCGCCTGTAACTGCGCTGGCAAAGTCGCTAAGCAAATACGCGCCAGATTTGCCGACTTCAAAAATATCCACATTTCGTTTGAGTGGCGCATTTTTTTCGTTGTATTTTAGGATTAGGCGAAAATCACCGATACCACTAGCTGCGAGAGTTTTTATCGGACCCGCTGAAATCGCATTTACGCGAATTCCACGCTCACCCAAATCGTGCGCTAGGTAGCGAACTGAGCTCTCTAACGCTGCTTTTGCTACGCCCATGACATTGTAATGTGGGACAAATTTCACGCCACCAAGATAGCTTAATGTCAAAATCGCTCCGCCGTCATTTAATAGCGGTTCGACTGCGTTTGTAAGCGCAATCAGCGAATAAACCGAGGTTTGCATAGCAATATTAAAAGCTTCTTTTGTAGTGTCGATAAATTTTCCATCAAGTGCCTCGCGTGGGGCAAACGCCACAGCGTGGAGCACGAAGTCAAATTTGCCAAAATCTTTTTCTAAACTCGCGCGCAAATTCGCCAAATGCTCGTCGTTGTTGATATCTAGCTCATAAATTTTATCGCTTCCAAGCTCCGCTGCAATCGGCTCGACGCGCTTTTTAAGAGCGTCATTTAAAAATGTAAAAGCTAGCTCCGCCCCTTGCTCGTGGCAAATTTTCGCAATTCCATAAGCGATAGATTTGTTGTTTGCAACGCCGACGATTAGCCCTTTTTTGCCTTTTAGTATCATTTTGCTTCCTTGATTAGATTTATGAAATTTTCTGCTTCCCAACTAGCCGTTCCCACTAAAACGCCGTTGCAACTTGGAATTTGCGAAATTTCGGCGATATTTTTGAGATTTACGCTTCCGCCATAAAGCAAAGGCGCCTTTGTTTTATGGCGCAAAAAGCTTAAAATTTCATCAATTATCGCGCTCGTGGCTGTATTTCCCGTGCCAATCGCCCAAATCGGCTCGTAAGCGATAACCAAATTTTGGTAATCTAAATCGATTTTTTCTAGTTGCGAATTTAGAAATTCCTTGGTTTTGGCCTCTTTATACACAGCCTCGTTTTCGCCGATACAAAAGATGATTTTGTAGCCCTCTGCCTTTGCGAATTCAAATTTTCGCGCGATTAATTCGTCTGTTTCACCCAAAATTTCGCGCCTTTCGCTATGTCCGATTAAAACGCAGTTTATACCAAATTCGCCCAGCATTTCCTTGCCGATTTCGCCTGTGAAACTGCCGTTTTGGCATGGATAGAAATTTTGTGCGCCTTGGATAAATTTGTGATTTCCCAAATTTAAAGCCACACTTGGCGGAAATACCAAAATTTCGTGTTTTGATAAAATTTTATCGCCTAAATTTGCATTTAAAATTTCGCAATAGCGCTCGAAACTAGCCCTAGTGTGATTGCATTTTAAATTTGCGGCTAGTATCATTGCTCGCTATCCTCGATAGTTAGGACTTTCACGCCAGGAAGCTCTTTACCCTCGATTAGCTCCAAGCTAGCCCCACCACCTGTGGAGATAAATGTCATATCATCGGCGTTTCCGGCTCTTTCGACCACATCGGCTGTATCGCCACCGCCCACGACGGTCGTAGCGTCGCTATCGGCGATGAAGTGCGATATACGCATACTTCCGCGCGCAAATTTATCGATCTCAAACACGCCCATAGGGCCGTTCCACCAGATAGTTTGCGCATCATCAAGTGCCTCTTTGAAAAGCGCCACAGTCGCAGGTCCGATATCTAGCCCCATCCAGCCAGCTGGGATTTCTTGAACCGTTACACGCTTCATGACAGAATCTTGCGAGCAAGCAGGGGCTGCGATAGTATCGACTGGGATATAAATTTTAACGCCTAATTCCTTGCCTTTGCGCAAGATATTTTTGGCCTCTTCGATCAAATCCTCTTCTAAAAGCGAATTTCCGATATCGTATCCAACGGCCTTTAAAAATGTAAAAGCCATACCGCCACCGATGATGAGTTTATCGACTTTTGGAAGCAGATTATGCAAGGCTTGGAGCTTGCCACTGACCTTGCTACCGCCAGTTACAGCGACGAAAGGACGAGCTGGGCGTTTGATTAAATCGGCGGCAAATTTAATCTCTTTTTGTAGCAAAAATCCAGCCGCTTTGTGCTCGTTGTCGAAAAACTTCGTCACCGCCTCGACGCTTGCATGCGCTCTGTGGCATACGCCAAATGCGTCATTGACATAAAATTCAGCGTAGCTAGCTAATTTTTTGGCTAATTCAGTATCGTTTTTGGTTTCGCCCTTTTCGAAACGCAAATTATCTAGTAATAAAAGCTCACCTTTTTTTAGCTCGCTAACTGCCTTGCTAGCGCGCTCTCCTACGATATCATCGACAAATTTGACCTCGCGATCAAGCAATCTGCCAAGTCTTTTTGCCACAGGACGAAGGCTAAATTTCTCCTCGTAGCCGTTTTTTGGACGGCCAAGGTGACTTGCTAAAATCACGCAACCACCATTATCCAAACAATAGCGAATCGTAGGGATTGATGAGCGGATTCTGCGATCGTCTGTGATATTGCCAAACTCGTCCATAGGCACATTAAAATCGCATCTGATAAAAACTTTCGCGCCGTCTGTGAAATTCAAATCCTTAATATCTAAAATTTGGCTCATTTTAACCCCTTTTTGACGCTGCGAAAACCGCTAAATCAACCAATCTGTTACTATAACCCCACTCGTTATCATACCAGCTTAGCACTTTGATTAAATTTCCGCCAATCACCTGCGTGCAATCGCTCGCCACGGCTGTCGAAAATGTCGAAGTGCAAAAATCGCTTGATACGCGTTTGTCATCATCGACGACCAAAATTCCCTTCATTGCGCCATTAGCGTATTTTCTAAAAATTTCATTTAGCTCGTCAGCTGTGGTCTCTTTTTTGGTCGATACGGTCAAATCTACCATTGAAACATTTGCTACTGGCACGCGCACAGCTTGTCCGTGCATTTTGCCTTTAAGATGAGGCAAAATCAGGCTGATCGCCTTGGCTGCACCTGTCGTAGTCGGTATGATATTGCACGCTGCCGCACGGCTTCTGCGGAAATCACGGCTTTTGACATCGACTAGGCTTTGGCCGTTTGTATAAGCGTGGATTGTAGTCATCAAGCCCTTTTCGATACCTAGCTCATCGTCTAAAATTTTAGCCACAGGGCCAAGTCCGTTTGTGGTGCAACTAGCGTTTGAAATCACGCTCTCGCCTGCGTAGCTTTCGTGATTTACGCCGATTACATAAGTCGGGGTGTCGTCCTTAGCAGGGGCGCTCATAACGACAAGTTTAATGCCGTTATCCAAAAATGGTTTGCATTTTTCTGTGGTTAAAAATGCTCCCGTGCATTCTAGCACGACCTCGGCGCCAAGCCCCGCGAAATCGAGCTCGCTAGCGTCTCTGGTGCTATAAACTCTGATTTTTTTGCCATCTACTGCGATGTAATCATCGTTTATGATTTCAACTTTTTTATTAAATTCCCCATGAACTGTGTCGTATTGAAGCAAGTATCTAGTAAGGTCGCGTTTAGCGGTATCGTTGATAGCCACTAGCTCTACATCATCGCGATTTAGCGCGATTCTGGCTGCACATCTGCCGATGCGTCCAAAGCCGTTAATTGCAATTTTTGTTGCCATATTTTTTCCTTAAAATGAAATTTTAAAAATCTTATAATATTACAAAAATTTGGGTTAATTAACGGTAAAATGGATTAAAATTTAGCTGTTTTTGACGCTAAATTTCACGCCACTATCAATAAAAACACTTAGCAAAATTTCATAAAATTCGCCAAATTTATCTTTTAAAATTTGGCCGTTTTCTATGATAAATTCAGCGTCGTTTCTCTCGGTTAGCGCGTCATAAAGTGCGTCTAGGTTTGTAATGTAATCAGGCTCGAATTTTAGGCGTTTGGCGATAAATTTATAAAGCCCGGCTTTGCTTTTTACTTTGGCTGCGTCGATTGTGATTTGCTTCATTATTGCACCCTCTCAAAGCTCTTGTAATGGTCTTTTGTGTAAAAAATCAAGCCGTCGTTTGAAAATACTAGCCGTTTTTTGCCCCTAGCACCACCCTTATAATCAATATCAGCCTCTGTGTAAATTCTGCCCTTTTTAGCAGGAAGCGCGCGCTCGTAATTTCCAAACCTATCGCCACCGATCGATTTATCCTTCGCGTATGCGTGCAAATCGCCACCGCTCCAACCAAGGGTGTTTGCCTGCTTTTTAGTGATGAAATTTGAAGGCAGTTTTCCGTGCGCTTTGATATGCTCGCTCACGCACTCTTTGCTAATGCAAAGCTCACTTACTGGCGTTTGCGCGCCATTATCTTGCGCGCTTTGCGAAATAGAATTTTTGCCATAAAATAAAAATAAAGCAAGCGCTAAAACCCCGAAAATCAGGGCAAAATTTAGAAATTTTTTACTCACTTTTGATTCTTTTTTTGGTTGCAAATTTAAAATAGCAAATTATCGCTGCTACAACCAAAGCGAGGATTAGTGGCGCGATATAAGGTTTTTCTTTGATATGAGAGTAGATTTCTTGGACGAAATCCCCAGCATAAAAGCTCAAAAGTCCGATGATAAGTGCCCACACAAGCGAACTAACCGCGTTTAAAATGCTAAATTTCAAAAACGAGTATTTTGTGATACCAATGGCGATTGGCACGAGAGTTTTTAGCCCATAGATGAATTTTTGGATTAAAATTATCCTATCGCCGTATCGTTTGAATAAAATTTGCGACAAAGCCAAATTTCGGCGCTGTTTTTTTAGGTATGGCATGATATCTTTTTTGTTGTAGCGACTGACCCAAAACAGCCCCGTATCGCCCAAGAAATTCGACACGCAGGCTACGGCTATACAAACCCAAATATTAAGTTCGCCTGTAAAGCTTAAAATTCCAGCAGCCACCAAAGCGATAAATCCACCGCCCAAAGTGTATAAAAAAAGTAGTAAATATCCCCAAGTATGGAGGTTTTCAAACATAGAATCCATGAAATTTACCTGCTTAATCTAGCCTAAAAATTTCGCCCTAAAACCTGCATTAAAAGCCTGTATTCTTGTGTGGAAGTATCGAAAGCCACGCTATTTTTGGTCTCTATGACAGAGCCGCCTAGGCTAACACCAGCGAAAAATCCACCCTTGCTTGTGAAAACATACATATCTTTATTTATCATATCAAGTCTGCCAGAATCCGCGCTGTAATTGCCAACCACGGCTGTCGCGTCGCCTGAGAGGGTGATTTGAGATTTTCGCATTTTATTTATCATAGCCTCACTCATCACGAAAATTACCAAATAATTATCCTCATAGCCTATTTGTAGCCCGATACTAGCGTTTGAAATATCCACAGCGCTTACCTGACCGCCCTTATAGACGATGACGCCCTCGCCATACATTCCGCCTATGATAAAGCCTAGCTTTTTTACACTTGGGAAAATCAGCACAGCCTCGGCCTCATTAGCTAGATATTTATACGCAGAGTTGCTTTTCATCACAGACGAATATGCGCCCGCGCTATTTATCAAAAGCTCGTCCTCTCCAAAAAGTGCGCCCACAAAAAGCATAAGTGAAAGTATGATTTTTTTCATTTTTTATCCTTAGTCAAATTTATTTAGCGATTTCGACCGCGCGCAATTCGCGTATGACATTTACCTTGATTTCGCCCGGGAATTGCACCTTGTCTTGGATTTCTTCGGCGATCTCTTTTGCGATTAGCACAGCCTCATCATCATTGATTAATTTTGCATTGGCAATGACGCGAATTTCGCGTCCAGCGTTGATTGCATAAGCTTGTTTTACGCCGTTTTTACCAAGTGCGATTGTTTCTATATCATTAACCCTTTTTAAGAAACTCTCCAATACTTCGCGCCTTGCCCCAGGTCTAGCCGCACTTAATGCGTCAGCTGCGCACACAGCGGCACTTTCTACGCTTGTAGCTTCCTCGTGTCCGTGGTGAGCGAAAATCGCATTAATCACGACTGGGTGCTCTTTATATCTGCGACAAACCTCTGCGCCCAAATCCACATGCGAGCCCTCGTATTCGTGCGTAAGAGCCTTGCCGATATCGTGCAAAAGTCCGGCCCTTTTGGCTAGTTTTGGATCGCCACCTGTCTCAGCTGCGATAATTCCTGCTAAATGTGCCACTTCAAGCGAGTGCGCAAGGGCGTTTTGACCATAGCTTGCACGGAATTTTAACTTTCCAATAAGTTTTAAAATTTCTGGGTGCAGTTTGCCAATGCCTAGATCCATAACGATATTTTCGCCCTCTTCTAAAATGCTTGATTCAAACTCATCGCAAACTCTTTTATAAATATCCTCGATTCTAGCTGGCTGAATTCTGCCATCTTCAATCAAAAGCTCGATTACGCGCACAGCGATAGCCCTGCGGTAAAGATTGTGCGAGCTAACGATAATCGCATTTGGCGTATCATCGATGATGACATCTACGCCCAGCGTCATTTCTAAGCTTTTGATATTGCGACCCTCTTTACCGATAATTCGGCCTTTTAGCTCATCGTTTTTGATATTTACGACATTTATTAGGCGCTCAGCCGCAAACTCGCCAGCAAAACGCGAAGTCGCCTGAGCGATGATATAATTTGCCTTTTTTCTAGCCTCTTTTTTCGCCTCTTCCTCGTGTTTGCGCACGATATGAGCGATATCTATGCGTGATTGTTCTTCTACCTTACGCAAAATTTCATCTCTTGCCTCACTTTGCGTAAATCCAGCCACGCGCTCTAAAACTTTCAGTGATTCGGCTAGTTTTTCCTCGTAATTTTTCTTTAAATTTACACCCTCATCGTAGAGAAATTTAGCTTCATTTCTCGCATTTTCTACATCTGCTTTGCTGTTTTTAAGCACCTCTTGTTCGGTTAAAAGAGCCTGTTCTTTTTTGTTTAGTTCGTTGAATTTTTGGTTGTAATCTTTTTGGAGATGATTTGACTTTTCCTCGTATTTCTTTTTAGCCTCTAATTCAGCCTCTTGAACTGAAATTTTAGAATCCCTAAGCACGCCCTCGGCTTCGAATTCTATGGCTTTTGCCTTTGCTTTTGCTTGTTCAATCAATACATCGTAATTTGCGTTATTGATTTTTCTAGCTACCCCATACCCTATGCCAGCGCCCACCGCAAGAGCGCACAAGGCGATTAAGATCTCTATCATATTTTCCTCTTTTAAAGTAATTTTTGCTCGGAGTAATGTAAAAATCACCTACCACATCGTGGCTCAAAGATAAAATTTCATCTGTGAAACAATCCTCTAAGCTCACAAAAACCACGGCAGGTTTGTGTTTTAGACCTGAAAAAAACATATCATAATATCCTTTACCATGTCCTATTCTAGCGAGCCTTCCATCTACTCCAACCACTGGAATAACCGCTAGATCCACCTTGCCAAAATAGCCGTTTTGGGGCAGTGTTTCACGCAACCCAAAATGCGATTTGACAAAAGGAAGTCGCAATTTTACCATTTTTAAATTAATATCCGTTATACGCGGAAGATAAAATTCGCATTTTTTACCCATTAAATTTTTCAAAAACAAAATTTCGGGCTCGTATTTTAGTGGCAAAAAAATCAAAATTTTGCGCGCACCAAGAGCGCGGATTAAATTCGCAATGCGCCTAGAAATGATATACGAAGTGCATTTTGCTGAAATTTTGGCACGAAATTTAAGCCTAGATTTGCAAATTTTCCTAAATTCATTTTTTTCCACGATTTTAACTTTGTATTAAATTTTAACGGCTATTTTAGCAAGTTTAAGTATAATTCCACATCAAAATTTACAAGGCAACAAATGAAATTTAAAATTTTACTAGCTCTGCTTATGGGTTTTTTCGTCCTTGCTGGGTGCGAGAAAAAGGACGAGCAAAGCGCAAATAGCGAGCCAGAGATAACCCAAAGCGCCGAAAATGAAAATATCCCCACAGAAAGCACCATTGGCACCAATTACACTGCGCCGTTTTCGCTCACATTTACAAATAATCAAATTTTAAATATGCAAAAAAACAAAAATGGTTTTAGCATAGAAAATGGTGGCAAAACCACGCTTTTTGCCTTTTTTGCTTCGTGGTGCGATGCCTGCACGATTCAGGCAAGTGCGCTTAATGCACTCGTGGAAAAATACGGCGATAAGCTCGATGTAGTGGCTGTTTTGATAGCTGATGAGATTTCATTAGACGAGCTAAAAGAGTATGAAAAAAAGGTAAAAGCCAAATTTAAAATAGCCTACGGCGAGGCAAATGACTTTTTCACAGGCACGCTTGGAGGCATTTCAGAAATCCCGTATTTGGTGGTTTATGACAAAAAAGGCAAGTTTAGCGCTCAATATTTCGGCTTGATTCCCGAAGAAATTTTAACACTCGAAATGGAGAAAATTTTATAATGTTTAATTTTTTTAAAAAAGGTCTTAGCAAGACGATCGAGGCTATGAAGGAGGCCCGCGGCAAAAGCAAAATTTCAAAAGAAGTGCTTGAAGAAATGCTTTTAGAAGCCGATGTGGATTATGAAATCATCGAGGAAATTATATTTTATCTCCCGCCTAACGAATTCGTCGAAAAGGCCGATTTGAAGCGTGTAATGAAGACATATTTTATGTATGAACACGAAAATTTCACCCCTGCTAAACCTTATGTCGAGCTAATCCTTGGCGTAAATGGTGCAGGCAAGACAACCTCTGTCGCAAAGCTGGCAAATTTATACAAAAAAGCTGGAAATAGCGTGATTTTGGGCGCGTGCGATACATTTAGGGCGGGCGCAGTCGAGCAGATAAAACGCTGGTCGCAAATCATAAATGTCCCTATCATCGCTACCGCGCAAGGCCACGACCCTGCGGCTGTGGCTTACGATACCATTAGCTCAGCCGTCGCCAAAGGGCTAGATCGCGTGCTAATCGATACAGCCGGCAGGCTTCAAAACCAAAAAAACCTAGCAAACGAGCTAGAAAAAATCGTTCGTATCTCAGCCAGAGCCTGCGAGGGCGCGCCACATCGCAAAATCATCGTGCTTGACGCGACACAAGGAAACAACAGCGTAATCCAAGCCAAAGCTTTTAATGAAATCACCAAGCTTGATGGCATTATCATCACCAAACTCGACGGCACGCCAAAAGGTGGCGCGCTTTTTGGGATTGCGCGTGAGCTAGAAATCCCGATTTTGTATGTCGGCGTGGGCGAGAGTATGGACGATTTGATCAAATTTAACCCAGATGAGTTTGTCGATACCCTAGTCGATGGACTTTTTGAATAAGAAATTTCACTTTAAATTTGCAAATTTATAAAGCAAAAAATGCGAAATAAAAATTTATGGGCGAGTTTTACTCGTCCATAAAAATTTAATATAATTTTCCAAATTCCAAGTACTACGCGTAAAATTTATGTATTAAGCTTAAATTCAGCAAATTTTAACGGGGGGGGGCTATAATCACTCTTTATTTTTTCTAAGGAGTTTTTATGGCAGATGAAAAAATCATAGTTGTCAATCAAAGTGGTGGCAATGCGGCTGGAATTTTGGCTATCGTATTTGCTATTTTAGGAATTTTCTTTTTAGGAATTTTATTTGTTCCACTTGCTCTTGTTTGTGCGATTATCGCTACGATTAAGGCGGTTAAAGGAGTTGCTTCAAAATTAGTTGCGATTATTTCTTGGATATTAATCATTATCGCCTTTGCTACTTCACCAATGCTACTAGGTATGCTTAGCATTGGGATGACTAGACAAGAAGTAAAAACAACACCAATTGGACTTGCTTACTCGCAAGAGTTTGAAACTGCACTAAAACAGATAAGAGATGATTTTTCTTTGCGTGGAGAATTTAGGGATTTACAATCTATGACCACGGTTAGACATTTTAAAAATGAAGCATTAAAACAAAAACTTGAAGTAGGCAAACCAATAGAATATAGTGTAGGCTTGAAATCAAAGGAGCAAATAGAATTTTGCGCTCAGATGGTTTTGAAGGAAAGTGGCAGTAAATACATTATAGAGTAAATACATTATAGAAACAAAAAATATAAATGAAAATAAAGACATTTGCAGAGAACTACATAATGCCGAACTCTATAAAAAACTAAAAACTTTTGAAATAAATTAAAATTGTAGAAGATAAAATAAAAATTTTGCTTTTGCATAGAAGCAAAAGCAAAATTTCTACTGCTCGTTCATAATCGATAAAAGTTCTGCGTTGTTTTTGGTTTTTAGGATTTTTGGGTATAAAAATTTCAGTGCCTCGACATCGTCCATCGTAGAAACCACAGAGCGAATAGCCCAAATTTTCTGCAAATTTTGCGCACCTTGGAGCAACTCTTCTTTTCTCGTGCCTGATTTTGTGATATTAATCGCTGGGTAAATTCGGCGATCGCTGATATTTCTATCTAGGATAATCTCGCTGTTTCCAGTGCCTTTAAATTCCTCAAAAATCACATCGTCCATACGAGATCCCGTCTCGATTAGCGCAGTCGCCACGATAGTAAGCGATCCGCCGTTTTCGATATTTCGCGCCGCTCCAAAAAAGCGTTTTGGCTTGTGAAGCGCGTTGGCATCGACACCACCGCTTAGCACCTTACCGCTAGCTGGAGTTACGGTGTTGTAAGCGCGTGCAAGGCGAGTAATGCTATCGAGCAAAATCACCACATCTTTGCCAATTTCGACGGCGCGTTTTGCCTTTTCGATCACGAGCTCAGCCACGCGCACATGGTTAAACGCAGGCTGATCGAAAGTCGAGCTAAACACCTCTCCACGCACACTGCGCTCCATATCAGTAACCTCTTCTGGTCTTTCATCTACCAAAAGCACCAAAAGCTCGACCTCTGGGTGATTTCTCGTAATTCCGTTCGCTAGCTCCTTCATAAGCTCGGTTTTACCTGTACGAGGCGGAGCCGTGATAAGCGCTCTTTGACCCTTGCCAATCGGCGTAAAAAGGTCTAGCACACGACCAGTTAGCTTCATTGGATCGTATTCGAGCTGTAATTTTTCAGTCGGAAAAAGCGGAGTTAGGTTATCAAAAAGTGGTCTTTCTCTGGCTTCTTGGATTGATTTGTAATTAATCGCTTCGATTTTTAAAAGCGCGTAATATTTCTCTTGATCTTTTGGTTCTCTGACCTGTCCTGTAACGATATCGCCTACACGAAGGGCAAATTTGCGAATTTGACTTAGGCTGACATAGGCGTCATTTGCGCTGTCGCTAAGGTTTGAGTCGATTCCTCGCAAAAAGCCGTATCCCTCAGGTGTAACCTCTAAAATTCCGGTAAATAAAATAAATCCGCCCTGTTTTGTCTGCATGCGAAGTATCTCAAACACGAGCTCTTGGCGGCGAAATTCGCGAGAATTTTCCACACCTAGCTCATCAGCGATTGCGACAAGGTTTTCTAAATCCATAGCGCGAAGCTCTTCGATTTGATATCCCTCTACTGGGACATGAGTTTTAGCATGAACTTTTTTCGTGTGATTTGGTGCTTGTGGGGCGGTTTGGGTTTGTTGGGTTGAATTTTCCTTAGTGTTTTCCATTGTTCCTCTTTGAAATTTGAAGATTTAAAATTTGGCGGTAAAAGGTGTCTGTAATTATAAAATTTTATTCCTTAAACGCACCAAATTTTAGAATTTTTTGTTGTCTGCGAGTGATAATCTCATCAATTGAGAGATTTGCTAGCTTGTCAAGCTCGGCTAAAACATAGTTTCCTAGCAGTTTCGCTGTACCGTCTCTGTCTCTGTGAGCGCCCATTTTAGGCTCTTCGATGACATCGTCGATTAGATCAAGCTCTTTTAACTCCTCAGCGGTAATCTTTAACGCCTTTGTCGCTGCTTCGCTTTTTTCTGGATCGTTCCACAAAATCGCCGCACAGCCCTCCGGCGAAATAACCGAAAAGATTGAGTTTTGTAGCATTGCTAATTTATCAGCTACGCCGATAGCTAGCGCGCCACCGCTTCCGCCCTCGCCGATAACTACGGCGATTGTTGGAGTGCGTAGATTGCTAAGCTCATATAAATTTCGTGCGATTGCCTCGCTTTGTCCGCGCTCTTCGGCGCCGATTCCAGGATATGCACCCGGAGTGTCGATTAAAAATAAAATAGGCAGATTAAATTTTTCGGCTAATTTCGCCACTCTTAGAGCCTTGCGATAACCTTCTGGGTGAGGCATACCGAAATTTCGCTTTAATTTGTTTTTTGTGCCACGACCCTTTTGTTCTGCGATTACGACGATTTTGCGTGTGCCGATGATACCTAGGTAGCACACAATCGACGCGTCATCGCGATACGCACGATCGCCGTGGATTTCGTGAGCGTCTTTTAAAAGCGCTCTAATATAATCAATCGCATAAGGACGATCTGGGTGGCGGGCTAGTTGCAAGCGTTGGTATTCGCTAAGATTTTTGTAAATTTTAGCGACCTCTTTTTCTAAATTTTTGTTTAAAATCTCAACCGCGTCCTCATCGCCACGAATTTTTGCGTTGGCGATATCATCATCTATTTGTTTAATAGATTTTTCAAAATCAAGATAACTTGCCATTATTTCACTCTTTTGAAGATTACAGATCCGTTTGTGCCGCCAAAGCCGAAATTGTTGCTCATAACGCAATCAATCTGTGCTTTGCGCGCAGTATTTGGGACATAGTCCAAATCACACTCTGGATCTTTTGAAATTTGATTGATTGTAGGAGGGATAATTCCACTTTCCATAGCTAGTAGGGCAACCGCTGCCTCGATCGCACCAGCTGCGCCAAGACAATGTCCGATTTGACCCTTTGTCGAGCTTACAGCTGGGACATTTGCGCCAAATAGCTCTTTTAGAGCTGCTGTTTCGTTTCTGTCATTTACCGCAGTAGATGTGCCGTGAGCGTTGATATAATCAACCTTTGGCTCGCCAGCCATTTTATAGGCCTTTTTCATAGCGCGAAGCGGACCATCAAGCGTAGGCGAAGTGATATGATACGCATCACCGCTAGAACCATATCCGATAAGCTCGCCATAAATTTTAGCCCCTCTTGCAACTGCGTCCTCGTAAGTCTCCAAAACAAGCGCAGCCGCGCCCTCTCCCATAACAAAGCCATTTCTCTCCCCGTCAAACGGTCTGCTTGCATGCTCAGGATCGTCATTTCTGGTAGAAAGTGCCTTCATAGCGGCAAATCCACCGATACCGACAGGGCAAATCGCAGCCTCAGCGCCAACGACTAACATTTTTTTCGCTTCACCGACTTGGATAGTTTTCGCTGCCTCGATGATAGCGTGAGTAGATGCCGCACAAGCTGTAACACTGGCTAAATTTGGACCTTTGAGATTGTGATAAATAGAAATAAATCCGCCTAGCATATTTACTAGTGCAGATGGGATAAAAAATGGAGAAATTCTCCTAGGACCACGCTGCAAACAGACATTTGAGTTGATCTCAATATTCGGCAAACCACCGATTCCAGCGGCTGAACTGATACCAAACTCATCAGCGTCAAATTCGCTAAATTTGGCATCCTGCATAGCCTCTGTGGCAGCTTTTAGTCCTAGTTGAATAAATCTATCCATTTTCTTGATCTCTTTGCCGTCTTCGACAACCACGCTAGGATCGAAATCCTTAACTTCGGCTGCTATGCTAACTGGAAATTCGCTCGCATCAAAAAGTGTAATCTTGCCTACTCCGGTTTTTCCGCTGCAAATGTTTTCGAAACTACTTTTTTTATCAAGGCCAAGGGCTGTAATCATGCCAATTCCGGTTACTACGACTCTTTTCAAGATCAATTCCTTAAAATTTAAAATTTAAATTATTTATTTAAGCTTTCTACATAGCTTACGACATCGCCGATTGTTACTAATTTCTCTGATTCGCTATCTGGAATTTCGATGCCAAATTTCTCTTCCAAAGCCATTACTAGCTCAACTACATCTAATGAATCAGCGCCCAAATCTTCGATAATTTTTGCTTCTGGTTTTACTTGATCAGGTGCAACGCTAAGTTGCTCCACAACTACATCTCTTACATCTTCAAATGCTGCCATTTGGAACTCCTTTAAAAAAATAACTCGTTATATTATAATAAGTTTGCTTAAAGTATCGAAATTTAAACATTTTTACTATAATACGCGCCCTGACATTATAAAATTTGGAGTTAAATTTTGAGTAAAGATAGCTCGGTCAAACGCGTGATCGAAATCATATATGATTTGCAAAAAGGCAGTGTGCTAAATCTGGCGAATTTAGCGGATAAATACAGCGTCAGCGAGCGCACGCTAAGGCGAGATTTGGAGGTCATCAAAGAAATTTTTGGCGATATTTTCGTGCATTTAGAGGGCGGAAATTACCAAAGCTCGCAAAAGGCAATTTTTGAAAATATGCTAAATTCTAGCGAATTTTTTATGCTTAAAGAAATCATAAAACTCTCTCACAAATCCAGCCTAGAAATTTCGAAAAATTTAAGCAAATCCATGCAAGATAAAATTTTAAAAAACCTAGATGAGAGCCCATATATCTTTAAACACAAGCCTTACGAGGAAATTTTTGCTAGGCGGGAAGTGTTTAAAATTTTAGAGCGCGCGATAACTTATAAAAAAGAAATTTCGTTTAAATACACAAACGCGGGCAAAATTTCGCACTTTACAATCCAGCCGTATAAAATAATGTTTATGGAGCAAAATTTCTACCTCGCAGGACTGCAAAAACGCCCGCACAAGCACGCGCATGTGATTTTTCGAATCGCAATGATGAGCGAGGTCAAATTTAGCGGAAAAGAGTTCAAGCGCGACCAAAATTACCTAGATTTTTTGCATTTCATAAACTCGCCATGGGCAAGCTATTCGCCGAATTTCAGGGCAAATTTAATCAAAGTAATTTTGCAAATCCCGCAAGAACACGCCAAGTATTTTAGGCTCAAAAAATTCTACCCCACCCAAGAAATCATTTGCGAAAACGATGACGGGAGCATAAATGTCGAATTTAGCGTAACAAATTTCGCCGAAATTTTAAACATCATCAAGCAGTGGCTTCCGCGCATAAAAGTCCTAGCCCCGCGCAAACTAAAAGGTATCGTAAAGGGCATAGCTAGGGAATTTTACGCAAACACGCACGGAAAACTCCCGCCACAAAAGGCGGAATTCTAGCCGAATTTAAAAGCTAAAATTCCGCCAAAATTCCCTACGCAAATAGGCGAAATTCTGTTTCATTTCTGCCCCCCAAACTACCGCCCTAGCGAGCATATCAGCCTAGTCCAAACAAGCAAGATCAAGGAAAAAACTTATAAAACCTTACCTAGGATTTTAAATAACTTTAAGGCGCGCAAAACTAGCACGCATCATAAAATTTTAACTTTGCGAAAACTAAATTTGAAATTTAATTTTTGCATTTTAAACTATAAATTTTGCACTTTAAGCGGCTCAGGCAACAAGCCTGATTCTGGTTATGAGCCAGATGAGATACACAGTCTCTAAAAGATTTAGCAGATCTTTATAGTTTGTTAGCGCGCCGTTTTTTGCCAAGTGGCGCTTTCTTGGTCTCCTTTTTCGCTCGTTTTCGATATGCTCGCTAGGGCGGTATCAAATCTCAAATTTCGCCCTATTTCGCAAACCTGCGCGAGGTTAGATTTCAATCATCGTTTTGGCGTTGATTTCGGACAGGCTCAAATCAATCTCGCTTAAAAGCGTGACTAGCTCGTCTTTTTGCGCAATCGCTTTTTCCAAAGTAAGTGGCGAGATAATCTCGATTTTATAGGCATCGCGGAAGCTTTTTAGAGTTTGTTCGATCGTATCTTTTGGCAAGGTGTTTTTGGCTGTGCCATAGATAGATTCTAGCGTTTTTTGCGCCTTTTCCTCGGTTTTGGCTTCCTCTTTTTCCTTGATTTTCGCCGCCTCATCAAGGTAAGCAATCATCATAGATAATTCATCGATCCAGGCGCTCACAATGCCCTTGTATTCGATAGCCTCGATGATAGATAGCTCTTCTTTGCCGATTTTAATGGTGTTTTGCACATTTGCCTTGGCAACTGCGCCTTTTAGCGCGCGTTTTTTCTTGCGCAAATCCGCCCTGCTATCCAGCACGCCATTGGCGTATTTTAAGAAATCTTGCGGAGTTTGGTTGCTAGCATTTACCAAAACGCCGTTTATCGCGACTTTGGCTAGTTTGTAATCCCCGCCTTGCAACTTTTTATCAATCAACTTAATCTGGGCCAACGCTCTTGTGATTGAAATTTCCATTTTTTGCTCCTTGTTTTTGATTTGGAGCAATTTTACATGGATTTTTTGTCATATTGTGTCAAAAAATAACAATGTAGAATTTTAAGAAGAAAATTTAAAATTTTGCCGAAAATTCGGCAAAATTTGGTTACATATAAAGTCCGCCGTTGATTTTGAGCACATCGCCGGTGATATAGCTAGCATAATCGCTAAGCAAAAACGCCACGCCGTGCGCCACATCTTGCGCGCTTCCGAAGCGTTTAAGCGGGATATTTGCCTCGTAGTTCGCTCTGACCTCATCGCTTAGAGCGTCTGTCATATCAGTAGCGATAAAGCCCGGTGTCACGCAGTTAAAGCGCACTCCGCGACTCGCACCCTCTTTGGCGAAACTCTTGCTCATCGCTATCATACCGCCCTTGCTCGCGCTGTAATTCACCTGCCCTGCGTTGCCCATTTCGCCGACGATTGAGGCGATATTTACAACTGCGCCGAAGCGTTTTTTGCTCATCACTTTTAGCGCCTCGCGTGAGCCGATGAAAGCCGAAGTGAGATTTGCGTCGATTACGCTCGTAAAATCCTCGGTTTTCATGCGAAGTGCAAGTTTGTCGTTTGTGATACCTGCGTTATTGACGAGGTAGCTTAGCTCGCCGTCGCTCTGAACTATCGCATTTATCGCCTCGATAAATTCCGCCTCGTTTGTCGCGTCAAATTTCACCACAGCGCCCTCGCCGCCATTTGCTCGAATTTCTTCTAAAAGCGCGTCGGCTAGCTCAGGCTTTGAGCGGTAATTGATCCACACTTTAAGCCCCATACTAGCTAGCACTCTGGCGATATCTGCGCCGATTCCTCTACTTGCGCCTGTGATTAAGACATTTTTTCCACTAAATTTCATTTTTTATCCTTTCTTTGAATTTCAAATTTTAAAACAGCGCCTCGTCCATTTGCGCTGGAATTTCAAGCCCCATTAGCTTTAAGATAGTTGGTGCGACATTGCTAAGCCCAAAATCCCTCTTTAACTCACTCACGCCCTGTGCGCTCACGAAGCAAAACACATCAAAAGTCGTGTGGTTTGTGAGAAGCTCGCCCTGCGCCCCTCGCATTTGCTCGCAGTTGCCGTGATCTGAAATTTGCACATAAGCGTAATCAAATTCCTTTGCCTTAGCGTAAATTTTACCCAGACACTCATCTACCGCCTCGACTGCTTTAACCGCAGCGTCGAAGTTGCCCGTGTGGCCGACCATATCGCCGTTAGCGAAATTTACCACGATAAAATCCTCGCCCCCTTCAATACCCTTTATCACAGCCTCGCACACAGCGTGAGCGCTCATAGCTGGGCACAAATCATAGGTTGCAACCTTTGGGCTGTCGATTAAAATGCGGGTTTCGTTCTGCACGCACTCTTCGCTGCCGCCGTTGAAAAAAAATGTAACATGGGCGTATTTTTCGGTCTCGGCAGTGTGAAGCTGTCTAAGTCCCGCGTCCGCGATGACCTCGGCAAGAGTATTTTGCAAAATGTCCTTTTTGACGATGATTGGAAATGGAAATTTCGCGTCGTATTCTGTCATGGTGATTAAATTTCGCACGCAAAATTTACGCTCAAAGCCCGCGAAATCCTCAATACTCAAAGCTTGGCAAATCTCACGCGCCCTATCATTTCGGAAATTTACAAAAATAATTCCGTCATTTTCTTTAATCCCGTCAAATTCTCCAAAAATCGCTGGCTCGATAAATTCGTCCGTAATGCCCTTCTCATAGCTTTTGCGAGCATACTCGCTTGGGGAGATTTTTTGCTTCTCGCCCTCGCCCATTAGCGCAGCATAGGCCTTTTGCACCCTTTCCCAGCGATTGTCCCTATCCATAGCATAAAACCGCCCACAAACGCTTCCTACGCTAAATTTCGCCTCCAAAGCCTGCAAAAACCCTGCCCCGCTTGTGGGACTTACATCGCGTCCGTCAGTGATAGCGTGGGCAAAAACCTGCGCGCCAGCGTCTTTTGCTATCTGGCAAAGCGCGTCGAAATGGCGCATGTGCGAATGCACGCCACCGTCGCTGTATAGCCCTATGACATGCACCCTAGGGCAAATTTTTAGCAAATTTACGATTTCAGGCGCAGTTTTTAGGGTGTCATTTTCGATCATTTTATCAATTTTGACTAGATTTTGATACAGCACGCGACCGCTTCCAATCGTCATGTGCCCGACCTCAGAATTTCCCATTTGTCCCTCAGGCAAGCCCACCGCAAGCCCAGATGTGCGAAGTAGCGTGTTTGGCACGGAGGCGAAAAGCATATCGTAAGTCGGCTTTTTGGCAACGGCGAAGGCGTTAAATTCGGCACTTTGATTGCAACCTATGCCGTCAGTTATCACAAGAATTGTTTTTTGTTTCATATTTTTCTCCTAAATTCAATGCGGACATTGAAATTTCGCATTATACTTTTTTTTAGCAAATATCACAAAATTTAAAATTTAAAAGCTAAATTTTACAAAGAAAGTATTAAAATAATCGGTTTTAAAATAAAATTTAAAAGGCAAATTTTGTTATATTATATCTACCAAATCACAAATATAAATTTCTTTCAATACACCACAGCGCGCGCTGGAATCGCGTTTTTCATAGCTTTTATTTTAAGCGTGTATCTAATGCCACGATTCATATCTTGGGCCAGAGCCAAAAACGCCTCCCAGCCTATCTACGACCTAGCCCCGCAAACGCACCAAAAAAAGTCCAAAACCCCCACAATGGGCGGACTTGTCTTTGTTTTCTCAGCGATTGTGGCGAGTGCTTTGTGCGTGAAATTTAGCATTTTCACAATCTGCGGTTTAATCACGCTAGCTGGGTTTTGCGCGATAGGATTTAAGGACGATTTGTCTAAAATTTTGGGTGCCTCTAACCACGCAGGGCTTAGCCCGCAAACCAAACTTTTGCTCCAAAATGCCCTAGCTTTGGGGATTTCATTTACGCTGTATATTTTCAGTCCGCTTGGTGGCGAGCTGTATTTGCCCTTTGTAAAAAACCACATAATAAATTTAGAATTTTTCGCCATTGTATTTTGGATGATAGTTTTCAGCGCAAGCTCAAACGCTGTAAATTTAACCGACGGCCTTGACGGGCTAGCCACAATTCCCTCTGTTTTTTCGCTAGCTAGCCTTGGTATTTTTGCGTATTTGTGCGGACACGCGATTTATGCGCAATACCTATTTTTGCCAAAAATCGCAGGTGTGGGCGAGCTAAGTATCATCATCGCAGCCCTTATCGGCGCACTTTTTGGGTTTTTGTGGTTTAATTGCTACCCAGCCGAAGTTTTCATGGGCGATAGCGGAAGCCTGAGCGTGGGGGCGTTTTTGGGATACTGCGCGATTGTGACAAAAAACGAATTTTTGCTAATTATAATCGGATTTGTCTTTGTAATGGAGACACTAAGCGTGATTTTGCAGGTGGGAAGCTTTAAAATGTTTAAAAGGCGAATTTTCCTTATGGCGCCTATTCATCACCATTTCGAGCTGAAAGGTTGGAGCGAAAATAAAATCATAATTCGCTTTTGGATAATCGCGCTAATGGCAAATTTAATCGCGCTAACTTCGATAAAACTAAGATAAGGAAAAAAAATGAAAAAATCACTCTTTGGACACGGCACCACTACAAAAGCATTAGCAAAAAGCGGTGGTTGGGATATTTATGATGATAATTTCAAAGCTGATGAAACTAAATTTGACGAATTTGGCAATGCGCTTTTGGCCCCTTGCCATTTTGACCCCGCAAAAAGCGAGCTAGAAATCCCAAGCCCAGGATTTCCCAAAGAGCATAATCTAGTAAAAACCGCTAAAAATTTAATCAGCGAGTATGATTATTTCGCAAATACTGCGCCTTTTAAAATTTGGATTAGCGGGACAAATGGCAAAACCACAACCACGCAGATGACACAGCACCTACTAGCCCGCCACGGCTCGCTTATGGGCGGAAATGTGGGCACGCCACTTGCGCTTTTGGACAAGAGTGCGAAAATTTGGATATTAGAGACTAGCTCATTTACGATTCACTACACACGCACCGCGCACCCTGGGATTTACGCACTTTTGCCAATCACGCCAGATCATCTTAGCTGGCATGGCAGTTTCGCTGAATACGAGCGCGTCAAACTCTCGCCACTTCTAGCTATGAGCGAGGGCTCAGTAGCGCTAATCCCAGCCGTGTATGCCAGTAGCGAGGCTGTGAAAAACTCGCGCGCAAGGGTGATTTGCTACGAAGACGAAAATGATTTGGCAGCTAAATTTGAAATCGAAATTGAAAAAATTTCATTTAAAACGCCGTTTTTGCTAGACGCACTTCTTGCGCTTTGTATCGAAAAAATCCTAACCGATAAAGCTAGTGTGGAGCTTTTGAACGAATTTGTAATCGAGGCAAACAAACTAGAAGAATTTTTTGATGTAAAAAATCGCATGTGGGTAAATGACACAAAAGCCACAAATATCGATGCTTGCGCGCAAGCTCTTAAACGCTACAAGGACAAAAAAATACACCTGATTTTGGGTGGCGATGATAAGGGCGTGGATTTGGAGCCACTATTTGTGAGTTTTGCGCCGTATGATTTGCAAATTTATGCGATTGGCTCAAACACCGATAAACTCGTAAATTTATGCGAAAAATTTAAAATTCCGTGCATTAGGTGCGAATTTTTGAAAAACGCAGTCGCCAAAATAGATGAAAATTTCTCTGATGCGGGCGAAGTCGCGCTCCTAAGCCCAGCCTGCGCTAGCCTAGATCAGTTCAAAAGCTACGCCCAGAGGGGAAATTTATTCAAAGAGTGCGTGGCAAATTTAGCCCTTTAAACACTGCGCCGAAATTTTTGCAAATTTAGAAATTTTAAATTTCTTACTCGTAGATTGCTTCGTCGCTTCACGCCTCGCAATGACAAATTATTAGGCAAAATTTACGCCGGGTTTGTCATTGCGAGAATTTTGCGTTAGCAAAATTCGTGGCAATCTACGACTTTAAAATTTAAATTTTGCAAATTTGCTGTCATTGCGAGCGAGTGCAACGAACGAAACAATCCAGTAAAATTTAGAGAAAATTTAAAATTCAACAAAATTCATTTGTGGATTAAAATTTATCGGAATTTCTCTGGATTGCTTCGAGTTTTTCAAACTCTCGCAATGACAACGAAATTTACAAAATCATAAATTTAAAAACAGAACTTCGTATCGTGGCTAAACGATACGACCTGAATTTAAATTTGCAAAGAAATTTTTATAAAAGGAAATAAAAGTGAAAAATTTATTTAAAAAATTGTTCGATACCAAATTTAAAAAAATAAGTTGGTTTGTTGCAATTATAACGATTATTTTATGTCTTGGTTTTATTAGAACTGTGCCGAATTATTCTAAAAAATACGGCTTTGAAATAGTAAGCAAAGAAAATTATAGAAAATACCAACAAGGTTATTGTTTGAGTGAAAAAAAATATTTAAGAAATTTAAATATCTCGGATATACACAAAGCAATTTGGCAATTTTTAGATGAAAATTTAAAAGAAGAAATACTATATAACAAACTAATCTGCGAACAAGATAGTCAAGGTTGCTATAAAGACGAAATAGGATATTACGAAATAGAAAATATTACATTAGAGAATTGGTATGAAGCGTTTTATAAAGAATTTAAAAAAGGTAAGAGAATTGATGATATTGTTAAAAATATGAAATTACAAAAAGTAAATCCGAAAGATTATTTAATTATTGACGAAATTACTAACACTGCTGGTTTTAGTAAGCCAATAATATTTAAAAAAAGATACACAAGCATATTATTAGACTATGATTTTTTTTACGATAGACATCAACATATTATCATGCTTAATCATATTAAAACTGGTGATAATATTGAAATGTATAAAAAACAATACTATTTTGGCAGAGAGATACAAATATATCCAAAACCAATAAAATTTGATAATTGTGGAAATATAGATTACGACGCAGAAAAACAGGCAAAAGAAGATGCAAAAAGATATTTTGATTTTGTAAAAAATGGCGGATAAGTATAAGAAATTCAATTTTTAATAAAAAATTTTAACACAGCTTTATTTTTTGTTACAGCTTCGATTTTTTATAAAATTCTTGCAATGCCAAATTTAGACATTGCAAGAAAATTTATTTAAGCGAAATCAAATCCAGTGGGTTTATGTGGTAGTTTTGTTGCGTTACTTCAAATGTTAGATCCGAGCTAATTCTGCCGATTGTGTAGCCCTTTTTGACCGAAGAGCCCACGCGCACAGTGTTTGGGATCTGATTTAAATGCGCATAAATCGTGTGGATTCCGCCCGTATGCTCGATGATGACGACCTTATCTAGCACGGCTGTTTCTTTGGCGAATACGACCTTGCCAGCTAGCACCGCTTTTACCTGCGTGTCGCCACTTTTCGAGCCTAGCACGATATTTTCGTTAAAAAGCTTGATATTATAAACAGGATCGCTGTAATTGCCAAATTTACGCTTCACATACGCCCCGTCAAGCGGCGCAGAGGTTTTCGCGCCGGTGTATTTTTTCACGCGAGAGGATTGGTAGCTAGACCCGTATTGTTTGACCTTGGTGTTGATTTTGCTAACTCTCTCATCAGCTGGCTCGCTAGGCTCTGATTCAGGTTCAGGCTCAAATTTAGGCGCAGGCGGAGCTTCTTTGCCAGCTTTTTTGGCGGCAGCTTTTTGCTTTTCATACTCTTTTTTCTTGGCTTCAAGCTCTTTTTGTTTGGCTTCTTTTTCTTTTTTCTTTTGCGCTTCTAGTTTGGCTATGCGTTCCTTTTCCGCTTTTTCAGCCTTTTCGCGCTCCTCTTTATCATCAATGATTTTAAGCTCAGCCAAGGTTTTTGCAATCGCGTCTTGCTCGGCGTTTAGCTTTTCGAGCTGGGCGATATAGCTATCTTTGTTTTTTTGCAGGCTAGCTACTTTTTCTTTTTGTGCGTTTTGCTTTTCGCTCAAATTTATCTTTTTTTGGCTGTAACTTTCCATATTTTCGTTGATTTGAGCGATTTTTTTGTTTTGTTCGTCGATGAAATTTTTATTATTTTCATAATCCTTCATTAGCTTATTTAGCTCGCTATTCATCACGCTCTCTAATCCACCCAAAACCTCGCTAGCCACGATAGAATCAGGCGTAACGCTGGAATTTGTGTCGCTGATGAGATCAAATGAGAGCTCTTGGGAGATGATTTGGACGATTTTATTTTCTAGCTCGCTTTGCACGCTAAGCAAGGTTGCGTTTTGCTTTTTGAGATTTTCTAGCTCTTGCTCTTCGTTTGCGTATTTTTCTTTTAGCTCCTCGATATTTTGGCTAAGCTCTTTTATCTCATTTTCACGCTTTTTAAAATCGTTTTGTTCTTGCACGATTAAATCAGCGATTTCATCGATTTTTTTAGACAGCCTCATCTCCTCTTGTTTAGAGGTTTTTAGCTCTTTGTTGCTTTGGGCGATTTTTTCCTTCGTAGTCGGTGCGCCGTATGCGAAAAACGCAAGCGCGCACAGTATCATCAAACGCTTCATTGTGATTTTTTACCACTTACTTCTAGCATTACAAATGTAACTGCGATAACTGTCAGCCCCACAGCGATACCAAACAAAATGAGCGGTTCATACGGCAAAACAATCGTCTCACTTAAATTTGTGATTTGACTCACGGTTTGCATGAAAATCGGCCAATTTGGAAGCGCTAGATAAAACGCCACCACAATTAGCGTAGCTAGCACGCTATCGGCTAGTGCCATGCGGTATAGCCTGCCACTTTTTATCATAAAACTAGCGCCGAATAGCTCCATAATCTCGATTCGCTCTTTGTGTTCATAGACCCAAATTCGCATTTGGCGATGAATTAGCATAAGGCCTAAAACCACGATTAAAAGCGCAAATCCATAAACCAAACTTTTAATTAGTAGCAAAATTTTAAAAATATCATCGTGGGTTTTTTTGAAAATTTCAACCCTGCTAAGCGAACCCATGCTTTTTAGCGCGCTTTCTATGTCCTCTAAACGCGCGCTGTCTGGGAAGTTTTCGAGCTTAATGCTGTAAAATTTAGGCAAATTTTTGCTAAGCTCGCCAAAGGCTGCTTCTGAAATTTTACCCTTTAATCTATCTGTGATATTATCAGCTGGGATTTCGATGATTTGGCTGATATCGCTGACCTTATCTTGCACCTCTTCTAGGCTTAGCGCCTTTTTTGAGACAAGGACGATGTTGTATTCGTTTTGGATAGATTTTTCGTAACTTTTGGCTAAATTATTTACAAAAATTCCAAACTGCACCGAAAACAAAAGCGCCACAAGCGAAAAAATAACCCCAAAATGCGTTTTAATCGATCTCAGTGACATGGGAGTCCTTTATCTCGAAATGTCTATGCGCAAAACGCAAAGTGCTAGGCATTTTGTGCGTTACGATAACCACACAAGCGTTCCACGCCTCGCAAGCTGAGCGCAATAAATTCCAAATAATATCGCTTGAATAATCGTCCAAGTTTCCAGTAGGCTCGTCGCAAAGTAGCAAGCGCGGATTGTGCGCCATAGCGCGCGCTAGGGCGACGCGTTGCTGTTCGCCACCGCTTAGTTCTAGCGGGTATTTGCCCATTTTGTGTCCAAGCTCGATATGGCGGAGCAGTTTTTTGGCCTGATCTTGGCAAACTTGCTCGTTATAGCCCATTATCATCAGCGGTAGCATGATATTTCGCTCGATCGTCCATTCATTAATCAGCCTATAATCTTGAAAAATTATGCCGATTCTTTGGCGCAGTGTGCGCAAATCGCTACGACTAATGCCGTTTAAATCGCACAGACAAACATTAAGTTCGCCGCTTTTGATATCCATATCGCCGTAAAATGACTTCAAAAGCGTGCTTTTGCCGCTTCCGCTTTTACCAGTAATTACGACAAAATCCCTTGCGCCTATGCCAAAACTAGCATTTTTTATGACCTCACCGCTATCATATCCCAGTGTAAGCCCCTCGGCGGTGATTATGTTATTATCAGCTCCTATGCCTGCCATAACTCAAAAATCTCCATTATTTTTTTGTGTGCTTTGTAATTTTCGCTTGTGGCTAGCGGAGTTTTTAAAAAATACTCCGTCTTTGCCCCGATGCGAATAAAGCATTGTTGCGGGAAGTCAAACGCCCCAAACGAGGTCAAAATCAAAACCTCATCGCTATCATCAAATTTATAAATTCTCTCAAAATGGACAAAATATCCCTCGCCTTTGATAGTCAAATTTTTGAAATTTGCCTCTATTTTTTGCGGGTTAAAATTTGAAAAATTCATATCAAATTTCGCCGGTTCTTCGCCGTTTTCATCGCTATTAGTAAAAATCAAATCAAAGATATTTTTATCCATTTTGCGCCAGCGATCCTCGTATTTCGAGCTAACGCTTAAATCTCTGTTTTTAAAGTGCTCTATCACGCCACGCCCTGCATTTTGCGCTACGCCAAATTTATCCAGCGCATATTCAAAATACATATCGCTATCTGTGCGAAGCTCGAATTTCGCCCCTTTTTTGAGAGTTCGCACGCATTGATGAACAAACTCATTGCTAATGACTCTGCGGTGCGGGGCATCGTCCCAAGGAACAGGAAAGTGCAAAAATATGCGAGAGAGCAAATTCGCTGGCATTAGCGAGAGCAAAATTCGCGCGTCAGTGTTTATCAAAGCGACATTTTCCAAACCCTCTTTAATCGCTAGTTTTGCGACCTGCTCGATACTAGGCTTGTAAATTTCGATTCCAATTACTAGCGTTTGCGGATTTGTGCGAGCCTGATATAGCAGATGTCTGCCCGAACCAAAGCCGATTTCGACGAAAATTTGGCTAAATTTCGTGGTTTTGAGTAAATTTAGCATTTCATCTTCATCTAACACGAGCGGAGTTTTTTGGGTTAGGGATTTGCTTTTAAAGGCAAATGCGCTAAAAATCACGCCGCTTGCGAATTCTCTCTCGTAAATTTCAAGTGCGCGTTGCAAAATACCAATTTTGGCTGGTTTGGTGGTTTTTTCGCCTTTGACTACGACTTTGTCTTTGGCGTATTTGAGAGTGACGAAAAATTCGTTATCAAAGCACCTTGTGCGCACGAGAGTGCAACTCTCATCACTAGCAGACTCCAAAAGCTCCACGCCCTCCTTGCTAAATGGAAGGCGCGGTAGTTCTACGCTTTTTGCAATAAAATTTGGCAATTTATTCCGCCATTTGACTTACTTGGATTGGTGCGCTTGGGATTGAGAGCATGCCTGTTTGCGATTTTGCGATTATGCGGTATTCGTATCCTGCGGTGTAATTTACATAATCAATATACTCTGCGCTAAGTCTGCCCGCGATATCTTTAACGCCACTCCACGAATCAGCGCCTTTTACCCTGCGCTCGATAGTGTAGCTTGCCACGCGCAAATCAGGGTGCGGACGCCAGATAATTTTCACGCGATCTGGCAGTGCGTAAGCCTGCGCAAACGGCACAGAATCAATCGTCTTTGTCGTGCTTACAATCGCAGCAGGCGAGCTCTCTCCCACGCCATTTATGCCATAAGCGCGCACGGTGTATTTATACGATGTGTTTGGCTCCAAGCGAGTATCGGCAAAGTGCGTAGTGTATGGATCGGCTAGGGTTGCGATTTTTTTGGCTTCGCCACCGCCCATATCAGCGCGATAAACCACAAATCCTAAAAGGTTAGGATATGAGCCGTAATTTGGCCACTCTAAGCCGATTTCGTTCGTGCCAGAGATACTTTTAATCCCCTCGACGCGTGGCAAGCTTGCATCATTTCCGCCCGGCACACTATGAGAGGAGCAACCAGCCGCTAGTATCGCTAAACTCGCGCAAAATGCTACTTGGTAAAATTTTTTCATAAATTTCATCCTTTTTATCGTGATTTTGTATCAAATTCTCAAACTCCACCGGCAAAGGCGCCGTAATCTGCATACGCTCGCCACTTCGTGGGTGCGTGAAATACAGCACATAAGCGTGAAGTAAAATTCTTGCTATTTTATCTTTTTCGCTCTTAAATCCGTATAAATAATCGCCGATAATATGGCGATTAATCGAGCTCAAATGCACGCGGATTTGGTGCGTGCGCCCAGTAAAAAGCTTGGCTGCGATTAGGTTGATTTTGCCAAATTTGTCGCTGCCGCTCTGGCTAAATTTCGCCTGCCCCCAATCATCGCTAAAAATCGTATAAAACGCGCTTTTTGCCTCGCGTCCGCCCGGAATTATCGCCTTTTTTAGGCGGTTGTTTGGGTTGCGATCAATCGGGCGATCTATCACGCAAGGCTCTTTTAGGGGCAAATCTGTTAAAGCTAAATAAATTCGCCCCATGCTTTTGTCGCTTAATTGCGCGCTTAGAGCTTGGTGAGTGGCGTTGTTTTTAGCCACGACCAAAGCCCCGCTAGTGCCCTTATCTAGGCGATGAACGATACCTGCGCGGATTTGACCATTTATCGTGGAGAGCATGAAGCCTTTTTGGCGTAGCCACTCTACAATCGTGGCTTCTTTGACGCTTGGGGCTGGATGAACGACCACGCCAGCGGGCTTATTTAGCACTAGCAAATCATCATCTTCGTATAAAATTTCAATCTCGCCCTCAAAGCTAAATTTCGCCTCATCGCTATGAGTAGGCGCAGGGTAATTTACACAAATTTCATCTCCCAAATTTAGCTTTTGCGATGATTTGGTTATGATTTTTTGGTTTATAAAAACACTGCCTGATTTGATTAAATTCGAAATTTGATTGCGCGAAATGCCCAATTTTTCGCTTAAAAAAACATCGATTCTCGCCACGCAATCTGCTGTAAAATTATCCAAATTTATACCTTTTTTTGTTATTATCGCCCAAAATTTATTAGGACTTACTTTGAAATTTGACAAAAAGATTTTATCATATTTTGATTATATTCAACCTTTGCTGATTTTGCCGATTATTATTTTTTCATACCTTTTAATCAGCGAGGCAAACACCACACTTGGCAACAAACAGCTTGTTTATTTTGGGGTTGGTTTTGTTGTTTTTATGGTCTTTTTTTTGTTTCCAATTCGCAAATTTTTGTATTTGATTCCGCTGTTTTACTGGGTAAATATCGCCCTGCTTTTAAGCGTGGAATTTTTCGGCATTAGCAAGCTTGGCGCGAAGCGTTGGTTGGAGCTGCCGTTCGTGCATTTTACCCTGCAACCAAGCGAGATTATGAAACCAGCGTGCATGCTAATGCTAATGTATCTAATCCACAAAAATCCGCCACCGCCCGAGGGTTATGGCGTGAAGGATTTCGCTAAATTTAGCTTTTATATACTTTTGCCATTTGCGCTAATCGCCAAAGAACCAGACCTCGGAACCGCGCTAATTCTTTTTTTAATGGGATTTGCGACGCTTTTTATCATCGGCGTGAATAAAAAAATTTGGATTGCGCTGGTGCTAGCTTTTAGCGTTAGCTCGCCCGTGCTTTATAACAACCTGCACGATTATCAAAAAAAGCGCATTACGGATTTTTTGAGCGAAGAGCACAACTATCAGGTCAAACAAGCCGTCATCGCTATCGGAAATGGCGGAATTTACGGCAAAAATTTAGAAGAAGCTACCCAAACTCACTTTAAATTTTTGCCAATTGCCACGAGCGATTTTATCTTTGCCTATATGGTCGAGCGCTTCGGATTTGTCGGCGCACTCGCGCTCATCGGCTTTTACGCGCTTTTAATCATGCACCTGCTTAGCCTAAATTACGACTTTGGCAGCGATTATCTCATACGGGTTTTTACCTCGGCTCTGGCGACGCTGATTTTTATCTACGCTGGGGTTAATATCTCCATGGTCATCGGATTTGCCCCTGTCGTGGGCGTGCCGCTGCCGTTTTTTAGCTATGGTGGAAGTAGTTTTATCACATTTATGATTTTGTTTGGAATTTTGCAAAATTTGCTGACTTTTAGAAACAAAGACAATTACAAAACGATAAGTATCAGGCTGTGAATTTTGAAATTTGGGCTAAATTTAGCGTGTAAATTTAGCCCAGATAAATTTAACTCTCTTTTAGAAGTTTCGTCGCTAAAATCGCGCCGTCATCGTGTTTGCGTGCAGATTTGTAAATTTTGTTAAAGAAAATTTCCAAATACTCATGGTTATTAATGCGCTCTGCTTCGTTTGCCACGCTAATTGCGCTATATTCGCCGTCGCTTCCAAGCTCGTAAGCAAGCTCGGTATCGCTAAGCTGTAATTTCAAAATTTCTTTTAATTTATTTTGCAAAGCCTCGCTATAAATCGGCGTCATAAGCTCGAGTCTTCGCTCTAAATTTCGTGGCATCCAATCCGCGCTTGCGATATATAGGCATGGTTCTGCGTGTTTGAAATAAAAAATCCTTGCGTGTTCTAGGTATTTGCCGATGATTGAGCGGACTTTGATATTTTCACTTAGTCCCGCCACACCTGGGCGCAAACAGCAAATTCCACGGATTATGAGATCGATCTTAACCCCAGCTTGGCTCGCTTTGTAAAGCGCCTTTATCATATCGCTATCGACGAGGGCGTTCATTTTAGCGATGATTCTGCCGTCACTTCCCTTGCTCTCTTCGACCTTGATCATCTTTAAAATTCTCTCTTTTATCTGCATTGGCGACATTGAAAGGTTACCTAATTTGCGGTTTTTGTTATAACCTGAGAGTATGTGGAAAAAATTTGTCGTATCCTTATCAAAAGTATCCCCACAAGTAAAAAAGCTCACATCGGTGTAGATTTTCGCACTGCTTCCGTTGTAATTGCCCGTGCCTAGGTGGATATAAAATTTAAGCTTGCCGTCTTCTTTTTTGATGATTTGAGTGACTTTTGCATGGACCTTAAAACCTGCGATTCCATAAATCACATGCGCGCCAGCGTCTTCTAGTGCCTTTGCCCAGTGCAGGTTGTTTTCCTCATCAAACCTAGCTTTTAACTCGACCATTACGGTTACTTGTTTGCCATCGCTTGCAGCCTCGATTAGGCTTTGGACGATTGGCGAGTTTTTCTCCACGCGGTATAGCGTCATACGGATTGAGATAACTTTGGGGTCTTTGCTAGCTTCTTTGATGAGTTTTTGAACTGGATCGAAGCTCTCATAAGGGTGAAAAATCAAAATATCATCTTTTTCCATTGCACTCATTACTGAGGTGTTTTCGTTAAAGGGAGGCAGTGTTTTTGGCAGATACTGTGGGTGGGCTAGATAGGAAAAATCCTTGTTGCCAGCTATCTCCCAAAGCCCGTCAAGTGTGAGCGGGATCGAGCACTCGAAAATGTCTTTGTAGAAAATTTTAAGATGTTCGTTTAAGAAATTTAGCAAATCAGGGTCTGCGTTTTTGGCGATTTGAAGTCGCACGAAAGCCCCTTTGCGGCGCAGTTTAAGACCGGCTTCGAGTATCATCATAAAATCATCTGCTTCCTCTTCTTCGATTACGATATCAGCGTTTCTTGTAACCCTAAACGCAGCCGAGCTGATTAGCTTATAGCCAGGGAAAATCTCCTCGGCGTGGCGATTTACGATTGAATCAATCGTTACATAGGTGTTTTTTGCGACCTGCACAAATCTAGGAAGCACGCGTGGGATCCTAATCATACCAAAATGAATAGCCTCTGGCGCATTTGCGTCGCAGAGTTTGACTGCAATCGAAAAGCTAAGGTTGTTTAGGTGCGGAAACGGGTGCGTCGCATCTACGGCGATTGGGATAATTACTGGCATGATTTGGTTGAAGAAAAACTCATCGGCACTTAGCTTTAAATCAGGGGTTAGCTCGTCGTAGTTTTTGATAAAAAGGCCATTTTTGCTAAGCTCCTCTTTGATAGCGATATAGTGCGCTTCTAGCTCGTTTTGCTCGTGTTTGAGATATGAGCGGATCTCGCGCAACTGCTCTAATGGCGTCATCTCATCATCACCGCTAGCTGTTACGCCAGCTGTGAAAAGCTGTTTAAGCCCAGCCACACGAATCATATAAAACTCATCTAAATTTGTGCTATAAATCGCTACAAATTTCAATTTTTCAATCGGCGGAATTTGCTTTTGACACTGAGTTAAAACGCGCGAATTAAAGCGAAGCCAACTCAACTCTCTATTTAAAAATTTGCTTTGTTGCTCCATTTTATTTCCTTTTTTTTGGATTAAAAATTTTAAGATTATAACTCAAAAAAGATTAAAATGTGTTTTTTAATGAAATTTAATTGCGCTTTAAATTTTTAAAGCAATTATCCAAATAAACGCAAAATTTCACGCCATTTAGATAAAAAATCCAGCTTATGTAAATCCACAAAAAGAAAAACAGCGCCACCGAAAACGAACCATAAATGCTAAGATAGGTTTTGTTATAAAACACATACTGCGCGAAAATAATCTTAGAAATCCACCATAATGTGGAGGCTACGAGAGAGGATATAAGCACGGCTTTGGGACGAATTTCGCGGTTTATCGCCGTAGCGTAAGTGATAGCAAAAATAGCCCAAATGATAACAAATGGCAAAACCGAGAGCAAATTTATCCACCTAGAAAATTCGGTTTTATCGAGTAAATTTTGAAGTTCTGAGCTGATGAAAAACGACGCGCCAAGCCCTACGGGAGCCAGTGTCATAAGCGTCCAATATGTGCTAAGGCCTTTGAAAAAACCGCGCTTTGGCGAGTGCGAAATCTGCGCGATAATCTCCTCAAAATCATCAAAAAACAAAATCGAAGTTACAAGCACCGCCAAAAATCCCAGTGCGCCAAGGCTTAGGCCGTTTGCCATAAACTCTTCCAAATACGGAATCAGGCTTTCTTGGTTGGCTGGAAGCAGGTTTGAGAAGATAAATGCCTTGATTTTGGCGTAATAATCGTGAAAACTAGGCAGCTGCATAAATACGCTCAAAGATACCATAAGCACAGGGAGCAATGCCAAAATCGTGTGAAAACTAAGCGACGAGGCGTAGTGCATGAGGTGCGGATCGTAAATCTTGCGCCAGGATTTGATAAAAATTTTAAATTCGTCCAAAAATATCTTTAAATTTTTCATTTCGCAATTTTAGCTAAAATTTTAAAAATTTGGGTAAAAATGAAATTTAGAAAGGTTAAATTTGGCAAAATTTGAAATTCTTTAAATTTGTGGAATTTATAAATTTTGATTTTTGAATTCGTGGTTTTCCGCATTTATTTAGCGGTTTGCAATGGCAAATTTTGCAAAAATTTGCCATAAAAAACGGACAGGCGAACCTGTCCGTGAAATTTGGCAAAATTTAGAAAATCAAATCCTAGAATAATCCAAATTTGCCGTCTTTGCGTTTGTATAAAACACGCATTTTAGCGTCCATATCGTTGAAAACTAGGAATTGATCGGTGCTTTCTTTTAATTTATTTAGCGCCTCGTCGATTTCTAGCGGTTTGTAAAGATCTAACTCTGTTGGGACGATTTCATCGACATTATCGTCTAAATTCGGCTCGCTAGCCTTGATGATTTCATCTACTGCGTTTTGTTTCATATCATCGCGGTTTTTGTGCGAATTTACCTTGTCGTGGTAGCGACGAAGCACTTTTGCAAGGCGATTTGTTGCGTTATCTACCGCTGCGTATAGGTCTTTGTCTTTTTCGCGCACGACAATTGTGTCTTGGTGAGCTAAATTTAGCGAAAAATCCACGACGAAGCCCTTGCGACCTTGTTTTTCATCTGCTGATATGACAGCGCGACCTGATATAATGTCAAGGTTGTATTTTTTTAGACTATCAAACGCTTGTGTGATATAATCCTTAATAGCGTCTGTTAGTTCAAACTGTTTTCCTACTATACTTAAATTCATTCTTTCCTCCATTGAAATTAAGGTTTTTGTATTGTTCTTCTATGGTATCTGATTCGCGGTGAATCAAGAGCCGGTGTCGAAGTAACGACAACATCAATAATGGCTGCGTGGCTAGTTACAGCATTCCCAGTCGTCTTGCTAAATGCAGTTGTTGATGCCCTGTTGCACCTAGCAGGCATATTTGCATCCAAGTAACTAATTGTAACATTTATATCAAAAAGAGATTCGTTACGACTCGGATAAGTAATATCAATTTGATTTAGACACTCTGCATTGTCAGTAGTTGTGGTTGGATACACATGTTGTTGCATAGCCAAAACAGCATACTCTGTCGCACTTTGCGCTAAAAGCACAGCCTGCTCGCGGTTGTGAGCATTATTTGTATCGCGGGCTGTCATCGTAGCGATAGAAAGCGCAGTAATAGCCGTAGTGGCAACTAAAACGATAAAAAATATTGCGGCTATCAAGCCAAAAGCTCTTCTCATCTTTTTCATTAGTACACCACCTGAGATTTACACATAATCATATCTAATTGATTAGGGTCAAAATTTCTACCATTATCTCTCATACATAGTTTCATTTCGACAGCACCATTATCATCTCTAAATCTAAACATAAACACATCTTCTGCTAACAAAACTTTTTGTGTTGTTGCGTCACTATATCTTTCACCTGCCCATGGTCTATAATTGTAAGCCAAGGTAAGATTAAAATTTTTACCAGCTTTACCTCCATAATTAACCACTTGTGTTCCAGTAGGATAAATAGCATATGCTGAATGCGCCAAATAGTATTGATCTGAGAACTCTCGAACAGTAGCGCCAACATTGTCCAAACGAGTTGGATAATTTGTGATAGTCAAATTCTCATCATCATTGTTGCCTACTGTTGCACTAGCTACATAAACTCTATCGCTATTATTGCCTGTGCCGTTGTATCCATACGCACCATCGATATTCACACCATCATAGTCATTAGCCAAATAAGTAAATATAATAACAAAATCATTATATCTACCTGTTGCGCAATTAGATTTATTAACACATGTCAATTTATCAATTATATTACTCACACTATTCAAACTACTACCCTGAGAAAGTATAGAATTTGCCTTATTATCCGCGTCATTAAAAGGATTTGGGATAGAGCTCATATCCACAAAACCACTCCAACCAGGATTTGAATTATTTATATTCTTAGTTTCTATACTTTGACCAATCCACTCGATAATATCGTGATCTTTACTAATACCAGCAAGATTGATAAAATCCGTTATAGGCTTACCCGCTTCTCTACCGATTACACTTCCATAAATACGATATTCCAATCGATTTGATATTAAAGTAATCGCGTTTTGCGTCCTTGATTCTAACTGATTTAGCGCACGGGTATGCAAGTATGATTTATATATTTGAGAATACAAATCGGCACCAAACATAGAGATTATACCCAAAATCACTATGACCATTACTAATTCTATTAAAGTAAAACCCTTTTTCATGTCATATTCCTAATACTGTTGCTTATCTATTTTCATAGAACCAGAGCCTATATTAAAACCATAATATCTAAGCGCAACGCTAGCTCCTGGATCATCTTCATTTGTCGCAATAACATTTACCATTTTAACATTTGTAGGAGTTCCATTCGCAGGAGTAGTGCCAAAATTAGCTACCAAAGTAGAACTATTATTATAATTTCCAACTACTAATGGATCAGCTACATAATCTACACTAACAACAGTTTCTGTATTAAGAACAAAATCGCCTGTAACCAAATCTGAACTTTTTATCTTATGTTTAAAACCTTGATAATCATCTAAATCCCAATAAGGTTGATTTGCGCTAATAGATTTATCTTTTCCTGCGTATCGAATAGAACCAACCCCTATGCCAAAATTCCCATACGGTGTCGGACCCACATCGCTAATACTATCTTTTTTATCCTTGCCTTCCGAATCCAAAATCCCGACTCTACTTTCTTTTGTCGCACCAGCAGCTATATTCACACTATGAATAACATTAGCATTTGAACAACCGCCAGTACAACCAGCAGAAGTACTATATGCACTATCCCACTTCGCCGGCTGGATACGGCTCATCATAGATTTAGCATTATAAACAAGCTCCTGTTGCACGGCAAACATATTTAAATTTACCGTCTGAGCGACTATACGCGGTATGGCCATTGTAGTAATAGCCAAGATTACGATGGTAAAGACCAACTCGATCAGAGTGAAACCCTTTTTCATCTCGCCTTCCTTAAATTTTACTCATGGATACTCAATATCCACTGCTAGACGCATAATTATACAACGCAAAACCTTAAATTTGCTATTTTTACGCATACAAAATGAAATTTTTAAAATTTGAGTGAAATTTTGGTGTATATTTACCTAAATATTATAGAATTGCGGGTTAAAATTTCACAAGGAAAAAATATGCAAAATTTAATCAAATTTCTACTTTGTGCCTTGTTTGTCGCATTTATCGGCGGTTGTAGCTCGAAGGGCGATGGCACACTTTTTAACCTCAGCCAAGAAGCATGGTATGCGCAAATCCTAGACGATTTAAACTCGCTTTCATACGATGATGCCGAGACGCACTACACGAGCTTTGCTAGCGAGCACATCGCTTCACCACTTTTGGAAGAAATGACGCTGATTATGGCGCAAGCCTTCGTCGATGACGAAAATTACGAAAAAGCAAACAAATATCTAGACGAATACATCCGCAGATACGGCACCGCGAGAAAAATCGAGTATGCAAGATACCTAAAAATCAGAGCAAATTTCGACTCATTTTCGCGCCCAGGTCGCAATCAGCGATTAATGCTAAATAGCATAGATGAAATTCGCAAATTTATCATCGAATACCCTCAAAGCCAGTATAGACCGCTATTAGAGACCATGATGACCAAACTTCGCCTAGCCGAACACCAGCTCAATAAAGACATAAAAGACCTTTACGAACGCACTGGCAAGGACGAATCAGCTAAAATTTACGAAAGCAGAATCGAAAATTCGCCGATGAACAGCACCGAGATTATCAAACCGCAATCCCCATGGTATCGCGCGATATTTGAGTAGGAAATTTCTAATGCAGTTATCACAAAATAAAAAATTTCCCACAGATTTGCCGATTTTGGTCGAGGACGAGCTGTTTTTATACCCGTTTATGATAACTCCGCTTTTCATAAGCGATGAAAAAAACAAAAGAGCCATCGATCTTGCGATAAAAAACGAATCCATGATAATGGTAGTAAGCTCGACGCCCGAATTTAACGGCGACAGGAGCTTCGGCGGGATTTATCATATCGGCGTAATCGGCACTATCATGCGCACAGTGCCACTTCCTGATGGCAGGGTTAAAATTTTATTCCAAGGCTCTGCAAAGGGCAAAATTCTGCACGAAATTTCGCAAAACCCGCTATTTGCCACTATCGGTATCGTCCATGACGAGCGAGGAGATGAGGCGAAAATCGACGCATCAATCAATGTTTTAAAAGAGAGAGTCAAAGCCCTAAGTAGCCTAACGCATTTTTTCCCAAACGATCTGCTTAAAACTATCGAGGAAAACACAGACGCATCGCGAATTTGCGATTTAACACTAAGCGCGCTCAGGGTCAAAAAAGAGATAGCGTATTCGTTTTTTTCGCAGTTAAATTTAGAAAAAAGAATTTTTGATCTCATCGCCTACATTGCCGATGAAATCGAATCTTATCGCCTCGAAAAAGAGATCAAAAGCAAGGTTCATAGCAAAATCGATCAAACCAACAAAGAGTATTTTTTAAAAGAGCAGTTAAAACAAATCCAAAAAGAGCTTGGCTCAGATAGCGATAGAGAGGTCGAAATCGAAGAATACAGAAAAAAGCTAGACCTAAAAAAGCCATTTATCAGCGATGAAGCCTACAAAGAGATAAAAAAGCAAATCGACAAATTTGCGCGCCTTCACCCAGATAGCGCAGACGCTGGACTTTCGCAAAGCTATCTAGACTGGGTTTTGGAAATCCCATTTGAGCAAATGGCAAAGGAAAAACTCTCAATCCAAAGCGTAAGCAAACAGCTAAACAAAGACCATTATTCCCTAGAAAAGCCAAAAGAGCGTATCGAAGAGTATTTCGCGCTAAAAGAGCTTTTAGAGCTTCGCGGAAGCGTGGATAAAGAGGGCAAACGCGTGAATAATGGCGCGATTTTGTGCTTTTACGGACCTCCGGGTGTGGGTAAAACCAGCCTAGCAAACTCTATTGCAACAGCCTTAAAACGCAAATTAATCCGTATTGCGCTTGGCGGATTAGAAGATGTCAATGAGCTTCGTGGCCACCGCCGCACCTATGTAGGCGCCATGCCAGGGCGTTTGGTGCAGGGTTTAATCAGCGCAAAACAGATGAATCCTGTCGTCGTGCTAGATGAAATCGACAAGGTATCCACCTCGTATAAAGGCGATCCGACCGCTGTTTTGCTCGAAATTTTAGATCCAGAGCAAAATTCAGCATTTAGGGATTATTACCTAAATTTCGATATTGATTTAAGCAAGATTATTTTTATCGCCACAGCGAACGATATTTCTCAAATACCTGCCCCACTTCGCGATAGAATGGAGTTTATCGGGCTTAGCTCATACACCCCGCAAGAGAAATTTCAAATCGCAAAAAACTATCTAATCCCGCAGGAATTAGAGCGACACGGGCTCAAACCAGCCGATATCAGCTTTCACTCTACTGCGCTTGAAAAAATCATCGCCGAATACACCAGAGAGTCAGGCGTGCGTAACCTGCGCCGCCAAATCGCAGCGATTTGCCGTAAAATCGCCGTTAGAATTCTAAAAGATAGCGAATTTAAAAAACTTGCCATAACAACCAAAAATTTAGAAGAATTTTTGGATAAAAAGGTTTTTGAAATCGACGCGGTGAAAAAAACGAATCAAATCGGCATTGTAAATGGCCTAGCTTGGACGAGCGTGGGCGGTGATGTCCTAAAAATCGAAGCGATTAAAATCAAAGGCAAGGGTGCGATGACAATTACCGGTCAGCTTGGCGATGTAATGAAGGAATCCGCTCAAATCGCATTTAGCGTGGTAAAAGTCCTAATCGATAATGGAAAATTAAAATTTAAAAAAAGCGCAAATTTGGCAAAAGACGAGCAAATTTATAACAAATTTGACCTGCATATCCATGTCCCAGAGGGCGCTACGCCAAAAGACGGCCCAAGTGCTGGAATCACGCTAGCAACGGCGATTGCGTCGATTTTAAGCGAGAAAAAGGTGCGCTTCGATGTGGCGATGACGGGCGAGATTACGCTAAGTGGGGCCGTGCTTGCAATCGGCGGATTAAAGGAAAAATTAATCGCTGCGCACAAGGCCAAAATCACACACGCCCTAATCCCGCGCAAAAATTTCGAGCGCGATTTGGACGAGATTCCAGATGAAGTCAAAAACGCCATGCAAATCACGCCAGTCGATCACATAGAAGATGTGCTAAAAATCACATTGGTCTAAATTTAGCCTTTTAAAGGAGATAAAATGATAAGCAAAACTAGAAAAACGAAAGAAACCGACATAAGCTTAGAGCTTGAAATTTACGGCTCAGGCAAGGCTGAGATTAGCACAGGAATTGGCTTTTTTGACCACATGCTAACGGCTTTGTGTAAGCACTCGCTAATGGATATGAAGCTTGTTTGCAAAGGCGATTTGGAAGTGGATTTTCACCACAGCGTCGAAGACTGCGGTATCGTGCTGGGTGAAGCTATAAAAGAAGCGATTTATCCGATTCAAAATGTCGAGAGATACGGCGATAGCGTGGTTGTTATGGACGAAGCGGCAACTAGCTGTGCAATCGATCTTTCAAATAGAGCATTTTTGGTTTATGAAGGTCTAAAAACCGGCAAAATCGGCGAATTTGACGCCGAGTTGATAGCTGAGTTTTTTAGAGCCCTTGCGTTTAACGCTGGTATCACGCTACATCTCATAAATTTGCGTGGCGAAAACGCTCATCACATAGCAGAAGCCACATTTAAGGCATTTGCAGTGGCATTTAGAAGAGCAGTGGCTAAAAACCCACGCACAGGAACTCCAAGCACAAAAGGCGTATTGTAGCGTATGGATATATTATTTGGGATTTTTGGATTTTTTTGGATACTTTCGTATTTTTTATTTATCCCAATTAGTATAACAATAGTTTTGTTAATCATTTCATTATATGGTTTTATTGAGCTAAAAAAAAGCGATAAAGAGAATTCGGATTATCAAAATTTAAAAAAAGTAGTCTTAAAATTTACCATTATAACCTGCATTTGTGCAGTTATTACAATTGATTTATATATTACAAATTTAATATTCCAAAAGCCAATTTTTCATATGTAAATTTAGGAAAATTTTAAAATGAGCGATTTGTTTTTTGCCGAACTTTTGTGGGGAATTCCGATTTTATTGCTTGTCGGAGTTGGAATTGTCGATAAAAAAATTAGAGCTTATCTTAAAGCAAGGGACGGCTCAAAACTTACCAACACATTGATTTATATAATTTTATCTCTTGTAATTGTAGCGATTGTCCTTATTTCTTCTTTTGTGGTGCTTATGATTTTAATGTCATTGCCCGGTGCTACAATGTAAGGAAAATTTATGAGTGATGAAAAATTTTATAAAATAATCCTTGCGATTTGCGTTATTTGGGCATTTAGCGTGGCTGGACTGATTTCTTATACTTTTGATTTGCAAAGCAAATGTTCGATTATTTCGTATATCGCAAACGGAAAATAAGCCGTGAAAAAATCTCAAATTTTAATAATCATTTCGCTTATTTTAGCGTTTTTGGCGTTTGATTTGGCGTTTTATCACGGCATTACCAAACGCTACAAAAACTCCACAAACCCCGAAATGCAGGCAAAATCAATCGAAATTAGCAAATTTTTGCCATTTGATGAAAATTCACACATTTACAAAACAAAAGCAGACTTAAATTTACAAGGCGACTTGCCCGTCATCGACGGAGCAGCGGCACTTTTCCCTGTGTTTTCAGCTTTTGTGGGTGCGATTTATCCAAAAGATAGAGTAGAATTTGACGGCGAAAATTTCAGCGAAAAAAGCAGACTAAAATACACAAACACTCGTGGTGCTTATAAGGCAGTGGTTGATAAGAAAGCAGATTTGATTTTTGTCGCAAAGCCCTCAAATTCGCAACTACAATACGCCAAAGAAAATGGCGTGAATTTAGAATTCGTGCCAATCGGGCTTGAAGCCTTTGTTTTTATCGTCCATAAAGATAATCCCGTATCAAATTTAAGCACCGCTCAAATCAAGGAAATTTATAGTGGAAAAATCACAAAATGGTCGCAAGTAGGTGGGGCAAATTTATATATTGACGCCGTGCAACGAAACGAAGGCAGCGGTTCGCAAAGTGCGATGAGCGCGTTTATGAAAGATGAAAAAATGAAGCGAAACACGCTTGGATTTTTTGGCTCAGCCATTGGTTTTTCGTTTCGTTACTATGTCGAAACTCTCGTCGCAAACGGCAAGGTTAAAATGCTAAGTCTAAACGGCGTGTATCCAAACAAAAAAAATATCAAAAACCGCTCATATCCGATAATAGGCGAAATTTACGCCGTGTATGACAAAAATAACAAAAACGAAAATATCGCCAAAATTTTAGAGTGGATTTTGAGCCCGCAAGGGCAAGAAATCATCGAGCAAAGCGGATATGTGGGGGTAAAATTTTAATTCACTAATCCCTTGCCACGCTAAATCGTCCGCCACCGCAGGCTAGCAGACAAAGAGAAATTCCGATATAAAGGTATAAAATTTCAGCTTCAAATCCGCCGTGTTTTGATAATGCCAAAAAATCAGGGTGCGCTAGATAAAATATCACGCCGCACAGCCCAAGCACGATGAGCGCGCCCACGCGGGTGAAAAATCCGATGATTATCATCACGGGTGCGACGATTTCGCCCAAATACACGCCATACGCGATAAACTCAGGCAATCCCTTTGCACCCAGCATGCCCTTTATACCGCCCACGCCGTTCATTATCTTTGCCACGCCATGCATAAAAAGGCAGACTCCAAGCGTCAAACGAAGCATTAATAATCCGAAATTTGGAAATGATTTAGGCATAGGTAATCCCTTTTGTGGCGAAATTTTAAAATTTTAAAATTTGGCAAAATTCAAGAATTCTAAAATTTTAAAATTTAAAAAAGGGGCGAAATTTCGCCCCCAAAATTATTTTTTAAGCTTGACTTCTTTGTCTTTGTATAGACCGGTTCCGACTGGGATTATGTGACCTAAAATGATATTTTCCTTCAAGTCCTCTAATCTATCAAATTTCGCCGCGATACTTGCCTCGGTTAGAACTTTGGTAGTCTCTTGGAAGGAAGCAGCCGAAATCACGCTATCGCTTCCCACAGCCGCTCTTGTGATACCAAGAAGCACTGGCTCAGCGATCGCTGGCTCGCCACCCATTTTCATAATGCGCTCATTTTCTTCTTTAAACCTGCGGCGGCTGATTAAATCGCCGATGATTAGCTTAGTATCGCCACTATCTATAATGCGGACTTGGCGAAGCATTTGAGATACGATGATTTCGATATGTTTATCGTTAATCGCAACGCCTTGTGAGCGATAGACTTGTTGAACTTCGCTAACTAGGTAGTAATGAAGTGCCTTTTCGCCCAAAATTCTAAGCACATCGTGTGAGCTAATAGAGCCGTCAGTTAGCCTTTCGCCAGCATGGACAAACTCGCCGTTTCTAACCTGAATTTGGCGAGATTTATCGATTAGATACTCAGCTACTGTGCCGTCCTCGCCCTCGATGATTACGCGCTCTTTTGAGCTCATAGGTTTGCCAAATCTCACAGTTCCGTCGATATCAGCGATGATAGCGGTATTTTTTGATTTGCGCGCTTCGAAAAGCTCAGAAACGCGTGGCAAACCACCTGTGATATCTTTCGATTTCGCAGCGGCTTTTGGCGTCCTAGCTAGGATATCAGCAATCGCTACCTCATCTCCACTAGTTGCAAGAATTTGAGTTTTTGGTCCGATATTGTATTTCATCGGCTCGCCCTTGCTAGGTGTGATTACGATAGCTGGTTTTACGCCTTGTGGTAAATACTCATTAATCACCAAACTACTATGTCCTGTCGCTTCATCGTATTGCTCAGTAGCAGTGTAACCTGGCTCGATATCCTCGTAGCTAACCACACCAGCGCACTCAGCTACCACAGGGGTAGTATATGGATCCCATTGAGCGATTACGGTGTTTTCTTCTTTTTTAGGTTTTGCGATGATATCATCAAATTTAACCTTGCTATTATCGTTAAATACAAGCACAGATTCGCGTGGGATATAGTGTCTGATAGCCTCTCTGCCGTTTTCATCAGAGATTACAGCATACATACCTTTTTCGGTTACGATATTTCCCTTTTTGATATCTTTTAGACGCTCTAAATAATCGCCTTTTAAGATGAAATATTTGATCTCGCCAACTGCGCCTGATTTGATTTTTTGAGTTACAGGCTCGCCGTCTTGGACGCAAATTTCACTAGCAAACGGCACGCGAGCTGGGATATTCCAGTCTGTTTTGATGATTTCGACCAAACTCTCGTTTTCTTCGATATTATCGCCGTCTTTGCAAACGATATAGTATTTGCCCTCGACCTTACCGCTAACACCAGCTAGCTCGTTTGGTTTAGCCAAATCGTGGCGGCGGATATTATATTTAACCTCATCTTTTTTGCTTTTTACAGAGATATTGACATCATCGTGAGTTACTTCTATGCTTACCTTACCGCTAAATGGAGCTTTGATTTTTGGTTCGACCAAAAGCACAGCCGCATTACGGCGATTCATTACGATATTTTTGCCATTGTTTTCATAAGTTTTGACATTGTAATATCTGATATAACCCTCATCGCTAGCGATAACCTTATCTGCTTGTTGATCAGTAGCAGCCGTTCCACCTGCGTGGAAAGTTCTTAGCGTTAGTTGCGTTCCTGGCTCGCCGATTGATTGAGCTGAGATGATACCGACAGCCTCGCCTGGTTTTACCAGTTTGCCTTCGCCCAAATTCACGCCATAGCATTTAGCGCAAACGCCCTTGTGAGCCTTGCAAGTAATCGGAGTGCGAATGCTAACTGATTTAATTCCAGCATCTACGATAGTGCGAACCTCTTTTTCGCCAAGAAGTGTGCCCTCGGTAAATAAAATTTCATTTGAAACCGGATCAATCACATCTGCACTTAGCACGCGACCCAAAATTCTATCGGCTAAATTCTCGACCAAAGTTCCGTTTTCGACGATTTCAGTTACTTCGATACCCTCGTGTGTGCCACAATCATGGATTGTAACGCGGACATTTTGAGCGACATCGATTAGCTTACGAGTAAGGTAACCAGCATTTGCCGTTTTAAGCGCAGTATCGGCTAGACCCTTTCTCGCACCGTGGGTTGAGATGAAGTATTCGTTCGCATCTAGTCCCTCGCGGAAATTTGATGTAATCGGGGTCTCGATAATCGAGCCATCTGGCTTAGACATCAAACCACGCATACCAGCTAATTGGCGAATTTGCTCTGAACTACCACGAGCGCCACTATCAGCCATCATATAGATTGAGTTAAAGCCGTCTTTGTCGTTTTTCATCAAATCCATCATCTCATCGGCTAGTTTTTTAGTCGTGCTTGTCCAAATTTGAATAGTTTTATTGTATCTCTCGCCCTCAGTTAGCAAACCGCCAGAGTATTGGTTTTGGACTTCGCGGACTTGATTTTTCGCGTCCTCAATCAAATTTGACTTAGAATTTGGCACGATGATATCTGAAACAGCGATTGAAATTCCGGCTTTTGTAGCGGATTCGAAACCTAAATTTTTAAGATTATCTAGGAATTCAGCACTTACTTCCAAACCGCCATTTTTATAGACATAATCGACTAGTTCTGCGATATCTTTTTTCTTTAATTTTTTATTCCACAATGTATCTGGGATAAAATCAGGCAAGATCGATTTGATGACCAATCTACCAGCTGTCGTAAAGATAATGCGACCATCGACCATAGTTTTGATTTTAGCGTGGATATCGAGAGAATTCGCCTCCACAGCGACCATAACCTCATCGACATTGGCAAAAATTTTGTTTGTGCCTTTTGCACCGGCTTTTTCAAGGCTAAGATAATAAATTCCCAAAACCATATCTTGCGAAGGCACAGCCACAGGCTTACCGCTAGCTGGAAGCAAGATATTCATAGAACTTAGCATTAAAATTTTGCACTCTGCGATTGCTTCTTGGCTTAGTGGGACATGCACAGCCATTTGGTCGCCGTCGAAATCAGCGTTGAAAGCCGCACAAACAAGCGGGTGCAAACGAATAGCCTTACCCTCGATTAGGACTGGGTGGAAGGCTTGGATTGACATTTTGTGAAGTGTCGGCGCACGGTTTAGCATGACAGGGTGGCCTTTAACGACCTCTTCTAGGCACTCCCAAACCTCATTTACCTTGCCCTCAATCATTTTTTTGGCTTGTTTTACGGTTGTTGCATAGCCTTTTTCTTGAAGTCTAGCTATCAAATGCGGTTTAAATAGCTCTAATGCCATAGTTTTTGGCAGACCGCATTGATCCATACGCAAATTTGGACCTACGACGATAACTGAACGACCTGAGAAATCGACGCGTTTTCCAAGCAAATTTTGTCTGAAACGGCCTTGTTTTCCTTTGATAATCTCACTTAGAGATTTTAGCGGGCGTTTGTTTGCGCCTTTTACAGCGTTTGCCTTTCTGCCGTTATCAAATAGCGCATCGACAGCTTCTTGGAGCATGCGTTTTTCGTTGCGAATAATAATCTCTGGCGCGTCAAGCTCCAAAAGTTTTTTAAGGCGAGTGTTGCGATTGATAACTCTGCGGTATAAATCATTGACATCTGAAACCGCAAATTTACCGCCGTCAAGGCTAACTAGCGGTCTTAAATCCGCTGGTAGAACTGGTAAATTTGTAATCATCATCCACTCTGGTTTGTTGCCAGAATTTAAAAAGCTCTCTACGACTTTTAGGCGTTTGATTATATTTTTTTTCTTTAATTCTGAATTTGTGCTAGCCATTTCCTCTTTCAAATTTGAAAGAATTTCGACCAAATCAAGATCTGCTAGCATATCTCTGATAACTTCGCCGCCCATTTTAGCCACAAAACCAGTTTGCTCAAATCTCTCGCGCAAACTTTGGTATTGCTCTTCGTTTAATACATCGTATTTTTCGACTTTTTTAGTGTTTTCGTTATCATAATACGCACTACCAGCGCTCTCTACAATATACGCCTCGTAGTAAAGCACGCGCTCTAAATCTTTCATTTTGATATTCAAAAGCGTGCCGATACGGCTAGGGAGCGAATTTACATACCAAATGTGCGCTACTGGGGTAACTAGCTCGATATGTCCCATGCGTGTGCGGCGAACCTTCGAACTAGTGATTTCTACGCCACATTTTTCGCATTTCCAGCCTTTGTAGCGCATTTTTTTGTATTTTCCACAAATGCACTCATAATCCCTTACTGGACCAAAAATTTTAGCGCAAAACAAGCCGTCTCGTTCAGGTTTTAGCGTGCGATAGTTGATAGTTTCTGGCTTTTTAACCTCGCCGTGGCTCCAATTTTTGATTTGCTCAGGGCTAGCAAGTCTTATGGCAAATACATCAAAATCTTGAACTCTACCGTCTTCTTTAATTTCAATTTTTTCTAAGCTATTGTTTTCGCTCATTTCTTTTCCCCGTTTCCGTAAATTTCAACATCCAAAGCAAGTGATTTAAGCTCGTTTGTTAAAACAAAAAATGTCTCAGGAATTCCTGTTGTTGGAACATTTTCGCCTCTGGTAAGTGCTTTATACGCCGCCAAACGACCATCGACATCGTCTGATTTGACAGTTAGCATTTCGCGCAAGGTATATGCCGCGCCATAAGCTTCAAGCGCCCAAACTTCCATTTCTCCAAATCTTTGACCACCAAATAGCGCTTTACCGCCGACTGGTTGCTGTGTAACAAGGCTGTAAGGGCCTGTGCTTCTAGCATGGACTTTTTCATCAACTAAGTGGTGGAGTTTGAGATAATACATACAACCCACATTTACGCGCTCTTTAATCTTTTCGCCTGTGCGTCCATCATAAAGCTCGGTTTTGCCATCAGCGTCGATTTTCGCCATTTCAAATAGTTTCGCAAAATCCTCAGGCACGATTCCCTCAAAAATCGGAGCTGCAAATCTAACGCCCTTGCTCCAATCTCTGGCGTATTTCAAAAGCTCTTCATCGCTGATTTTTTCTAGCGTTTTCTTAGCGTCCATAAGCTTAGAAACACTCGCAATATCAATCATTTTAGCGCGAAGTTCTTTTAGCCACTCGCCAGTTTTTTGCTCTAAAATTTCAGCGATTTGCTCGCCCAAACGCCAGCCTACTAGACCTAAATGGCTCTCCATGATTTGACCGATATTCATACGGCTTGGAACGCCTAGTGGATTTAGGACGATATCTACTCTTTGTCCATTTGGAAGGTATGGCATATCGACCTCTGGGACGATATTTGATACGATACCTTTGTTTCCGTGGCGTCCAGCCATTTTGTCGCCGACTTTTAGTTTGCGTTTAGTTGCGACATAGACTTTGACTAGTTTTACTACGCCACTTGGCAAGATATCATCTTTTTCCAAAATTTCGATTTTTTCATCATGCTCTTCTTTAAGCTTTCGTTTTTCATTTTGGAAGTGATTTTTCAAATCCTCATACTCTTTTTGAATTTTCTTAGAATATCCTTTGATAAACGAATTTAGCGTAAAGCGGTTTGAGCTTTCAAGCTCTTCTTTGCTGACAATATCGCCTTTTTTATACTCTTTTTTATTTAGGCTTTGCGCACTTTCTAGCTTGCTTTTTGATAGCAATGCTACGACTTTTAGCATTTCTTCGCGATCTAGCATCAAAAGTCTATCATGGTGCTCGCGCTCTAACTCTGTCTTTTCGTCCTCATAAGCTTTGTTTGTTCTAGGATCTTTTTCATAGCCTTTTTTAGTGAAAATTTTGACATCGATTACCACGCCTTCCATAGAAGCTGTCGCATAGAGTGATTTATTTACCACATGTCCTGCTTTTTCGCCAAAAATCGCCCTTAAAAGTCTTTCCTCTGGGGTTGGTTTAACCTCGCCTTTTGGAGTTACTTTTCCTACCAAAATCATACCAGGTTTGACATGGGTTCCGATTTTGATAATTCCACTCTCATCAAGGTGAGAAAGCTCTTCTTCCTTGATATTTGGGATATCTCTGGTGATCTCTTCTACGCCGTCTTTTAACTCTCTGGCTTCAATCTCTTTCTCATAAATATGCACGCTTGTGTATTCATCAGCGCGAATCATCTTCTCGCTCATTACAACAGCGTCCTCGTAGTTATAACCATGCCATGGCATAAACGCGATTAGAGCGTTTTTACCGATAGCTAGCTCGCCGCCGTCCATGCTAGGGCCATCTGCGATGATTTGTCCCTCTTTGACACTATCGCCTTTGCGCACAATTGGGTGTTGCGAAAATGTAGTGTTTTGGTTAGTGCGTAAATTTTTCTCCATTGAGTAGTGATCGATAAACGGACCTTTTTCATCTTCGCCTAAGATAAAGATATTTTTATTATCTACTTTTTCGACCACGCCGGCTCTTTTGGCCTTAATCGCCTCCCAAGAATCCCTAGCGATTGTAGCTTCCATACCTGTGCCTACAATCGGAGCAGTTGCGTATAGAAGCGGAACTGCTTGGCGTTGCATATTTGAACCCATTAGCGCGCGGTTGGCGTCATCGTGCTCCAAAAATGGAATAAGTGAAGCAGCCACACCAGCAATCATACCAGAGCAAAGGTCGATTAGAGTGATGTCCTCGCGTCTAGCCATAAGGTTTTCGCCGTCTTTTCTAGCTTCCAGCATTTCCTCGATAATCGCGCCGTTTTCGTCTAATTTAGCAGAAGCAGGAGCGATTACATGACCCTCTTCTTGTGTAGCAGTTAGATAAACGATTTCGTCTGTTACCTTACCATCGACAACCTTTTTATAAGGAGCTTCGACAAAGCCTAAATCATTTACTTTTGCATAAGTTGCAAGGGTATTGATAAGACCAATGTTTTGACCCTCTGGGGTTTCGATTGGACAAATTCTACCATAGTGAGTCGGATGGACATCGCGCACCTCAAATCCAGCGCGCTCTTTAACCAAACCGCCCTCGCCAAGAGCAGATAAACGACGCTTGTGAGTAACCTCGCTAAGCGGGTTTGTCTGATCCATAAATTGGCTCAACTGACCGCCTGTGAAGAATTCCATAAGGGTAGTTGTGATGATTTTTGGATTGACAAAATCATAAGGCATAAGCTCATCGATATTTCCGCTAATGCTTGCAAATTTATCTTTTATAGCTTTTTGAACCTTGATAAATCCAAGGTGCATTTCACTAGCTAAAAGTTCGCCAATAGAGCGAATTCTACGATTGCCTAGATTATCTCTATCATCGATAAAGCCTTCGCCATTTTTAACTTTTATCAAATATTTTGCTGTTTTTATAATGTCTTCGTTAGTTAGCACAGTAACATACTCTGGTGTTTCGTTGCCAAGTTTGTGGTTCATTTTCATACGGCCGACTTTTGTAAGGTCGTATCTTTCAGGGTTGAAAAACAGATCATTTACAAACGATCTTGCAGTCTCTTTAACCACTGGCTCGCCAGGGCGCATAACTTTATAAATTCTAATAGCTGCTAAATCGTTTTCATCATCAACGCCTTCGCTTTGTTGTAAAATTTTAAGAGCTTCACTATCTTGGGCAAATGAGTTGATGATAGAGGCATCGACACCACTAGCTAAATCGTTTGCGATTGTAAATTTTTTCTGTGAATTTGCAATAGCGACTAGTTTGGCTTCATCTAACGCAGCAAGTGAATCATATATAACCTCGCCACTATCTTTATCAAAAATCGCGTCTGCTAAGTGGCGCTCTGCTAAAATTTCAGCTGGGTATTCTATAAGCTTCAACCCCTCTTCTGCTAATTTTTCAGCTTTTTTTAGAGTTAAACGCTTGCTTGCTTGGTGCAAAACCTCGCCTTTTTCGTTGATGATATCATAATCAAGTCTGCCAGCATACTCTTTTGGATCGAAATCTGTTAAGAATTTGCCTTTTTTGACATAGATTGTTTTAATCGGATAAAATAGTTTTATAATGTCTTGTTTTTTATATCCAAGTGCGCGGAAAAGTATAGTAATAGGAACCTTGCGTCGTTTATTAATGCGCACATACAATACATCTTTCGCATCGTATTCGAAATATAGCCAGTTGCCGCGATCCGGTATGATTTGGGCTGTGTAGATTAGTTTGTTTAATACAGTCGGGCTCTCTTCTTCTTTGAAAATAACGCCAGGACTTCTGTGTAGTTGATTTACCACGACACGCTCAACACCGTTGATGATAAATGAAATTCTATCGGTGATAAGCGGAATATCGCGAATATAAATATCTTGTTCTTTTATATCTTTAACGCCGATTTTTTCGCCTGTTTTATCATCTCGCTCATGCACGATTAGGCGAATTTTCATCTTTAAATTTACAGAATATGTAAGACCACGCTCCATACACTCTCTAATCGAGTATTTCGGCTTGGAAAGCTCGCTACTTACATACTCGATGCTTAGTCTGTTTTGAGCATCATGAATAGGAAAGATAGCACGGAAGACTTTTTCTATACCACTATCTGCATTTGAGTTATCAAGATTTAAAAAGTGATCAAAACTTTTTTTTTGTAATTGTAATAAATTTGGTATCTCTATATCTTTTGGGACCTTAGAAAAATCAACTCTAAGACGATTACCTGAATATAAGCTATTTAACATTCTACTACCTCGTAGTTGTATTTTAAGAAAGAAGTGTCGGCGCTTGCACACCGACACACATTATGATTTGCAAAACTAATAAATTTTGCGAGATTATTTAAGTTCGACCTTAGCGCCTGCTTCTTCAAGCTCTTTTTTAGCTTTTTCAGCATCTTCTTTGCTAACGCCCTCTTTAAGAACAGATGGTGTAGACTCAGTAGCGTCTTTTGCCTCTTTAAGACCAAGACCTGTAAGAGCACGAACGACTTTAATAACATTGATTTTTTTGTCGCCTGCATCAACTAATACGATATCGAATTCAGTTTTTTCCTCAGCTGCTGCTGCACCTGCTGCTGCACCTGCTGCACCAGCTACCATAACAGGAGCTGCGCTAACGCCGAATTTCTCTTCGAATTCTTTAACTAATTCGCTAAGCTCTAAAACTGAAAGATTAGAAATGAATTCTAATACATCTTCTTTTGTAATTGCCATTGTTTTTCTCCTAAATTTTTATTTTATGCTGTTTGTTCTTTTTTTTCTTTAAGCGCATTTAAGCCGATTGTAAAATTTTGAATCGGTGCGTTCCAGACTTGAAGTAACATTGCGATAAGTTCGTCTCTGCTTGGCATTTTTGAAAGCGCGCGAACTTTTTCGATGCTAGTAACTTCACCATCGACATAAGCAGTTTTAAGTGCAAATGCTTCGTTTTTCTCTTCAAATTTAGCAGCAACTTTACATACTGAAAGTTGATCGCCCCATAAGAAAATATTTGTATCTTTGAAACTCATACCATCTTTTTCGGCGTTTTTCAAAGCGATAGCTGCTAATGTATTTTTGATAACTCTGACTTTTACATCAAGCTCACGAGCGCTATTTCTAAGTTCTTCTAGTTTTTTAACATCTAGACCTTTGAAATCAGATATAACAATAGCTTCGCTATTTTTGAAAGCTTCGCTTAGTTCTGCTACGATTTGTGATTTTTCATCTCTCGTCATTAGGTTTCTCCTTTCCGATCGGTGATTTCAAGCCAAGAGATTTAAATTTAAGCTAGTTAAATTTAAATCAATTAAGTCAAAGCGACCTTGAACTATCTCCAATCTAAGATAAAAATTTTAAATTTTTATTTTAAATCAATAACTTCTTGGCTATCAAGAGTAACAGCTGGGCTCATAGTTAGCGAAAGTGCTGCATGAGTCACATATCTACCTTTTGCAGTAGCTGGTTTGTGTTTGTTAATGGCTTTGATAAATGTTGTAACATTATCCAAAAGTTGTTCTTTGCTAAAACTTACTTTTCCAAGACCAGCGTGGATATTTCCTTGTTTATCAACACGGAAATTTACTTGACCACCTTTTGCATTTTTGACAGCTTGTGCTACATCCATTGTAACAGTGCCTGTTTTAGGGTTTGGCATTACGCCTTTTGGTCCAAGAATTCTACCTACTTTACCGACTAATCCCATTAAATTTGGAGTAGCGATAAGAACATCGAAATTTATAATACCTTTTTGGATTTCCTCGATTAAATCATCTGCGCCTACGATATCAGCACCAGCCTCTTGTGCCTCAGTTGCTTTTGCGTCTTTTGCGATAACAGCAACGCGAACGCTCTTGCCTGTGCCAGCTGGTAAAACGATAGAGCCGCGAACCATTTGGTCTGCGTGGCGTGGATCTACATTTAGTTTAAGAGCGATTTCAACAGTTTCGTCAAATTTAGCAGATGCTAGACCTTTTACTGTATCGATAGCCTCAGATATATTGTATAGTTTATTAGAATCAACTTTTTTCAAAAGTTCATTAAATCTTTTCGAATTTTTTGACATATATTTCTCCGCAATTTTAAAGTGCTACCGCTTTTATTTAAATCTTAGCGGTCAAAAGATTAATCTACTATGGTAATACCCATAGAGCGTGCAGAACCAGCAATGATTCTAGCTGCTTGTTCGCGATCGTTGGTATTTAAATCAGCGATTTTTTTCTCAACGATTTCCAAAACTTGCGCTTTTGTTAAAGTCGCAACTTTTTTCTTCAAAGGATTGTCTGAACCTTTGTCGATTTTAGCTGCTTTTTTAATCAAATCTGTCGCAGGCGGTTGTTTTGTGATAAATGTAAAGCTTTTATCAGCATAAACAGTGATAACAACAGGGATATTATAACCTGCCATATCTTTTGTGCGCTCGTTAAATGCTTTACAAAATTCCATAATATTTACGCCTTTTTGACCCAAAGCTGGACCAACTGGCGGACTTGGATTTGCTTTTGTAGCGGCGATTTGTAATTTAATCTCACCAACAACTTTCTTAGCCATTTACTATACTCCTTATTAAATTTTTAAATTATCTTTTCGACTTGTGAATATGAAATTTCAATCGGCGTGCTTCTACCAAAGATAGAAACATTTAATCTAAGCTTGCCGTGAAGCATATCATACTCTTCGACAATACCATTAAAATTCGCAAATGGTCCATCGATAATTCTAACAGTCTCGCCCTCATCAAAATTGATTTTTGGTTTTGGTGCTTGACGATTATTGATTTTTTCAAGAATTATTGCGATATCTTTTTCCAATAAAGGAGAAGGTTTTTTAGCCTCGCCGATAAAGCGACTAACTTTTGGCAAAATTTGAATTCTATGCCACAAAGTAGTGTCTAAATCTAAATTTGCAAAACAATATCCAGGATATAAACTTCTCTCTTTGATAGTTTGTTTTGTGTTTTTGACCTCGATAACATCTTCTGTGGGAACTAAAACCTCACCTATTTTATCTGCAAGCATCTCATCAGCTTTTAGAGCTTCGATAGCATTTTTTACTGCCATTTCACTGCCAGCATAAGTCTGAATTGCATACCATTTATGTGCCATAAAAAAACCTTTCTATGCAGTAATTGCAGTAGACATTAGAAAATCTACCAAAGCCAAAAATAACGCTATGACCACAACCACAACAACTACTGAAATATAAGCAGTTCTTGTTTGCTCTTTTGTTGGAAAAATTACCTTATCTAATTCTATTCTTGCTTGTCTATAATATTCTTTAATTTTTTCCATAATCCCTATCCTCGTGGCAGGGCAAGAGGGATTCGAACCCCCAACCATCGGATTTGGAATCCGGCGCTCTACCGTTGGAGCTATTGCCCTATAAACTTATTTAAGCTTAACTTCCTTGTGAAGTGTGTGTTTTTTTAATCTAGGGCAGTATTTTTTAAGTTCCAATTTTTCTGTTGTTGTTTTGCTGTTTTTATAAGTGCTGTAATTGATATCTCCGCACTCAGAACATTTTAGACCAATTTTTACTCTACTTGAATTTTTTGCCATATTACTTCCTTAAATTTAAAAAAACAGACGGATTCGAAAATCCGTCTGTATAAAAATTATGCAATGATGTTTGAAACAACACCTGAACCAACAGTTCTACCACCCTCACGGATAGCAAATCTTGTTCCTTGTTCAAGAGCAACAGGAGCGATAAGCTCAACTGTGATTTTAACATTATCACCAGGCATAACCATCTCTGTGCCAGCAGGTAGAGTGATTGAGCCAGTAACATCTGTTGTTCTAACATAGAATTGTGGTCTATAATTGTTAAAGAAAGGAGTGTGGCGTCCGCCTTCCTCTTTTGTTAGAATATAAACTTCACCTTCAAATTTTGTGTGAGGAGTGATTGATTTTGGTTTGCATAGAACCATACCTCTTTCAACTTCTTCTTTTTTAGTTCCTCTTAGCAATACACCGACATTATCGCCAGCTTCGCCTTGATCCATCTCTTTTCTAAACATCTCAACGCCAGTAACTGTTGTTGTTTGAGTTGGTTTAAGACCAACGATTTCGATTGTGTCGCCTACTTTAACAACACCTTTTTCGATTCTACCAGTTACAACTGTACCACGACCTGAGATTGAGAAGATATCTTCGATTGGCATCAAGAAATCTTTATCAGTGTCACGAGTTGGAGTTGGGATATAGCTATCAACAGCGTTCATAAGATCCATGATTTTTGCTGACCACTCGCCGTCGTTACCAGCTTTTGCCTCTTCAAGAGCTTGAAGTGCTGAACCAGCTACGATTGGAGTATCATCGCCTGGGAAGTTGTATTCATTTAGAAGCTCTCTAACTTCCATTTCAACTAGTTCTAGAAGCTCAGGATCATCAACCATATCAGTTTTGTTTAGGAAAACAACGATGTATGGAACACCAACTTGGCGAGATAGCAAGATGTGCTCTCTTGTTTGTGGCATAGGACCATCAGCTGCTGAAACAACTAGGATAGCGCCGTCCATTTGAGCAGCACCAGTAATCATGTTTTTAACATAGTCAGCGTGGCCTGGGCAATCAACGTGAGCATAGTGGCGAGACTCTGTTTCATACTCAATGTGAGATGTAGCAATAGTGATACCGCGCTCTTTTTCCTCAGGAGCATTATCGATATTGTCGTAATCTTTAAGCTCAGCAAGACCTCTTCTAGAAAGAACAGCAGAAATAGCAGCTGTCAAAGTAGTTTTACCATGATCAACGTGACCAATAGTACCAATGTTTACGTGTGGCTTGTTACGAGTAAATTTTTCTTTAGCCATCATATCCTCCGTTATTAATTTGTGGTTACACAACAAAACTAAGCAATTTTCTAAATGGAGCTCATAGCGGGACTTGAACCCGCGACCTCTTCCTTACCAAGGAAGTGCTCTACCTCTGAGCCATATGAGCATTACCCCTGGCCAAGAGAAATCGCTACCTACTATCTGACAATGTAAGACGAAATTTGGATATAAAAGCGTATAAAAGCATTAAGTTTTTACAGCTCCCAGTAAAACCCAAATGGAGCGGGAAACGGGGCTCGAACCCGCGACCCTCAGCTTGGAAGGCTGATGCTCTAGCCAACTGAGCTACTCCCGCATAGATTCATGGTGGTGAGACGTGGATTCGAACCACGGAAGACATAGTCAGCAGATTTACAGTCTGCCCTCGTTGGCCACTTGAGTATCTCACCTAATGAAAATCTGGTCAAACACTGTTACAAAAAAATGGAGCTGGTGAACGGACTTGAACCGCCGACCCACTGCTTACAAGGCAGTAGCTCTACCAACTGAGCTACACCAGCATTTTGAAATTGAAGTTTGGATTATATCTGAAAAAAAAATCTTTGTCAAGGTTTTTTTGAAATTTTTAAGTCAAAATTTCAAATTTTACTCCCCTTTTTGCTGCGGTATTATGTTTCCGCATTTTTTGCACACCGCAAACGGCTTCGTGCAACTAAAAATAAAAATTTGCAAATTCCCACATTTTGGGCATTTTACCAACTTTGGTTTTCCAGGAATTATACCGTTGATTTTCATTTTTTATCCTTTATAATCGATTTTTTGTTTTTCTCGCAAAAGCGCAGGTATCGCGCCGTCTCGCCCTACTCCTAAAATTCGACTTCTTAGCAAATTTATCTCACGCAGGCTCGCCTTTTTTTATGCACGCTTGGATTTCGCACACTTTGCAGGGCGGTTATCTCGCCAAGCAAGGTGTAAAGTAAGAAATTTTCTAAATTTCTATCATTTAGCCTCTGAATTGCTTTTTTAATCCTAATTTGATTAAATAAAAATTTGTAAGTGCCTAAATTTGGACGAGTATCAAACATATCTCGCACAGTGTAGTCCTTGCCCTGCACCGAGTAAGGCACGGCTAAAATCTCTTTGTCAAAAACGCAAAGCCTTTTAAATAAAATTTTGACAAATTCGTAAATTTCAAGCTCCATGACCTTAGAATATCTCATCGAAATGGCGCTAAAATCGTAAATTTTATCATCTTTGTTGGCTAGGTATTCGATCTCGGCTGAGACTAGATTTTCCACGCTGTCGATATGTAAGATATGAAAAATCTCGCCGAAACAATACCTTGCTAAATTTTCTTTTACGCCCAAAAATTCGGCACTTTTATAGACATTTTTGTAAAAACACTCGCCACTAGAAAAATAATCAAGCGAATTTTTTTGTTCTATGATGAGTGGATAAACATAGTCGTTGCCGTAAATGCGGTAAGTCCTGCCACGCACCAAAAATCCGCTTAAAAAATCATCTCTGACGCGTTCGAAATCATTTCGCACAAGCTCACGCAAATCGCCTAAAATAAACCATTTCTCCACTTCTAAGCTCTCGTAGTAGCTCGGAGCGACCTCGCCTTCTAGGCTGTCTTTTACAGCGATGACTTTGGCTACATAAAGGCTAGAAAAATCGCTCAAAAATAGCTGAAAATAGGCGTTTTCGTTCGCACTGGCATAAATTTCGTTTAGGGCATTTTCGTCGGAATTTATCATATCCCTATCCTTGGCTCTGACCTTGCCAAATGCAACCTTGCCTTTGCTAAGCAAAATTTTTATATGCTCTTCGATGACATTTGCCTTGAAGTATGGATTGTAAAGGATAAGGATATTTTTCATTTTTCACCTACGCTATCATCTCTGAAATTTTTGAAATTTGCTTTTGAATTTGCTCTAAATCATCGTTTTTAGATGACAACTCTCTAAAAATTGCACTATAAGTATTCAAAAGTGGATTAAAAATCTCATTTGCAATCTTATCAAATTCATTTTGGAAATTCACCTGCAAATCATCTGCGATATTGCTGGCTGCATTGTTTATACTTGCTATCCTCTCTCTTTCTGCTCTTCTTCTCTCTTCATCTTCTTTAATGGCGCTATAAGCATCATAAATGCTAGTTGCCACTGTTATAAGAGAACCTATGTATTTTCCAAGAGTTTTAGAAGTTGTCTCTATCCAAATTTTACCCTTTCCTCTCATTAGCTCAGGCAAATACTCTTTGATAAATTCCAAAGCGGTTTTTGATATGTTAGCAATCAATTCCTTATCGTTCATTACCTGCATTACACTATCTTTTAATTGCTCTGGTATCAAGGACTCGCCAATTTCACTATTTGAAGCTAGATTTGGCAAACTTACATCCGTGCTAATGCCACCAAGTTTATTAAAATTATTTGTGAAATTATCCACCTTGCGTGAAATTTCAGAAGTTAAATTGCTTAAATTTTGAGAAAATTCATCGCTTATTAAATTTGTTTTTGCTTCGACTACTTCATAAAGTTTCGCTTCGCTAGGATTTTCGCTAGATAAAACTGCCACAAGATTATCTTTTAAATTTAAAATATGTCTTCTTAGGCTATTGTTTTGTTTCATTGAGAAATTTTCTCTTTGCTTTTCAAGGTAAGCTATGAGTTCTGAAATGCTTTTTTGTTTTTCACTTTCGAATTGCGAAGTGCAAATTTGAGATATCTTTTCTAATTTCTCTTTCAAAAACAGATTTAGAGTATTTTCGACATCGTTTGTGCTAGAATTTTGCATTAAATTTTTTATCGCAAGTTCGATTTGTGGGTAGCCGCTTTTTTCAAGTAAAAGATTTTTATTTTCCATTTTCGCTTTTAACGCAGATAAAGCATTTACAACCTTGATTTGGATATTTTCAGCTTCCGCTCCATACTCAGATGAAATTCTTTGTAAATTTTGGGCTACCTTATCTGTGATTTTTACACTCTCTTCACTATCAAACCCATGACACTCTTTATCATTTACAACGACCAAAAGCTTTTTATTGTTTTTTAAAATTTCAGCCATTGCAGTGTAGATATATCTTGCTTCAACGGAGCTACCATTTTGCATTACAAATATCACGGCATCGCTTTTTTGCAAATGTTCCTGCGAGATTATATCGTCTTCATTATTTGCATTAAGTCCCGGAGTATCATAGATAGTGAAGCCGTTAAATTTATGCTCGTGTATCTCTTTGGTAGTCGGCACATCGCCCATAGGTGCTACTTCTTTGCCAAAAAGAGCATTTAGCAGGGTTGATTTACCGCTATTGTATGTGCCGTAAATCATAAATGTCGGATTAAAATTTGCTAGTTTTTCATCTAGCGTTTCATTAATGCTCTCTAAAATTTCTTTGAAATTTTCATTGTCTTTCAACAAAGAATTTAACTCATTTTGGATACTTTTGTAGTTTTTGATTAGCATGTTAGTTCCTTTCTAAAAGCTTGCATATCTTTTTCAAATTTATTTATAATTCCAGCGATTTGGCTAGATTTTTCTTCAAGTGGCTTGAAAATTTGAACCTGTAAATTTTCATAGATTGCTTCTGCTTGTTTAGCAAAGAGATTTGTTCTAGCTTCTTTAAACTTTAAAATTACTTCTTCGCTATTATCGCCCATATCTACATACTCTATCTCATCTTCACCTGTGGCTTCACCGATTTTACCACCTACATAACCAGCAGCGGCAGTAGTAACGCCAGCAATAGCAGCACCAGTCCAAGTTAATACATTTACGCCTGGGACAAATGAAAGAGCAACCATTGCTGCCCCACCGAGCACAGCTGACCCCACAGCCTTATTTCTAGTTTTTGTAGAATGAACTATCTTTTCCCTTTTTTCCTTGATTTCATAGTCATAGCTTAGTTCGTTTTCGAAATTTTCGATTGCTTGTTCATACTTTGCAATTATTTTTTTGATTTTTTCTTTCATATCTTCTTCAAATTTAGTCTCTATTTCCTTGTCTATCTTTTTTAGCGTTTTCTTTAAATCCCTATTTGAAAGATTTGTCGCATATTTACTAACTACTTCATCTACTATCAAGCCCACTTCGCTCATAGAATTTAGCTTAAAAGTATCGAATTTTTCATTTGTTTGTCTTGTTTCCTCATCAAATTTATCTATACTTTCTTTAATTTGAGCTATCGAATTTTCTCTATCTTCCAAAATTTCATCTATGAGTGAATTTAGCGTTAAATACGGACTTTGCTCTTTTAATTTTGTAGCTTTATTTTTCACAATATCAGTTAAATTTTCATACAACTTTGAAATATTGCTATTTTCAAATTTTTCCTTATCATCGTTTTCTATCCCAATCTTTGCCATTTTTGTCGAAATAGAAAAAATATCTCCCACTTCTTTGCCAATCTGCTCTTTTATGCGTTTTTTGCAATCTTCTTCTTGACCTTTTCTGATTTCTGGCGATTTATTATTTGAAATAAGCACTATTTCTCCATTTATTTCATCTTCGCCGCTTATATCTGATTTAGTGATAATTGTAGTAACTTCTTTATTTGCTCTGAAAATTTCATCAAGTTCTCTATTTTCATCCATTTGAAAAGGGTCAAGCGAGTGAGACGGATAAATAACATAATCAGCACTGCTTAGATATTTTTTAGCAAGTTCGCCGTTTTCGTCAGTCATCGAGCCAAGACCAGGCGAATCTATCCAAGCTAAACCGCTTAGCTTAAATCCTTGAATAGAGCTTGTGCATTCTAAAAAATCTGTCTTAAACTCTTTTTCATCTATCTCTGTTAGCTCTTTGATTTCATCTTTTTTACCTGCTTGGTCATACTCAAAAAACGAAACTGTTTGATTTTCAAGCCTATTTTTGACTATAAAATTTCCTAGATAGCTTTTTCCTGCTTTTACTTTTCCAAAAATCATAACGATGAAATAGTTTTCAAGCTCACTTCTAAATTTTTCATTTTCTAAATTTTTCTCAAATTCGGCGTTCCAGTTTTCTATGCTAGATTGTGCCGTGTTTTTGATACTCTCAAATGTCTTAGCTAATGCTTCATTTGCTTTACGCAAATTCTCATCCAAGCTGACATTGCCTAAATCGTCTCTTAAATCATTTACTAAATTTTGAAGCTTTTGTCTTTTTTCATCTATTTTAGAATTTCTGACGCTTATCTCATCAAGAGATTTATAAAATTCAACCATTTTTGATTTCATCTAAAAACTCCTTTAATTCATTGATTTCATTTTGTAAATTTTCATTTTCTTTTTCTATATGGCTAGTGTCAATGCCGTGAAAAACTATTTCATCGTTGTCATTGGAAACCATAGCACAAAGAGCCGATTTATCAGAAACTTGCTCGGAAACTACCTTAGCAATTCCAATCCCAGTAGCAACAACACCTGCGACGCCACCCAAAGGAGCCGTCATAGCCGCCGTAGCCATGCCCAGCGGATTAAGTTTATGCTGCACTTTAACCCCAAAATCTCTTTCTATGGAATCAAACACACCTTTTTTATGCTTTTTAATCTGAGCATAAATTTTCTCATTATGAGATAACTCTTTTTTCTTTTTTTCTTCTTCTAACTCATTGCGATTGCTTGTAGTCGTTGTCGATGATTTATCATCATCGCTAAAAGCATTTACTACTGCACCTACTACAACGGCACCAACGGCGGCGGCTGCCCAGCCTATCAATGGAATTGGCATTATCTTAACCTCGCTTTCATATTTTTTATAGTTTTGTTTGCTTCTGCTACTTTTTCTTTAATTTGCTCTTCTTTTTCTTTTATATTTTGCACGGCTTTATTATTGTCGTCGATTTTTTCTTGCAGTGATAAAATCAGCATTTTTACGGCTTTTTCTAGTCTTGCATTTCGATTTTTATAAATTTTATCCGGTCTGCACATTTTATTTATCTGCTCTTTTAGTTCGTTTATACCACTGTTTTGAACTAGCAAATTTTTATTTTCATTTTTGCCTTTGATATAACTTGGCGTTTTTATGCTCAAAACTTTCACACTAGCACTAAATTCATTTTGAATTTGCTCTTTTATCTTTTCCATACCCCTTTTTATATCTTCATCGCTTTTATCTTCTATATGATTTATCACAAAGATTGTCTTATCAAAAAACGATTTTGCATTATTTAGCTCGTTTATCAAGCTATGCAAATAACCTATCTCGTCTTTTTTCAGCTCACCACCCGATAAAGAGTGCAAAAATATATTCACATCAGACATAAACTCACCGCCAAGAGCCTTTTCATCGTCATCAGGCGTAGCATTTAGTCCAGGTGTGTCGATGTAAATAATACCCCCATACTCCACACTTTTAATTTCTGGCGTTTCTCGCTTGTCAGCCACTTCAAAAGTTTCGTTTTCAACATCATCTATCAAAGCGTTTAAAAGCGAACTTTTTCCACTATTATAAATCCCTATACACAAAACATTCGGTTTTATATTTTGAGAAAACTTTAAAGCTTCAACTAATTCTCGTATTTCATCGATACTCATAAGAACTCCTTTGTTTTGAATTTTGAGTTTATAAATCCCCGCTCTAACGCAGATTTATAAACTCAATTTTAAAATTTGCCATAGAATTCATAGAATTCCACGGCAACTAGGTAAATTCGTAAATTTTAGCGATTTGCGAATTTATTCGGTTTCTGCTTCGATAGTAATTTCGCTACCTTGTGCAACACTTGGGGCAGGTTTTGCACTCTCGCCCCAGCCAAAGGCTTCGTCTATCTCTCCAAGCTTTTTCTCAACGCTATCATAAACTTGCGAAGCCGTCTCTTCGATAGTGTCTTTGGCTCTACCAAATCCATCGCAAACGCTCTCTATGACATCATCGACTTTTTCGGCGAATTCGTCATCTTCTTCGCACCTACTTTTGACATACGCTAACGCACCTACTCCTGCTATCGCACCTACGCCTAAACCTAAGAAAAACTTCCACATTTTTCATCCTTTCGTAAAAAATTTATGGTATTTTACGAAATAGCTGCGACAGGGTTTGTCGTTTCTCATAAATTTCCGCCATTTTTTAGATAATCTTGCAAAATTTTTTCAAATTTGCTTTGCAAACTCGCTGGTTCGATGATTTTGATATATGGCAGGTAGAGTTTTGCGAAATTTAAAATTTCATCTTCAAACGCCGCAGTTACGGCAAGTGTGGCGAATTTGTCATTTTTATCAATAAAATTTTGCGTGATGAAAAATTTTTTGCGCCCAAGGTATGCAAGCGCAGTATTATCCACGCGCAGTCTCGCACTCACGGGGCTTTGCGAAAACCAGTGGTTTTTGTTTTCTTTGATTTGGGCTAGTTTTTTGATTTCTGGCGAAAAGGTTTGCTCCAAAACATCTAAATTTGAAATTTTCTCAAATGTAAAGGTCTTTAAAACCCCCATTTCATCGCACAGCACATACCACACCCCAAGGCGAAAAATAAAGGCATAAGGCTTTGCGGTGCGCTCCTTGCCAGAGTAAGTGAAATTTAAAATATTGTGATTTTTAATAGCGTAGCAAATCTCCTCAAAATCCCTTTTGAGCGTGGAATTTGGGGCAAATTTGTCAAATTTGGCGTCGATTTTATAAACGCCGCCAAGCAGGTCTGTGATTTCCTCGCTTCCAAAGCTAGGGAAAATCTCGCTAACGCCTAAATTTCGCGCTAGACTAAGCGAGCAGGTATCTAGAAAACCCCCCCCCAACGCAGTTTGCGTGAGTTACGCCGTTTTTGGTCTCAAACTCAAATCCATACGCCCTAAGCGCCTTCAAATCCCTCTGTATCGTCCGAACATCTACGCCAAATTCGCTTTGCAAATCTTTCTCGCGAAAGCTCTCGCCCAAAAACGCAAATTGCATAAATTTAAGAAGTCTAATGGCGATATTTTCGCGACTATCTTTGGTTTTGCCCGTTATCTTTTTCATTGTCCATTACCTAAAAATAAAGCTTGTATTTTATCTTTTTTCGCCTTAAAACCAAGCAATTAAAAGTTAAAATTTTGGTAAATTTAACTTATGCTATAATCACGCTTTGAAATTTACAAAAAGGTAAAAAGATGAAAATCGTTCCTTGGATTATCGTTATATTTATGATTTATGTGGTGTATTATTTTATTTCTCGTTCTGAAAAGCGCATCACAGCGCTAGAAAAGCGACTAAACCAAGCCGAGAGCAACTACGACGAGCTAAAAAAACAGATCGAAGCCAATCGCATGCTAATCCAAGAAAACAGCCCAAAAGAGCCAGAAGCAGAAGAAAACGCCTACGAAGATTGAAATTTGGGGTTAAATTTAAATTTAACCCAGACTACCCCAACGCCCTAGCAATCAGTTCTAGCGGATTTACGCATTTCATATCGATCTGCGCTAAGCCAAAAGCGTTATTTAGTTGCATTCTGCACGCGCTACACTCCGCACTTACGATTTTTAGGGGGCTATCTTTGAGCGAGGCAACCTTATCAAGCCCAGCCTTGCGCGAGAGATGATATTTTTCGCTCTGCATTGTTACACCGCCAAATCCACAGCATTGATCGGCGTTTGACATTTCGATTATTTCGTAATTTTGCGAAAGCAAATTTCGCGGTTCGCGCCAAATTCCTTGCATTTTGCGTGAGTGGCACGGATCGTGGTATGTGATTTGCCCTATTTTTCCGCGCTCTGATAAAATTTCTTTTAAATTTGTAAATTTATCAAAATACTCCGTCGCTAGATAAATTTTGCTCGCCACAGCCTTTGCACGCTCTTGCCAATGCGGATCGCTTTCGAAAAAATGCACATAATCGACTTTTAGCATACCAGAGCATGTCGCCTCTGGAACGACGATAGCATCGAGATTAGCTAGCATTTTTTCAAAATACTCTATATTAAATTTCGCATTTTTCTCCACAGAGTCAAAATCCCCAGTAAAATACTGCGGCGCACCACAGCAGGCTTGTTTTTTCATCAAATGCACATTTAAATTTAGGCTTTTTGCGATTTTCAAAAACGCCTCGCCAATGCCCGTATATGCGTAGTTTCCCATACAGCCTATAAAAAGCCCGATAGTTTTGCTTCCGCCATTGTCGATAAACTCGGTGTGCGAGTTCATAAAGCTTTTTTTTGCTAAGCTAGGCAGTGTGCGCTCCACGCTCATCATAGGCACCGAAAATCGCGGTCTCATCGTATTTCCGCGCTCGCTGTCTTTTTGCGTCTTAAAGGCGCACGGCACGAAAAAATACCCTAGTCTTGCTGCTAAATCCAAAATTTTGCGGTGGCTCAAAAACCAAAACGCAACCCTTTTATACCACGCTATGCCAAATTTTTGCGCGATTTTGTAGCGCGCGTTTTCAATCGCGGTATCGGTAGGTAGGGAGTCGTTGCACACATCGACGCAGCTTGTGCATAAAAAACAACTCTCAAAGATATTTTTCATATTTTTATCGAGTTCGAGTTCGCCCCGCTCGACCGCACCAAGCAGGTCCAAAAACCCGCGTGGGCTGGTAACTTCGTCGCTATTGATATTATGAATCGTGCAGGCTGGGATACATTTGCCACATTTTACGCATTTATCGCTTAGGGTTTTGAAATCATACATTTTTTACACCGTTTTTGAGAATTTTTTCTCGCCCAAATTTTTGTGCATATACTCATCAAAGCACATTGCGATATTGCGGATTAGAAGCGTTCCAGTCGGCGTTACGCTAAGCTCATCGTCTGAAATTTTCACAAAATCTTTAAGATATTCAAGCTCTTTTAGCGAATTTGCAAAATGCTCGAAAAATTTAACACCATGCTTAGCTTCGATCTCTTTGATATTTACCCTGAAATTCGCCATTAGGCTCATTACGACATCTTTACGAAGTAAATCCTCGCTATTTAGCAAAATTCCCTTGAAAAACGGCAATTTACCGCTATCAATCGCCTCCTCATACGGCGCCATATCTTTGAAATTTTGCGCATAATGCCGCGCACCCTCGCCGATACTTGTTAGCCCAATGCCAATCAAATCCGCGCCACCTTTTGTGGTGTAGCCTTGGAAATTTCTATGAAGCGTGCCGTCTTTAAGTGCGGCGTGAAGCTCGTCGCTTGGCTTAGAATAGTGATCCATGCCGATTGGCTCATATCCATTAGCGGTCAAAAAATCATGGGTAAATTTTAAAATTTCAAGCTTGATTTTTGGCGCAGGAAGCGTGCTTTCGTCGAATTTACGCATAGATTTTTTTATCCATGGAACATGGGCGTAATTAAATATCGCAAAACGATCTGGATTAAGGCTTAGCGCCAAATTTAGCGTTTCTTGGAAAGTCGCTAAATTTTGGTATGGCAAACCATAAATCAAATCCATATTAATCGACTTTATCCCAGCCTTTCGCGCCATATCCATTACGCTTTTTGTCAGCTCATAAGGCTGAATTCTATGGATTTCTTTTTGCACGCGCTCGTTGAAGTCCTGCACGCCGTAACTTATGCGGTTAAATCCATGCGAAATAAGCACATCAAGCTGCTGCTGCGTAAGAAATCTAGGGTCAATCTCACAGCTAATCTCAGCGTCAGCACTGAAATTTTTAAAATGTTTTTTTATGTTTTTTATGTGGCGATCAAGTTGTTCGGCGTCGAAATATGTCGGTGTGCCACCACCAAAGTGCATTTGCGTAACAATCCTGCTAGCGTCTAAATGCTCGCACAAAATATCCATTTCGCGATCTATGTAGTCTAAATACCTGTCCATTTTATCGCGTTTGCCAGTGTAGATGACATTACAACCACAAAAATAGCACGCCGAACGGCAAAACGGCATGTGAAAATAAAGCGAAAGCGGGGCGTTTTTGTCTTGGGTTTTTAACTCGTTTATATACTGCTCGTAGCTGAAATTTTGGCTAAATTCTAGCGCAGTAGGATAGCTCGTATAGCGCGGTCCTGGGCGCGAAAATTTAGCATACGCGTCAAAATCAATGTTTGCCATTTCTGCTCCTTACTAACTCTTCGATATCAATAAATAAATTTGGGTGTGATTGCTTCACGCGCGAAACTATGGCGTCTAAATCTAAATTTATCTTTTTTATGCTTGGGTTTTCGCTCGTGATTTTGCGGATTTCGTCCATGCACACGATCCACGCATCGCCAAAATCCACTGGGGCTTGCTGTAAAATCGAGCGCTCTAATTTTAGGTTGAAATTCTCTGCAATCGCCCCTTTTGCGACTTGGATTAGATTATTTAGCGATTTTAAAGATACCATTGTGTGCAGCTCGCCACTCTCATCTATCCCAAACCACGGCTCCTCATCGCTCCATGAACCCTTTTTTAGTGTTAGTTTTTTTTCGTTTGTTTGTGGGTCGTGCGAAATCTCAAAAACCGTGCTATTAGCGTCCTCGATACCGAAAAATTCATTGATTTGATCAATTTTTGTTAATGCTTTGTCGTTTTTTTCCACTTAATTACCTCTGTGTCTATCTAGCCATACCATTACGCCCTTTTGGCCGTGCAGTCTGTTTTCAGCCTCGCTAAAAACATCGCCCGCATGAGCTTCTATAATCTCATCACTGACCTCGTATCCGCGATACGCTGGCAAGCAGTGCAAGAAAATAGCATCTTTTTTGGCTAGGCTCATCATATCTTTATCTACGCAAAATCCCTCAAACTGCTTAACTTTGCGCTCTTTTTCGCTCTCTTGTCCCATTGAAACCCAAGTATCAGTCGTAACGACATCTACGCCACAGACTGCCTCGCGTGGATCGTGAGTGTAGATGATTTTCGCCCCTGAAATTTTGGCGTTTTTCTCAGCTTGCGCTACGATAGACGCATCAGCCTCATAGCCTTTTGGCGTAGCGATTCTAAGCTCAAATCCCAAAATCGAAGCCAGCGAAATCCAAGTGTGCGCCATATTGTTTCCATCTCCGATATACGCCACGCAATCGCCGTTCGCGCGCTCTTGCATAGTAAGATAATCCGCGATTAATTGCACCGGGTGGAGATAATCGCTAAGGCCGTTTATCACAGGCACGGCTGAGTATTTGGCGAATTCCTCCAAATCACTTTGTTTATAGACCCTAAGCATAGCCATATCGACCATGCTAGAAATCACGCGCGCAGTATCCCTCACAGGCTCGCCACGACCTAGTTGAATATCTTTCGAGCTTAAAAACAGCGCTTGTCCGCCTAGCTGATACATACCAGTTTCAAAGCTCACGCGCGTTCTAGTCGAGCTTTTTTCAAAAATCATTGCTAGGGTTTGGTTTTTTAGATATGGCTTGTAATCCTTCGCTTTGGCCTCTTTTTTAATCTCAGCCGCAAGGCGCAAAATTTCAAAAATTTCATCTTTGCTAAAATCTTCAAAAGTCAAAAAATGTCGCATACTCACTCCTAAATTTAGCTAAATTTACGCAAAAGCTCAGCTATTTCTTTTGCGTGATATGAGATTATCATATCCGCTCCTGCGCGTTTTATGCTTATCATAGTCTCCATTAAAACCCGCTCATAATCGATCAATCCAAGCTTCGCTCCGCCTTTTAAAAGCGCGTATTCGCCACTGACATTATACGCACAAATCGGAAGTAGCGTGCGCTCGCGCAAATCACGGATTATATCCAAATATGCAAGTGCCGGTTTTACCATTAAAATATCAGCCCCTTGCGCCTCGTCTTCTAAGCTCTCATTTATCGCCTCAAATCGGTTTGCTGGATCCATTTGATACGAGCTTCTATCGCCAAAGCTAGGCGCGCTCTCCGCCACATCGCGAAACGGTCCATAGTATCCACTAGCAAATTTCGTAGAATATGCCATAATCGGTAAATTTTCAAATCCATTGCTATCAAGTGCGTCTCGCAAAGTGGTGATTATGCCGTCCATCATACCGCTTGGGGCTATCATATCAGCGCCGTTTTTAGCGTGGATTAGGGCTTGTTTGGCTGAAATTTCAAGCGTGGCGTCGTTATTTACGGTTTGATGAACATGATCTAGTATCCCGCAGTGTCCGTGGTCAGTGTATTCGCAAAAGCACAAATCAGTAATTACCATAAATTTTGGAAATTTATCCTTAATCGCGCGAAGCGCAGTGGCGATTATGCCATCATCGCTAAGCGCGTCTGAGCCAATGCTATCTTTGATTTCTGGAATTCCAAAAAGCAAAATTTTATTAATTCCCAAATTTGATAAAATTTCGCACTCTTTTAAAATTTCGTCCAAACTCAGCTGGAAAACGCCTGGCATGGAACTTATCTCGTTTTTGACACCTTTTCCAGGAACGACAAAAAGCGGGTAAATAAAATTTCTCATCTCTAACGAAGTTTCGCGCACTAGCTCCCTTACTACGGGATTTATGCGCACTCTTCTAAATCGTTTAAACATTGTTTTTCCTTTTTTGGGTAAAATCATCGATTTATAATATCACAAATGGAGTAAATTTTATATGAATATTCAAATTTCGCAGATTGCAAATTTGCCCTCACGCTTCGGTAAATTTAAGGTGCAGTCCTTCAAAGAAAACGAAAAAGAACACTTAGTAATCGCAAAAATGCCATTAAACGAAATCGTAAATGTGCGAATCCACTCCGAGTGCCTCACAGGAGATGCGATCGGAAGCCTAAAATGCGATTGTAGAGACCAACTCGAAGAGAGCCTAAAATACATAGAAAAAAACGGCGGCATGGTGATATACCTGCGCCAAGAGGGGCGAAATATCGGGCTTTTAAATAAAATCAACGCCTACGCACTCCAAGATAAGGGCTTTGACACAATCGAGGCAAATCATCAGCTAGGTTTTAAAGCAGACGAGCGCACCTATGAAATCGTGGATTTTATCCTAAAACACTATGAAATCAAAAAGATAAATTTACTCACAAACAACCCTGAAAAGCTATCAAATTTGCATTGTGTCGAGATTATCGAGCGCATACCGATTATCATTAAAGCTAACGAATTTAGCGAGAATTATCTGCGAACTAAAAAAGATAAAATGGGGCATTTGCTGTGAATTTGATTTTGCCTGAAAATTTCGACGAAAAGTGCGCTAAATTTGGCGAGTGTCTGCGTAAATTTAACGCAATCCACAGCCTTACGAATTACGATGATTTAAGCGAAATTATCGCTGATAGTATTGGTGGGGTGAAATTTATCCCAAAATACCCTAAAATCGCCATTGACATCGGTAGCGGGGCTGGGTTTCCGGCGATATTTTTGGCTATGGTTTTAAACCACACGAAATGGCATTTATACGAGCCAATCGCCAAAAAAGCGTCGTTTTTGACCTACGCTAAGGTAAATTTGGGGCTAAAAAATGTCGAAATTCATAGAGAAAAAATCGAAAATTCGCTAAAATTTAGGGCTGATTTGATAACTTCAAGGGCTGTGATGAAAACGAAAAATTTAGTCGAAATTTGCGATGGATTTTATGATAGCAATACGCACTTTTTGCTCTATAAAGGCAGCAGCGTAGATGATGAAATCACCGAGACTAAAAGCAAATTTCCAAGTGCCAAATTTGAGATTTTTAACGCCGGTATGCGAAATTACCTACTTCTTAGCGGAATTTGTTAAAATATTGTATAATCTTGCGATAAAGCGAATTTTAAAAGGATTAAGTAATGCAAACTTCAAAGGATTTTACGCCTATGTTGGTTTTGGTTCCAAATGGCGAAGTTGAATTTTTTGCGCAATTTTGCCAAAAAATCGGCTACAAAGCAGAGCAAACACAGGATTTTGAAAATTTCAAAAACGAAATTTTAAACGATATTTTCGAAAACCCTAAAAATCGCGCTGTCTTTGAAAGGCTAAAAGATAAATGAAATATTTAACGCTAAATCAAGCCATATCTTTGCACGACGGTGTTTTAGAAAAAATGGGCGGATTGATTGGCTACAATAACGCTCAAATCGGCTATTTAGCCTCAGCGTTAGAAAATATCAAAAACGATTTATACTATCCTAGCATTGCAGAAAAAGTAACGCATTTAATGTTTTCGTGTGTCAAATTTCACCCATTTTTAGACGGAAACAAACGAAGCGCCATAATGCTTTCAAAGGCTTTTTTGATAATTAATGAGGCAGTTTTTGACAAAGATAGTTTTTACGAATTTATGGAAAATATAGTCGTAAGCGTCGCAGACGGCAGTATTTCAAAAGAAAAATTACAAGAAATATTTGAAAATTTATTAAAAATTTAAAGGCCAAAAATGGGAAAACTTTTATCATTAGCGATAATTATTGCGTTAATTTATTTTTTAATCGTGCCGAAATTTCGTGCCAAAAAGGGCGAGAGCGCAGGCACAAAGAGCGAGCAAGAGCCAACAGCGCTAATGCCTTGCGATGAGTGCGGGACATACTACGAAACTAGCGCGCTTATCTCGCATAATTCGCGCCAAATTTGCAAATCTTGCTTGGCAAAAATAAAGGAAAAAAAATGATTATTCTAGGGCATGAATTGGTTGATTACGAGCCGTTTTACGCTATCAAACACACAGACGAGGTTTTCAGATACGATAATTTGCTCTTTAAATTTGATCCTAAATTAATCTCGCTAGCCAAAAGCACGGAGAAAAATTTCAGCGTCATTACAAACAACCTAAACGAAATTTTGCTCGCAAACGGCGCAGGTGCGAGATTTATCATCGTAAATAAAAAAACCGCTCCACTCGCGCAAAAGCTAGCCAACGACTATCTTTTTGACGCTAAAATCGCGATGTTTGTCAGCTCCACTCGCGCCCTAAAACAGCTTGCCGAGCTTGGAATCGACGCTGTGGTTTTCAAAGAAGCCATCGCAAACCGCCCAAAATCCTTTTTAAGCGGGCTTTTTGCTGGCGGGCGTAAATTTCACCTGCCGCATATCAATCCGCAAGGCCTAATCGGTCTAACCAAAAATTTAGGCGGAAAAATCAAAAATTTAGACACAAAAATCAGTGCGAAAAATTTATCCAAGGAGGATATATGGAAAAAATAAAAACCGCCCTGCTAATGAGCGGGCTAGTGCTACTTTTTATGTTCGTCGGCAGCCTAATCGGCGGACAAAAGGGTATGATTATGGCGTTTGTCGTGGCGTGCGGTATGAATTTTTTCAGCTATTTTTTCAGCGACAAACTAGTCTTGAAACACTACCGCGCTACGCCTGTAACTGCCGAGAGCCAGCCTATGTTATACGACATAATCGATCGCCTTTGCGCTAAGGCGAATTTACCAATGCCAAAAATCTATATCATCAACGAGCAAGTTCCAAACGCCTTTGCCACAGGTCGCAACCCAAACAACGCCGCAGTGGCCGTTACGCAAGGCTTGCTAAATCTAATGAGCCCGCAAGAAATCGAGGGCGTGCTAGCTCACGAGCTAAGCCATGTTAATCACTACGATATCCTAATCGGCTCGGTCGCTGCGATGTTTGCAGGCGCAATCGCAATGCTAGCGAATTTCGCCAAATTTGGCGCGATTGCGGGCTCAAACTCGCAAAATCGCGGTGGCACAAATGGAATTTTCTTGCTAATTGGAGCCGTAATAATGCCGCTAGCTGCTAGCGTAATCCAAATGGCAATCTCACGCACCAGAGAATTCAAAGCAGACGCCGGTGCAGCCGCACTTACAGGGCACCCTGAGTGGCTAATTTCCGCTCTATCCAAGCTGGATAATTACGCCAAAAACTACCGCATGCACTCTGCGACAGGATCGACTGCGCACATGTTTATCATAAACCCATTTAGCGGGATTAAGGCAAATTTCTCTCAGCTTTTTAGCACGCACCCTAGCACAAGCGACCGTATCGCAAAACTCGAAGAGCTAAAAGACAAAATCGCTATCCAAAAGTAAAATTTGCAAATTTAGTGTCAAATTTAAAATTTGACACTAAATTGCTTTAATCTGTCATTGCGAGGCGTGGCAATCTACGAAATAAAAATTCCAAATTTGTAAATTCGCTGTCATTGCGAGCTTTCGCAGAAAGCGAAGCAAAATGAGCGTAGCGACCCGAGCGAAGCGAAGGACATTTCACAGAAACATTTTTGCTTCGCAAAAAGCGCTTCGCTTGTTTTGGACGAGCCGTAGGCGAAGTCAATCCAGTAAAATTTAAAGCAAAATTCAACCCAAATTTAGCATTGAATTATTTTTTAAATTTTAGATTATGCTGTGTTTTTCTCGTAAGGGGGAAGGGGGCTTGAATTGCGAGGTCGCGCCCTTTCCCCCTTACAAACCCCCAACCCCCGACGACGCTTTATAAGGTGGCTAAATTTTAAAAAGCGTTGCTTTTTAAAATTTAGCTGATTTTATTTTTACTGAAATGCTTCGCATTTTTGCATACGCGCAGACAATAATCACAAATTTTCATTTTTTTCAAATATTTACTATCTTGCGTTAAAATCACATTTTATTTTTCATCAAAGGAGAAAAAATGGGATTACTTTCATTTGTTGCAAATGCTGGTAAAAAGCTACTTGGTATCGGAAACGACGAGCAAAATGTCAAAGACGAGATCACCAAAAACCTCTCTTCTACCCCAATCGAGGGCTTAGATGTCAAAATCGAGGGCGATGTCGTTAAAGTAAGCGGAAACGCCGACAAGGAAACTCTTGAAAAAGCAGCTCTAATCGCAGGAAATGTAAATGGAATTTCAAGCGTAGAGATTGAAGGCGTCAATGAAGATAGCGAAGAGAACTACTACACTATCGTCAAAGGCGACAACCTTTCAAAAATCGCTAAGAAATTCTACGGCGATGCTAACAAATACCCTGTGATTTTCGAGGCCAATCGCGAAGTCATCAAAGACGCGAACCTAATCTATCCAGGTCAAAAAATCAGAATTCCAAAAATCTAAATTTATGGGCGCAAACGCGCCCTACTCTTTTTTTATTTTTCAAATTTTTGTATAATCACCCAAAATTTAGCTAGGAGCAGGTTATGAAAAACGCTTTTACTATGATCGAACTTGTTTTTGTTATCGTTGTTTTGGGAATTTTATCTAGTATCGCTCTGCCTAGAATGAACGCCAGCAGGGACGATGCCGAAATCGTGCGATTGATGACAAATATAAAGACCCTTACTAGCGATATCACAAACTACTACAACGCAAACGGCTGTCTTAGCAACAATCCAAATTTTATGAGCAATGTCGCCACATTTAGCTCAGCCACTGGTGGCGCGCACACAGGCAACGGCTCGTGCCTAGCTAACGGCGGTAGCGTGTCAATGCACATCAGAGTCACAAACAAACCTTGCTACGCCCTAACTTACGGCGTGAGCGAATACATGGGTGCTTGGGTGCGCGTAGATGGTATGAGCGCGGGTGCTTCAAATGCGTGCAAACTAGCGCACAATGAAGCCACGATGAAATCAATGCGCGATGTGAGTTTCACATACACAGACGAAACTGGCGCAAACAAAACAGCCAAAGGCACACGAATCGGCGGATTAAATCCGAATAAATTTAGATAAAATTTTCAAAATTTGATGCAAAATTTTAAAATTCTAAAATTTTGCGCCAAAATTCTTTTGTTTTGGATAAAATTACGAAATTCTATCAAAAGGAGTTAATGTGCGAATTTTAATCAACGAATTTCCAGGAGACGGCTGTCCGCAAACCAAGGCTTTCGATGCAAAAGAGATTTTTTTAAACACGGCAAAAGACGATGAAAATCCTGGGAATTTCGTCGTTTCGATCTATGTGCAAAACCAAGAAATTGCTCTGTTTTCTTGCGCCAAAACGCCAGCGTTTGAGGAATTGCAAAAGAATTTCAAATCAATGATTTTCAAAAAAGGCGTATTGGTGATAGATATCCAACTTAACTATCTCAATGGAAAAATGGTTTTAAAATCATCATCTTTTTGTGAAGTATGATTGAAATTTGGCGCAAAATTTTGAAATTTGCGTCAAATTTAACTACTCTAAAACTTTTATCACTATTTATTCGATATTTTATAACCAATTTCGAACTAACTTTCTTTTTCGAAATACAAACCACAAAAACGCAATCGCCAAAAACAAGGTAAAATTTTTGTATAATCGAAGCTCTTTTTGTGAAAATTTTACGATTTGGGCGTCTTTTCCACTATAAAATTTTAGAATTTTTGTTTTCTGCTCGTCTTCATAAACAAGCGCTTTGTAAATTTTATAAACATCGCCAAAGCTTTCCTTTTTTACCCAAAATGTAAAAAAATAATTATTTTTGCTCAAAGAACTAACTATCGGCTCAAATCCCAAATTTGGCTCTACGACCTTAATACAGCTATTCCCGGCGTTATTTTTAATGCAGACATTGTAATATTTTCTAGGCGATAAAACCTCATCTCTAAAACTTTTTACCGCTATTTCCTTGATAGATGTTACTTTTCCTTCGATATATTCGGTATTTTTCAAATTAGTTTCTATATTAAACGATATAAAAAACAACACCCCAGAAAACAAAATATAATAAATATTTTCCAAAATAAATTGTATAAATTTATTTGATTTCATCGATATTACCTTTTTTAGTATTACCAATAGCACAAATTATATTGTCAGTATCTGCAATCCTTAATTTTTTCCACTCGTCAAAACTATTAACTTTAACTAAATTTTGCGGAATTCTTAATGGTTCATCGATAATTTTAAGGCACTCGCTCGTTTCTCTTTTGAAATATTGCACAATAAGGTGTTTATCATCATTTTCCAAAGCCTTTTTTATGCACTTTGCTTTCAGTTTAATATTATCGTTATTGCTTATAGAATTGTCTGAAAAAAGATTTTTTGGAGCACACTCGCTAATCATTTCCATATAAACCATACGAAAAACAAAAAACGCAACAATTATCACAAAAGGTAATAAAATAATGTTTTTGTATCGTTTCAAATCATTTTTACTCCCGCCAATATAGCTTATATAATTCAAATTCTTCCCATATCTTATCTCTTATGTCCATATTTTTTATACAAAATTTAGATTGCACATCAAGTTCTAACAATCTATCTCTATTTTTTGTTTTATTTGCCTCATTCAGCTCTTTAATAAAATCGTTATAATTAAAATCGGCGCATATCAATACAGAAGCTTGATCGTAAATTTCTTCTTGTCTGCAAATTCTACTATCAAAAACAATGCCTTGTAATAAAAATATATTTTTAGTTTCATTTGCTTCTTTTAGTCTAGACAAAAGCCGTTTTTCTGCAAATAAACATGTACTTTTGTCTAATAAATAAGGTGCTGTCACAAGCAATATCAAAATAGTTGAAATCAAATAAAAGATTATTTTTAATATTTTTAATATTTTTTTTAAAAATTTCATCTCATTTTCTTATTTGAAATTTTTGAATTTTCGGTTGCTGTTTTGTTATTATTATTTTCAATAAATTCATCATTTATAATTTTTTTTACCTTATCAACCACTATTTGTTCTTGGGAAGTAAAATTTGCGTCTTTTGGTAAAATTCTAAAATAAAAATCTAACATATTTTTAGTTCTATTTAATTCACGATTTGCACAATACACAAATACTTGACTATAATTGCTGTCTAATCGCATGTTATCCATATAATTATATTGATAACATGGGTCTTCTTTGATTGCAACTTGATAGGATATACTATTGGCGCCACCAAAAACTATAATACATATCAAAAAACCAATAATTACAAACAAAAAATCCCTAATACCTGCTTTCATTTTTTTCTTTTCTTGGATAAACCACCCTTACAGGCGCAAATTTCGCTAAATTTACGACCTGTAATCTGCGTTTATTTTGACATATTCATAGCTGAGATCACAGCCATATGCGCTAAATTCGCCCACTCCAAGCCCCAAATCGCATGAAATTTCAAATTCGGCCTTTTGCATTACTTCGTGCGCTAGCCTTTCGCGCTCCTCGTCTAGCTCGCGGTGTGCGCTATCATACACAAGCGCGTCATCGTATTTTATCACGAGTTTTTCGGCGTCGCACTCTATCCCGCACGCACCAATTGTAGAGGCTATGCGTCCCCAGTTTGGATCCTCGCCATAAATCGCTGTTTTGACAAGCGGAGAATTTGACAAAGCCTTGGCGGCCTTTTTGGCTTCATTATCATTTTTCGCGCCAAAAACTCTAAATTTCACTAGTTTATTCGCACCCTCGCCATCGCGCACTAGCATTAAGGCAAGGTCGAGTGCGAGTTTTTTCAACGCGGCACGAAACGCCTCTTTATCATAGCTAGCACGCGCACTGGTCGCTAGCATGACGGTATCGTTCGTGCTAGTATCGCCATCGACACTGACCCTATTAAAGCTATCCTCCACAGCCTCGCTTAAAAGCTCGCCCATATCAGAGTGCGGGATTTTCGCGTCTGTTAAAATATAGCAAAGCATAGTCGCCAAAGCCGGATTTATCATACCCGCGCCCTTGCAAATGCCTGCTATGTGAAATTTCTCGCCATTATCTAAGCTAACTTCGTAAGCAAACTCCTTTTTTAGCGTGTCTGTCGTCATAATCGCCGTGGCTATGGCATCAGAATCGCGCGCCATAAGGTCGAAATTTTTCGCAGCAGCTATGATTTTTTCTTTTTTTAATCTATATCCAATGACGCCGGTTGAGCTCATCACAGGATTTACTAAGGGCGTAAATTTTGAAATTTCAGAGAAAATTTCATCTATATCGCTAATGCCTGCTTCGCCGGTCATTGCGTTTGCGTTTTTAGAATTTATCAAAATGAAATTTGTGCGAAATTCCCCGCCGTTTTTCTCTAAAATTCGCCTAAAATGCGCTATTGGCGCAGCGGCAAATTTATTACTCGTAAAAATCGCGCTTATAGCAAACGGCTCTTCGGCTCTGATAAATCCCAAATCATTTCCGACCTTTTTAAAGCCCGAATTTAGCCCGCCAAAATAAAATCCGTCGATATTTTCTAGGCCGTTTTGCAAAGGGGCAATTTTATACATATTTCATCTCCTGCGGTTTGTATTTGCTTCTAATTAGCTTTTTGGTATCCCTGATACCCTCGGCTGTGCCGATGACTAGCAGTTTCGCGCCAGTGCCGATTAGATAATCCCCATCAGGCATAGCTACAAAGCGATTGTTGGCTTCCTTCACGCCCACGATATTTGCGTTTGTCATCTCTTTGAGGCGGGTTTCTTTGAGGCGTTTGAACCTCATCCACGAAAACTCAGGGACTAAAATTTCTTCGATATCAATCGGAGAGTCTTTTTGATAAACGAGGCGTTCTAGGATATTTTCCATATCTGGGCGCACGCTAATCGCCGAAAGACGCTGTGCGGCGAGTTTAGACGGCAATACGACAGAATTTGCCCCAAGTTTTTTGAGGCGTTCGCTGTCGCTGTCGCTGTCAGAATTCGCCATGATAAAATACGGAGTAATACGCCCTAGCTCTTTTTCATAAAGCCTAACAAGCGTGATAATAGCGATATTATCGGCCAAATTTGGACTTAGCGTGATTATGGATTTTGCGCTTGAAAGGTGCGCTTTTAAAAGCGTTTTTTGCTCGTGCGGATCGCCGATTATGTAGTATGGGTATAAATTTTCATCAGCACTTTTTGCCAAATCTGGGTTTGGATCAATGACGACAAATGGGATATGATTGGCGCGAAATTCCTTCGCCAACTCCGCACAATACGAGTTGTTATAGCATATAATGTAGTGATTTTTGAGCCTTGCGATATTGTTTATCATAGCTTGCTCCCTGATTAAATTTTGCAGTGTTCCTTTTTTGATAACTTCGACGACGACACCCAGACAAAACGAAAATGTCCCAAAGCCCATCAAAATAAATGCGATTGTAAAAAGTCTGCCAGCAGGCGGGATTGGCGCCACTTCGGTAAATCCGACGGTGGTAAATGTCATGCCTGCTTGATAAATTGCATCAACTAGCGAAAATCCAGCGGTGAATATATAGCCCAAAGTCCCCACTAACTGCATTAAAACAATGATAATTAGTGGAAGTCTAAATGGGCGTAGTTCGTCGTAAATTTCGCTATAAAGGTTAATGTCCGGTTTAGTAGAGCCGGACCAGTTGAGGAATAATTTTATTCTGCCTAAAATAGACATAAATTCCTCTTTTTAAGGTTATCTTGATTGTTTTTTCATTGTTCTTAGAGTTGAAGCAGCTACTTTGATTTTTCTTGTAGTGCCGTCTTCTAGCTGAACGCGAACTGTGCGTAGATTGACTTGGAATTTTTTCTTAGTTCTGTTGTTTGCGTGGCTTACATTGTTTCCTACCATCGCACCTTTGCCAGTAATTGCGCATCTTCTTGCCATAATAAATCCTTATAATTTGAAAATAAACGGCGATTATATCTTAAAAAATTTCAAAATTTGCTTAAATTATACAAAGTATTAAATTTAGCAAAATTTATGAGAAAAATTAGTAAAATTGCAGGTTTTATAAATTTGATAAGGAAATTTGATATGTATGTAGCCCCTAGTATTTTATCAGCTGATTTTGGCAGGCTTAGCGAAGAAGTGCGCGCAGTATGCGACGCGGGAGCAGATCTGATCCATGTCGATGTCATGGACGGACACTTCGTGCCAAATCTCACAATCGGCCCACTTGTCATAAATGCCGTAGCCAAGGCCTCCACAAAGCCTCTTGATATTCATTTAATGGTGCAAAATGTGCCGTTTTTCGCTGATTTATTTTTGCCACTAAAACCGAAATTTTTAAGCTTTCATATCGAGGAAGAAAAACACCCTTTGCGCTTGATAGATCATATCCGCAAAAACGGCGTCAGCCCCGCTATCACGCTCAATCCACACACGCCAATTAGCGCACTTGATTACATCATAGACGAGGTTGATATGGTGCTTTTAATGAGCGTAAATCCAGGCTTTGGCGGGCAAAAATTTATCCCATCAGCCTTGCGCAAAATTTCAGAACTTAGAAATTTAATCGAAAAACGGGGCACAAAATGTATGATCGAAGTCGATGGTGGCGTAAATGGACTAAATGTCGCCGAGCTAGATAGCGCAGGCGCAGACATCGTCGTGGCTGGAAATTTCGTATTTTCATCAAACGATTATAGCGAAGCTATCAAAGCCCTAAAAGTATGAGCCAAGACAGCAGAAAAGGGCTTGATAACCTAATCGAACTTTTGGCGCAAAAAAGCATAAATTACCATGATTTTATCGCCAAAGCGCAAAAAATCGAGCTAATTGCGGAGCTTTTTGAGCCAAAAGATTTTAGCATGTGGCGCGCCATGGGGCTAAATGTCATCAAGCTAGACAATGGCAAAATCACGCTTAAAACCCGCGAAACCGATATCGAGGACGAGATTTTTTGCTTTGTGGATATTGAGACCAGTGGCGGGCTAAGTAGCGGCCAAATCATCGAAATCGGCGCGATAAAGGTGCAAGGCGGGCGAGTTTTGGATAGATTTGAGAGCTTTGTCTATGCAAATTTCGTGCCAGAGGGTATCACTGAACTAACCGGAATTAGCGTGCGCGATTTAGTGGGCGCACCAAGCCTAGCTAGCGTTTTGGAGCGGTTTCGACTATTTTTAGGCGACGCGATTTTCGTGGCGCACAATGTCAAATTTGATTATGGTTTTATCGACGCAAGTATGCAAAAATGCGGGTTTGGCATGCTACTAAACCGCAAAATTTGCACCGTCGAGCTAGCGCGTCGCACGATAGAGTCGCCTAAATACAATCTCGGCGCGCTAAAAGAGCTTTTGGGTATCGAAAATACCCACCACAGGGCTTACAGCGACGCTATTTCGTGTAAGGAAATCTTCGCTCACGCCATAAGCGCACTTCCATGGAGCGTGCAAAGCACGGAGGATTTGATACTGTTTTCCCGCACAGCAGGGCTGAAAAAACCAATAGAAAAAGACATTAATTAAGTTTCGACAAAAATTTAAAAATTTTTGAATTTTCCTTGACTTTTAACCAATTTTGATGTATAATACAGGTTCTTTTGCATTGGGGTATCGCCAAGCGGTAAGGCAATTGGTTTTGGTCCAATCATGCGGAGGTTCGAATCCTCCTACCCCATCCACACTTCTTTAAATCATTTTTGTATCGCAGGGTAGAGCAGTGGTAGCTCGTCGGGCTCATAACCCGAAGGTCGGGGGTTCAAATCCCTCCTCTGCAACCAAATTTAATAATTTCAATCATACAAATGTATTTTTGTAACATAAATTTCATATAATTTCCAATATATTTAGAAAAATCATAAATAAATTCAAATTTCATCACAAATTTCACAGCAATGTTTATTATAAGTAGTGGTTTCCACGATCCAAACGGCGATTTGCTAGAAGAAATTTATCGCAAAATCAAATTTAAAAAGTGGTTTTTCGGACACTTTCACGAGGAGCTTTTCTGCGTAAATAGCCAGTTTGTCACACTTTGGCACGATATAGTGGAACTGAAATTTGATGGCGAGAAAATCAAACATTTGTGCATGATTTAATCTCGCTTCGCAAATTCTAAACACTGCGCCGAAATTTTAAAATTTCCAAGGGGCAAAATCGGCTAAAATTTTGCCATTTTGGGTTTATTTATGTTTTTTTCTTTTATTCTTGCGCGGTTTTGGCTTACCAGCTTTATCACCAGTAAAAATTTCATTTTTATGTGCAAATTTTTGTTTTAAATAGTGCTCATAATCCACCAAATTCCCAAAACATTGTTTGCACCTTAAATTTTTTACCTCATAAAAATAAAAAGTCTTTTGGCAATTTTTGCAGAAAAATAGTTTATTTTGATTGCTTTTTTTACCAAATAAAAAAGCAAAAAGCGAGGCAAAAGCCACAATAAAAGCAAAAATTTTGCCCCTTGTGCCAAGTCTTACCCAGCCTTGGTATTTGTTCCACACTTTATATCCGTTTAGCGAAGCAAAGCCATCAAAAAAAGAGATTGCAGACAACACAAAAGTGCCAGGCTTATCAGAGCGAAAAGCATAGATAAAAAAGAGCATGACACAAATAAAAATAATGTCGAAATAATCCATACCAACACTAGATAAAAGCCCATTTATAAGGCTGTTTTGCCTAAGCATTTCTATGCTAATACAGACAAAAGACAAAAAAAGAAAAATTTGAAAATAGTTTTTATTTTTTATCTGGCTAGGTAGCGACAAAAGGGTGTAAATCACGAGAAAGATTGTTAGAAAAATTTGAATTTTTAACTGCATTTTAACTCATTAAATAAATTTATCGCAAATTCGTCGAATTTTTTACCTTTTAAGTGTGCTTTGCAAAATTCCACGATTAGTCCGTGAAATAGCGCAAATGCGCCGTTTTCGTCATTTGAAAAATTATCATAGCGAGAATTTGCTAGTTTAAAAACTTCGCTAAAATTTAGGCTTTCCAACCACTCTTTGCACTCATCATAGCACTCAAATTCATAGCCAAAATATCCTAAAATTCGAAGTGCGTAACTATCAACGACCATTGTAGGTCGCCCACAAGCATAGCACAAAATCGCATCGCAGGTTTCTGCGCCTATGCCTTTTTGGCTTATCAGCCACTCGCGACTTACGGCGTGCGCGAAATTTTCAAAATCGCCAAATTCTGCCTCAATCGCCCTGCAAAGCGACCTTAATCGTTTTGCTTTTTGATTATAAAATCCGCTTGCTTTGATAATTTCGGCTAAATTTTCCACGCTTAAATTCGCTAAATTTTGCAAAGTTAAAAGCCCTTTTTGACGCAGGTTTTCAAGTGCGAGTTCGGCGTTTTTCCAGTTTGTGTTTTGGATCAGTATTGCGCCGACAATCACTTCAAATTCGCCATATCTCGGCCACCAGCGAAAATCATCAAATTTAATCGCGCCAAAAAGTGCGCGAAATAGCTCAGTCGCGCTCATTTTCGGGGCTAAATTTCGCAAAAAACTCGCTTGCATAGCTTAGCGCAAACTGCTTTGCGATCCGCCCGCTTCGGCTCGCCCTTAGCCTCGCAAACTCGCTAGCACGGGCGCGTAACTCATCAAGCGCGTGCGCGAAACGCTGCCTAAACTCATCAACGCTCATAAATCTAAATGCCGCGAAATAGCTCTCCACCACGCCCAAATACTCGCTCATATTGCCACTATAAAAGCTAAGTTGCAAACCAAATCGCTCGCTAAGGCTAATGCGCTCGTTTTTGGCGTCACTTAAATGAAGCTCGTCGGTACCCACCTGCGCGCCCATGTTGTCGCTGGCTAGCTCGCTTAAAATGTGTCTGCGATTCGAAGTCGCATACATTAGCACATTTTTAGGCGCGCGCTCCATAGATCCGTCAAGTAGCGGTTTGAGGTGCTTGTAGGCGTTTTCGCCAAGCTCAAAACTTAAATCATCGCAAAAAATGATGAAAAAATAATCCTGCCCCCTGATTTCATCGATTATATCGATGAGATACTCCAAATCATCTTTGCCGATTTCGACGATTTTAAGCCCGTCTTGCAAAAATTTCGTAAAAACTGCCTTTGCTAGACTTGATTTACCACACCCTGGCTCGCCCCAAAGCAAGGCGTGATTTGCCCCGCGCCCGTGAATAAAATTTCGCGTATTTTCTACAAGCGCAGTTTTTTGCGCCTCTAAGCCACAAAGCGCGTTGATATCAACAAAATCAATATCCTCTATCGCCCGCAGTTTTAATCCGTGTCTGCGAAACTGCGCCACTTGCACGCTTTGCCAATCGATTTTCAAATTTAACTCAGACATTTTTGTTTTCCTTTCGCAAATACACTAAAATTTCCGCTAGCACATCATCATCGTCTTTCGAAGGCGATTTTAGGCGGATTTTCTCGCCATTTTTATCTGTGATTACGATATTTACATCTGCGCTCGAAATCGCGCGCACACCGATATTTTGGGCTAGCACCTTTATCATCATCATATCAATGAATTGTTTGGTATAAACATCGGCCTTGCCGAATCTATCCTCGATTTCAGCGTAAATTTCATTTATTTGCATAGCGTTTTCGCATTTGCTAAGCCTGCGGTAAATATCAAGCCTCAACCTATCCTCCGCGATATATTCGCTGTTTAAAAAGGCATTGACTGAAATTTTAAGCTCAACGCTTGAAATGATTGTTTTTTGGTTTAAAAGCTTGTTTATCTCATCTTCTAGCATACGCAAATACAGGCTGTATCCGATAGCCTCGATATGCCCGCTTTGCGCTTCGCCGACGAGGTTTCCACCACCTCTGATTTCTAGGTCATGATACGCTAGCACCGAGCCTGAGCCTAGAAATGAGTTGCTCTCTAATGCCACGAGCCGTTTTAGCGCGTCGCTAGTAAGGGCGGTTTTATCGCCAATCAAATAGTAGCAAAATGCCTGTTTGTTGCTGCGCCCTACCCTGCCTCGTAGCTGGTGTAGGTCTGCTATGCCAAATTTATCGGCATTGTCGATTAAAATCGTATTGACGCGTGGCATGTGGATTCCACTCTCGACTATACTCGTGCATAGCATCAAATCATACTCCCCAGCGATAAATTTAGCTATCTCGTCCTCGGTGGTTTGTGCATCTATTTTAGAGTGTAAGATTACGATTTTTAAATTTGGCAAAATTTCAAGTAGCCGTTTTTTCACGCTAGGCATGCTTGCGATATGATTATGCACATAAAAAATCTGCCCGCCACGGCGAAGCTCCCTAGTAATCGCCTCTTTTACGATTTTTTCGTCCCACTCCTTAACCATTGTGCGCACATCGAGGCGATCTAGTGGTGGAGTTAGAAGCGTGCTATAACTCTTAATCTGGCTTAGCGCCATATTTAATGAGCGGGGAATCGGCGTAGCAGACATGCTTAAAAGGTGCGAATTTTGCGATTTTTCCTTTAATTTCTCTTTTTGTTTCACGCCAAATTTATGCTCTTCATCGACGATTACGAGCCCTAAATTTGGTGCTTCGACATTTAGCAGGCTATGCGTGCCTACGCACACAATCGCTTCGTTATTTTTAAGTCGTTTTAAAATTTCGCTTTTTTCCTTTACTTTGCTAAATCTATCTAGCCTAAAAACAGGGATTTCAAACTCTTCAAATCTCGCTTTTAGCGTGGCGTAGTGCTGAGCGCACAGCAAAGTCGTCGGCACGAAAAAAAGTGCTGAAAAGCCACTTTTTATCGTCGCAAATATCGCGTTCATCGCCACTTCCGTCTTGCCAAAGCCCACATCGCCACTTAGCAATCTATCCATGACCTTGCCACTGCGTAAATCCTGCAAAATCGCGCTAATCGCGCTTTCTTGATCTGGCGTGTATGAAAATCCGCTAGAAGCGATAAATTTGGCGTAATTTGGGCCAGTATTTTCTATCATCACACCACGAATTAACTCGCGTTTGGCGGCGGTTTGGATTATTTTGCTAGCGATGACAAAGAGCTTTTCGCGCACCTTTTCTTTGATTTTCGCAAAGCTTGCCTTGCCTAGGCGATCAGGGCTTACCACGCCCCCACCAGCGATATATTTGTCGATTTTGTTTAGGTATTCCACAGGCAAAAGTAGTTTGTCGCCACCTTCGTATATCAGGGCGACAAACTCACGCGAATGCCCCAAAACGGTCGCTAGTTCAAGGCCAGCGAATTTGGCGATTCCATAGTCTTCATGCACGACAAAATCGCCAGGATTTAGCTCATCGAGCGCAAGGCTAGATTTGCGAACGCGCTTTTTAGGGATTAGCTTGTTTAATGATACGATAATCTCGTCAGAGCTGATTAAATTTAGGATAAAATCCTCTTTTAAAATTTTCGCATTGCTTAAATTTGAGAGATCCAAATGCGCCAAAAGTGCGTCATTTCGCGCGATAATGGTGATTTTGTCGTTTTTGTGAAATTCGAAAAATTCGCTATTTGGCGTGATTTGCAAATCCTTAAATTTACGCGCGGCAGGTATTAGCGGCAGTGTATCAAGGACGCTTAGATCCCTTTCGGCAAAGATTTCATCTTTTTTGATAGGACAGGCTAAAACCGCGCTAAATTCTTGCAAATAATCCACAAACCCATCAATAAACCAAAATCCAAGCGAAGTTAAATCGTTAATCAAAGCGTCGCTATCAAAGGCGCTAATTTTTTCGTTTGCGCTCTCAAACTCGCCCTTGTTCAAATTCGCCAAAAACGGCTCAATCTCGACGCTTTCTAGCTCGATTTTTTCGGATTTTTGCGTATCAATGTCAAAATGCCTAATGCTCTCGATTTCATCATCATCGAGCAAAACCCTCACCCCGCACTCGCCCCCAAGCGGGAAAATATCGATAATCTCGCCACGAAAGCTAATCTCGCCTGCGCTTTCGACGACCTGCGTCACGCTGTATCCAAGGCGCAAAATTTCATCTTTGAATTCAGCCAAATTTAGCTTTTGGGCAAATTCGATTTTTATCCCTTTTAGTTGCGATTTTGTGGGGAGTTTGTTTAAAATCGTGCGAACTGGCGAGATTAAAATTTTGCGCCCTTCGCATTTGTAATACGCGCCAAGCGAGCGTGAAATGCCGATTAGCTCGTCATAATAGCTTCGTAAATCCTCGCCAAAATGCGCCCTAAAATCAGGCAAAACAAAGGTTTTAAAACCCAAAAATTTCAGCACCTCAGCGCAAAGTGCGCTATCTTTTTCATCATCTGTGATTAAAATTTGAGGACAAATTTGCGCAGAATTTTGCGCTAAAATTTGCGAAAAATACTCATAAATTCTAGCTTGCATTATTTTTGCGCCCCACTTTGCAAGACGCGATTTATCTCATACCACGATACATTTGGCTCGACCGACCAGATATTTAAATTCGAGCTATCCCAAAGCATGAAATTCAAAGGATCTAGCGTCATACCCAAAAACCGCACCTCATAGTGCAAATGTGGCCCCGTGCTATACCCTGTATTGCCCGTGTAGCCGATAATCGTGCCTTTGCTAACCCACATGCCAGGAGCCACACTAACCGAGCTTAAATGGCCATACCTTGTCGAAAATCCGTAATTGTGCGTGATTCGCACGAGTATGCCATATCCGTTTCCGCTCTCGCCGGCAAAATCGACAAATCCATCTGCTGTGGCGATTACCGGTGTGCCGACACTGGCGCGCAAATCTATGCCGTGGTGCATGCGTTTGACACCGGCTATCGGGTGCGTGCGCATGCCGTAATTATCGGTGATTCCGCGGTTTTTTATCGGGTAGCGGTTTGGTATGTATTGAAACATCAATTTATAGGTGTTATCGTTTGCGCTGATTGTTTTGGAATTTGATTTGTTGCGTTTGGCTAGTCTTTCGCTGAAATACTGCGCGATTTGCGCGTCGCTCTCATCGCCGTCAGGGCCTTCGTTTGCGATATCAAGGCTGGTTTGTTCGCGCATTTGATTTGCCTGAATTATCAAATTTTGGTTTTGTTTTTCTAGCTTTTCGATTTGCGCCATTAGCGTAGCATTGGTGGTTTTTAGGTTTTTTTTGTCGTTATTTAGGCGAAAAAGCGCGAAAAACAAAACGAGCAAAAACACAATGATAAATGCAACTAAAATTTTAAGTTGAAAGCGAAAATTCTCGCCAAATTGCATAGTTTTCGAGCCGAAATTATCACTAATGGTGATTTTAGTTTTTGCCAAATTTCGCCCCGTTATTATAAAATTTCAAAAATTCCTCGACTAAATGAAACGAACCAAACACCAAATAAAGCTCATTTTCATCTATTTCGCCCATAAATTCAGAGTGCGCGATACCAAGCTCGTCCAAAGCCTGCGTAATCATCTCCCCGCCAAGCTCTCTACCCGGGGCATCGTAAGGCAAAATTTGGACATTTTTGATAATCGGCGCAAGGGTAGCAAGAACCTTTTTGATATCCTTATCGGCAAACGCGTTGTAAATCAGCGTAAATTGTTTGCCTGCAAATTCCTTGGCAAGTGCTGCGGCGGCTAGTTCGTTATGCCCCACATCGATAATGATATTTGGGGCGATTGCTTCGACGCGCCCAGGCAAATCAAGTGGCAAAATTTCAGCAATTTTAAAATTTAAGCCCCAAAATTTCGCCCCAGCCACGGCTAGTTTTAAATTTGAATATTGAAAATTTGCTAGATTGTGAATTTTGATATATTCGGCAATTTCGCGCTTTTCATCTGCGTTTAAAAAATCGCTTGCAAACGCCAAATTTGCCCCTTTTTGCGCTGCGATTTCACGCGCGATTTTCACGCTAATCTCGTTCATCTCATCGCTTAAAATCGCATTTTGCGCCATTGCGTTGAGCTTCGTGCGCGAAATTTGCTCCAAATTCTCTCCAAGCATGCCGATATGATCTGTGCCAATAGGGGTAAAAAGCGAAAGCTTGGTATCAAAACTGCTCGTAGCGTCAAACTCGCCACCCATACCAGCCTCGAATACGCAGTAATCGCACTCCCTAAAATGCACCGCAGCCGCCAAAGTCAGGTATTCGAAATACGAAAGGTTATTTCTAAATTTTGCCGGTAAATTTGCTTGCAAAAACTCGTGCGCGCTTTGCAACTCATCATCGCTAATCTCGCGCCCGTCGCGGTAAATGCGCTCGTTTAGGCGCAAAATATGCGGGCTAGTGTAGTGGCCGACGCTAAATTTAGGGCCCGAATTTCGCCCATTTGCGCCATTTGCACTCATAATAATCCTAGATAAAAACCTACCAGTGCTTCCCTTGCCATTGGTGCCGATGATTTGGGTGATATTTTTTAGCGGGAGTGCGCTACGCACGGCCTCAAAGGCGGCCGGAAAACGCTCGTAATCGATCTTTTTATAATAAATCGGACGAGCGTTTAAGAAGTCAAAAACCAAGCTAGTTTTTAGCGCGTTCAAGCTGTATGCCTTTGATCGCAAGAGCAGAAATAAACTCATCAAACGCCTGAGTAGAGGCATTTTCGATAGCGTCATAGCGCTCTTTGTCGCTGATGACTGAGATTGTGTCGTGTTTGTTTTTGACTAAGCGTGAGACCGAAAAATCATGATCTCCTACGCAGTCTTTGCTAAAAATTTCGCCATTTTTAAGCTTTGTTTTGAAATTTAGCGTCAAATTTGCGCGATAACTCGTAATATAGCCGTATCTATCGTAGGTAAGGGCTGTGAAAGTTAGCCTTTTTATGCTGGCTACGATATAGGTTTGCGCGCTAGATTTGTCAGCTAAATTTGAGCCTAAGCGCGCTACGATACCGCTTTTGACAGCGTCTTTGATAGCCACTGTGTTTTGAGGGTCTGTTTTACTCATCAGCACATCGACATACACGCTTTTTGACATAATCTGCGAAGTGATTTTTGATACTGGCTGATATCCGCAACCAACAACCAAAACCACAAACGCAAAAACGGCTAAATTTTTAATCAAATTTCTCATTTTTTCCTACTTTACGACCAAATTTACAAGTTTGTTTTTGACATAAATTTCTTTTATTAGCGTTTTATCCTCTAACCATTTTGCGACATTTTCTTTGGCAAGTGCTAAAATTTCCGCCTCGCTCGCGTCCGCATTGGCGTCGATTTCGGCGCGTTTTTTGCCATTTACGGTAACTGCAAGCGTGATAGTATCGCTCACAAAAACCTCAGGCAAAAGCTCAATTTTTGTGAAATTTTTGCGCCCAAAAAGCTCTTCGCTTAGCTCGCTTGCGATATGAGGGACGATTGGTTGAAGTAAATTTAGGATAATAAAATATCCCTCGGTGTAAATATCAGCGTTATCCTGCGCATTTAGGGCATTTAGAGCCTCCATACACGCCGCGATTAGGGTATTAAAGGCGAAATTTTCCGTATAGACATCGTGCGATTTTTTTAGCGCTTCATAAACTTTTAGTCTCGCATATTTTTCATCTTTGCTTAAATTTGCGTGGTTAATGCTAGGAATTTTATCTGTTTTATACGCATTGCTTGAACGCTCATAAAGGCGGTTTAAAAACTTATAAGCGCCCTCTACTGCGCTATCGTTCCACTCTAACTCTTTTGCAGGAGGCGCTGCAAAAAGTATGAAAAGTCGCGCAGTATCAGCCCCATAAGTAGCGATGATATCATCAGGATCTACGGTGTTGCCCTTAGATTTGCTCATTTTTGCGCCATCTTTTAGCACCATGCCTTGTGTCAAAAGTCTAGCAAACGGCTCGCTATCGCGCAAATAACCCAAATCGCGCAATGCTTTTTGGAAAAATCTAGCGTAAAGCAGGTGTAAAATCGCATGCTCGATACCACCGATGTATTGATCTACTCTCATCCAGTAATTCACGCTCTGCTCGTCAAATGCCTTGCTTGTCCAAGTTTTCTCATCGCTTGCATATCGCGCGAAATACCAGCTACTCTCGAAAAATGTATCAAGCGTATCGGTCTCGCGAACGGCCTTTCCGCCACATTTCGGGCATATACAGTGCTTCCAAGTAGGGTGTTTATCAAGCGGATTGCCAAGTCCTGTGATTTGCACATCATCAGGCAACGCAACTGGCAAATTTTCGATTTTTTCGCCAACTAAACCGCATTTTTCGCAGTGAATCATCGGAATCGGCGCGCCCCAGTAGCGCTGGCGTGAAACGCCCCAGTCGCGAAGTTTGAAATTTACCACGCGAGAGCCTAAATTTCGCTCTTCAAAAATTTGCAGAATTTTCTCATTTGCCTCTTTGTATTTTAGGCCATTTAAAATTTCAGAATTTGCGTAAATTCCTGTTTTTTCGACATGTGGCAGGGTTTCGTTTTCGAAAATATTTATAATTTCAAGTCCAAATTTACTCGCAAACTCAAAATCCCTCTCATCGCCTGCTGGCACAGCCATAACCGCGCCATCGCCGTAATCAGCCAAGACAAAATTTGCTATCCACACTGGGATTTTTTTGCCAGTTAGCGGGTGTAGGACATTTACGCCTAGATACGCTCCGTCTTTATCGGCGATTTGTCGCTCTCTTGGGCTTTGATTTAGGATCGCGCGGACCTTTTGCTCTACATCTTTTGGAAGTAAATTTTTCTCCAAAAGCTTCGCAATAACCGCGTGTTCAGGCGCAAGAGCCGAGTAGCTCATACCATAAATCGTATCAGGGCGAGTCGTAAATACATCAAATCCGTCGATTCCGTCTAGCATCTCACGGCTTTCATCGTCAAATTTAAAGCGAAATTTCAAACCCTCACTTCGCCCAATCCAGTTTTCTTGCATGGTTAGGACTTGATTTGGCCATTTTCCCTCCAAATCCTTCAAGCAATCAAGCAGTTCCTGTGCATAATCTGTGATTTTTAGGTAGTAGCCTTGCATTTGTTTTTGCACTACTTCATTGCCACAGCGCCAGCATTTGCCGTCTTCGACCTGCTCGTTTGCAAGCACGGTGCCGTCGTGTTCGCACCAGTTTAGTAGTGAGCTTTTGCGATAAATCAGCCCCTTTTCATACATTTTGATGAAAAATTCCTGCTCCCATTTTGTATAAAGTGGATCAGAAGTGGCTAGCAATCTGCGCTTTGAAAAGCTAAAACCAAGCCTGTCTAGCTCGTTTTTCATATAATCAATATTTTCGTAAGTCCATTTTTTGGGGTGAATTTTATGCTTAATCGCTGCATTTTCTGCTGGCATACCAAAGCTATCAAAGCCGATTGGTTGGAGCACATTGTATCCTTGCAAGCGGTAGTAGCGTGAGAGCGCGTCGCCGATAGCGTAGTTTCGCACATGACCCATGTGGATACGGCCACTTGGGTATGGAAACATCGAAAGAATATATTTTTTAGGTAAGCTATAATCGTCCTTTGGCTCTGCTTCGCCCTCATCGTTCCAAATTTTTTGCCATTTTAACTCTATCTCTTTGCTATTATAAGCCATTATTACTCCTAAAATTCATCTTTTGATTTGGCTGATTCTACGGTGATTAGCACTAATGAGAAAATCACAGCAATCAGCGCGCCGATACAAAGCGCGGTTATGACAGAGAGATCGCCTGGATGAACTATCATAAGCACAAACGCTGGAATTAGGTGCAAATCAGCCACAAGCGAGCTTGCGAAAAGCTCGGCTGAGAGCATATTGCGCACACCGACTTTAAGTAGCGTTGAGACTGCATTAATACTAGCAGCGATAAAGAGCAAAAGCTCGTGTCTTTCGTAGATAAATCCAGCGATTGTAGTCGCACTCATCAAAGCAAAAAATATGTATGTTACTCTTCCCCAGTTCATTTTCTATCCTTATACAGTGCCTTTTTCATACATTGCGCGCATTTTTTCTTTTTCTTTGGCGCGTCGTTGTTTATCAGCCAAAAACGCGCGGTATTTTTCCACATCGAATCCGAATAAAATCAAAAGCGGTGCAGCGATGAAAACCGAGCTAAATGTTCCAGCCACGACGCCAACAAGCATAACAAGGCTAAATCCATGTATCATAGCTCCACCCCAAACGAACAAAATCACAATTACAAGCAAGGTCGTAAATGATGTCAAAAATGTCCTTGAAAGCGTAGCTGAGATTGATTCGTTGATAACCTCGGTTAGCTTAATGGATTTGCTAGTGCGCACACCCTCTCTAATCCTATCGAAAACGACGATAGTATCGTTTAGTGAATAACCCATAATCGTAAGAAGTGCGGCTAAAATTTCAAGGTTAAAATCGATTTTAAATAGTATCAGCGCACCACATGCGATGATGACATCGTGCAGATCCGAAATCACCGCCGCAATCGCAAATCTCCACTCAAAGCGGATTGTGATATAAACCAAAATCAGCGCAAACGATACGCAAAGCGCCATAATTCCCTTTGTGCGTAGCTCGCTACCGACCTTTGGACCCACCACATCGACCTTGCGAACCTCGAAATTCCCACTTCCTTTTAAAATTTCTTGCGCTGCTAAGGCTGGATTATCGCCCAGCGAATCGCTACTGCCAGAGTATCTAATAGTAACTTCTTCTTCGCTTCCAAACTCAGTTACATTTATATTTCCCAAATTTGCCGCTTCAAAGCGAGTTCGAATTTCATCAAGCGGGGCTTTTGTATCGTATTTGACCTGAATTAGCGTTCCACCGCTAAAATCTATACCATAGTTAAAGCCCTTAATCAAAAATAGCCCAATCGAGCCAATTATCAAAATCGCAGATATCACAAATGCGATATGTCTAAATTTCATAAAATCATAAATTTTATCACTATCAAATACCTGCATTTTGCGCCTTTCTGACTTTGTAACCTAGCCAAAATTTCGTATTTTTGCTCTTTTCCATTTTGCCCATTACCACCTCAAACATACCATGAGTGCCCAAAATCGCAGTAATCATCGACGCGATGATACCTATACTCATAGTTACCGCAAAACCCTTAACAGGGCCTGTGCCATACGCATACAAGGCAGCCGAAGTAATCAGCGTAGTGATATTTGCATCTACAATCGCACTCATAGCGTTTTCGTAGCCTTTGGTGATACTTTGGCTAATGGAGCCACCAGCTTTTAGCACTTCCCTTATGCGCTCATTTATGATGACATTAGCATCGACTGCCATACCCACGGTAAGCACAATTCCAGCCATACCAGGCAAGGTCAGTGTCGCTCCAAACAGCGCCATAAACGCTATCAAAAATAAAATATTTACAACTAACGCGATATCTGCAAACACACCCGCCATACCATAATATAAAACCATAAAAATCAAAATTACAATCGCCGCGAAAGTTAGGGCTTTCACGCTTTGATCTATGCTATCTTGACCTAGGCTTGGTCCGATACTGCGTGATTCGCTCACGCTAACAGGAGCCAAAAGCGCACCAGAGCGCAGTGCAATCGCCACATCGTGTGCTTCTTGCACGCTAAATCCGCCACTGATTTGTCCGCTTCCGCCACCGATTCGCTCGTTAATGCGTGGAGCTGAATAGACCTTGCCGTCAAGCACAATCGCAAGGCGTCTGCCGACATTTTCGCCTGTAAAATCGCCGAAAATTTGCGCGCCTTGTGAATTAAGCGTGAAATTTATGATTGGCTGATTTGTATTTTGATCAAAAGCCACCCTAGCATCGACTAGCATTGCTCCGTCTAAAACCGGAATTTCGTTGATTAGGTATTTATACTCTGGATTTTTCGCATCAGGGTAAATTACATCGCCGTAGCTTTTGGCCTCATCTTCGCTCATTGTTAAGGCTCTGTCTTGGCGAATCTCATCAAGTGCCATGAGCTGTAAATGCGCTGCTTTGGCAATCAAATCTTTGGCTCGTTGCTCCTCTTCTGAGCTCTTAATTCCAGGAAGCTCGACTAGGATATAGCTCTCGCCCTGTTTGGCGACTGTTGGCTCAGCAAGGCCGAATTGATCCAAGCGGTTGCGTATGGTATCCACAGCCTGAGCAATCGCGTATTCTTTGGTGCTAGCGATCTCCTCTGGTGTCAGGCTTACGCGGTATTTCTCGCCAGTTTTGGCGATTTCAAGCCCACTAGCAGCAGAGTGAAGCAAAGCGTCAAATTTAGGCGCTTCATCGGGGTCTAAAATTTCAAATTCGAAAAAATCGCTATCAAGCTTCAAGCCGTCCATTAGCAAATCATCGCGCTTAGCAGCGTAATTTACGCTAGCTGCGATTGATTTGATTTTCGAAGTTATCGCCTCGTCGCTTTGGACTTCGAGCAGCATGTGAAGACCGCCCTGCAAATCAAGTCCGAGGTTGATTTTATCGCCCTTTTCGCTCTGCAAAATCGAAGGCATAGCAAAAATCAAACTAAAAATTGCCGCTACTAAAAAGGCAATCAAACGATATGTAATCTTACTACGCATCTAACCTTCTTGCGATATAAAGTTTGTCTAGTTCGACGATAACATCATCATTAAGCTTAACTGTGATAAAATCCTCACTTGTTTTTACGACTGTGCATTTTAGTCCGCCACTTGTGACGATTTTATCGCCCTTAGCGAGCGCATCAACCATAGCTTTATGCTCTTTTGCTTGTTTTTGTTGCGGTCTGATTAGCAAAAAGTAAAAAATCCCAACAAAGACAATTAGAGGTAATAATGTTCCAAAAAGACTTCCTTGTTCCATCGTTTTCCTTTGTAAAAAATTTAAAAAGAGAGTATTTTACATTAAATAAAATAAATAACGGCTTTTTTCTTGCGCTTGGAGTTTCAAATTTTATATTTGTTGAAATTTTAAGCCAAAATTTAAGTGGAATTTTACCACTTTTGGCTGAATTTTTATCGCCACTAATCGCGATTTTTGCGCTATTTGTCCTTTTAAAAAGCAAAAGGCAAATTTGGTTTTGGTTTGGGTTTTTTATCGGCGCGATTTGGTTTTATTGGATTAGTTTTAGCCTGATTTATTTTGGACTTTCGTTTTTAATCCCAGTTGAAATTTTAGGAATTTGCCTGATTGCGGGGGCGATTTTTCGTATTTTTGCCATTTTTGATGAGCCGATACTGCGCGCGCTCTGTTTGGTGGGGCTGAAATTTATCCACCCATTTGGCTTTGATTGGCTAAATTTCGAGCTTTTGTTTTCACACGGAATTTTCAGAGCCGAAATTTTCGCATTTTGCGCGATTTTGGCTGGAATTTGCATTTTAATAAAATTTAGGCACAAAGCCAAAATTTTGCTTTTTTGCGCTTGCTTGATTTGCGCGTTAGAATTTAAAGAAAAACAAGCCGAATTTTTGCCCCTTAAAATCAAGCTTGAAAATTCGCAAATTTCGCAGTTTGACATCTGGGACGAGGAGAAAATTTTAGACGCGGTTAGAGAAAATTTAGCCAAAATCGACGAGGCGATAGAAAGTGGTTACGAGGCGATAGTATTGCCAGAGAGCGCATTTGCTCTGTATCTAAACCGCGAGGAAGCCTTAAAGGAAATTTTGCTAGAAAAATCGCATAAAATTTCGATTGTAGCCGGTGCCGAGGCGTATGAAGAGTCTAAATTTTACAACAGCGCGTATGTTTTTGAAAACGGAAATTTGCGCAGATTTGACAAACACATTTTGGTGCCTTTTGGCGAGCAAGTGCCCCTGCCTGCGCCAATTAGAGATTTTATAAATAACACATTTTTAGGCGGGGCTAGCGATTTTTCGATTGCGCCAAATTTTAGCTTTTATAAAATCAAAGAAATCCCCGTAAAAAGCGCGATTTGCTACGAGGCGACAAGGGGCGAGTTTTACAGCGATGACCCAAAATTTGTCGTGGCGATTTCAAACAACGGCTGGTTTATCCCTAGCTACGAACCGCACCTGCAACGCCTGATAATCCGCTATTACGCCACGCTAAGCGGGGCAAGTGTGTATCACGCCATAAACGGTAGCCCTAGCGAGATAATCACGCCTAAAAAACTATGGGTGAATAAATTTTTGGCATTATTTAAAACGGCGTAAAAAGCTATTTTTAAACGAGTTTTAGATAACATAATCAAATTTTTTCAAGGAGCATTAAAATGGCAAAATTTAATCGTGTGCTCGTTAAATTTTCAGGCGAGGCACTGGCTGGAAAAGATGGTTTTGGAATAGATAGCGAAATTTTAAAATTTATAGCCAGAGAGATTAAACAGCTCGTCGATAACGGTATCGAGGTAGGTATCGTAATCGGTGGCGGAAACATAATCCGTGGCGTAAGCGCGGCAGCTGGCGGTATCATCAAACGCACAAGTGGCGATCACATGGGCATGCTAGCAACCGTAATCAACGCAATCGCTATGCGCGAGGCACTCGAATACAACGGCATAGATGTGCGCGTGCAAAGCGCGATAAAAATGGAAGCAATCTGCGAAACCTTCATCATCGGCAGAGCTAAAAGACATTTGGAGAAAAAACGGGTCGTAATCTTTGCAGCAGGCACTGGAAATCCGTTTTTTACCACTGATACTGCTGGTACTTTGCGCGCGGTCGAAATCAGCGCAGACGCGATTATCAAAGCGACAAAGGTAAATGGAATTTATGACAAAGATCCGCATAAATTCGATGACGCAGTGCTTTTAAATACCATTACCTACGATCAAGCCTTGCACGATAATATCAAGGTCATGGACGATACCGCAATCGCCCTAGCCAAGGACAACAAGCTTCCAATCATCGTATGCAATATGTTTGAGAGCGGAAATTTACACAAAATCATCAATAACGGCGATTTAAGCCAATGTTCAATCGTAAAAAACTAAAAAAGGAGAATTAATGAGAACAGAACAAATCATAGCAAAAGCGTTAAAAGTCACAGGAGGCGATCGCTACAAGCTATCACTAATGACTACTAAACGCACAGAAGAGCTTGCCGCTGGGGCAACTCCACTTGTAGAAAATATAGATACTCGCAATATGAAATTTGCAGATATTGCGATTTTAGAATTAGCAGAAGGTAAGATTACCCTAGATGGAATCATTGACAAGGATTAGTGACGGCTATTTAGAAAGCCTTATCGAAGATATTGTCGAAACAAAAGAGATTGAGGACGCCAAACGGCTACTTTATAGCCTAAAAGAGCCGACCCCAGTGCTTGTAGATGCGATAAATTTATGCGTTACGCAGCATGAGGGTCAGTTTCGCAAAAGTGGCGAACCATACGCAATCCACCCGATTTTGGTAGCGTGTTTCGTCGCATTTATGGGCGGTGATGACGCTATGGTCATTTCTGCACTTTTGCACGATGTGGTCGAGGATACGGATTTTAGCACCGAGCAAGTCGGGGATAGATTTGGCGAAGATGTCGCAAAAATCGTAGAGGGCATGACAAAAATCGTAAATATCCGCGAGGATAAACTAGCCCCTTCTGGCGATAAAAACGCTAAACTTCGCACCACAGCTCTGACATTTCGCAAAATGCTGATGATCTCTATCGAAGATCAGCGCGTTTTGGTGGTCAAACTCTGCGATAGGCTCCATAACATGCTAACCCTAGAAGCATTGCGCCCAGATAAGCAAAAACGCATAGGCGAAGAGACACTTCTAGTTTATGCGCCAATCGCGCACAGGCTTGGAATTTCATCGATTAAAAATATCTTAGAAGATCTAAGCTTTAAATATGTAATGCCAAAAGAATACGCCACAATCGCAAACTATGTCGAAGAGCATAAACAACAGCTCCAAATAAATTTAAGCAAATTTAGCGAAACGATTAGCGAGTATCTACTTACAAACGGATTTAGCGAAAATAGCTTTGAAATTCAAAAGCGTATGAAGCATTACTATTCAATCTACCTAAAAATGCAAAGAAAGGGCATTTCGATTGAGGAAGTTTTGGATTTGCTAGCTATCCGCATAATCGTGCAAAAGCCGATGGATTGCTACCTAGCACTTGGCGTAATCCATACCAAATTTAACCCCTTGATTTCGCGCTTTAAAGACTATATCGCCCTACCTAAACAAAACGGCTACCAGACGATTCACACTACTGTTTTTAACGACAGCATGATAGTCGAGGTCCAAATCCGCACCACAGAGATGCACAATACAGCCGAGCTTGGCGTGGCTGCGCACTGGAAATACAAATACTCCGGCTCACTAAATCCTAAGCTTGATTGGATTAGCGATATTGGCTTGCAAGAAGCCGATGATTCAAACGCCGATGATTTATACGAATATGCCAAAGATAGCCTATATATCGAGGATATCGCAGTGTATTCGCCAAAGGGCGGAATTTTCACGCTCCCACGAGGTGCGACTGCGCTTGATTACGCTTATGAAATACACTCACAAGTCGGTCTTAAAGCCGTCGAAGCCTTTGTCAATCGCATAAAAGTCCCGCTTCTAACCGAGCTTCAAAACGGCGATATCGTCCATATCATCACAGGAAACAACCCACACTATCGTTGTAGCTGGCTAAATTCTGTCAAAACAGGCAAGGCAAGAGCCACAATCAAGGCATTTTGCAAACAAAAAATTCGCGATGTAAATCAAGAAGTAGCGATTAAAATTTTAAGTGCGATTTTCGCCACGACCGAAGAGAGCGTGATAAACTGGGTAGAAAAAGAAAATTTAATTAAAAAAGTCGGCAAAGCAAGCTATGATTCGGTATTTTTGAAAGATGTCGTAAATGCGCTGAAAAAATACCCGCTCAAAGAGAAGCTTTTTAATATGAAATTCCGCGATAAATACAGCGTCGAAAAGCAAAAATTCGACAATATCGTGGTGTATTCAAACTACAAAATCAACGAAGTAGAGTTTGATTACTGCTGTAATCCTAAGCGCGGGGACGATATCATCGGATTTCGCAACGGACACAATGTCACGGTTCATCACAAGCTTTGCGAAAGAGCGGCAAATTTAATGAAAAGCGATGAAATGATTTTCGTCAAATGGACGCGAAACGCTCCACACAGGTATAAAATCATACTAAATATCGAAAACAAACGGGGCTCACTGGCTGAGTTTTTAACATATTTGGCTAAACTAAGCGTCGATTTAGTTTCAATAAATTTGAACGAAAACAACGAAGCTGTGTCTGATTTTTTCGAAATCATTATAGAATTAAACGAAAATTTAGACCACACTTATATCAAAGACAGATTAAAAAATAGATATAAAATCGCTGATTTTATATCATTAGATGATGTGTATAAAAACTAATAAAAGGGAGAATAAATGGCTGACATTAAAGATATAATGGCAAATTTCAAACGCGGAGTAAGCGAGATAATAGGCGAAGAGCAAATCGAGGCTTTGATTACTAAATTTTACGAGAGTGGCGAAACATTTTTGGTAAAAATCGGCATGGATCCGACTGCGCCAGATCTACACCTAGGACACACTGTCGTGCTAAACAAACTCGCATTTTTGCAACAACACGGCGCAATCGTGCAGTTTTTGATCGGTGATTTCACAGCTCAAATCGGCGATCCAACAGGCAAAAGCGAAACTAGAAAAAAACTTCCTCACCATGTCGTAATGCAAAATGCCAAAACCTACGAAGAGCAAGTTTTTAAAATTTTAGACCCAGAAAAAACAAAGGTAATGTTCAACTCCGAATGGACAAACCGATTAGGCGCTAGCGGTGTAATCGAGCTATCAAGCACATTTAATGTGGCCAGAATGCTAGAAAGAGATGATTTCGAGAAACGCTACAAGGCCGAAATGCCAATTAGCATTAGCGAATTTTTATACCCGCTTTTGCAGGGCTATGATAGCGTATGTATGAAATGCGATATCGAATTTGGCGGCACTGATCAAAAATTTAACCTTCTTATGGGACGCCAACTCCAAAGAGTTTATAATGTAGGCAAAGAACAAGCCGTCGTTATGATGCCACTTCTTGTGGGCACTGACGGGGTAAATAAAATGAGCAAGAGCCTAGGAAACTATATCGGCGTAACAGACGCTCCAAACGATATGTATGGCAAGGTAATGAGTATCAGCGATGATTTGATGTGGGATTGGTATAATCTACTATCACAAAAAAGCAACGAAGATATCGCACTAATCAAACAATTCGTAGCAGACGAAGCTGTGCATCCAAAAGCCGTAAAAGAGGAGCTTGCCACAGAAATCGTTACGAGATTTTATGATGAAGATGTCGCATTAGAGGCAAAAGAGGAATTCGATAGAGTTCATGGCGGAAACGAGCTTCCAGCAGAAATCCCTGAATTTAGCGTTTCAGCCCCAGCGTGGATTGTAAAGGCTCTGCTTATTTGCAAGCTAGCCACTTCTAGCTCAGATGCAAGACGCCTAATCAAATCAAACGCCGTCAGCGTCGATCAGACCAAAATTTCAGACGAGCAACTCCAACTAAGTGCTGGCGAATACACCTTACAAGTAGGAAAGAAAAAATTTGCTAAATTAAAGGTAAGATAATGAGCGTTAAAATCGGCAAATACGAGATCAAACACCCTATTATCCAAGGCGGAATGGGGCTAGGGATTAGCTGGGACAAGCTAGCTGGAAATGTCAGCTTAAATGGCGGTTTGGGCGTGATTAGCTCGGTAGGGACTGGATATTATGACGACCTTAAATTTTCGGAAAAGTGTATCCACGATAGACCATTTTCTTCGCTAAATTTTTATAACAAAAAAGCCCTTACTCAAATCGTAAAAAACGCTCGCGAAATCTGTGGCGACGCACCACTAGCGATGAATATCATGTGCGCGGCTAATGATTATGAGCGCATTGTAAAGGATTCTTGCGAAGCTGGGATAAATATCATCATCAGCGGGGCTGGACTTCCTACGAATTTGCCTGAATTTACCGCCGATTTCCCAGATGTCGCGCTTATGCCTATCGTTTCATCTGCCAAGGCTCTAAAAATCATAGCCAAGCGTTGGAGTGGCAGATACAACCGCCTACCTGACGGCGTCGTGCTAGAAGGCCCACTAAGTGGCGGTCATCAGGGCTTTACCTACGAGCAATGCACCGACCCAGAGTATCAGCTAGAAAAATTAATCCCACAAGTAAGAGCCGAAATCGATAGCTGGGGAGAATTCCCGCTATTTGCAGCAGGTGGAATTTGGGACAAAAACGATATAGATAAAGCCAAAAGTCTTGGTGCAGACGGTGTTCAAATGGGCACTAGATTTATCGGCACATTTGAGTGCGACGCCCACGAGAAATTTAAAGAGGTCTTACTAAAAGCCACAAAAGAAGATATCAAACTTCTAAAATCCCCAGTAGGCTACCCTGCGCGCGGAATTCATACAAATTTGCAAGATATGATTGCCGCTGGAAGCGCACCGAAAATTTCATGCGTTAGCAACTGCGTGGCACCTTGCGAGCGTGGCAAAGGCGCCAAACTCGTCGGATACTGCATAGCAGATCGCCTAAGCGACGCCTATCTTGGCAGACAAGAGAGCGGGCTGTTTTTCACAGGCGCAAATGGTTGGAGATTAAACGAAATCATAAGCGTCAAAGAATTAATGGAAAAACTCGTAAATGGCGAAGATAGTTAAAATTTTATGCGCTATTGTTTTTAGCCTGAGTTTCGCATTTGGCGCGAACGCTAGTAGCGTTTTTGCGAATTTTGACAAAAACTATGTCAGCGCTAGCAAAACCGCGAAAAAAGAGCTTCACAGCGAGCTTAAAAAAATTTATTCCGCCACTTCAAATAAAGATAAAAAAACCAAAATTAGCGTCCTAAAACGGCTAACTTATAGTAGCGAGGTGCTTGGGTATTCAAACTACTCTGTGTATAAATCCGAGCTAGAAAAACTAGGCGCCAAGGCCGATTACAAGCCGGCTATCACGGACGCTAAAAAAACTTTAAGCAAGGCTGATTTAGAGTTTTTAAACTCAGGCAAAATCACGCCAAATACCACCAAAATCGACAAATCAAAACCTTTAATTTTGCAATCAATCAGTAGCGATAAAAACAGCGTCAGGGTTAAATTTAACAGAAATTTAGACCACAGCGAGTATAAAAATTTCGTAATTAACAAAGATAAAGTTTATCGCTATGTCCTAGATTTTAACGCCAAAAACAGCTCGCACACCACGAGATTAACGGGCAGTTTCGTAGATGAAGTTCGCACTTCGCAGTATAACGACAAAATCGCCCGCGTCGTGCTAAATCACAACCAAAAATTTAACCCAAAGATTGAAATTTTTGGCAATGAGTTAATCATCGCCAAAGCGGGGGCTAAAATCGCTATGCCAGCGCAAACTAGCACAAAAGCTACTCAGGTAAATTCAGCCAAAAGCGAGGCGAGCGGGACGAATAAAATTTACAAATCTACAAAAGGCAAACTAATCGTCATAGACCCAGGCCATGGCGGCAAAGATAGTGGCGCTATCGGAAATGGTTTGAAGGAAAAAACTATCGTTCTTGCAACCTCCAAAAAGCTTGGCGCACTGCTTCAAAAACGCGGTTACAAGGTGCTTTATACCAGAAGCAACGATGTATTTATCAACCTCAAATCCCGCACAGCTTTCGCCAACAAAAAAAATGCCGATATGTTTATTTCGGTGCATGCAAACGCCGCGCCAAACGCCAAACAAGCGCCAAATTTCAGTGGCGTGGAGACATTTTTTTTAAGCCCAGCCAAATCAGAGCGTAGCAAAAATGTCGCAGCATTTGAAAACCAAGGCGACATGGAGGATATGAACGCCTTTTCGCAAGAGACATTTTTAAATTTCTTAAATAGAGAAAAAATAATCGCCTCAAACAAGCTTGCAATCGATATCCAAAGCTATATGTTAAATTCCGTCCAAAAAAGTTACAAAAGCAAAGACGGCGGTGTCAGAGAGGGACCGTTTTGGGTGCTAGTGGGGGCTACAATGCCAGCTGTGCTCGTAGAAATGGGCTATATCTCACACCCAAGCGAGGGCAAAAACCTAGGCACCTCTGCATACCAAGACCGCATAGCCCAAGGTATCGCAAACGGCGTAGATGCGTATTTTCAAAAGAATAAGTGATGAAATTTATCAATGATGCACCATTTAGTGAAATTTACGAGGATTTTTATTTTAATTTCAAAAATCCTCTTGGCGAGAGTGAATATGTCTTTATAAGCGCGCTAGATACGGCGTTTGCAAGCAATGCGCCTATCATCGTGGGCGAGCTAGGATTTGGCGTGGGGCGCAACTTTTTGCTCTGCGCAAAAAAAGCACTTAAATTTAACAAACGCCTACACTTTGTCTCAATCGAAAAAAATCCGCTTAGCAAGGACGAATTAGCCCAAATTTGGGCTAAATTTAGCGAACTCTCATCAGTTTCTAAAATTTTAATCAAAAAACTCCCGCCCCTTACCAAGGGAATCCACCGCATAAATTTTGGCAAAAAAATCACGCTTGATCTTTGCATTGGCGAGGCTAGCGAGCTAATCAATGAGCTTGATTTCAAGGCTGATGCGTGGTTTTTAGACGGATTTTCACCTGCAAAAAACGAAACCATTTGGAGCAAAGAGATTTTTGCCGCCCTTACGCCACTTTGCAAAAAGGGCGCGATTTTAGCGACATACACAAGCGCTGGTTGGGTGGCAAAATCACTGCGCGAGGCAGGGTTTTTCGTCGAGAAAACAGACGGATTCGACACCAAACGCCACATGATTAGGGCGAAATTTTTGCGCGAAGATGATGAAGTAGAGAATTTTTATTTTGCCAGAAAGCACCCGCAAATTTTGCCAATACAGTTTTCAAATTTCGCCGATTTATCCGCCACGCACTGTCTATACGACCCTAATTCATACGACCAAGAGCGCGCACCGCAGGCGCAAACCCCCACAGCAATCGTAGTGGGAGCTGGAATTGCCGGGCTTTGCACGGCTTTTAAACTTAAAAAGGCAGGTTTTAGCGTCAGCGTGATAGATAAAAGAAGCGAAGCTGGGCTAAATGGTAGCGGGAATTTCACAGGTGTGTGCGCCCCGCTGATCACCAAAGAGGGCGTGAAGCTTGGGGAGATGCACATACACGCATTTGATTTGGCTCTTAGCTTTTATGCCAAACACGCTCCCAAAAAGCTAGCTAGCCTGCTTGGGGCGCAGGATTTTGCCTATGATAGCGAGCTTTTAGCAAGGTATCAAAGCGCAGGAAACCCCGAAATTTACGAATTTAAAGCGCACTCAAAACCATATCCAAGCATAATGATAAAAAACGCCGTCCTAGCCCACCCGCACAAGCTCTGCAAACATTTCGCCAAAAAACTCGGCGTCAAATTTAACCACGAAATGCTAAATTTCAAAAAGCAAAATGAAAAATTCGAAGTGATTTTAAAAGATCGCGCAAGCCTATTTTGCGATATTTTAGTCCTTTGCGCAGGAAGCGAGAGCGAGGAGTTTTTCGGGCGCGGCGCAGTATCACAAGATGCCAAATTTAACCTAGATCCTAGCGTGCAAATCAGCTCCGTGCGCGGTCAAACCACGCTAATTCGCCCGCTAATCAAAACCAAATTCCCGCTCAGTGCCTCTGGCTACATCTGCCCAGCCGTGGGCAAAAAGCAACTCATCGGCGCGACTTACGATAGGAAGTGCTACCACGACGAAGCAAGGGCAATCGACGATGTCAAAAATCTAGAAAGCGTTGGCGAGTTTTTGAGCAAAAAAGCCAAAATCATCGGCTCTAAGGTCGGATACAGGGGATATAGTGGCGATAGATTTCCGCTAATTGGCCCAGTATGCGAGCCAGAAACTCTGGCGCGAGATTTCAAGGATTTGCCATGGAGCAAAAACAAAAAATCCGCCAGACGCGCCAAATTTATCCCAAATTTATATCTTAACACAGCGCATGGCGCACACGGGCTAAGCACCGCAGTTTTGGGCGCTGAGCTTATATGCGATTATGCACTTTCTCGCCCGCTTTGCGTGCCACGCTCGATCGCAAACGAGCTAATGCCATCGCGCTTTTTGATTCGCAAACTCAAAAAAGGACTAATCAAATGAAAAAACTAATCCTAATAATTCTAATCCTTTTTGCCCTCGGCGCACTCGCACTTTACGGCATTTCGAGGACAAATCCAAATTTGTTTGCCGAGATTAAAATTTTAGCTATTTTGCTAAATACCGCGCTTTTCGCCCTTGCGCTTGTGATAATCGCAATCAAAGAAAAGGACGCCGTGCGCTTTCCGTTTCTCACGGCTGTGGTTTTGGCGCTGTTTTCTGGGCTCATAAACGGCGCGATAATCTTTAAAAACCGCTACTATATCATCGCAACGGCGGTTTTGTTTGTCGTTTTTGTGGTCTATTTGCAGATCAAACACCGCAGATTTTCGAATAAAATTTACAAAACCGAAGAGTAGTTAAATTTTAATTTAGAAATAAATTTTGATAAATTTTAAATTTAGCGAATTTGAAATTTTAAAATTTCCCCATTTCGCTGGCGCAACCCCCAAACCCTGCCCCGAAATTTCGTATTGTAAAAAAAGCGTTTTTGGCGCATGATTTGTCATTGCGAGCGCGCACCGCGCGCGTGGCAATCTACGAGTAAAAAATTTCTACCGCTAAATTTGCTGTCATTGCAAATACGCCTTACTCACAATGACACATTAACAAATTCACAAATTTTGTAAGTTGAGAATTTGTTACTCATCTTTTATCCTTTTCATTAGAATTTTTGTTTATTAAATTTTGTTCTAGGATATTGATTATTTCATAAGTATCTAGCATATTATGGCAAGTTAAGCCCTGAACATCTGTGGATACAGATAAAAATTTGTGCATAAATGAATTATATGGCATAAAATATCTATATACTTTTCCTATTTTTTTATCATTGATATATATGTCGCTTTTATGAATTAAACCTGTATTTTTAGGGCATTTAGCATAATCATTATTGCATTGATGATATATTTCACTATCTTTTAATCGAATATTTTGTAAATCGCTTAGTGCATAATTGTTATCTAAAATTTCAATCTTAAAATTCTTTTTAATATCACACTCGTATCTAAATTTAAGCATTTTAAACCCGTCAAACAAAAATCCATAAGTTAAAAACAGAGTTATTAAAGTAGCTACAAAATAAGTTTTATTTTGAAATAAAAATTTATCATCTTTTGAAATTTCTATTTTTTCATAATTTAATTTATCATCTATTGTATTGATTTTGACTTTATGTTTCTTTGTGATTAGTGCTAAGAAAAACAAAGTCAGAAAAAAGACAAATACAAAAAATCCTAATAGAATAAAAACAATGAAAAATAATAAAGCAAAGAATTTTGCAAATTTATTTATCTGCGAATTTGCGATATATCTTATACATAACGCACAAGCAAAAGCTACTATAAGATTTATGATTAAAACTTCCATTTTTATCCTTAAAAATTTTATTTACTAAAAAATGTTTTTATTAAAGTTGTTTCGCAATCTAAATTTTTATCAGCATAACAATGACTGGCAAAAATACTATTTTCACTAGCATGAACTCCAAAAGCTAAAATTTTAAAAAACCAGCTATTTAAAATACTATCTTTGTATGTGCAATAACTGCCTTTGTTTGTCGCTAAAATATCGTTAGTTTTAAAATTTTTTATTATAAATTTATTGTTAAATTTAATACCAATTATTTTGCCAAAATAACCAATATCAGAATTATTTAATTTTGCACAAAAATCGTTATTATCGCAACTTTCTATGACATAATTGCTAATTTCTTTTATTGTTTTTCTTGCTATACACTTATTTGGCAGATTTTTAATAAAACAATCTACTGAATTATTATCATCTAAATAAAATCTAAAATTCCAATTATTATCGGTTAAATCGATAAAATCAACATAGCCATTAATCAAATTTTTAAAATTCCAATTATAAGCAGCGTATGTATATTCACCAACTTCGCCACCATAATATCCACGCTCTATCGGTTTTTTTAGAATTTCTATACCAGCATATTTTGATACATAGTAGCTATTTATCGCATTAAAAATTATATAATCCCCAAAAAATGCCAAAAACCAAACAAAAACCCAAACAATCTTTTTTCTACCTTTTGGAATTATTAAAGAACAAAAAAATAAAACTACACAAGCAAGTAAAGCTATCGCCATTGCCATTTTTATCTCCCTCACTCACACTTCTTGCTTTGCTCTGCGATTAGGCTAAGCTTTTTAAGTGTGAAATTTGATTTTAGTATGTGAGCTTGTAGCTCTGATTTAGCTTTTCTGCCCTGCGCCTCGTCCCGACCTGCCATGCTTCGCATGCCACCGCGCGCTCGAAATGACAGCAAATTTAGCGCAAGGAATTTTAAAGTCGTAGATTGCCACGCTCGCTACACTCACTCGCAATGAAACTAAATTCGCGCTTTGGTAATTTTCACTCGTAGATTGCTTCGATGACTTCGTTATCTCGCAATGACAATGGCGAACAAATTTGCATAATTTGCAAATTTCGGGGCAGTGTTTTAAAAGCCTCGCTAGCGGGCTATGATAACCCGCTAATTACGCCATCATCGCTGATTTTCATATCCAGCGCGCTAGGGTGTTTGGAAAGTCCTGGCATTAGCATGATTTTGCCAGCCACTGCCACGATAAACTTAGCCCCCGTGCGAATCTGCAAATCTTTGACCCGCAGGCTAAACCCGCACGCGCGACCCAGCGCCTTTTCATCGTCGCTGAAACTATACTGCGTCTTGGCGATACACACATCGTAATTTTCAAGCCCAAGCGCGCGAATTTGCTCCAACGCCCCAAGCGCGGCCTCTTCGAAAACAACCTCTTTTGCGCCGTAAATTTTAGTGGCGATTTTTTCGATTTTTGTTTTTATATCATCAGTTTTATCGTAAGTGTGGTTGATATTTTTTAGGATTTTGCACTCGGCAAGGACTAGTTTTGCTAAATCAACAGCCCCAACTGAGCCTTTGGCGAAATTCTCGCAAAGCGCCATTTTGACACTGCGCGCGGTGCAGTAGTTGCGCACAAACTCGATCTCTTCGTCGCTATCAAAACTAAATTTATTCAGTGCGACAATCGGATTTAGACCGAAATTTTGCAAAATTTCAATATGTCCGCCTAAATTTTCGATTCCCACCATAAGCGCTTCTAAATTTGGCTTAGTGATTTCGTCTTTGGCTGCGCCGCCATTGTATTTGAGCGAGCGAATCGTAGCCACCAAAACCACCGCATCAGGGGCGATACCTGCGCGCGGACATTTGATATCGAGGAATTTTTGCGCGCCAAGCTCAGAGCCAAATCCAGCCTCAGTTACAACAAAATCAGCTAGGCTCATCGCCGTTTTTGTAGCGATTATCGAATTGCACCCATGAGCGATATTGGCAAACGGTCCCCCATGCACGAAAGTAGGCGTATGCTCGATACTTTGGAATAAATTTGGCTTAATCGCCTCTTTTAAAAGCACGCTCACAGCCTGCTCGCAACCCAAATCCCGCACGAAAATCGGCTTATCATCTTCATCGTAAGCCACCATGATATTTGCGATATTTTCCTTCAAATCTGCCAAATTTTTCGACAAACACAAAATCGCCATAATCTCGCTAGCAGCGGTGATATTAAAGCCGTCTTTGCGCTCTACACCGTCAAATTTACCGCCTTGGCCCACGGTGATTTGGCGCAGTGCGCGATCGTTCATATCCATGCAACGCTTCCAAAGCACGGTTTTGATTTTTAGCGGATTTCCTTGATAAATCGAGTTGTCGATAATTGCGCTGATTAGGTTGTTTGCGCTAGTAATGGCGTGAAAATCGCCCGTGAAATGCAAATTTAGCTCCTCCATGGGTGCTAGTTGCGAGTATCCACCACCTGCTGCGCCACCTTTTATGCCAAATACTGGACCCAAAGAGGGCTCACGAAGCGCCAAAGCCACGCTTTTGCCTAGTGATTTTATCGCGTCAGCTAGACCAATTGAGGTCGTGGTTTTGCCCTCGCCATAAGGCGTAGGACTAATGGCTGTAACTAAAATCAGCTTTGCGCCCTGTGCGCCTTTTTCGCCGTGTATGCTATACTCGCGCCCCGGAATTTTTGCCTTATAAAACCCATAAGGCTCGATTTCATCTTTTTTCAGACCTAGTTTTTTGCCGATTTTTGTGATTTTTTTAAGCTTTGCATTGTGCGTAATTTCGATATCGCTTAACATTTTTTCCCCTTAAATTTAAATTTTACAAATCAATCTCAATGCCGATTGGGCAGTGGTCGCTACCTGTGATATCAGCGCGGATAAAGGCGTCTTTGAGGCGCGAACGCAAATTTTGCGAGATGAAAAAATAATCAATCCGCCAGCCGACATTTTTAGCGCGCGCATTGAAGCGGTAACTCCACCACGAATAAGCATTTTTTTCATCGCCATGAATTTCGCGGAAAGTATCGATAAATCCGTGATTTATCACCTCATCGATCCACGCTCGCTCGATAGGCAAAAAGCCAGAAATTTTTGAATTTGCCTTTGGATTTGCTAAATCAATTTCCCTGTGAGCGGTATTGACATCGCCACAAAATATCACGCCCAAACCCTGCGCGACCAACTCGTCGATATAGCGCAAAAAATCGGCGTAAAATTTCATCTTATACGCGAGGCGCTCATCGTCCTTTTGGCCGTTTGGGAAGTAGATATTTAGTAGCACCACATCGCCAAATCTATGCTCCAAAACCCGCCCCTCATCGTCGCTAGCGAAGTTGCATTTGCTAACCTTGCTAGCAAATTTAGCTAGGCTTGCCACGCCAGAATACCCAGCGCGCGCGGCTGGGTTCGTATCAATCTGCGAAAATCCCAGTTCATAAAGCTCTTTTGGGATATTTTCTGCGCTCGCTTTTATCTCTTGCAAGCCCAAAAAATCAGGTTTCTCATCATCAAGCCACGCAAATGCGCCCTTGCCAAGCACGGCTCTAAGCCCATTTACATTCCAGCTCATTAGCTTCATTTTTACCCTTTAATTATCAAAATTTGGCTATGATTATGCCTAAATTTAACTAAAATTTAAAAGGAAAAAAATGAGAAATCAGCCAAAATACAAATTTTTCGCAAACTGGGGCTATGCTTTGGCGGGGCTAGCTGAAATTTGGCGTAGTGAGCGGAGTTTTCGGCTAGAAATTTTTGTTTTTGCGCCACTTTTGGTTTCGCTATTTTTTTGGAATTTTGGCTTGGTTTGGAATTTGGCTTTGGTTTTTGGCGCGGTTTTTACGCTGGTTGTCGAGTGCATAAACTCATCAATAGAGCGCGTGGTTGATCTAGCTCACCCTAATTTTCACCCGCTTGCAGGGGCTGCCAAAGATACCGCCAGCACCGCTGTAATGCTCACTCTAAGCCTAAATTTCGCCCTGTGGGTATGTGCGATTTGCGGTAAATTTTTTAGCTAAACACTGCCCCGAAATTTTAAAATTTAAAATTTTTACGCCTAATTTGTCATTGCGAGAATTTTGCGTTAGCAAAATTCGTGGCAATCTACGACTTTAAAATTCCTTACGCTAAATTTGCTGTCATTGCGAGAAAACGAAGTTTTCGAAGCAATCCAGGGAAATTTAAAATTAAAATTCAACCTAAATTTAGCATTGAATTATTTTTTGAATTTAACCTGCGCCGTGAAATTCTCTGTTTTACCCCAAAGATAATAAGAAAGCAGTTTAACTGCAAAGTTTTCATCTGTTAAATTTAGTTCTGGTGTTCCCATTTTTTATCCTTTTTATTAAAATGTTTGTTTTTATTCTTAAATTTTTGATTATTAAGTTTAAATTTGTTAGGTTTTTCAACCGCCTTTTAGAACAGCTAAAACATTATCTTTAATAGCCTGTTCTATATTTGCCATAGTATTTCCACAGTTATCAAAACTGCCATCTAATTTTGATAAATTTCTTTTTTGAATTCTGCGTTCTTTTATGTGAGTGTCATACAGACCTTTTTCATGTTCAGTTAGTTTTCTATTGTCAATAAGTAGTATAGATAAATATGCAACATGATTATTGTTAAATAAAAATTTATCTAAATATAAATAGCCACCACCTATATTCTGCCATATTATAGGCATTTTAAATCCGACTATATCATTTTTTAAATCAAACATTAGATAATCCACAGGATTATCAATTTTTTTAGCATTTGTTATTTCAATATAAGTTTTGTTTTCATCGAAATTTTTAGTTAAATATTCATACCAATTCGAGCTATTAAAGGCATCGGTTATATAATATCCGATTTTATCTATTGCTTCATTAGTATATCCATATTTATGATTATTTTTTAAGATTTTTCTATATTCTTTTGCAATAAGTAATTTTTTCTTAAAATACTCCCCGATTGCCCTTTTATACAACTCTTCCTTATCTAAAATCCTATTTTCAGATAAACAATAACCTTGTTGATATTTTTCAAATTCATCTTTGCTTACTATTTCAAAGCCATCTTTTGTAGCATAATTTGGAACTACACTTACAAACTTATTTACAAATTCAAAAGCATTTTCTTTTTTGTGTTCTAGTATTGTTTTTACTATAAATTTAGTTATATCTTTTTTGTGTTGTATCGTTTCATAAGTTACAAATCCAAACAAACAAAGTATTGCAATAATCCAAATTTTATGTTTTCTTGTCATATTTTTCCTTCAAAATTTAAAATAAAAATTTATAAATTTAAATTCGGTCAGTATCGTTTATCCACGATACGAAATTCTGTTTTTAAATTTGCGATTTTGCAAATTTGTTATTTTACTTTTGGCGATTGACTTCGCCTACGGCTCGTCCAAAACAAGCGAAGCGCTTTTTGCGAAGCAAAAATGTTTCTGTGAAATGCCCCTTCGCTTCGCTCGGGTCGCTACGCTCATTTTTGCTTCGCTCGTTACACTCGCTCGCAATGACAATCTGTGCAAATTTCACTAAAACCTCGCCCTTTCTGCCCTGACGCTCGTGGGCTCTCCATGCCCCGAGTATAAAATCACCTCATCTGGCAGAGGAAAAATCTTGCCCTCTATGCTAGCTTTTAGCGCGCTATAATCCCCGCCCGGCAAATCCGTGCGCCCAAAGCCCGCGCGAAAAATCAAATCCCCACAAAACGCCAAATTTTGCCCCGCACTATAAAACACCACGCTATCGCTCGTATGCCCTGGCGTATAAATCACAGCTAGCTCGCACGCCCCGCTAGCTAGCGCGATTTTATCGCCATCTTTTAGGGGCGTGAAATCCTCTATGATTATCTCTTCGCCCATGAAATTCGATAGATTATAGTCTGGCTCGCCCAGATACACGCCTGCGTTTTCGTGCGCGAGTATCGGCGCACCCAAAGCCCGCGAGAGCTCGCTAGCTGCGCCAATGTGATCGAAATGTCCGTGTGTGAGCAAAATTTTTTCGATTTTGAAATTTCTCTCTTTTATAATCCCCAAAAGCTTGTCCGCTTGCGCCCCAGGGTCGATTACAAACCCTGCCCCACTCGCCTCGTCAATAAAAAAATAGCAATTCTCGCTGATATAACCTGCCACTTCCACGCATAAAACCATGTTTTCTCCTTGAATTTCTCCAAATTTTACGGATTTAAATTTAACCAGCCATTAAATTTAGCCAAAAATTATCCTTGATTTACCAAAATGCAGTAAAATACGCGCTTTTGCAAATTTTTTCAAAGGAGAGCTTATGAAAAAGCTTTTAGCCGAGTTTCTTGGCACATTTTGGCTAGTATTTGGCGGTTGCGGAAGCGCGATTTTCGCCGCATACAACATCGGATTTGTCGGCGTTTCAATCGCCTTTGGTTTGACCGTGCTAAGCGGTGCTTACGCATTTGGACACATTAGTGGCGGACATTTTAACCCAGCAGTTTCAGTGGGCTTGCTATGTGGCGGCAGATTTAAGGCTAGCGAGCTGGCTGGCTATGTCATCGCGCAAGTGCTAGGCGCGATAGCAGCAGGCGGTGCGCTATATCTAATCGCAAGCGGACAGGCTGGATTTGACATCAGCGCAGGGTTTGCGACCAACGGATACGGCGAGCACTCACCAAACGGATATTCAATGCTAAGCGCGCTAATCGCAGAAATCGTGCTAACTGCATTTTTCCTAATCGTCATCATGGGCGCGACAGATAGGCGCGCGCCAAGTGGCTTCGCACCGATTGCGATTGGACTAGCCCTCACACTAATCCACCTAATCTCAATCCCAGTTACAAACACCTCAGTAAATCCTGCCCGATCAACTGGCGTGGCACTTTTCCAAGGTGGCTGGGCAATTAGCGAGCTATGGCTGTTTTGGGTAGCGCCAATCATCGGTGGCGCAATCGGCGGAATTATCTACAAAACTTTTTTGGAAAAAGAGTAGAATTTCGCCAAATTTGGCGTAAATTTCGCCTCGCCCCTTGTGAATTTTCGCAAGGGGCTTTTTAAATTCTTTAAATTCTTAAATTTCCGCTTCGCAACTCCCAAACACTGCCCCGAAATTTTACAAAGAAATGCGAAGCATTTCCGTAAAATAAAACCAGCTAAATTTAGAAAAACGAAGTTTTTCTAAATTTAGCCACCTTGTAAAGCGTCGTCGGGGGTTGGGGGTTTGTAAGGGGGAAGGGGCGCGACCTCGCAATTCAAGCCCCCTTCCCCCTTACGAGAAAAGCAAAATTTAGCCTAAAATTTAAAAAATAATTCAATGCTAAATTTAAGTATAATTTTGAATTTAAATTTCTCTGGATTGCTTCGCTTTCTGCGAAAGCTCGCAATGACAGCAAATTTAGCGCAAGGAATTTTAAATTCGCAGATTGCTTCGTCGCTGTAAAACAGCTCCTCGCAATGACAAATTAGGCAAAATTTACGCTTGATTTGTCATTGCGAGATTTACGAAGTAAATCGAAGCAATCTACGAGTTTAAAATTTCGGGGCAGTGTTTGGGAGTTGCGAAGCGGAAATTTAAAAATCAAAATTTTAAAAAGCAAATTTTAAAAATCAATACAATCTTGGATAAAAAGTCGCTTGGAGGGGAATTCCATAGCGCAAAGGCGGGCGTTTTTATAACCGCGCTTTTTAAAAACACAGCCCAAATCGATATTTGCGCTGTAATCATTGATAAATGGCTCATCTTGTGGCGTGTGGCCATAGACATTGAAAATGCCCGCATTATCGGTGTAATCGTCGCGTCCGCTCAACACATGCGCCTCGAAATCGTCCTTTACCGCCACGAAGTCGCGAAATTTCCACATATTTCCCACAGCCGAGTGCGACACCACGAGAGAGCGGGAATTTTCGTCGAAAATATCGTATTGCAAAAATACGGGCAGGTTTTGCAAATACTCTAAATGCTCGTTTAAAAGCACGCTAAATTCAGGCGCAAAATACGATTTCATCGTATCGCTACCGCCACTTTTGGCAATCCAGTTGATATCATCACTTGCGCCAATTATGATTTCGCGGTCTCTCACGCACCTTTGCGCGCTGGATTTTGCTAGCAAAAATCTGCGCTCGTGGTTTCCGCGCACGCAGTCATAGCCGTGTGAGCGCACAAACTCGATGACTTTGGCGCTATGAGGGCCACGATCGCACAAATCGCCCACGAAGCAAATTTTGCTATCAAATTTCGCTGGCAAGCGCGCAATCAGCGCCATTAAACTCTCATAGCAACCATGCACATCGCCGATAATGTAGATATTTTGCATAAATTTACCTTTGAATTTTTAAAAGAATTATATTAGAATTTTTAAAATTTAAAATTTAAAAAAGGTCAAATTTAACCCAAATTTGGGTTAAATTTGAAATTTACGCTACCACATTTGGGAAGTCAAACACTACTTTTCCGCTTTTTATGGTCAGCACACACGCACCTTTTAGCTCTTTGCCAAAAAGTGGGGAGTTTTGTGATTTTGACTTGTTGAGTTTCGCGTCGTAAGTGTATCTTAGTTCAGGGTCGATTATAGCGATATCGGCTAGCTTTCCGACAGCGATTTCGCCTTTGTTTGAGAATTTTAAAATTTGGGCTGGATTATACGAGGTGAGAGCTACCATTTTTTCATAATCAATCACGCCATCATCAACTAATTTTAGCGTCAAAGGCACGAGCGTTTGAAGCCCTAAAATCCCAAACGGAGCCTTGTCAAATTCGACAAATTTATCGTCCCAGCTATGCGGTGCGTGATCTGTGGCGATGACATCTATTAGTCCGCTTTTTAGCCCTGCTCGCATAGCCTCTACATCGGCATTTGTGCGAAGTGGCGGAGACATTTTAAAATTCGTATCATATCCCATAAGTTCGCTCTCATCATAAGTGAAGTGGTGTGGCGTAACTTCACAAGTTACATTAATGCCCTCTTTTTTGGCTTGATCGATGAGTTTTAGCGACCAGGCTGAGCTGACATGCGCCACATGCAGGTGTCCGCCAGTTTTTTTAGCAAGCAAAATATCGCGCGAAACCATAATCTCCTCTTTTTCGCTCGCCATGCCTTTAAGCCCTAATAGCGCGCTTACCCTGCCCTCGTTCATCACTCCACCATGACAAAGTGAGCAATCCTCGCTGTGATTTATGACAAAAGAGCCAAAATGCGCCGAGTATTCGAGGGCTTGTCGCATGACTGAGCTATCTGTAACAGGAAGTCCATCATCGCTAAATGCCACGCACCCAGCCTCGATCATATCGCCCATTTCGACGATTTTCGCCCCCTTGCAATCCTGCGAAATCGCTCCGATTGGAAGCAGGTCGATTAGCCCCCTATCGCGCGCTTTTTTAATCATTGCCTTTGTGATTGCGGAATTATCATTTACTGGGTTTGTATTTGCCATAGGCATAGCGGTCGTTACGCCCCCTGCTACGGCTGTTTCGCTACCTGTGATGACATCATCTTTATACTCAAAGCCCGGATCTCTAAAATGCACATGCATATCAATTAGCCCCGGCATGACGAGCTTGCCAGTCGCGTCGATGATTTTATCTGCGCTTGGCTCATCTTTTGTAAGTGCTGAAATTTGGTCATTTTCTATTAAAACATTTATCTTTTCGCTTCTGTCGTGGTTAATAACGGTGCCATTTTTGATTAAAATTTTCATTATAAGCTCCTATTTAAATTTATTGTATGAAGCACTGCCATACGCATGGCTGCACCGTTTTCGACCTGATCGAGAATGCAGGTAAATCGCGGATCGTCCGCGACATCTGAGTTGATCTCTACGCCACGATTTATCGGGCCTGGGTGCATGATAATCACACCCTCTTTGGCTACTTGCATACGCTTAGCAGTTAATCCAAAAAATTTACTATACTCCCTCACACTTGGGAAGCTTGGCTCACCGTCTTGGCGCTCTAATTGAATTCTTAGCATTATTATCACATCTGCGCCCTCGATTGCTTCCTCGACGCTTTTGCAAATCCTGCACCCAAACGCCTCGCAGTCTCTTAGCATCATCGGAGGACCAAAAAGTCTGACATTTATACCTAGTTTTTTCATCGCCCACGCATCAGATCTAGCCACGCGAGAGCGAAAAATATCGCCGATGATAGCGACTTCTAATCCTTCAAATTTGCCCTTAGCTTCATGGATTGTGAGCAAATCCAAAAGCGCTTGTGTCGGGTGCTCGTTTAGTCCGTCTCCTGCATTTACAATCGAGGCGTCGCAGTTAGAGGCGATAAATTTCGCAGCACCGCTACTTGCGTGGCGCACGACAAAAATATCACTGCGCATGGCTTGCATATTTTTTATCGTATCGATTAGAGTTTCGCCCTTTTTGGTGCTACTTGAACCTGCGCTGAAATTTATGGCGTCCGCACCAAGGCGCTTGGCGGCGATTTCAAAGGAAATGCGCGTTCTAGTGGAGTTTTCAAAAAAAGCATTAATCACGGTTTTTCCACGCAAAGAGTCTGATTTTTTGATATCTGAGCGGTTTAGGGCTTTGAAATCCTTCGCCAAAGCGATGAAATCGTAAATATCGTCTGCGCTTAAATCTTGCGTGCTAAGCAGATGCTTTAATTTATACATTTTGCCTCCTAAAATGATTAAAATTTTCGCTGTATTTTACGCAAATTTGACTTAAATTTTTAAATCCTCGCTCTGCGAATTTTCATAATGTTTTTCAATTTTTTTGCCATTATTAATCATATCGCCAAAGATATTTAAAATCTGTCCGAAACTTGAATTTGCATCCTTTGCTAAATCCATTAAATCCTTTTCGATCCCGCCTAATGAGCCGTTTAAATCGCGCACGATCTTCTCGCCTTTTTTGGCTAAATCCTCAAATTTATCTGCATTTTTTTTCGCAAATTCATCAATGATTTTCGGCGCTTCCTTGCTTAATCTTTCCAAATTTTCGCCCAAAATTTTAGCCGTTGCGGCAAATTCATCAATCGTTTCGTTGATATCTTTTGAAATTTTGCCCTCAGGCTTTGGCACTAGCTCGATTTCAACCTTTGGTTTAGCGTTTTGGCTCAAATTTGCCTCTGGCACAGGCTCGCTTGAAGCGACGCTTCCTGGCGCAGGTTTAGGCGTACTTTCGCTCGCACTAGCTGATAAATTTTTATCCAAATTTATCTGTATTTTTGGCTCATTTTTCTCAACCATTTTTTGAGATTTTTTTTCGATCTCTTTTTCGATATCTAGGCCGTTTTGGCTAGATTTGTCGCTGTCGCTACACGCACTAAAAACAAGCGCGCAAGCAAGCAAAATTCCACATTTTTTCATACTCTCTCCTTAGTTTAAAAATAAATCACTTCTTAATTTCAAAAGCAAGCAAACTGCGATATTTGCGGCCTCTTCGCGGATATAGTTGCGATCTCCGTTTAGGTGAAATTTGCCAATTATCTGTCGCCCACCAAGCTCTTTTGCCCCGATAAAGACCGTTCCTACGGGCTTTTCATCGCTTCCACCCCCAGGTCCAGCTATCCCGCTAATGGCTAGGGCAAAATTCGCCCCCGAACTCTCCAATGCCCCGCCAAGCATACCTGCGACGCATTGCTCGCTCACTGCGCCGTAATCTTGCAAAACCTCATCGCTCACATCTAGCCACGCGCGCTTTATCTCGTTTGCATAGCTTACCACTGAGCCGTCAAAAATATCACTCACACCGGCTATTTCGCCAAATTTAGCCGCCAAAAGTCCAGCCGTGCAACTCTCTGCAAATGTGATTTTCGCCCCGATTTCTCGCAATTTCTCCACGGCGTGAGAGATGAAATTTTTAGGTGCGATAAATGAGTTTGCGTAGTATTTGCTCACGCTATCTAAAAATTTATCCAGCGCGCCAAATTTCTGCTCGCTAGCGCGCACAAAGAGCAAAAACGAGCTGTATTCGCTGATGATAAATGAAATTTTATAGCTTAACGCTAGGCTTTCAAGTCTAGCTTTTGCGCTCGCATAGTCTGTGTCAAATAGATAAAATCCCTCACCCTCGTTTAGGGGATCTTGCAAAATTTGGGGCAGTTTTTGCAAGGGCTCTGCTTTTAGCACATTTACAAGGCAACCCTTAATATCTAGCAAAAAACTATCCTTTACCACAAATTTAGCTGCTGAGGGGGCTAGCGTGCCACAATCTTTAAGCTCCAAAGTATCAAGCGTGAGCGTGGAAAGGATTTTCCCTGCGATTGCATAAGCCACTTTTGTCGCAAAAATCGTGATATAATCGTATTTGCCGAGCATTTTTTCTATCAAAAATGGCAAATTTTTATCGTTTTCATTTATAAATTTAATATCATCAATCACGCCGAAAACCTGCTCGTATTCGCGCAAAATATAGCTAAAAAATGGCGGATTGTAGCGGATAGCTTCGCCAATGATTAAAATCACATTTTTCATAAATTTCGACCTTTAAATTTTTGCCATTATAGCATAAAAAATTCTTGCATTTTCAGTCCTTTTTAAAAGCCTTTTTGCTACACTTACCAAATTTTTTAAAACACAATTAAAGGTTTTTTATGGATTACAAAGAAACACTTTTTCTCCCTACTACGGACTTCCCTATGCGAGGCTCTCTCCCAGCGAACGAACCAGCGCGATTTTCTAGCTGGTATAACGAGCGAGCAATTTATGAAAAAATGAAAGCCAAACGCAAAAACGCGGGCATTAGCTTTAATATCCACGACGGCCCACCTTATGCCAACGGACACCTGCATATCGGCCATGCGCTGAATAAATTTTTAAAAGACATTATCACAAAAACCCACTATTTTTTCGGTGAAAATATCCGCTATGTCCCGGGCTGGGACTGCCACGGCTTGCCGATTGAGCAACAAGTGGAAATCAAAATGGGCGACGCGAAAAAATCAGCTACCAAGCACGAAATCCGCGAGCTTTGTCGCGCACATGCGAAAGAATTTATCGATATCCAAAGAGATGAATTTAAAAGCCTTGGCGTAATTGGGGATTGGGAAAATCCATATTTGACGCTGAAATTTAACTTTGAAGCTGAAATTTACAAAACCCTTTGCAATATCGCTAAAAAGGGAATTTTAATCGAGCGCAGTAAGCCTGTGTTTTGGAGCTGGGCGGCAAAAAGCGCGCTAGCGGAGGCAGAGGTCGAGTATAAGGACAAAGAGGATTATTCGATTTATGTGGCTTTTGATTTGAGCGATGAAGCAAACGCCAAAATCGGCGCAAAAGGCGCAAAAGCCGTGATTTGGACGACTACGCCTTGGACACTTCCAGCAAACGGCGCAATCAGCCTAAATCCAAACGAAGCCTATGTCCTAACAGCCGAAAATTTCATACTTGCAAAACCGCTTTTAGAAAATTTAATCGGCGCAGGTATCACAAATGGCGAAATTTTAAAAGAATTTAGCTCAAAAGAACTAGAAAATTTATACGCAATCAACCCGCTAAATGATAGAAGCTCAAAATTTATCCTAGGCGAACATGTCTTAATGGACGGCGGAACAGGCCTAGTTCATACCGCCCCAGGACACGGCGAGGACGATTATTTCGTGGGCTTAAAATACGGTATAGAGGTGCTAATGCCAGTCGATGAGGCAGGGTGTTTTGATGAAACACTGCGCGCGAAGGGGCTATTTAGGGCTGGCGTCGTAGATGAAATGGTCGGCATGCACATTTTCAAAGCAAATGAAAAAATCGTCGAAATTCTTGGCGATGCAGTGGTAAAAGTCGGCAAATTTACCCACTCATACCCACACTGCTGGCGCACGCACAAACCAGTAATTTACCGCGCTACAAAGCAATGGTTCATCGCTATGGATAAAGAATTTAGCGGCGGAAAAACACTGCGTCAGATTGCGCTTAGCGAAATCAAAAAGATCAAATTCTACCCAGCCACTGGCGAAAATCGCCTCACAGCGATGATTGAAAACCGCCCTGATTGGTGTATTTCAAGGCAGAGAGATTGGGGTGTGCCGATTGCATTTTTTCGTGATAAAGCGACAAAAGAGCCGATTTTCGATGAAAAAATAATGGATTATTTATACGAAATTTTTAAAGCCAAAGGCGCTGATGCGTGGTGGGATAGCGAAATTTGCGATCTTTTACCACAAGGCTCTGGCTACAACCCTGAAAATTTAGAGAAAGTTACCGATATTTTAGATGTTTGGTTCGATAGTGGCTCTACTTGGAACGCTGTGCTAAAAAGCGGCGAATACGACGCAGGCGCGTTTCCAGCCGATATGTATTTAGAAGGCTCGGATCAGCACAGAGGCTGGTTTCAAAGCTCACTTTTGCTAAGTTGCGCTGTAAATGAGTTCGCTCCGTATAAAAGCGTCCTAACTCACGGCTTCACCGTCGATGAAAAGGGTCAAAAAATGAGCAAATCCGTGGGCAACATCGTCCTTCCACAAAAAGTCGCCAAAGAATACGGCGTGGAGATTATGAGATTATGGGTTGCGCTGAGTGATTATTCCACAGATTTGAAAATCAGCGAAAATATCCTAAAACAAGTCAGCGAACAATACCGCAAAATTCGCAATACAATTCGCTTTTTGCTAGCAAATGTTAGCGATTTAGAAGAGCTTGAAACCTCAAATTTCACAACCCTTGATAAGTGGATTTTAACCCGCGCAGTAAGGACTTTTGGCGCGGTTGAAGAGAGTTTTAGAGAGTATGATTTCTCAAAAGGATTTAACCAACTTCTAAATTTCCTAAGCGCAGATTTAAGCGGAATCTACCTTGATATCATCAAAGACCGCCTTTACTGCGATCATATCGACGAGCCAAGACGCAGAAGTGCGCAAAGTGCGCTAGTGCTAATCACCAGAGCGCTACTGCCTCTGATTGCGCCTACGCTAACTTACACAATCGATGAAGTAATGCAATACGCGCCAAGTATCGTTAAAAACGGCAAAGAAGACGCTTTTGATTTGGTTTATGCGCCGATTGAATTTAGCGATTTTGTCGAATATGATGAAATTTTAGAGCAATCAAGAGAGAAATTTTTCGAAATCATCGACGCGCTCAAAAAAGACAAAATCATCAAATCGACCCTAGAACTCGCTTTGCAAACTAGCTCAAATGAAATTTTATCTTACGATATTTTGGGCGTGAGCGATTGGTTTATGGTAAGCGATGTAACCTCGCTAGATGGCAACAGCGACAATGCTTTGGCAGAATTTCGCATAGGCGATGAAATTTTCCGCCTTGTAAAATCTGATAAATTTAAATGCCCAAGGTGCTGGAAATTTAGCGCAAAAGAGCAAGACTGCCTATGCCAAAGATGTACAAAGGTGCTAAATGCTTAGTTCGCCTCAACATTTTAGTATAGTAGTTCTCACAATCGCGCTAATCTTTGTCTGCATAGGCGTGGGGATAAAATTTGTAATAAAATTTAAGGATAAAAAATGATAAGTTTAAAAGAGGCTTTGAAACTGAGCCCTAGCGAAATTTTGGCACTTCGCGCAGATTTAAAAAGCCAAATCATAGCCAATAAAAACCTTGGCGCGTATGTCGAGCAACTCAGTGGTGAGGAATTAAACGAAAGTGGCGCAGGTGTGCCAATCGCGATTAAAGATAATATTCAAGTCAAAGGTTGGAGCGTAACGGCTGGATCAAAAATCCTGCAAGGCTACATTGCGCCTTATGACGCAACCGTAATCAAAAAGCTAAAAGAGGCAAATTTAGCTCCATTTGGTCGCACCAATATGGACGAATTCGCCATGGGAAGCACTACTGAGAGTTCGTATTATGGCAAAACTCTAAATCCACTCGATCACACTCGCGTCCCAGGCGGAAGCAGTGGCGGAAGTGCCGCTGCTGTGGGAGCAGGTCTAGCCATCGCAGCCCTTGGTAGCGATACAGGTGGCTCTATCCGCCAGCCTGCTGCGTTTTGTGGTTGCGTGGGATTTAAGCCAAGCTATGGCAGGGTTAGCCGCTATGGTCTGGGTGCGTATTCATCTAGCCTAGATCAAATCGGACCAATCACGCAGAATGTCGAGGACGCGGCGATTTTATACGATATCATCGCTGGACACGACACTATGGATAGCACGAGCTACGCTGGCGAGTTTATCAGCACGGCTGATAAATTAAATAGCGAGCGCAAACTTACGATCGCAGTTATCGAAAACTACCTAAACGAGGCTAGCGACGAGATTAAAACTGCGCTAAATTTGGCAATCGAGAAGTTAAAAAGCTTCGGACACAAGATAATTTATAAAAATTTGCTAAATTCCAAATACGACATTGCGACTTACTATATCATCGCCACAGCCGAAGCTAGCGCAAATTTAAGCAGATATGACGGCGTGCGATACGGAAATCGCGCAAAGGCGTCAAATTTAAACGAACTTTACGCAAACACCCGTGGCGAGGGATTTGGCGACGAGGTCAAACGCAGAATGCTTCTAGGAACATTTGTGCTAAGTAGCGGTTACTACGACGCTTACTACATAAAAGCGCAAAAAGCCAGAGCCTTTATCAAGGCTGAATATGAGGAAATTTTAAAAGAGGCTGATTTGATTTTTATGCCGATTGCGCCTGATGTGGCGTATAAATTTGGCGAGTTAAACGACCCGCTAAAAGCTTATCTTAGCGATATTTACACAATCGGCGTAAATTTAGCAGGGCTTCCAGCGATTTCCGTGCCAGTAGCTAGAAATTCACAAAATTTAAATATCAGCGCACAACTAATAGGACGCGCTTATGACGAACAAACGGTGCTTGATGGCGGGTTAAATTTAGAAACAATCATAAGGGGTTAAGATGAAAATTTTGAAAAAAGCTTTGACATTTGAAGATGTTTTACTGGTGCCACAATACTCTGAAATTTTACCAAAAGATGTAGATTTAAAGACAAAATTTACCAAAAATATCACTCTAAATACGCCACTTGTGAGTGCTGCTATGGATACGGTTACCGAGTATCGCACAGCTATCATGATGGCTCGCCTTGGTGGGATTGGCGTAATCCACAAAAACATGGATATCGAAAGCCAAGCCAAAATGGTTAAAAGAGTGAAAAAAAGCGAGAGTGGCGTCATCATCGATCCGATTTTTATCAAAGCCACAGCTAGCGTGCAAGATGCGCTAAATTTGATGGCTGAATACCACATTAGCGGAATTCCAGTCGTCGATGATGAGCATAAATTAATCGGAATTTTAACTAATCGCGATTTGAGATTTGAAAGCGATACCTCAGCGCGCGTTGGCGATAAAATGACCCCAATGCCACTAATCACCCTTAAAAAGGGCTCGACGCTAGATGACGCTGAGAAAGTTTTCCGCAGCACCAAGGTAGAAAAACTTCCGATTGTTGATGAAAACAACCATTTAGAGGGCTTAGTTACCATTAAAGATATCAAAAAACGCATCGAATATCCACTAGCGAACAAAGACGCTTATGGCAGACTTCGCGTAGCAGCCGCCATTGGCGTAGGTCAGATTGATCGTGCAAAAGCCCTTGTCGAAGCAGGCGTAGATGCGATTGTAATGGATTCTGCTCACGGACATACCAAAGGTATCATAAACACCCTAAAAGAGCTTAAAAAACAGCTAAATGTCGATGTCGTAGTAGGAAATGTCGCAAACCCAGAGGCTATCAAAGATATCGCCGAAGCTGGCGCAGACGCGATAAAAGTCGGTATCGGACCAGGCTCAATCTGCACCACTAGAATCGTCGCAGGTGTGGGCGTGCCACAATTTACCGCAATTGTAGATTGCGCAAACGAAGCGGCTAAATTTGGCGTTCCAATCATCGCAGACGGCGGTATCAAATACTCAGGCGAAATCGCCAAAGCCCTAGCAGCAGGCGCTAGCTCAGTAATGATGGGAAGTGTGCTAGCTGGGTGCTATGAAACCCCTGGCGAGCTAATCACCTTCCAAGGTCGCCAGTATAAGACATACCGCGGTATGGGCTCAATCGGCGCTATGCAAAAAGGAAGCTCTGATAGATATTTCCAAGAAGGCACCGCCAAAGAAAAACTCGTCCCAGAAGGCATCGAAGGACGCGTCCCTTATGCTGGTATGCTAAAAGATGTAATCTTCCAGCTAGTAGGCGGTCTAAGAAGCGCTATGGGTTATTGCGGAAGCAAGGATATCCCTACCTTGCAAGAAAAAGCTGAATTTGTCGAAATCACAAGCGCAGGACTTAAAGAGAGCCATGTCCATGATGTCATCATCACGCAAGAAGCGCCAAACTACCGAGTTAATCAGTGAAAATCCAAACCAAAACCCACTATTTTGACGAACCGCTCTATTTAGAGAGCGGTCGTGTTTTTTCTAAATTTCACCTAGCTTACGAAACTTACGGCGAGCTAAATTCTGATAAATCAAATGTCATTGTCATCACACACGCTCTAACCGGTAGCGCACACGCTGCTGGCAGATACGAAAATGAAAGCAAGGCTGGCTGGTGGGACAGCCTAATCGGCGATGGCAAGGCAGTGGATACGAGCAAATTTTTCGTCATCTGCATAAATATCCTCTCATCGCCCTTTGGCTCGACCTGCCCGCTAGATATCGACGATAGCACTGGTAAGGAGTATCGCACACGCTTTCCCGTGCTTGTAATCTCAGATGTCGTAAAGGCGCAGGTTAGATTGCTAAGCGAGCTTGGGATTTCGCGCGTAAAAGCCGTAATCGGCGGGAGTTTAGGCGGTATGCAGGCTCTGTGCTACGCAATCGAATACCCAAATTTCGCCGAAAATATTTTCGCACTAGCTACCACTTATGCGACGCAGCCTTGGGCGATAGCATTTAATAAAATCGCAATCAGCGCGATTAAGAGCGATCCAAATTTCAAAGGCGGGTATTACGACAAAGATGAAATCGCCAAATCAGGCCTAAATGGCATGGCGGTAGGTCGCATGGCTGGGCATATTAGCTTTTTAAGCCCTGCTTCGATGAACGAAAAATTTGGGCGAAATTATGTAGAAACTGACGGACTTTACGAGCTTGACGGCAGATTTCAAGTGGATCGCTACCTAGACTACAATGGGGTAAATTTCTCTCATCGCTTCGATCCGCTATGCTACCTTTATATCGCAAAAATGATGAATCTTTTCGATTGCACGAGGCATTATGGCTCGCTAAAAAACGCCATGGCGCAAATTCGTGCGAAACTATTTTTGATTTCGTTTTCTGGCGATATTTTGTTTCCGCCAAATTTAATGGAGGAAATGTATAAATGTATGATTGATCTTGGCGCGAAAGAGCGCGTGTTTTACACGCAAATCGACAGCGATTACGGGCATGACGCGTTTTTGGTCGAGGTGGAAAAATTTGACTATATCATTAAAAGGGTTTTAGATGCAAGATAATTTCGAAGAAAAAATGAAAAAAATAGGCGAGCTATTAGAGAGCTTAAACGATAAAGACATCACGCTAGATCGCTCCGTAGAGCTGTATAAAAGCGGAATTTGCCTGCTAAAAGAGGCGAAGGAAATTTTAGAAAACGCCAAGCTTGAAATCACGCAAATAAACGAAGGTGTGCAAAATGATTAAAATCTGCGCTCTACAACTCGCCACGCTTTCGATGAGCGAAAATCGCATTGATTATTATATGAAAATAGCCCACGACAATGGCGCAAAAATCGTGGTTTTGGGCGAATACACGCTCAATTCGTTTTTCACCGAGCTAAAACACATGCCAAGCTCAATCACGCAAAAACAAAGCGAACACAAAATGGAGCTAATGCAAAATTTAGCCAAAAAATACGATTTACACATCATCGCGCCTATAATTCGCCAAAGCATTAGCGAGGCTGGCGAAATCGCATGGATCAAATCCTGCGCGCATTTTAGCCCCTCTGGCGTGAAATTTTACGATCAAACTATGCTGATAAACTACTCACACTGGAACGAGGACGAGTTTTTCCTAAACGCCAAAATTCACGAAAATGGCAAATTTGAGCCACTGATTTTTGAGGTAGAGGGTGTGAAATTTGGCGTTTGTTTTGGGTTTGAAGCGCATTTTGATATGGTGTGGCAGCGCTTCGACCACGAAAGCGTAGATTGCGTGCTAATCCCCACAGCTTCGACATTTGAGTCAAATTTGCGCTGGGCAGAACTGCTTAAAATGCGAGCTTTCACGCACTCGGCGTATATCGTGCGCACAAACCGCATAGGCGAGGCAAAATTCGGCGATATGGACTTTAAATTTTATGGTGGCAGTTTCCTAGCGAATCCTTACGGCGAGATTATCAACGAATTAAAGGGCGAAGAGGGCGCACTAATGTGCGAAATAGACCCAGCAATCGTGCGCGAAGCTACGGAATTTTGGGGCTTTAAGGCAAATTTGAAAAACAAAGGCTTTGCGTGAAATTTTTCCATAGACAAATCCAGCTTTGGGGCGAGGATACCCAAAACTCCATAGCGCAAAAATCCGTCCTAATCATCGGCTCTGGCGGGCTTGGAAGCTCATTTGCGTATGCGCTAGGAGCCAGCGGGATCGGGCGGATTGACATTGTCGATTTCGACACAGTGTCGCTTCATAATATCCACAGGCAAATTTTATTTTCGCTAGAAGATGAGGGACGATACAAGGCCGATATTTTTAAAGAGCGCGTGCAGGCTCGATACGATGGCGTGCGTGTGAATACGCACAAAATGAAAGCTGATGAATTTTTTGCTAGTTGCACGGATAAATTTGACCTGATTTTAGATGCAACCGACAATCTCGCCACGCGCGCGCAAATTGATGAGTTTGCCAAGCAAACTGCCACGCCATGGGTGTTTAGCTCGGTCGATAGCTTTCAGGTGCAGGTCTGCTTCGTAAGCGAGGCGAATTTCAAATTTTTCCCAAGCTTAAACGCCACGCCAGCTGGAATTGCTGCGCCGATTGTGATGTTTGCAGCGAGTTTTGCGGCAAATTTAGCTTTGCGCTATTTGGCGGGTTTGAGCGTGAAAAAAGACACGCTTTATTATCTAAATTTTTTCTCGGGCGAATTTGAAACCAAAAAAATCGCTCTTGTTTAAGGCAAAAAATGGTTATACTCATAATGGGCGCTTCGCATACGGGAAAAACGCTTTTGGCACAAAGATTGTTGGAAAAGTATAAATTTCCGTATTTTTCAATCGATCACCTAAAAATGGGGCTAATTCGCTCAAAAAATACAAATCTTACGCCAAATGACGATGAAGCACTAACGCCCTATCTATGGCAAATCGTGCGTGAAATAATCAAAACTGCGATTGAAAACGGGCAAAATTTAATCATCGAAGGTTGTTATGTGCCGTTTTCTTGGCGGAGCGATTTTAGTGAAAAATATTTGCGCCAAATTCGTTTTATAGCCCTAGCGATGAGCGATAAATTTATCGATGAAAATTTTGATAAAATCAAAAAACATAGCTGTGATATAGAAAATAGGCTTGATGATACGACCTGCACAAAAGAAAATTTAAAAGCGGATAATCAAAATTTTATAAAAGGCTTTTTAAACAACGGCGAGAAAATCGTTTTGATTGATGATGATTATGAAAAAACTATAAGTAAGCTTTAAATTTAAAATTTAGGCTAAATTTGAAACCTAAATTTAGTTTATTATACGGATTTCTAACTCATACCAGCCAAATTCATCATTATCAAATTTGCTTGTGAAAAGTGGCTTAAATTTCAAATCGCTCCCAAAATTTTCGCCCATTTTAAGCTCGTTTGAGCGGAAAAACAGAAATAAATTTACGCTTTTAGCGATTTCATTTAGCAAATTTTGCCCACCTTCAATCATTACTAACCCCGAATTTAAGGCAGTTTGCAAATCATTTGTGATAGCTACTTTGCGGCCCTCAACGCTAAAAAGCGGAATAGTTTTGTCAAACTCGCTTTGCCTAGAATAGATAAAAATATCTGGGTTTTTCCCGTTCGCAATCAGCCTAGTATCGAGCTTCGGGCGATCTGTGCGCACGGTATTTCCGCCGATAAGCAAAGCGTCGCAAACGCTTCTTAAATAGTGCGAAAATGTGCGAGATTTGGCGTTTGAAATTTCGCCCCTAATCACGCCGTTTGCAGAAAATGCGAGTTTAAAAAAGCTAAAATTTCCGCCATTTTGCCACGCTAAAAACGGCTTTAAAAGCGCGTCGCACTCGTCTTTCAAAACGCCAAATTCCACTTCCACGCCACTTTGTGCTAAGATTTCGCCGCCGCCACTAGCTTTTTCGTTTAAATCCGCAGAGCCGATTACGACTTTTTTAAAGCCTAAATTTTTAAGCAAATTCGCACATGATGGCGTTTTGCCGATGTGGGCGCAGGGTTCGAGAGTAACAAAAGCGGTTGCATTTTTAAGTAAATTGCCGTGATTTTGCGTGATAAATTCATAAACGAAATTTGCGTTTAGATTTTTAAACTCTAAAATTTGATTTGCAAAGTGCGATTTTGCGGATACTGCACCGAAATTTTCAAAAAAATCGCCGTAGATTAAATTTTGTGGATTTTTGCAAATTTCGCTTAAATTTAGCCCAAATTTGGCTTCGTAAATTTGCAAAAAATCGCTTAAAAATCTTTCGCTAAGCTCACAAAGTGCCACAAAAACGGCGTTTGCTTCGGCGTGAAGCAGTCCAGCTTTTTTATGAGAATTTATGCTTAAAATTTTGCCGTGCGTATCGGCTACCACGCACCCCACAGCAGGATTTGGAAAGGTTAAAATTTGATATTTCCACGCTTCATTTAGAGCCAAGCGCATATAAAATTCGTTAGTCATTTTTTTACCTAATTATAATTTGTTAATAAATGCTTCTTAGAATACTGATATAAATATATATCTATAATCAGGCTAACAATCAAGCCAAAACCAAAAAGCAAGATTATAAAATCCATTGAAACTAAAAAAATTCCTTTTGTTACCAAAATATATGCCACTCCGTAATAGATAAAATTTACTATTAAACATTCGTAAAAAATGTAATTTGTTTTACCTACTGAAATTAAAATGGATTGAATAAGCACACAAAAAACATAACAAATATAGAAAGGTAAGCTTTTATATATAATATTTAAAATAATATCTACTTCGTTTGCTTTAATAATATATTCGAACATAAATTTCCACAATGGAATGCTAATCAACCATAATAAAATAATTAATATTGCTAAAATAATATAATTCCAAATTCTTTTATAGCCGTTATAATACTCTCTTTTTATCATTTCACCCATTGACATCACAGGAATAAGAAGCCAACCCCAAATGAAATTATTAGCCAACCAAAAATTTCCCATTTGCGAAACCTGTCCGACCATTTTCATAACCACTGCAATATAAACCAAATTTGCAATAAATACTTGCATTCCAGAAAATATTCCTGTTTTAAACCAATCTTTTATTGCTTCTTTATTTATTCCAGTCCAAGATTTAATTAAATTTTCTCTGTATAAAAGGAAAATTGATACAATAGAGATAATAAAATTAACTAAAATATTTGTAATGGCAACGCCAGTTGCACCATTATTTGGAATTAATAAAATATTACCAATAGACAACATAATGACTTTTATAATTAGTAATGTTACGAAATATTCATATTTTCCTTTTACTACAAAAATGATATATATATATGAACTAATAAATCCTATAATAAAACCAAATGTTTCTAATTTCAAATAATCTATGCTTTCTTTTGGAGCATTCATATATGAAATTAAATTTGTTGCATAAAAATATATAACACCAGAAATACAAAGATATAAAATAAAAGCTATTATAAAAGTCGTATTTATTCTACTAGACATCTCGATATTATCTTTTGCCTTATTAAATACAAAATACATAGGCACTGTCAAAAAAGCCAAAATTGTTTCATTGAAAAGATCAAACCACTCTATTTGACTAGCAATACTAAATTCATTTCCACCTATACTACTAATAAGCCTATCGATTACTAATTGATTAATGCTGGGAATAAAAGAAAAAATCATTAACGATAAAAATAAAAAATATTCTTTCTTTGTAAATGCTTGCTCTAATATTTGCTTTTTTATACTTTTACCAAACAAAATATTATCCATTATTTTATTTTATAACAAAGCTCTACCACTCAATATAAGTTTTCGCCTTTTTTATATCGCTAAATTTAATGCAAATTTCTCCGTCAGTAGTATCTAAGTATAAATTTTCATCTTCGAATTTAAGGATTTTTCCGCAAATTTTATCTTTTTCGCTCGTGGTTATTTTGACTAACTCGCCCACGCTTTTGCTAAAATGCTCTATTTTGCTTAGTTTGCGCTCCAACCCAGGACTCGATACTTCTAAAAAATACTCCCCGCTAACAGGCGGTTCGACATCGAAAATCGGAGATAAAATGCGACTTAGTTTTTCGCAGTCTTCTAAGCTCACGCCACCAGTTTTAGTCACAAAAACTCTATAAATCGTTTTGCCGTTTTCGCTAGCTGTTTCGCAATCGTAAAATTCCAGCCCACACTCGCTGGCAAGAGCGTTTAAATCAACCATTTTTATTTAAATCCTTACTAATTTTTTCAAACAAATCGTCCATTTTGTTTTGGTATTCGAGCCTATCGTCGAATTTAAAGTGAAGCGCAGGTGAGCGAAACCAGCCCTCAGCTTCCATGCAGTGGTTTTGGATAAAGCGACTTACTTTTTTGAGTTTTGCCAAGATTAGCTCTTGCTCCCTTTCATCTAAGCCCATTTTATCAAGATATACAAAGGCGTCGTAGCGTCCTCTTTTGCACTCGACATCGGTTACGCAAAGCCCGTGCAAAAACTCATCATCAAGCTGCGATAAAGCCTGCGGAATCAGCTCTTTTAGGACACTTGCGGTTCGTAGTCGTCTTACTTCGTGAGCGTTCATAAATCACCTTTATAGCGTGGCTTGTTCTTCTTTTTCTTTGAAGCTTTCGATGAAATCTCCAACGCGCATATCGTTGTATCCGTCGATACCGACACCACACTCGAAGCCCTTAGCGACCTCTTTTGCGTCATCTTTAAAGCGTTTAAGTGAGCTTATGTTTCCTTCGAAAACCACCACGCCATCGCGGATTACGCGGATTTTAGCTCCCCTTTGAATCGAGCCTTCTGTAACCATACAACCTGCGATTTGTCCGATTTTTGGCACATTGATGACTTGGCGAATTTCAGCTTGACCAAGGTCTTCTTCTCTGATAATCGGGCTCATTAATCCGCCTAAAATCGCCTTGACATCGTCAAGCAAGTTATAAATGACATTGTAAGTTTTTATCTCTACACCGCGTTCTTTGGCTTTTTCTTTGACTTCACCAGTAGGTCTGATATTAAAGCCTAAAATCACGCAGTTTTCACTCGCACTTGCCAAACCTACATCGTTTTGCGTGATACCGCCTACGCCTGAGTGGATAATATTTACCTTAACTTCGTCGTTGCGAAGTTTTTCTAAACTTGCCTTAATAGCTTCAAGAGAGCCAACCACATCGGCTTTTACGATAACAGGAAGCGACTTTAACTCGCCTTCTGCGATTTTTGCGCTTAGCTCGTCGATTGTAACTTTTGTAGATTTTGATAGCTCTTTTTGGCGTTGATGCTCGTAAATTCGGCTTGCATACTCTCTTGCTTCTTTATCGCTTCCAACGCCAATTAGCGTTTCCCCGGCTTCTGGGACTTCGCTAAGACCGATGATAACGCCACACTCGCCAGGAGCAATCGAGCTTAGCTTTTTGCCTTTATCATCATTTAGAGCTCTAACCTTTCCATACGCCACACCCGCAACTACCGTGTCGCCGACTTTTAGTGTGCCGTTTTGCACGATGACGGTAGCAACCGGACCACGACCCTTTTGAAGCGAACTTTCGATAATGGTTGCTTTTGCTTGGCGAGTTTTATCGGCTTTTAATTCAAGCAAATCGGCTTGAAGCAAGACGATTTCAAGCAAATCTTCAATTCCCATACCTGTTTTAGCTGAAATCGGCACAAATTCATAGCTTCCACCCCACTCGGTCGGCATTATATCAAGCTCAGATAGACCTGTTTTTACCAAATCAGGATTTGCGTTTTCTTTATCCATTTTATTGATAGCGATGATTATCGGCACGCCTGCTGCTTTGGCGTGATTTACGGCTTCTTTTGTTTGTGGTTTTACGCCGTCATCTGCCGCAACCACGATGATAACAATGTCGGTAACTTCGGCACCGCGCGCGCGCATAGATGTAAATGCTTCGTGTCCCGGGGTATCGATAAATGTGATATTTCGTCCGTTTTTCTCGACCATATACGCACCCACATGTTGGGTGATACCACCTGCTTCGCCGCTTACGACGCGTGAATTTCTAATGAAATCAAGCAAACTAGTCTTTCCGTGATCGACATGCCCCATAATGGTAATCACAGGCGCTCTTGTGGTTAAATTTTCTTCTACAACCTCATCTTCGTAAGCCTTGACATAGTCGAATTCTTCGGCTTCATTTACGATATTTACCTCAATGCCAAATTCTTCTGCCAAAATCTCAATCGCATCTTCGTCCAAAAAGTCATTTTTAGTCGTCATCATACCAAGCAAAAATAGCTTTGAAATGATTTCGCTAGGCTGTTTTTTGATTTTTTCGGCAAATTCATAAACACGAATTTCTTTTGGGATATTTACAGAAGTTACGCTCTGCTCGTCATCTTTTTTGACGACTTTTTTATGTTTTTTGCGACTTCCACGGCTAATGCCCGTATCGTTCCCGTAAAACTGTGTTTGCGAACCTTTGTAGATATTTGGTTGATTTTTGGTTTTTGTTTTGTTTTCGACTTGGATAGGCTTGACGGTCAAATCAGGCAAAACTACCATATCTTCATCATCATCGATGACTATGTCGGCTAGTTCGTGATCACTAACCAAATCGATTTTTTGAGTATCTTCTTTTTTAGAAACGGCGATTTTTTTCTTTTCGGCTTTTTTCTTTTTCAAATTTAACTCAGCGTTTGAGAAAATCGCCTCCAAGCTAGCACTTACCTTTTCGCGGCTTTCGCTTGGTTTTTCTATCTTTGGTGCTTCGGTGTCTTTTTTCTTTTTGACTATCACCAAACCACGGCGCTTTTGCAAACTCTCGCTAGCTAGGCTCTCGCCACTATTTATTTGAGGGGTTTGCGCTTCGGGCTTGGATTTTGGCTCGGTTTTAACTTCGACTTTTGCTTCGATTTTCGTTTCGCTTTTTGGTTGAGAGTGCGGCTTTTCCTCTTTTGGCTCATGTTTTGGCTCAGGTTTTGGCTCTTTGCTTTGAGAATTTTCAGCCTTTGGCTCTGTTTTTTTGCTCTGAGTTTTTTTAGGCTCATCTTTTTTGGTTTCGCTCTGCTTTTTTGGCTTCGCAGGGGCTTTTTTAGCACTGGATTTTGGCTTTAAAGACTCTGGCAAAATTCCTGTTTGAATATACTCATATATAGCCGCTGCTTCTTCGTTGCTTACCTTGTTTGACGCGGTTTTGACCTTAGTATAGCCCATTTCTTGCGCTTTTTCGATGATGTCTTTGCTTGCGTATCCAAGCTCAGCCGCGATGTCACTGATTTTAACTCCCTCAGCCATTTAAAACCCTCTCCTTAATAATCTCAAAATTTTCATATTTTCTAAATTTTGATAAATATTTAATAATTTTTTCTTTTTGATTTATACATTGATTGCAAATATAAAATTGCCGTTTTGAATTTTCTTTTTTGAAATTTTGCACAAAGGCATTAAGCCCCGCTTTAGCAAATCTACCTCTACAAATAACGCACATTCTTATCGGTTTATTCATAAAATTATATCTTACTTTTTCTTAGCTAATATTAAAGCCGTTATTATCTATATTTAAAATTTCTACCTTGAAATTTTTAAATTTATCCGCCAGCGCATTTTTTATCTTTTGCGCGTCGCTAGCATGGGCTAAATTTAAAAATGTCGAGCCACTACCGCTGAGAGAACTCATAATCGCGCCATTTGCATAAGCCACTTCGCGCACGCTAAACAGCTCAGGTAGCGCGCTCATACGCACCTCCTCGTGCATTTTATCCACACAAGCAAGCCTTAGGCTATCATAATCTTTTTTCATAAAACACGCCGTCAAAAACGCAGCGTGCGAAAGATTGCTCACGCAATCTTTGATAGTAAAACTCTTAGGCAATTTTCCGCGAGATTCGTTTGTAGGCATTGGCGTATCTGGGATAACGACGATAGCCTTGATATCAGCGTCGATCTCGCATTTTTGCGAATAGACATTTTTGCCAGAAGTTATGCTCGAAACAAACCCGCCATAAGTCGCTGGGGCGATATTGTCAGGGTGGTTTTCGTATTCTAGGGCGAGATTTAAAATTTTGCCCCTATCCACGCTAAATCCGCGCATATAATACGCTGCCGCGATTGCTCCGACTATCACAGCCGATGAGCTTCCAAGACCGCGCGAAAATGGGATATTGTTTTGAAATGAAATTTTGAAATTTTGGTTTGGATTTCCGCCTAGTTTGGTGTAAATTTCGCGGAAAATGTTTAAAAACGCATTATTTTTTTTAAGCCACGCCTTTTCGCTTCCATATCCATTTAGCGAGATACAATGAAAGCTATTTTCGCAAATCTCTACTTCGTTAAAAAGCTCTAAACTAAGTCCTAGTGCGTCGAAGCCTGGTCCCAAATTTGCGCTGGTGGCGGGAATTTTTATAATCAAATTTTCTCCTAAACTGCATCAATAATGTAATTTGGTAGTATATCATTGCTTTTATTTAAAGTTGATAAATTTTGCGGTAATTTCATAGGAGCAGGCTCTAATTTTGCCATTTTTATCTCGCCATTTTCGTAAATGTATGAAAATGCCTTATTTGCCCTGATTGGCAAAAATCCATTTAGCTCAAATCCACTGACCGCGTAAAGTGGCAAATTTAGGGCGATACTAAGCGTTTTTAGCATTACAAAGCTAACTTTTATGCCCATAAAAGAGCCGGGAGTATTCGCATAGATAAGCTCTGAAATTTTATACTCTTTTAAAATTTGAGAAAATTTTTCTACCAAAAATTCATCGGCTTTTTGCCCTGGCGCGCTAGAAAATTCTAAAATTTTGTCATTTTTCTCGTAAATACCGACAAGCACGGGCGAAGTGAGTGCTACGACTAAAACGCTGATTTCTTTGATGATTTGCCCTTACGCGAAAGCTTTTTGATACTCTCTTACGATTTGCGCGTTTAGCTCGACTAATTCATAATTTTTAGCGTCGCTAAATACAGCCTCAGTGAGCTTGTGATTTAGATCATGGCTTCCAGCAAATGATGTGTAATCGCCCAAAATAGGCGCTCCACTAAGTGCCAAATCGCCAATAGCGTCTAAAATTTTATGGCGGACAAATTCGTTCTCATAGCGCAAACCTTCTGGGTTTAAAATTTTATTATCATCGATTACGACGGCATTTTCTAGGCTTCCACCAAGCGCAAGACCCATTGAGCGAAGCGCTTGAACATCTTTTAAAAATCCAAATGTTCTAGCCCTAGAAATTTCTTTAATATAAGCCTTTTTGCTAAATTCAAAGACATGGTGCTGTGTGCCGATAATCGGATTTGCAAATTTAATCGTATAATCAAATTTAGGCCTTGCGCTTGGGCTTAGGCAGACGAATTTATCGCCCTCTTTGACCTCGACATCGCGCTTGATGATAATGACTTTTTTATTCGTATCTAGCTCTTTGATTCCAGCCTCGTCCAAAAGCATACAAAAACTCGCCGAGCTTCCGTCCATTACAGGGATTTCGTTCGCATCGACGATAATGCGAATATTGTCGATTCCGTAGCTTGAAATCGCGCTCATTAGGTGCTCTATCGTGGAAACATAGCCCTTTTCGTTGCCCACAACAGTGGCCATTTGGGTATTTACGACATTTTGGGGCGTTGCTTTAAAACTAATTCCAAGGTCGCTTCTATAAAATACTATTCCGCTACCTGCTTCCAAAGGCTCCAATGTAAGTCTGATTGGCTCACCTTTATGCAATCCGATACCGACACTATGGACTTTTTTAGCTATTGTTCTTTGTCTCATTTTTCCCTCATTTCATTAATTTTTGCATTATAGCGAAAAATTTGAAATTTATTTTCCTTTTTCGATAACTTTTTTCGCACTTTCGAGCACATCGCTCACATTATCCTTGATCCACTTCGGATCCATCCACTCCTCCGGCCTTACTTCCACACCCTGAACCACTATACCAAAGTGCAAATGATCGCCAAAGGCAAAGCCAGTGGCGCCAGTTTGGGCTAAGATATCATTTGGTTTGACCTGATTGCCCACGCTAAGGGCTGAATTCGAGCAGTGCGCATACACGCCATAAACTCCAAATCCATAATAAACGCCCAAATTTAGGCCATAAATTCCATTATCTTGCAAGAACACGACCACGCCGTAATTACTCTCTTTGATATCCGCGTTTGCCACGCTAGCAAGATCAAGCCCCATGTGCCAGCTCTCGCTAACTTGCTCGCTGTTTAAGAAAAACAGCCTGTGATCGGCGAAACTCGCTACCGCAGCACCCTTTGCAAGCGGATAAAACGGACGAAGCGAAAACTCGCTTATCATATCCTCATGCACCCTGCTCGTAAATGCGTGCAGATCCTTGGCGTTTTGCTCTCTGAGAGTTTCATTTACAAATTTAAATTTATCCAAATCGCTCATAGAGTTGAAATTTTGCGCATGTTGGCTGGCTAGATCGCTAACCTTGCCTGAGAGAAAATTTTCGCTAAGTTTGATTTGCGAGACCTTGTATTTTTTATCGCTGTAAAAGTAGCGAATCTGCGACGAGCTGACATTTCCAGCCTTGTCGGTTGCTACGATTTCGGCGCGAAATTCATCTTCGTTTGCCGGCCATGCTACAAGCGAAGCGTAATAGCCTTCTTTGACAAACGGCGTAGCTTTGAAAATTTTGCCGTAATTTGTGCGGATAAAAACCTCATCTAGCATTTCATCGCTAGCGCTGAAAACAACCACAGCCGAGCCACCTTTGGTGATTTTATACGAATTTGCGACCAAATTTATCAAAGGTTTTTTGTTGTCGATGATTATATTTACGACTTTATCGGTTTTGTTGCCTTTGGTGAAATTCCACGCGCTAATATCGCCAGCTTCGATGTGTAGTTTGTATTTTTTATCTTTATTTAGGATTAAATTTTTTGGAAATTCAACTGCAATTTCTAGCTCTTTTTGGCTTATGCCATACTCTTCATCTTTTAGCGGAGTTAAATTTTCCCCGTCATTTAGGCTTACTTTTATTGATTTTACGCCAGTATCATCTGAAATTTTAACCTTCAAAGGCGAGATTAAATTCCAGTAAATTTCATCTGCAATTTCGATTTTAGGGGGATTTTGTTCAAATTTAGGCGAGGTTAAAAAATGAAAAACTCCATAAGCTATCGCCAAAGTTAGTATTAAAAAAATGAAAATTTTAGGATTTATTCTGCTTCGATTTCTATACATAAATTACCTTGATTTTAAATTAAAGCCTGATTTTACTGAGTTTTTGTAAATCGTAAGTAAAGGATTAGTTAAATTTCATTAAGGTTAAATTTTGGGTAAAAGTGAAATTTACCCAAAATTTACGCCAAATTTTAGTTAAATCTAGCTCCAATGCTAAATTCGAAACTATTTGTCTTATCGTGTGGTTTTTCGTTAAGCGGTTTTGTGAAATACAACTGCAACGGCCCCATTGGTGTGAGCCACTCGATACCAGCACCTGCGCTATATCGCTCTTCCTCGTTCCAGTCATTGTCACCTATCATACCATAATCGAAAAATGTTACAAGGCGCATTTTCATACGATCGATTAGCGGGAAGCTTAGCTCGACCGAGTTATTGAAGCTTTGCATACCGCCTGTTTCGACATAACGGCAGCTGCCATCGGCTACGCAAATTTCTTTACGCGGAATCGATCTAGAATTATATCCTCTCACCGTCCTAATACCGCCTAGGAATAGTTTTTCGTTGATTGGAAGCGGATCGCCTCTATCCCACACATATCCAGCCGCAGCTTTGTAGCGGAAAATCAAATCGTAATCGATATAATCACGCAATCCAAAGTAGTAATTAAAGCTTCCTTTGGCTTTGGTAAATTCGATATCTCCGCCAAGTCCAGCGTATTCTAAGCTAGCAGTCGCAATGATACCGCTTCGTGGCAGATAGTAATCATCTGTGCTATTGTATGTAAGTGCTGGTGTAATCGAGCTTTTTATGCTTTCGTGGTTACGATAACCAGCGGCTGCGTAGTATTCGTTTAGCCCTTCGATTTCTGTCTTTTCTAGGTAGTATGTCAGACTTGCGCTTAAATTTCGTCCTAGCTTTCTGCCAAGCGTCAAAGCAAATCCGTAAGATTTCTCCTCGTAATCGTCCCAGTCATAATCATTAGCAAAAACCATACCACCCAGGCTGTATTCTGAATCGAAAATTCTAGGATTTGTAAGGCTTACTCTACCGCTTAATTTATCATCTGATTTTTCTACCGATACTGAGCCGCTTAGTCCTGTTCCAAAGACATTTCTATCGCTAATTCCACCGCTTAGTAGCAATCCATCATCGCTACCATATCCGATACCGCCTGTAATCGAGCCGGTTGGGGTTTCTTGGACTACGACTTCTAAATCTAGTTGATCGTCGCTTACCCTAGTTTCTTTGATTTCGACATTTTCGAAATATCCCGTGCGTTTAAGAGCCGCGATAGAATCAGCATAATCGGTTCTGCTAAACAAATTTCCCTCAGTTAGATACATTTCGCGTCTAACGACTTTATCTTCTGTTTTGTCGTTTCCAGAGATTGTTACATTTCTGATATAAACTTTATTTTCAGGTATGATTTTATAAGTTATGCCTATGGTTTTAGCCTCTCTGTCTTGATCTGTTTGTGGGACGACCTTGACATAAGCATATCCTTGATCAGCGACTAAGGTTTCGATTTTTTGGATATCGCGACGCATCCAGTCTGAATTCATCGTATCGCCCTTTTCGAGTTTTAGATCGCTTATGACCTTTTCTTTATCCATAGTTACATTTTCTGGGCAGTCGATATCTATACTGCTGACCTTATAACGCTCGCCCTCTGTTACATAATATGTCAAATCCGCGGTGTAATCGCCAGTATCGGCATTTACGATTGGGGCAGATACCCTAGCGTCGAGGTAGCCTTTTTTGTAATATTCTTCTTGGATTCTATTTGCGTCGTTTGGCAACTCGTTAGCTTTTAGCTGTCCGTCGTTAAAGCCCCATAGCCAGCCAAATACTTCGCGTTGTTTGTTTGAAACAGCTGGTTCGATATCATCATAATCTAGCTTTTTAGCGCCGACTAAATTTACCTTTTCGATAATGATGTTTTCGCCTCTATTGACATCAACTATGACATGCACGGCGTTTCCTTCGCTATCAAGCGGTTTTGGGGTAACTTCGACAACAGTGTCAAAAAAGCCCTTTACTTCGTAAAATTGCTTGATTCTAGCGGCAGCGTTTTTTGCCAAAACCTCATCATAGACCTGTCCCGGGCGAAGTCCGATTAAATTTTTGATAGCGTCTTGGTCGTTTGTAACGACATTTTTGATATCGACTTTGGCCACGCTTGGTTTTTCTTTTACGCTAATTGTTACATTTCCGCCCTGTTCGCTGATATACACATCTTCGAAATAGCCCTGAGCAAAGAGATTTGAGATCGCTCGGTTTGTGTTTTCGCCAGTGATTTGATCGCCTATTTGTAGGCCAGAAATAGCAGCTGCAACTTGCGGAGATAGGTGTTTTAAACCCTCGAATTTAATAGTTTGGATTTGCGCTGCGCAAGCAATAGAAACCCCACCTAATAATAAAAACAAACTTTTTCTCATAAAATTTTACCTAGAAATGAAAATAATTGCGTATAATAGCATATTAAAATTAATCAAAAAGAATTTACAAAGGAAAATTATGAAAATAGGCATTATAGGCTTAGGTTTGATAGGTGGCTCGCTCGGGCTTTGTATGAAAAAATCAAAGATTATTAGCACGGTTAGCGGATACGATATTTCTAGGGAAAACGAAAAAGAGGCTTTGGAGCTGGGGCTGGTGCATGAAATTTTAAGTATCGAGGAGATGAAGCAAAAATGCGATGTGATTTTTCTCGCAATCCCAGTCGAGGCGATTATCACGACGCTAGCCCAGCTAAAAGACGCGCGCAAGGAAACCACAATCATCGATTTAGGAAGCACGAAATTTAAAATTTTGCAAAGTTGCCCGCCAGAAATTAGAGGAAATTTCATCGCCGCTCACCCTATGGCAGGCACGGAAAACTCAGGTCCGAGTGCTGCGTTTTCGGAGCTACTAAACGGCGCAGTAGTCGTCATCTGCGACGATAACAACGCCGATGAAATACATGTCAAACGCGCGGTTGAAATTTTTTCGTTTGCGGGTATGAAGATTGTCTTTATGGATGCGCTCAGCCACGACCACCATGTGGGGCTCATCTCGCACCTGCCACACGCGATTAGCTACTCGCTCGTAAATAGCGTCTTAAAAGAGGAAAATCGCCGAAATATCATAAATTTAGCCGGCGGAAGCTTCACTGGCATGGCAAGAATCGCCAAATCAAGCCCTGAAATGTGGGTCGATATCTTCAAACAAAACAAAGAAAATTTGTTAAAATCGATAGAGTCTTTCAAAAAAGAGCTTCAAATTTGCACCGATATGATCGAAAACGAAAAGTGGAGCGAGCTAGATAGCTGGATGCACAGCGCAAGGACACTGCGCGAGATTTTGTAAATTTGCCTGATTTGTCGCGCAAGCAATCTGCGAGTTTGAAATTTATCTAAATTTTACTAGATTGCAACGCTAGGCTCGCAATGACGCGGTTGTGATATTTTGATTATTTTTCCTCACTGCAATGGTTAATTAAAGGATTAAAAATGATGAAATTTGATAAAAATATAAAATTCGGCGGGCAAGGACGCCCACCCTATGGTGCTACCCGTTGAACTCATAGTTCTCTCCTTGTGTTATAAAAATTTTTATCAAAAATTCCAAAGCTTGATTTAGCATTTGAAATATTTAATTTCACATTTTCTAAAAAGTATTTTTGAAATTCTTTAAATTCTTTGTCGCTACAAATCATAATATTCATCACTTTTCCATTTTTACTATAAATGGTAAGACAATCATAAACGCTATCATTGATTTTGCCACCATTTATTGTATGGGTTATGATTTTTGGAATTGCATAAAATACAGAGATAAGCGTAAAAATAAAAAACAAAATAATCGGTTCATTAAACGCAAAAATCGCATAAATATATGTTGAGATTATAATAAAAAGTAAAATTTTAGCAATAAATGGAATTTCTTCGTTTCCGTCTCTAAAATCAATACTAAATTTAACATTTTTAATCTCTTTTACTTGTATAAAATCAAAAGATTTATCATTTTTAATTTGGCTTATCATTTCGTTTTGCAAAATAAAGTAATTTTTGCCCAAAAATTTCATAATGTAAGGAATTGCTACCATAAGAGACAAAATCGTAAAACCATTGACTTTTTCTGGTTTTGTGATACACAAAATAACAAAAGCTAAAATCATCAAAAATATACCAATTAAATTTACTTGTGGCTTGTAATCTTTTATAATAATCGGATTTTCGTCATAATTTCGCAAATTTGATTTTTTAATATTTGGTTTATTTTCTAAATTTTCGTTTTCCAAATTTAATCCTTTTTATAAAATCTCGGTCAGTATCGTTGATACTGAATTTTTAAATTTACAATTTTAAACCATAAAAAACCAAAATTTAAAAAAACTCTAAAATTTTATCTCGCATTAAATTTGCATTTTCTATGTGATTTATCTCTTCGCGAAATGCGCTAGCGTTTGCGTAGCCCTTGGAGTATTCGTGCAGGTGTTTGCGGAAAATCGCCACGCCGTGCGCCCCATAGTGCGCTATCATCTGCGCAAAATGCTCCAAAATAATCTCTTTTTTTAGCTCTGCGCTCGCACTTTGCCCCTGCTTAATCTCGGCGAAAACCCACGGGTGCCCGATACTTGCCCTGCCTATCATAAGCCCGTCTGCGCCTGTCGTGCTTCGCACAAATTCGGCATTTTGCGAGCTAATGTCGCCGTTAGCGATGAGTGGGATCTGCACGGCACCTTTTGCGCGCGCAATCGCCTCATAATCGACCTGCGCGCTGTATCCACCAGCCCTCGTGCGCCCATGCACCGCGATGAAATCAGCCCCGCCTCGCTCCACCGCGCGCGCGATATTTTCGATATCAACGCTAGCAAAGCCAAGCCTAACTTTCGCGCTTACGAATTTTTTATTTGAGTGGGTTTTGATGATTTCTAAAATTCGGGCTATCTTGTCCAAATCCAGCAAAAGCGCCGAGCCTGAGTTTTGCTTCACGACCTTTGGCACAGGGCAGCCGCAGTTGAGATCAATCCCGCAAAATCCGTCAAATTTATTCAAAATCAAAACCGCCTTTTTTATCACTTCCTCATCGCTTCCGGCGATTTGAACGAAAAAGGGCTCTTCTGCTTCGTTTTTTTCTAGCATTTTTAGGGTTTTGTCGTTTTCAAACACCAGCGCATTTGCGCTAATCATCTCGCTTATCGTCGCGTCAGCGCCGAATTTTTTCACCACACCGCGCAGTGGCGGATCTGAAAACCCAGCCAAAGGCGCCAAAAAAAGCGGTTTTGTCTCGAAAAATTTATTTAAATTCATTGATTGTATAAAAATGGTGCGAATTTGCAAATTTACAAAATTTACAAATTCGCACCCCGAAATTTAGAATATCAGCGAAGCTGGCACTGATTTGCCATTGTCGCGTAAAAATAGCAAAATTTGGAATTTATCGAATTCATCGCCGTCGCTCATGTGAAGTTGCTCTCTTAGCTCATCAATCATACCAAGCTCATATAGCGCATACAAATACGCCTCTGTCGCGCTTGAATTTTGGTTTTTGAGCCTTTCAAAAAAGGTTCTGTATTGCTCCGGATTTAGGTGGTCTTTGAGCTTTTTGGCAAAATAAATGAAGTCTTTGTCGCTGAATTTATCGCTATTTATGAGATTAAACAGCTCCTCGCTACTGACCTCAAACTCGCTCTCATCAGCAGCTCTTTCTACGATACGCTTGATATCGTCGGTGTCTTGGAATTCTTTATAGGTTTTAATCGCGCTATAATCGCCCTTATCGACTAAAATTTTATATGCTTTTTTGGTAATTTGATCGTTATAAACGCCCTTTGTTTTTAAAATTTCGCGCGCATAATCAGGCTCAGCGTCAAGGCGGTTTAGCTCGTTTTGCAAAAACATACCGTTTGATTTAGGGAGTTTGTATTTTTTCAGATCCACGACCTCGCCGTTTTTTACCTTTTCGACGACATCAACTATCTCTTTTAGGCTTTCGTTTTTGATATCAAGCTCGCTACTATCATACCATGGAGATAAAATTTTAGTTATATCGCTTGGATCTTTGAAAAACTCTGTTTTGAAGTTTCTATTTGTTTCAAGCCCTAATAAAACCTCTTTTGTCATCTCGTCATACGAGCTTACATCTTTTTGTATAGCGCGGTTTTTGCGATAAACCATAAAACCATAAAAGCCCAAATGACAAAGCGCTAGTATCATATACAAAGCTAATGGTAGCACCACCCACACAGCCACAGGCAGTGTGAGAGAGTATCCAAGCACGCTTAGGGTGTAGCTCGCGCTTTCTTGCGTGAAAATCACAGCCGCGATGATACCGATATATATCACTGAATATACAAAAAATTGTTTTGCCTTCATCATTATCTCCTTTGTGCTTTTTCGGCAAGTTCTTTGCAAGAAATACATAGTCTTGATTCTGGGCGGACTTTTAGCCTTTCTGGGCTGATTGGCTCGCCACACTCCAAACACTCGCCATAAGTGCCGTTTTCAATGCGTTCTAGCGCAGAGACTATTTTATTTAGGCTCTCTCTTTGTTTTAGCCCAATCGAATACTCAATCGTCAAATCCGTATCCATGCTAGCTACATCAATCTCATCTGTCGCGCCGTGCTCTCTAAGCTCCTCGATATCTTTTGTCGCGCTGTTGATATTAGCGCTTAGCTCGGCTTTTCTTTCTTCTAAAAGTTTTTTGTAAATTTTCAACTCACTTTTTTTCATTTTACCCTCACTTATGATATGGATGATTTGCATTTATACAAAGCGCACGAAAAATTTGCTCAAAGAGCATAAGCTTTGCAATTTTATGTGCCAAAGTTAGCTTTGTTAGGCTGATGATTTTATCGCATTTGCCCTTAAAATCATCGCTTAGCCCGTAAGCACCGCCTATGAAAAATGAAACCAAATTTTTCCCGTCTAAAATTTTAGCAAATTCCATACTATCAAGCTCTTCGCCCCTCTCGTCAAGGGCGATATTATAACCTTTTAATCTAGGCATATAAACCTCGTCATACGCCCTAAGTGCGCTGGCTCTATCGATCGTCTGAGCCTTTGCGATACTAGCGTTAAAGAAAATTTCATCTTTTATGCTAGCAAATTTAGCCGACATTTTGCGATATTCGTTTAGCTCGCTCGCAAATTCGTCGGTGCCTTTTTGTATAGAATTAACGATAATCTGCACTATTCGTCTTCTTCGCCGTGCGTATCAAATAGCCCCTCATCGCTACTATCATCGAGTTGGACTGGGGTATTTGTTAGCATATTTACCATATCGCTTAGATACTGACGCATTTGCGCTCTTGGCACGATAGCGTCGATTAATCCATGTTCTAGCAAAAATTCTGAGCGTTGGAAACCCTCTGGCAAATCTGCTCCGATTGTTTGTTTGATGACCCTTTGACCAGCAAAGCCAATCAATGCACCCGGTTCAGCGATAATAATATCGCCTAGCCACGCAAACGACGCACTAACTCCGCCCATCGTAGGATCTGTCAAAACAGAGATAAATGGGATTTTGTTTTCGCTTAAAATTTTAAGCGCAGCCGAAGTTTTGCTCATTTGCATTAGCGAATATGTGCTTTCTTGCATTCTAGCTCCACCGCTAGCTGATACGATAATCAAGGCTTGCTTTTTATCAAGCGCGCGTTTGACGGCTCGCACGATTTTTTCGCCCTCTACCGAGCCAAGACTTCCGCCCATGAAATTAAAATCAAAAACGACTAATTGCACAGGTTGTTTTGAAATTTTGGCCTCACCAGCGACGACAGCACTCGTTCTGCCTGTCTTTTCCTGCCCCTCGCTTATGCGTTTTTTGTATGATTTTTTATCAACAAATTTAAGCGGATCAACGGGTTCGAGGGTTTTATCACACTCTACAAACGAACCCTCATCACAAATTAGCGCGATTCGCTCATCTGCGCTAAAACGCATGTGATAGTTACATTTAGGGCAGACATGGTGGTTTTGTTCCACCTCCTTAAAATACATCAAAGAAGCACAACCAGGACACTTAACCCAATGCGCAGGTGCCTCAGAAGCTTCTGGTTGGGCTCTACGAATCTTTGAAAACAAATCTCCAAAATTCATAATATTCCTTTAATTTTGCAAAATTAAACTCTCAATTTTAACCTATTTTTCTTTATTTAAATTTAAAATTTCGCTAGAATATCACCCATGCAAGGATTTATATTAAAAGTCACAAAAATCAAAGACGAAGATTGTATAGTAGATGTGCTATGCGCTGACGCCTTGGTGCGCGCATATCGCTTTTATGGTGCCAGGCACCCAAATATCACACAAGGATACAAAATAGATTTCGAGCTAGTCTCAAACCAAAATTTCCTCCCGCGCCTAAGCAATGTCATGCACCTAGGATACGGCTGGCTCGCAAATAGAGAAAAACTCATTTTTTGGCAGCAATTCATCAGGCTACTAGGCGCGCATTTAAAGGACGCAAACGAGCTTGATAAATTTTACTATGAGCTTTTAAATTCCGCTGCTTCGCACTTTGGCCGCCAAAATCCACGCCGAATAATTATCGAAAGTTACGCCAAAATTTTAGAATTCGAGGGCAGACTTCACAGCGAGCCATTTTGTTTTTTATGCGACGAAGAAATTAGCGGCGCAGTATCACTCACACGCGGATTTTTGCCAGCTCACGAGCATTGTTTGCACCAAAAAGGCTTTAACTGGGGCGAAATTTTGGAATTTTTGCAAAGTCAAAATTCGCTAAATTTAGAAGATGACGCAGTTGAAAGGCTGTATGCTATCACGCTTCAAGGCTTTTAAATTTAGGCTATTTGCTTAGCTTTTTATACTCCGAGCATGAAATTTTATCGCCCATAGCGCAGGCTCTGGCGTAGTAGTTTTTCGCCCCCTCGATATCGCTTTGACCTTGGAAAATAATGGCTAAATTTCGGCACGAAGTCGCGACATCTAGCTTGCAAAGCCTATCTGTGTAAAAAATCGCCGATTGGATATTTTCAGGCGTGCCTTGGGCTTTAAAATACAAATTCACCAAGGTTTCGCAAGAATCTTTGTTGCCGTTTTTGCAGTCATTATCCAGCCTTGCCACGGCTTTTGTGTTTTCTAGCGTCACAAGGGCATTTTCGCAGTATTCGTCCTCGCCGTTTTTGCACAAAAACGCGCGAATTTCACTTAATCTTTTTTTGTTTTTATTCGAAGCAGAGTGCAATCTCTCAGCCCCTTTGCACGAAAGGACATTTTTTTGCTTACAGCCGTTTTCGTATAAATTCAAGGCTGCGTTTTTATCAGCCTTGATTCCAAGACCATTTTCTAGCATTTGCGCGTAAGCTACGCAGGCATTATCGTGCTTTTTATCGCACGCTTTTTTAAAGAACAAAACCGCGCCCTCATCGTCTTTGGCAGTGCTTTGCCCCATATAAAGCAAAAGTCCCACCTCATAGCACGCCTGCACATCACCCTTTTCGCAAGCGATAAATTTAGTGTCTTCAATAGCAAATAAATTTGAGAAAAATAAAAAGATTAAAATTAGTTTTTTCAAACTAACCCCTTTGAAGTGAAATTTGGGCTAAGATTAGCCCAAATTTGTTAATAAATAGTTTTGATTACGACGCGTCTGTTTGGTTTGAGGCACTCTTTTAGTGCGGCACCTTTTTCGCCCGGGCAGAATTTAACCTGATCTGCCTCGCCCATGCCGATAGCTTGGATTTTGCTAGCTGGGATTCCATTTGCGATAAGCTCGTTTTTGACCATATTTGCGCGTTGTTGCGATAGAGTTTTGTTATAAGCGTCGCTTCCTAGCGGATCGGTGTAACCATAGACCTTGACGCTTCTTACCATATTTACATCGATATCTTTGGCGACAGCTGCGATTTTTTCGTGGCCCTCGGCTTTGAGATTGTCTTTGTCGAAGTCAAACAAAAAGTCAGATTCTAACTCGACATTTTGGTTAGGTAGCTGCACAGGGGCAACATCGGCGCAACCTTTTGGATTATAAAATGTGCTTCCTACGCGATAATCTTTGTCATAGATAATTTTAAACTGGCAAATTTTATCAGGATCACCAGCTTTTTTCTTCAAATTAAACACATAATCCCACTCTCTAACAGCATACAAACCCTCTTGATGATGTGGGTGTCCGATTAGAAAATAGACTTGATCTTTGCTCATACCCTTTTCTACTTTGCCCAAATTTTCGGCATTTGGGTGAGTTGGAGCGTCGATCCATGTTTTGTTCATATCCAAAAAAGTCACATCGTCCCATTGCATAACGCCGTCTTCTGGGATATTGTCGCTTACATGAGTGGTGCAACCACTAAAAAATAAAATTCCAGCTAAGCTTAGAGCTGATAGTAATGATTTTTTCATTTTTTACCCTTTAAATTTAAAAAAAGCGAAACCGAAATTCATCGGTTTCGCACTAGGCTACCTTAGAAGTGGAAGCCCAAAGACGCGCCTGCGCCAATGTTGTCTTGTGTATCGACTGAGATAGATGATTTAAATACCCATTTACCATTGTCTGACATTTTTGATAGACCGATAGATAGAGCACCCTCATCTTGATAATAACCAGTACCCACACTTAGCATACCCTTACCAGGAATTGTTGATTGCGGTAGGTTGCCGATAGCGATAGCAGAAGCGACACCAGCCCTAGCCTCATCTCTAACATTGTCAATTTTTTTGTCTAAATTATCAATTCTTTGATTGATATTTGTTATGTTGCTACCCAAATGCTCGGCGATACCCTCGATAGCAGAGTATAGTTGTGAGCCGTTGATCGCATCGGTGCTGTCTTTGCTGATTAGACCAGGTGCGACATTTTGGATACGGCGAGTTTCATTAGCATTACCAACGCTTACTACGCCTTTGACTTGGTTGCCACCAGCGAATTGTTTCATACCGATAGTGACATTTTCACCAGCTGCATTTTTCGCAGTTACGCTTGCGCTAGTGTAAGCGTTGTTTGTACCTTTACTTCTAGCACCTTCGCCAACATAAGCTGTTCTGCTACCTAGGAATAATGAGTCTGCAACTGTGCTAGTTACATTGTTGCCCATTACAAATGTATCTTTTGTAGATACATTGTTATTATTACCGATTACATAGCTTCCATCAGCTCCTGCTGCTACGGTATTTGGATCACCAAATGCACCTGCGTTGTTAGCATAGACTAGGTTACCAGTTCCAACTGAAATTGATTGTTTTCCGCTAGCTTGTGCGCCATTACCAATAGCGATAGATTGCTCACCACTTGCATTTGCATTATCGCCAACAGCTAATGATGATTTACCACTAGCGTCTGCTTGATAACCAATAGCTGTCGCATGTCCGCCACTAGCAGATGAATCGATAGTGTTCTTTCTTTGAGCCTCAGGGTTGAAATTCTCATCTTGATTTGTATGGAAGAATTTAATACCTTGCTCGTTCATCTTAGAAATCGCAGTTACGACATTGTTTGTAACATACTCACCTTTATCTTTGACATTGTAAGTTTTTAGCGTTACAGTTTTGCCTTTTTCATCTTTTGTTTGAACTACATTGTTAAATGTATTGCCATTCTCATCAGTGTAGTTTTCAACAGTGTAATTTCCAACTAGCTCTTTTAATTGAGATACATTAACTGCGTCAGTTGGAGCCTTACCAGCTGCTACATTTTTGACTTGAACCGGACCTGTTTTCTCGCTACCGTCAGTATTATAAGTAACCATACTTACAGTGCCATCAGAATTTTGTTTAGTAGCGACTTTCAAGTCATAGTTCTTACTACCGTCAGTATTTGTTGTCTCTGCAATTTTTACAGAGCCATTTTTTGAACTAACAGTATTTGGAGCTTTAATTTTGCCTTCAACCGCTTTTAACTGAGATAAATTGACAGCATCAGTTAAGTCAGTGCCTTCTGCAACATTTTGAATTCTGTTGCCACCCATATCGACATTAGTTTTGGTTATAGTTGGACCACCTGCAATAGTCAAACCATCGTTGTTGATAGTAGTATCACCAGCTTTAACACTTCCGTCTTTTCCTAGGTCAATATTTTGAGCAAGTTTAATGATTAAATCGCCACCAACATTTTCTACACCGATATTGCCCTCTGTTAATTCAGCATTAGCAGTGGTGTTACCTTTGATATTTAGCGTTTCGTTAAGTTTTTTGCTTACGACATCGCCTTTATCACCTTTAAATTTCAAGCCGTCATTTAAAGTAGCGACAGTCTCAGGATTACCGCTAGCATTTTTGTAGGTAATTCTAGTATTGGTTGTGCCGTTTTGACCAGGGTCAGTAGGATTAACTTTGGCTACCGTAATATCTGCACTCACAGCATCATTTCCATCTTTACCGTTAGTAATCTTAATGTGACCTTCACCAGTATTGTCATCTGCAAAGATTTCTACACCAGCTTTACCATTTTTGTTATTGACTGTTACAGCACCGCTTTCTGTACTATCACCCAAGCTAAGTTTATTAGCAAGTTTTAGGTCATAGGTGTTGTTGTTTTCGCCACCATGAGTAAGTTTTAGGTTACCATCTGTATAAGTGCCGTCTGTAGGAGCGACTTTGCCACCATTGACAGTAACTTTTGTTCTATTACCCTCAACACCTTTTTTGAGTTGAGATACATTGACTGCATCTGTATCAGCTGTGCCGGCTGCAACATTGTGGATTTGATTTCCACCCATGCTAACATTGTTATCTGTAAGCTTGATGATTTTATCAGGGTCGGTATTGCTTATAGTTAAACCGCTGTTATCTACCAAAGTATTTCCAATAGATAAATTTCCATCTTTTGTCAAATCTACATGTTTTGCAAGTTTGATAATCAAATCACCATTCTCATTAACAACACCTATATTGCCATTTGTTAAGCTATCTTTACCAGCTGTATGGTTACCCTTGATATTTTGTTTTTCATTTAGTTTCTTAGCTATCTCGCCCTCATAATCGCCTTCAAATTTCAAGCCATCATCTAGCGTAGCTACTGAGTGAGAGTTACCATTACTATCTTTGTATTGAATTCTATCCAATTTATCGTTAGGTTGTCCATCTACACCAGGTTTATCTTTGGCGACAGTGATAGTAGCACTTGCTCCGTTTGCACCGTTTAGACCGATAGAGCCTTCGCCGTCCTTAGAAGCAAGAGTTACACCGTCTTTGCCGTCATTGCCTAGTGCAATTCTAGCTCCGTCAGTTGCGTTAGCATCGATACTTACAGCATCTTTACCATCTTTGCCTTGGACTTTGATTGAGCCGTCTTCACCAGGATTACCAGGTGTGCCATCGCCTACTTCACCTATTACTAGGTTATTAGCAAGTTTTAGGTCATAGGTGTTGTTGTTTTCGCCACCATGAGTAAGTTTTAGGTTACCATCTGTATAAGTGCCGTCTGTCGGAGCGACTTTACCACCATTGACAGTAACTTTTGTTCTATTACCCTCAACTGCATAGTATAGTTGTGAGCCATTGATTGCTTCTGTGCTAGTTGCATTGATTTCACCAGGAGCTAAATTTGTAATCTTAACTGGTCTGCTTGAATTCTCGTCTCCGTTTTCATCATAGCTTACTAATGTGATAGTGCCGTTATTATCACCACCTAGTTTAACAGGAACTTTTAGATCATAGTGTGTTCCGTTTTCATCATCGTAGGTTGAAGTAACGAATACTGAGTTATTTGAACTACCAACAGTTGTTTTATTGCTTTCAATTGCTGTGTATAGTTGTGAGCCATTGATTGCTTCTGTGCTAGTTGCATTGATTTCACCAGGAGCTAAATTTGTAATCTTAACTGGTCTGCTTGAATTCTCGTCTCC